>CAVXRB010000037.1:0-58217 GCA_963764095.1 uncultured Acidimicrobiaceae bacterium | reverse complement strand
GCATCTGCTCGATGATCAGTTGCAGCGACGCGGCGTCGCCCTTGAGATCGCTCGTCAGTACTTCGACGTTGGTCTCGGGCGAACGCTCGCGAATGGCGAGCACCGTTGCGGCGATCGCTCCGGCACCACCGTCAGCGAGGTCGTCGCGCGCGACACACGTGATGACCGCGTGTGCCAGCTTCAGTCGTACGACGGCTTCGGCGACACGCTCCGGCTCGGTCGGATCGAGGGCGAACGGCTTTCGGGTATCGATCAGACAGAAACCGCAGGCTCGCGTGCATCGTTCCCCGTTCACCATGAACGTCGCCGTACCGGCGGACCAGCATTCGAAGATGTTAGGGCAGCCGGCCTCTTCACAGACCGTGACAAGGCGCAGGTCTTCGGTCAGCGTACGCAGTGATTGATACTCCTCGCCCATGTGTGCTTCGATGCGCAGCCACTCGGGCTTGCGACTGCGGATCGGCACGCCAGCGTCGGGGTCGACGCCGGCCTTGCGCAGTCGACGAAGCAGTGGTCGCTCGGCACTGGTCGTCGCGGCACTTCGATCGACGCGGGCCACGGTGGCGTTGCCCCCGAGGCGGGCTTCGAGTTCGATGCCCAGTCGCTCGTCGACCTCCAACGCCGTGACGCTAAGACCGAGCGACGTCATCGACGCGACCGGTTTGTCCGCGATGCCGCAGGGGACGATCGCCGTGAAACCCGCCATGTCAATGTCGACGTTCAACGCGACGCCGTGGAGCGTGCGACGAAGACCCAACTCGTTGCGCTCGGTTCGGACGCCGACCGCGGCGATCTTGGCGGGTGCGCCGTCGACGTCGGCCCAGACGCCGGGGTAACCGTCCAAGCGATCGACTCGACCGAGTCGACCCTCCGGATCGAAGTGGCGAACGGTCGCGATGACGGCGTCCTCGAGTCGCGTCACGTGGGCCTTACCGGCCGAAGGATCGTCGGCGACGGTGACGATCGCCCACGCGACGATCTGACCAGGCGCGTGATAGGTGACGTCCCCGCCGCGATCGGCGTCGATGACGACGGCGTTCAGCGACTCCGGTGGGACCAAGAAATGCTCCTCCATCGTTCGAATTCCGCGCGTGTAGGTCGGCGGGTGCTCGAAGACCAAGATGTAGTCGTCGCTCGACTGGAGCAACGCGCGTTGGAAGTCGTTCGCCTCCGCGAAGGAGATCCGACCGAGGTGGCGACGCCGCAACACTTATCGCTCCCCCTCGACGTCGAGTCCGGCGAGCAGCTGTGCCACACGATCGAGGTAGTCGACCGCCGAGACCGGTTCACAGACACGGTGGTCGAAAGAGAGACCGAGTATGACGCGCCGTCCGATTTCTATGGCGCCGACGCCGTCACGAGTTACGACGACCGGGACCTCGCGCACGGCACCAACCGATAGGACGGCGACCTGGGGCTGGATGATGATCGGTTCGGACCACAAGGTCGTCGCGCTCGGGGCACCGAGGACCGTGAACGTCCCGCCCATGAGGTCATCGGTCGTGAGTTGTCGAGAGACCACACGTTCGTCGAGTTCATTGACGCGTCGAGCGAGCGCGCGGAGCGTCAATCCCGCCGCGGCGTGGACGACGGGCACCAGCATGCCGTCATCGGCGACCGAACGGACGAGTCCCAGATTGACGGTGCGGTGCACGACGAGTTCCTCGCCGGTGAACGTGGCGTTCAGGAACTCGTACTCCGCCAAGGCGCGAACCGCGGCGAGGCTGACCAGCATCTCGTCACTCACCGTGACGTCGTCGCGTGTGGTGCGACCAAGTGCGTCGAGCTTGGCGAAGGCTGCGCCGTCGGCCTCGATGGCGACGAAGCCGTGCGGCGTGACCTGCGCAGAGACGGCCATGTGCTGACCCATTCGACGTCGACCATTGGAGAGCACGACGACCTTCTCTTCCGTCGGCCCGTCGAGCACCGCGCGCTCGGCGTCGCGCCGGGTAATGGCCCCGCCCGGACCGCTACCTTGCAACGTCGAGGGCTCGACGCCACCGTCGGCCAAGATCCGGCGAACGACTGGC
Organism: uncultured Acidimicrobiaceae bacterium; assembly: GCA_963764095.1. Taxonomy (GTDB): domain Bacteria; phylum Actinomycetota; class Acidimicrobiia; order Acidimicrobiales; family RAAP-2; genus RAAP-2. The sequence goes on along the minus strand of CAVXRB010000037.1, from coordinate 56,187 downwards.
GAGACCACGACCCCGTTGAGGGTGTCGTCACTCTTCGTGACGGGCGAAGGAGCAGATGAAGAAGCGGGCGGCGATGCGGGATTCGGTTCTTGGGCGTTCGTCAGTTTTTGCCACTTGCGGAGTCGCCGTGCCCGACTCGTCGATGACCGCGACGCGCGACCCGGTTTCGACGGTATCGCCCTCTTCGGCCAATATCTGTACCAAAACGCCGGCCGCCGGCGAGGGCATCTCAGAGTCGACTTTGTCGGTCGATACCTCGAAGAGCGGTTCGTCGCGGGCGACTATGTCGCCTACTTTTTTGAACCACTGGGTGATGATTCCTTCGGTGACTGACTCGCCAAGCGAAGGAAGTGTGACGTCCGTCATTGCGTCAACTCTACCGGCGCAGGTTTTTTCACATTTCGCTTGACCACCGTGTTCCCGGGTCGAGGTGACGTCGTGATCCCGTAAGACCTAGTCGATCACCATGTACTGGGTCCCATCGATGAACTCGCGAGCGATGTCCAAGTGACCCGCGTGGCAAGCGGTCTCGGTGACGACCTGGAGCACCATTTGATAGAGATTCGCGAGACGCCAGTTTCCCCAACGCTCAGGCCACGCCGTCGGCTCGTCGTCAGGTGCGTGCGAAGCAATGACCTCATTGGCCAGGGCGCACTCATCGCGGTAGCGCTGGATCGCCGCGAGCCCCCCTCCGGGGGCGACGTGCCACGCACTCTCTGGATCGCCATCGCGCGCGCTATCCTCACCGGCGAACACCATCCGGAACCAGTAGCCCTCGACGTCGAGGGCGAGGTGTTGGATCAACCCGGCCGGCGTCCAGTCGCTGGGTGAGAACGGTGTCGTCAGTTGCGTTTCGTCAAGCCCGTCGACGGTAGCGAGTATGTGGGCACGCTGGTTATCGAGCGCGCGGGTGAGGAGACTGAATTCGTCCATGCGACATCGTGACACATGGCGTCAGCCGACGTGCAGACCTCGACCGGCGAGCGCGATCAACGTCTCGCCGAAGGTCTCGGATAGCGAAGGGTGGGGTTGGATGAGCGCGGCCGCCTCTTCAGCGGTCGCCTCCCAGTTGACGGCGAAATATCCGGCGCCGAGTTGTTCGGTGACCCACGGACCGGCCATGTGCACACCGAGTATCTGGCCGGCCGTCCCGTCGGCGCGCTTCTCCGCGATGATCTTTACGACGCCCTCGGTATCACCGATAATCTGGGCACGGCTGTTGCCACCGAAAGGGTCCTTCTTGACAACGACGTCGTAGCCCTTCTCCTTGGCGCTGGCTTCGGTTAAACCGCAGAAGGCGACCTCGGGGTTGGAATAGATCGCCCAAGGGACTCGGTCGTAATCGACCGGGACACTCGGCTCGCCGAGGATGCTCTTGATCGCCACGATCGCTTCGGCGAATCCGACGTGCGCGAGTTGGGGCGTATTGGCGACGACGTCGCCGACGGCGTAGACGTTGGGATTGGCGCTGCGCTGGTGGCCGTCGGCGACCACGAAGCCGCGGTCGTTGATCTCGACGCCGGTCCCGTCGGCCAGCAGGTCTTCGGTGCGCGGTCGGCGACCGACCGACATCACGACCATGTCGACCGTGACGTCGTCACCGCCTTCGATGGCGATCGTGGTCGAGCCCTTCTTCGGGGTGTGACCGGTGATGGTGACACCGGTGCGAATCTCGATGCCACGCTTCTTGAAGGACCGTCCGACGACGCTCGCGACCTCGGTGTCACAGCCCGCCAGGATCGCCGGCAGGGCCTCAAGAATCGTGACGGTCGTCCCCATGTCGGCCAGCAGTGACGCGAACTCACAGCCAATGGCCCCGCCGCCGATCACCGCGGCCGTCTTGGGCAGCGCCGAGAGGTCCAAGAACTCGTCGGACGTGACGACGATCGTGCCGTCGATGTCAAAGCCCGGCAACGTGCGCGGGACCGAACCGGCGGCCAAGATGACGTTCGCCGCCTTGGCGACCACGCCGGCGTCCTCGCCGTCAACCACGGTGACCGAGCCGTCGGCTTCCAGGCGTCCGGTGCCGGAGAAAATCGTCACCTTGCGGCCCTTCAAGAGGCCCGAGAGACCTTTGAAGAGACGCTCGACGATCTCGTTCTTGCGGTTCTGGCTCACCGCGAAGTCGACCGTCGTGCCCTTGTTGGTGATGCCGAACTCGGCGGAGTGCTCGACGGTGCGTCGCACGTGGGCGGTCTCCAAGAACTCCTTGGCGGGCACGCAGCCGCGGTGCAGGCAGGTGCCGCCGACCTTGTCGCGCTCGACGATGGCGATGTTGAGCCCGGCCGAGGCTCCGTAGAGAGCGGCGGCGTAGCCTCCGGGGCCACCTCCGATGACGACCACGTCGAACTGCTGGGCCTCGTTAGTCACGTTCGTTCCTTCATTCTGTAGTGGATGACCCCCGGGGGAATCCTAATGTTTTGGCCCCTTCGCCAATTCGTAATTCGCGCGTCGAACTACGAGTGGCGACCCCGCTGGGTGTCGGCCGCTTCGGTGGCGAGCACGTCAACGAACTCGTTCATCGCGTCACCCGAATGTCCCTTGACCCATGAAAAGTGAATCTCGCGTCTTTCGTCGAGGGCCAGCGCGAACAGTTCCTCCCAGAGGTCTCGATTGGCGACCGACTTGCCCTGGGAGTTCTTCCAGCCCCGTCGCAGCCACCCGACGTGCCACTTGTCGTTGAAGCACTTGACGACGTAGGAGGAGTCGCTGACGATCTCGAGCGGGCTCTCGGCGTTCTCACGCAGGGCTTCGATGACGGCCATGACTTCCATGCGCTGGTTCGTCGTGTGCTCGGCCGGACCGCTGGCGTAGCTGTCGCGGCCGCTCGCCCACGCCCAGCCACCCGGTCCGGGATTGCCGCGGCAGGCGCCGTCGGTATGAATCTGCTTCATATGGTCCGGGTGACCCACGAATCTGATTCGGTCGTGAAGCGTGTGACGGCCTCGGGGAGTTCGCCACGAAGGACCTGGCCGAGGGTCACGTGCTCGAGCACCTCGCGCAGCGCGCCTCGAACGGCGATCCAGACCTCGCGAAGGTGCTTGGCATCTCCCTCGTACTCCAGCGTCTCGGGACGCATACCGCGAACGCCGGCCATTGGTCCGCTCACCACTCGCACGATGTCAGCAATGGAGATCTGATCGGCGTCGTGCGCCAACTTGAAACCGCCTTCCGGTCCGCGCTGGCTGGTCACGAGACCGCCGCGTCGAAGGTCCGACAAGATGGCGCCAAGGAACTTCGCCGGAAGTTCCTGTTCCTGGGCCAAGTGCTCGGCGCTCACCGACACGTCACTCGCCGCCAACGTGAGCAACGCCCGAATGGCGTACTCGGTCTTGGCGGGAATCTGCATCCTTCCATTCTGGCGCATCGAAGCCACTCTCGAGCGCCTCCTATGGTGGACCTCGTGTTCGCCCTCAATGATCGCCATCTCTATCTCTGCGTGCCGCATCGCGACGACCTTGCGGTCTTCTTGCCAGCGGTCCTTCGCGGCGGCGTCGATATCGTCCAACTGCGTGAAAAGGACCTCGACGACGAAACCCGGATCGCCGATGCCACGGTCATGGTGCCGATCTGTCGTGACTTCGGCGTGCCCTTCATCATGAACGACTCACCAGAGTTGGCCGCCGCCGTCGGCGCCGACGGCGTGCACGTGGGCCAAGAGGACGTCAGCGTGTCGCACTGTCGCGAGTTGCTTGGTTACGAATCGATCGTGGGACTCTCGACGCATTCGCCCGACGAGTTCGACGCCGCGCTCAATCAGATGGCGACCTACTTCAGCGCCGGTCCGATCATCGCGACTCCAACGAAGCCGGGGCGGCCAGGAACAGGGATCGACTACGCCGTCGCCAGTCAGGCGCGAAGCGATCGACCGGTCTTCGTCACCGGTGGGGTGAACGCCGACAACGTCGCGGCGTTAGTCGCCGCCGGTCTTCGGCACTTCGTGGTCGTGCGCGCACTCACCGAAGCCCGTGATCCCGAAGCGGCGGCGAGGTCCATCCGCGGCGCGCTCGAGGCGGCGCTGTCAACGGTGCCGGTCGAGCCAACCTAACAACGTCGCCACCATTCGCGGATCGGCGCGAAGTTGATGTCCGGCTCCCTGGATGAGGCGCAGTTCGGCTCGGCCTTCGGCCGCCGCCACGAGGTCGCGCGCGTCGGAGGCGGGAATCTCAATGTCCTCGGTGCCGTGGCCAACCATGAGTCGGCGCGGGGGGATCTTCGCGATCGAGACCAGCGGATCGATGGCGAAGACGTCGTCACGCAACTGCTCGGCCGGCAACAGGTCGCGCTCGTCCCCGACCACGCCGGCAATCTGCACGGCCCGACGGAAGTCTTCGGCGCTGCCGCACCACGGCTCCAGATGGGCCGGGGTCGCGAACGTGGCTACGCCGCGGATGCGCTCGTCTTCGGCCGCCGTCGCCAAGGCGAGTGCCCCGCCGAAGCCGAAGCCGGCCATCGAGATTCGCCGCTCCCCCTCGTCGACGCGCTCGAGGATCGTCTTCAGGTCGGCGCGCCACTGGGTGGCCGAGAACGTGCCGGTGCTGCCGCCGACGCCCGAGAGCGTCCCGGTCGCGACGATCCATCCCGACTCGGTCGCCATGTGCTCGGCCAGTTCCGGCAACAGGCCGGCCGCCTGTCGGCCCATCCCCATCGCCTTGGGAAGTCCGTGGACGATGATCAGCGCGTGACTCGCCAACGGTCGAGCACTCGACGTCGCGATGCGAAGGTCCAGCAGCGACGCGCCGCTCTGGAGTTGCTCGTGAGCGAGCACCGAGCTAGATGCCTAGGCGCTGAGCCAGAAGTTCGCGGTGGTAGGCGGGGTCGCCCAGGAACAGTTCCGAACTCTTCGCGCGCTTGAAGTAAAGGTGCGCGTGGTGCTCCCACGTGAAGCCGATGCCGCCGTGGATCTGGATGTTCTCGGCCGCGCAGTGGAAGTACGCCTCGGAACAGAATGACTTGGCCAGGCTCGCGGCGATTGGCAGTTCGTCGTTTCGCTCCTGGGACGCCCAGGCGGCGTAGTAGGCGGCGGACTTGGCCGACTCGACGTCGAGCAGCATGTCCGCACACTTGTGCTTGATCGCCTGGAACGAACCGATCGGGCGACCGAACTGCACGCGGTTCTTCGCGTACTCCACCGAGTTGTTGAGGACCCGCTGGGCACCACCGACCTGCTCGGCGGCGAGCGCCGACGCGGCCACCTGCAACGTGGTCTCCAGGCCGGCGAGCGCGTCGCCCTCGACCCCGACCAACGTGGCGGGCGCGTCAGTGAAGACGACCCGGCTCTGCTTGCGGGTCTGGTCCATTGTGGCGAGCGACTCGCGCGTCACGCCCGCGGCGTCACCGTCGACCGCGAAGAGCGAGAGGCCCTTGTCGGTCATGGCCGGCACGAAGATAATCGACGCCGAGTTGCCGTCGGTGACGTAACTACGCACGCCGCTGACGACGAAACCGTCGCCGGACGCCTTCGCCGTGGTCGAGGTCTTGGTGAGGTCCCAGAGGCCGGCGTCGTCGGTGAGCGCCACGGTGGCGATCGTCTCGCCCGAGGCGATGCCCGGGAGATAGGCCGCCTTGTCGGCGTCGGTGCCGACGAAGAGCACGGCGTTCGCGGCGAGCGCGACGGTCGAGAAGTACGGCGAGCAAAAGAGCGCGGCGCCCATCTCTTCGAAGACGACGTAGAGCTCGACCGGGCCGTAGCCCTGGCCCCCGAACTCCTCGGGGATGCCGAGTCCCTGGAGCGCCAACTCCTTGGCCATCTGGTCCCAGACGGCCGAGTCGTAGCCCTCGGCGGTGGCCATCAAGCGGCGTACTTCGGATTCGGGCGACTTCTCTTCTAAGAATCGCTTCACCATCTTGCGGAGCTCATCTTGCTCCTCGCTGAATCCAAAGTTCATCGCAGTCCTTCCGTGCGTACTGGACGGTAATCCCAGCCTCTTCGACATTACTCAACCTCGACACGGGCCATCCAAGTGGCAATGTGGGGGCATGGACAACGTGGAACTGGTCTGGTCCGATGCTCGCGCCGAGGTGCACCGCTTCGTCGTGGGACCGATCGAGAACAACGTCTACGTCGTTCGTTGCAAGCGAACCGGCGAGGCGACGCTGCTCGACGCGGCCAACGAACACGACCGGCTACTGCGCGTCGCGCGTCGACTCGGCGTGACTTCGGTGTTGGAGACGCACGGCCACTGGGACCACATCGGCGCGGTCGAACAGGTTCGTGACGCCGGCATCGACGTCTGGGTCCGCGGCGAGGACGCCGGCATGCTGCCCAGCTACGACCACCTGCTCGAAGACGACACCGTTCACCAGATCGGCGACCTGCGCCTGCGAACCCTGCATACGCCCGGTCACACGCCGGGCAGTATCTGCTTCGCGCTCGAAGAGACGCCGATGCTCTTCACCGGCGACACGCTCTTTCCCGGTGGACCCGGCAACACCAATCACGACGCCACCGACTTCGCGACGATCATCACCTCGATCGACGAGCGCATCTTCGGCGTCTTCGCCGACGACGTGACGATCTGGCCCGGTCACGGACGAGAATCCACTATCGGTACCGAGCGGCCGCACCTCGACGAATGGGTCGAACGGGGCTGGTAGTCACTGGTCTTTGCGACGATTTGGGCCGGTAGGCTCATCACCGTGTCAACGCCCCTTCTCGAACTTCGCAACCTCCACGCCGAGGCCGAAGGCAACGTCATTCTGCGCGGCGTCGACCTCACCGTGCGCGAGGGCGAGGTCCATGCCCTCATGGGTCCCAACGGCGCCGGCAAGTCGACCTTGGCCAACATCGTGATGGGCCATCCGGGCTATACGGTCACCAGCGGCGAGATCTTGTTGAACGGCGAGAACATCGCCAAATGGACGCCCGACCAGCGCGCCCGCGCCGGGATATTCCTCGCCTTCCAGTATTCCGAGGCGATCGCCGGGGTCTCGGTGGTGCAGTTCTTGCGCCAGGCGATCGCCGCGCGAAAAGGACTGGATGAGCTCAGCATCCTCGAAGTCCGATTGGACCTCGCCGAATGGATGGACCGACTCGGCATGGACCCGGCCTTCGCCGAACGTCACCTCAACGACGGCTTCTCCGGCGGTGAACGCAAGCGCAACGAAGTACTGCAGATGGCGCTGTTGGAGCCGTCGTGGCCTTCCTCGACGAGACCGACTCGGGACTCGACATCGACGCGCTGCGCGTGGTCGCTAAGGGCGTTCGAACGGTTCGCGGCGAGCACCCGAGCATGGGCGTGATCGTCGTCACCCACTACGTGAAACTCCTCGAAGAGATCGAACCCGATCAGGTGCACATCTTGGTCGACGGTCAGATCGTGCACTCGGGCGACGCCCAACTCGCCCAACTCATCGAACTCGAGGGCTACGACGCCTGGCGTCCGGTGACGACGTGACGAGTTTTTCCGCCAAGCGCGTTCGCTCCGATATACCGCAGTTGAACCGCGTCGTCTTCGATCGACCGATCACCTACCTCGATACCGCTTCGACGTCGCTACAGCCCAACGCCGTGATCGACGCCATGAGTCGCTACTACCAGCTGCGCCACGCCAACGTGCACCGCGCGGTCTACCAGACCGCCAGTGAGGCGACCGCGGCCTACGAGGGCTCCCGCGAGGCGGTCGCGCGTTTCATAAACGCCCCCGGCGGCGCGGGCGAGATCGTCTTCACGAAGAACGCGACCGAGTCCTTCAACCTGCTCGCCAAGTCCTGGGGTGCCAAGAACCTGAAGCCCGGCGACGTCGTCTTGGTCAGCGAGATGGAGCATCACGCCAACATCGTGCCGTGGTTCCAGCTGCGCGAGCAGACCGGCATCGAAGTCCGTTTCATCCCGACGACCGACGACTACCGACTCGACCTCTCGCAACTCGACGAACTGATGCGCGGCGTGAAGTTGCTCTCTATCACCGGCATGTCGAACGTCTTGGGCACGATCAATCCGATCAGTGAACTCGCGGCGGTCGCGCATCGCCACGGTGCGCTGATCGCGGTCGACGGCGCGCAGTCGGTCGCACACCTGCCGACCGACGTCGTCGCCCTGGACATTGATTTTCTGATCTTCACCGGTCACAAGATGCTCGGACCGACGGGCATCGGCGTCTTTTGGACCCGCGGTGAGATCCTGGATTCCATGCCGCCGTTCCTCGGCGGTGGCGGCATGATCGCTGACGTCCGACTCGACGGTTACACCCCGGCCGACGGGCCGACCGCGCTTCGAGGCCGGCACGCCACCGATCGCCGAAGCGGTCGGGTCGAATGCCGCGGTGCTTTACCTCGAGGGCTTGGCATGCCGAACGTCGTGCAACACGAACGTGCGCTGGCCGGCGATTCGCTGACGAGGCTCGCGCTCGAATTTGACGGCCGCGTCCGCGTCATCGGACCGAGCGACATGACCGAGCGCGGCGGCGTGATCAGCCTGGACGTCGAAGGCGTCCATCCTCACGACGTCGCCCAGGTACTCGACCAGTTCGGCGTGTGCGTGCGACCGGGACATCACTGCGCCAAGCCACTCATGCGCCGCTTCAGTCTCGCGGCCACGGTGCGCGCCTCCTACGGGCCCTACTCCCTCGCCAAGGACACTGACGTGCTGATCGAAGCGCTCGGCCACGCGGTGAGATGTTTGGGTAGCGACGTGTCGAACCTCGGCTCGAACCTCGACGACCTGTATCGCGAGATCATCCTCGATCACTACCGATCGCCGCGCAATCGTGGTGAACTCGAGTCGCCGCCGGCGATTCGCGTCGAAGGTTTCAATCCTCTCTGTGGTGACGAGATCGTCGTCTACCTCGACGTCGAGGACGACACCCTGAAGAACATCAAGATGGTGGCAGCGGATGCTCGATCTCCCAGTCGTCGGCGTCATTGATGAGCGCCGCCGTCAAGGGCAAGACCCTCGATCAGGTCCGCGCGACCATCGCGATGTTCAAGCAACTCATGACCGTCCAGGAGTCGACCCTCGCCCACGACGGCGAAGCGCCCAAAGTCGACGTGCGCGCGCTCGGCGAACTGGCCGCCTCCAGGGTGTCATCAAATTCCCGGTGCGCATCAAGTGCGCCACTTTGGCGTGGAACACCCTTATCCAAGGGCTCGACGAGTTGAACTGACTCAGTGCGGGACGCAGGGCACCGGGTCGAAGAGGGCTCGGCCAGCGTCGGATTGATCGTCGGCGTCGTCACCGGCGCCTTGTGGTGCTTCGTCGTGGTGGTCGTCGCGAGCGTCGTCGTGGTCGTCGGCGTGATCACCGGGGGCATCTGCGGCACGCCCGCGGCGTTGGGTGGCGGATTCGTCGGTCGCAGCAAGGAGCTCCCGAAGATGTTGACGAGTTGCTGCTCGGCGTAAGGCTCTTGGACGACTTCGACGTCGGCCCCGCCGACTACCGCGGGAACTTCGTCCAGCGTGTAGGTCTGCATCGAGTTGGAGTTGTAGCCGTGGAACTTGAGCGCCAGACCGATCAGTTCATTCAGTGAGAACGTGTCGTCGATGGTGATGCCCTTGGGTAGGTTCTCCAGGAACCCGTTCATGGCAATTGGGTTGTCCAGCTTGGACTTCACGCGTTCGAACATGGCGCGCAGGAATGACGTCTGGCGATCGATGCGCCCGAAGTCGCTCGTTCCGTCATAGGTAAATCCGTTGGTGAGAAGTTCGTTGTTGATCGCATCGTCGGACATATGGGCGAACTCTCTGCGATTCGGCCACGTCGGGTGTCCGCTCAGCGCGTAGTAGTAGTGGCGGCTACGCGCGACCGCCAGGGCCTGGAATCCGTTGACCAACTGACAGCCCGGGTGCGTGATCTCCAGACCCGAGTTGGGGTCGATGACCGGGTAGCGAAAGTCCAGGTAGAACCGCCGATGGCGACCGCGGAGTTGATCAGGCCGCTGAAGTTCACCTGGACGACGTGATTGATCGTTATCCCGAAGTTCGCCTTGATGGTTTGGACGAGTAGCGACGGCCCATTGGCGTAGTTCACGTTGATGCGGTTGTAGTTGCCGTAGAGCGCCTGGTTCGCCAGCAACGTCACCTCGGTGTCGCGCGGGATCGACAAGATCGTGATCGTCCTGGCCTGTGGGTTGACTCGGATGATCTTCACGACGTCACTGCGTTGACCGCCGACCGAGTCAGTGCTCGCGCCGGTCTGTCGCGCGACGGCGCCGCTCAGTCCGGCGCGCGAGTCTGAACCGACGGCGAGGATATTGAACGGCTGTCCCGGCACCGGGTAGGTGATGCCGTGCACCTTGATCTTGTGAATCTCACCGAAGCGCCAGTTGGCGTAGAGGTAGCCGCCCCCCAGGATGCCGACGATGAGGACGATGACCGACACGGCGGCGACGAGCCACGTGCGGCCTCGACGCCGCGACGGCGTCGCTTCGGTGTGCGACCCGACTGGCGATCGACGGCGTCACCCAGGGCCATCAGACGACTTTCATTGGCGAGGGCTCGTCGTTTAGCGCTCGGCGTTCTCTCCGAAGGGCCCCGAGGAGCGCCGTTGCTTCCGTCAGCCATCCGTCGAGTTTAACCTTCGGCCACTCGGTGCCATGGTCAAGCGGACGTCGCACGAAACGGCTCGTAGCCGTCGCGTTCAAGAATCTCCGAAAGTTCTGGGCCGCCGGTCGCGACCACGCGACCTTCGCTCAATACGTGGATCTTCGTTGGCGTGAGCTCTTGCAAGAGTCGTTTGAAGTGCGTGATCGCGAGAATGCCGCACGACCACTCGTCATTCGCGAGTGACAGTCGTCGCGCGACCGCGCCCAATGCATCGACGTCCAGGCCGGAGTCGATCTCGTCCAGCACCGCGAACTTGGGCCGCAGGATTCCGAACTGCACCATCTCGGCGCGTTTGCGCTCGCCACCCGATAGGTCGACGTTGACGAATCGATCGAGGATCTCGGGGCGAAGTTCGACGCGATCCGCTTCGACGCGCATGCGTTGACGAAGATTTGTCGGGTCCGCTCCGGCCGCGACCAGGAGGTCGATCGGTCGAACGCCGGCGACTTCCAGCGGCTGTTGCATCGCCAAGAGGAGTCCGTGACGTGCACGCTCCGTAGGCGACATATTCAACAGTTCGACACCGTCGATCTGCACCGAACCACCGAGGACCTTGTAACCCGGGTGTCCGCTCAGTGCGTGGGCCAGAGTGGACTTGCCGGAACCGTTCGGTCCCATGATGACGTGGACCTCGCCGGTCGACATTGATGAGGTCAAAACCTTTGAGGACCTCTTTGCCCGCGACTTCGACGCGCAGGCCTTCGATCGTAAGGGTGGAAGTCACGGGAGCACCACTTGCAGGTGGCCGTCGAAGTTGCGCACGTCGTAGTGCGCGACCGGTCGCGTGGCCGGTAGCGAGACCGGTTCACCGTCCTTCAGGCGGAACATCGCCCCGTGACGAGCGCACTCGATCTCGGCATCTCACAGTCCACTTCGCCCTCGGCGAGGCTGAAGTCCTCGTGGCTGCAGCGATCGTCCAAGACGTAGACGTCGTCCTCGATGCGCACCAGGACCAGTACTCGGTTCTCCACGCGAATCTGGTGGGGCACGCCACTTTCGAAGTCACTCAACTGTCCGATGTCGACCGTCGTCACGGCGTCACCACGTTCACGGTGGCGAGCACCGAGGTGACGTCGCGCTCGACCAACTCGGCCAGCTCCGGCGGCAAGTTGGCGAGCATCTCGTAGAAGAAGCCCTGGATCATCAGACGCTCGGCGTCTTCGCGGCTCACACCGCGCGACTCGAGGTACCAGCGCTGGAGTTCATCGAGTGGGCCGACGCTCGAGGCGTGGGCGCACATGACGTCGTTCTCGCGGATGTCCAGGTTTGGCACGCTGTCGGCGTGCGCCGCCGGCGACAGCAGCAAGTTGTGGTTGGTCTGGCGAGCGTCGGTGCGTTTCGCACCCTTCTCGATCTCGATGAGTCCGGTGTAGACCGATCGCGACTCGTCAGCGACCGCGCCCTTGGACAGGGAGCGTCGAGCGCGAACGCGCGCCGGTGTGCATCTGGTGCGTGCGAAAGTCATGCACCTGGTCGGACGAACCGAGGAACGTCGTGCGTAGTTCGTTCTCCGATCCCGGCGCCGCGCATCTCGGCGTCGTTACGCGAGCGGTTGTAGTGGGCGCCGATGCCGACCACGGCCTGGCGCAGGCGGGCGTCACGATTGAGGAATCCGGTCGTGCGCGCCACGTGCCACGCGCTCTGGTCGAGTCGCTGGTAGGTGATGAGTTGCAGTGAGGCATTGTCGTCGAGGAGATACTCACTCAGCGGCACCACGAGGGCGTCGACACCGCCTTCGAAGTACTCGACGATGGTCGCACTCGCGCCGCGTCCGAGTTCGATCTGGGTCCTCGGGAACGACGCCGTCGAATGCGAGACGTTGAGGACGACGATCGGCTCTTGGACATTGACGCCGGCGCCGACGCGAATGACGGTCGTCGCCGGGGCGAGCGCGGTGTTCAGGATCGCGAAGGTGTCGCTGCGGTAGCGATCGGCGAAGGTCGTGCCGGCCAGCGAGTTCGAGGACTCCACGATCTCGACGCTCACGCCGTCGAGCGTCGTGCCGGCGTTCACGCAGAAGCCGTCCACGACGCGAACGACGAGTCCCGCGCGTTCACAGAGCTGCGCGGCGAAGGCCGAATCGCTGCGGGTCGTCGGCTCTGAGACGACGCCGAAGTGGTCCAGGTCGAAGTCCTTCAAGGGGGCGTAGCGCCAGACCTCGTCGCTCGTGGTCGGGAGTCCGGCCTCCTCGAAGGCCGCCCAGGCCAGTTGGCGAGGGGCCGCGTCGGGTCGGTCGGCAATGAAGGCGGAGGCTGAATCAGCGAAGATTTTCATAGATATCGGGACGAAGGCAGTGTACTGGGCGCACTCCGTTCTCCTTCGTGAGCGGTCATAGGCTGATGTCCATTCGTTTGAAGGAGCACGCGTGGAATTCATCTCCGATGTACTGACCCTCGAAGTCGACGGCCACGTCGCCACGTTGTGGCTCGACCGCGCCGAGGCCCGCAACGCCATGGGGAGCGCGCTGTGGCGCGACCTGCCCGCGCCGCGGCCGCGCTCAGCAGTGACCGCGAGATACGCGCGCTCGTCATCGCAGCCAAGGGACCGCACTTCACCGTCGGACTCGACCTCAAAGAGTTCGGGGGCGGCTTCGCCGCGGAGGCGACGTCGTCATCGTCGCGCGCCGCTTCGAACGCGCGGGCCTACGAGGCGGTGCGCACCATGCAGGCCTCGGTGACGTCGATCGCCGAGCTGGCGATACCGGTGATCGCCGCGATCCACGGCTACTGCATCGGCGGCGGCGTCGATCTGGTCAGCGCCTGTGACGTGCGCCTGTGCGCGAACGACACGACGTTTTCGGTACGCGAGACCAAAGTCGCGATCGTCGCGGACCTCGGTTCGTTGCAGCGACTGCCGAAGATCATCAGCGCCGGGCACTTGGCCGAGTTGGCCTACACCGGTAAGGACGTCAACGCGCAACGCGCGCTCGAGATCGGACTCGTCAACGCGCTCTACGGCAACGCCGACGAGGTGCTGGCCGGCGCGCGTACGCTCGCCCACGAGATCGCGCAGAACTCGCCACTCGCCGTGCAGGGCACGAAGGCGGTGCTGGCGGCGAACGACGGACGCAGCGTCGAGGAGGGACTGGAGTTCGTCGCACGATGGAACACGCTGTATCTACAGAGCCACGACCTGCGCGAGGCGATGATGGCCTTCATGGAGAAACGACCGCCGGTCTTCAGCGGCGACTAGCGCTTCCAGAACTTCCAGCCGCGCTGCTTGCGCTCCATGTCGTCGAGTTCCTTGCGCCGCTCTTCGTACATCTCGGGCGCGACGTTGTTGACGATCTCACTGGCCATGTTGAGGAGTTCTCGGCGCTCGTCCAATGAGGCGCTCGTCTCGGGCGCCTTCTCGACTGGTCGGTCGACCAGCGAGCCGTGCGACCAGCCGACGTCAGCAAGGCGCCGCTCGTAGGTGACGCAGTTCTCGGGACAGGACCAGGGTTGGTCGGGGGCGTTACCGAGCACGCAGAAACGCGCGACCTCCCCGGACTTGTAGGTCCGGCTCTGAAAGTGCTTGCACTCTTCACGCATTCCCATTCCCCCATTCTTCCACGGATAACTGCAGAATTTGGTAAGAAATAGCGATGAGTGGACGCCGAATAGACGAAAGAGCGCTGGTCGGAGAGGATTTGTCGGCCGTCATCGCCATGTCCAGTCGCGCCTTTTTCGACGATCCCTTTTTCACGTATCTACTGCCCGACGACGAGATGCGTCGTTCGCGGCTGCCCTACTTCTTTCGCGCCGTCTACTCCCACATGGGAGAACACGGTCGCATCGTGACGGTGCGCAACGAGGCCGACGAACCCATCGGCGTCGCCGCCTGGCTCACGACGGGCGGCTACCCGCTACCGATCAAGGTGCAACTGAGTCAGATGCCGTCGTCGCTTCGCGCCTTCTATCGACGACCTCGTTCCGTGTTGGCGGGAAACAAGTACATGGCGGCGCTGGTGCGCGCGCACCGCAAGGACCCGCAGTGGTACTTGATGGTGCTCTGCGCCGATCCGCCGGCGCAACGAAGTGGCGTCGGGACGATGCTGCTCGAGCGGGCCTTCGCCCAGATTGACGCCGAGGGTGTCGGCAGTCACTTGGAGACGCCGCGATTCGACAACGTCGCCTACTACCAGCGCTTCGGTTACGAACTAATTGAGACCCTGAGCCCGATCGCGGGCGCGCCGTCGTATTACACGATGTGGCGCGCGCCTCACTAGCCGACCGAGCCCTCCATCTGCAGTTCGATCAGTCGCGACCACTCGACGGCGTACTCCATCGGTAACGTGCGCGTCACCGGCTCGATGAATCCGTTCACGATCATGCCCATGGCCTGGCTCTCGGTGAGGCCGCGGCTCATCAGATAGAACAACTGGTCGTCACCGATCTTCGACACCGTCGCCTCGTGACCGATCGACGCGTCTTGCTCGCCGACTTCCATGTAGGGCTTGGTCTCGGAGATGGACTGCTCGTCGAGGATTAGCGCGTCGCAGCGAACGAAGCTCTTGGCGCCGGTCGCGCCCTCTTCGACCTTCACCAGTCCGCGGTACGTCGTCTGACCGCCGTCCTTCGAGATCGACTTCGAGATGATCGTCGAGGTCGTCTCGGGAGCGCAGTGGATCATCTTCGCGCCGGCGTCCTGGACCTGTCCCGGTCCGGCGTAGGCGACCGAGAGCACCTCGCCCGAGGCCTTGGGGCCCATGAGGTAGACCGACGGGTACTTCATCGTGAGGCGTGACCCGATGTTGCCGTCGATCCACTCGACGTGGGCCTCGGCCTCTGCGCGGGCGCGCTTGGTCACGAGGTTATAGACGTTGTTCGACCAGTTCTGGATCGTGGTGTAGGTGATGCGCGCGCCGGGCAACGCCACGAGCTCGACGACGGCCGAGTGCAGTGAGTCCGTCGAATAGACCGGCGCCGAGCAGCCCTCGACGTAGTGGACCTGGGAGCCCTCGTCGGCGATGATGAGCGTGCGCTCGAACTGCCCCATGTTCTCGGTGTTGATGCGGAAGTACGCCTGCAGCGGTTGGTCGACGTTGACCCCCGGCGGGACGTAGATGAACGAGCCGCCGCTACCACACGGCAGAGTTCAAGCGCGGCGAACTTGTTGTCGTTCGGCGGAATCACCGTACCGAAGTACTTGCGTACCAAGTCGGGGTACTCGCGCACGGCGGTATCCATGTCGCAAAACAGGACGCCGAGTCGCTCGAGGTCCTCGCGGTTGCGGTGAAAGACCACTTCGGACTCGTACTGCGCGGTGACGCCGGCGAGGTACTTGCGCTCGGCTTCGGGGATACCCAGTCGTTCGTAGGTGTTCTTGATGTCGTCGGGCAGGTCTTCCCACCGGTCGACCTGGTTCTCGGTGGGCTTGATGTAGTAGTAGATGTCATTGAAGTCGAGGTCCGGCATGCGCTCGGCGAACCACGGCACCATCGGCTTCTTCTCGAACTTCTTCAGAGCGCTCAGACGGAAGTCGAGCATCCATTTCGTCTTCGTTCTTGATGCCGGACATTTCGCGAACGATGGCTTCGTTGATGCCCTTCTTGGGCTTGAAGACCGGAATCTGGTCGTCGGACCAGCCCAGTTGGTACCGGCTGAAATCCAGATTGTCGATTGCCATGGTGCTCCCTTGGGATAATCCCTATGTCCATAGTACTAACTCCCATTCGGGACATGTCAACCAAATAAGGCAAAGTAGAGCGGTGCCTACTCCCCCACCGCTCCGAAACGCCCCTTTTCCATCAATCGTCACGGCGACGTCCGCGAGGACCCGTACTACTGGATGATGGACCGCGAGGACGAGTCGGTCCTCGCGCACCTACGCGCAGAGAACGACTACCTCAGCCAGAGCTTCGCCGAACTCAAACCCCTCGAAGACGAACTGTTCGAAGAGATCAAGAGTCGCATCGAAGAGACCGACATCTCGGTGCCGGTGCGAAAAGGCGCGTGGTGGTACTTCGAGCGGACACGCGAAGGACTCAACTATCCACTCAGTTGTCGCGTGCCCGCCACTGAAGGCGACCTCTCTGACGAGGCGAAGGCCACCTACGAACGTTTGGGCATCCCCGAGTCGAGCGAACGCCTACGGCCGGCGTCAGCGCGCCGCCGGAGATCGATCCGCTGACGACCCTCGCCGGCGAACAGGTGATCCTCGACGAGAACGCCGAGGCCGGAGACAGTGACTACTTCTCGGTCGGCGTACTCGCCGTGAGTCCCGACGACGACTGGGTCTGCGTGGGCACGGACTTTGACGGCGACGAACTCCACCACGTGACGGTCCGCCCACTCGCTGGACAAGACGGCGTCGACGACGAGCTCGACGACGTCCACTACGGCTTCGCGTGGGCCATGGACAGCCGCCACTTCTTCTACACGCGCGTCGACGAGGCCAAGCGACCGTACCAACTCTGGCGCCACGAACTCGGCACCGCTACCGACGGTGACGTCCTGATCTTCCAAGAGGACGACGCGCAGTACAACTTGGCCGTTGGGCGAAGTCGCGATGACGCCGTGATCTACGTGCACCTCGGTTCTTCGATGACGACCGAAGTGCACTACCTGGACGCCCACGATCCGACCGGCGAGTTGACGATGCTCGAGGCGCGCCGACACGGCATCGAATACGGCGTCGAGCACTTCGTTGACGATGACGGTGTCGCGTGGTGGCTCAAGGTCACCAACGAAGACGCCCGAGACTTTCGTCTACTGGCGCGCGAGGTCGACGACGGCGAGTGGCGCGAGGTCATCCCCGAGCGCCCCGGATCTCGCCTCGACGGCGTCGACGCGTTCAAGACGTTCCTCGCGATCAGCGAGCGGCACGACGGTGGGGCGGCCGTTCGAATCGTGACCATCGCGCCCGGCGCGAATCCGTTCGGCGAGGATCTGCTCGGGCGCTCAAATCTGGTGGAGGGTCCCGCCAGTCCGAGCACGGTGTCGCTCTCGGCCAATCCGAACTTCGACACGTCACAGTTGCGCGTGTCGGTCACGTCGCTCGTGACACCCCGACTCGTGGGCGACGTCGTGATCGCCACTGGCGAGATGATCGTACGCAAGCAACAGATCGTCCTCGGTGGTTACGACGCGTCGCAGTACGTGACCGGTCGACTGTGGGTGACCGCGAGCGACGGCGTTCGAATTCCGGTCTCGGTCGTGGGGCGCGCGGACCTCATCGACGTCGGCGACAATGGCGAACTGCGGGCGCAAGGCGCCCACGCCATTTCTGCTCTACGGCTACGGCAGTTACGAGATCTCCATCGATCCCTCGTTCTCGTCGCTGCGGCTCTCGTTGCTCGAACGCGGCGTCATCTTCGCGATCGCCCACATCCGCGGCGGCGGCGAGATGGGCCGCTCGTGGTACGAGACGGGAAAGCTGGCGCAGAAGCCGACGACCTTCAGCGACTTCGTCGTCGTCGCGCGCGAGCTGATTCGACAAGGCTGGACGACGAGCGAACAGCTCGCGATCAGAGGTGGTTCGGCGGGCGGCCTTCTGATGGGTGCCGTAATGAACCTGGCCCCCGAGCTCTTTCGTTGCGTAGTCGCCGACGTGCCCTTCGTCGACGCCCTCACGACGATGCTGGACGCGTCGTTGCCGCTCACCGTTGGCGAGTGGGAGGAGTGGGGTAATCCCGACGCCAGCGCCAGCGCCTATCGCACGATGAAGAGTTACTCTCCCTACGACAACGTCGTCGCGACGAACGGCGACGGAACGAAGCGCGTGTACCCGCACCTGTTCGCCTCGGGCGGACTCAACGATCCGCGCGTCGGATTTTGGGAGCCGACCAAGTGGGTGCTGAAGCTGCGTGACGCCAACGACGAGAACGTAGCGTTCTTGAAGACCGAGATGGGCGCGGGCCACGGCGGTCCCTCCGGTCGCTACGACGCGTGGCGCGACGAGGCCCAGGTCCTCGCGTGGACGTTGAAGGAGATCGACGCCCTATGACGAGACGAAGGACAGGACCAACGTCGTCGGTAGTGGCGACGGGAAGACGACGGGCTTTCCCTCGACGGTGACACTCGCGCTCTTCGGCGCGCCGATCGTGATCTGCGAGTCGCCGATCATCCGCAGCGACTCGACGGTTCCCTGCTGGACCGTGCCCTGCCATTCGAGCGTGCTCTGGGGTCCCATCTTGTAGACGGCCCAGGTCGGCCCGAGCGCGCCGTGCACGACGACGAGGTAACTCTTGAGCGGCACGTTGTAGGTCGACGTCTCGCCGCTGGAGGACGTGGCGACGAACGACGACGGCAGCGCCAGAGCGGTCGTGGTCGTGGTCGATCGAGGATGCGTGGTCGTCGTGACCGGAGGAACGCTCCCGCCTGGATTGGGACCCCGGTTCTGCAGATAGAGGGCGAGCAGACCGAGGACGACGATGACGATCAGCGCGATGACACCGACGCGAAGTCCCGTGAACGACGCCGAACGTTTCGCCGACTTCGACAACGCCCACTGTTCGTTGTGGCGAAGATGCGACGGGACCACCTCACCGTCGCCGGGCATCTGTGTCTCACTGAAGACGTACTCGCGGTCGGTCTCGAGGCGAGGGCGCGACGGTTCGGGCCGACGCGTCGCGTCGACCGGGCCGTCGAGGAGTCGGAAGCCCTTCGATGGCGCGTACGGCGACGGCGGCGGGGACATCAGACGCCGCTCGACCGGTCGGGAGAGCTCGCGGATCTCGTCTCGACGAAGCTTGCGGATCCGGAGAGCGGCGACTCCGACGACGAGGATGACGATGACGAGGATGACAATCTTGAGCGCCAGCGCCATCAGCGCCTCGTTCGAACACCTACGGGACTGACGAGCGTCATCACGCAACGAAGCGTAGTGAAGTCTCCGCTCAGTCGAATCCGCCAAATCCGCCGCGGTAGAAGACGAGCGGTGCGCCGTGGTGACTGAGTACGTATTCGACCGAGACCACGACGATGTCGTGGTCGCCCTGACTCGTGACGAACTCGATGCGACCTTCCAGGTGCGCCAGCGCCCCCTCGATCAAGGGTGCGCCGCCGGGGCCGGGCGACCAGCCGATGCCGGCGAACTTGTCACTGCCGGGCTTGCCAAAGACCCGAGCGATCGCCTCTTGTTCCGACGAGAGGATATTGACGGCCACCACGCCCACGTCGCGAGCTCGGGGCCACGAGTTGCTCGCCGTGACCGCCGAGAACGAGATAAGCGTCGGCTCGAGTGAGAGCGCGCCGAACGTCTGACAGGTGAAGCCGACTGGTCCCTCGGGCGTACCCGCGGTGACGACGGCGACGCCGGTGACGAAATGCCCGAGGACCTCTTTGAAGTGCGCGACGTCGATGGAACTCACGGAGTCGAGAATATCGAGGGCTCGACGTCCGCCACGCAATTGACCGCTACTCGTCGCCGCACAGGCGCACGAGCGCTCCTCGTTGTTCGACGAGTCCGTCGGCAATGAGACCGGCCACGAGTGACGCGCCACGTTCTGCGTTGACGTCGTCGAGGTGCGCCACGAGTTGTCGCATCGAGCGGGGCCGCTCTCGAAGTGCGGCGATCACTCGACCCCGACCCTGACGATCGGATCCCTGGAACCTCGGCTGCGGTTTCGAGACGCCCGCGCTGCGCGGCGCGGGATCGGGACCGCCCTCGAGATTCCATTTGCAGACCCGGGCGACGGGACATGTTGCGCAGTTGGGCGTCGAGGTGCAGAACTGCGCGCCGAGATCCAACACGGCCTGGTTGAAGGTCGCGGCGCCGGACCTCGGCAGGAGGTTATTCGCGACAACACGCGCGTCACGGGTGCTCAGCGTTCGATTGGCGATGGCGCGCGCGAGCACCCGACCCACGTTGGTGTCCACGACGGCGACGCTCTCACCGAACGCGAACGAGGCCACGGCGTTCGCCGTGTATTCCCCAACCCCTGGAAGGCGCCGCAGGTCCGCCACCGCGGAAGGAACCGCGCCGTTGAACTCATCGCGGATCACCTTCGCTGCGTCGTGCAACGCCTTCGCCCGACGGTGATAGCCGAGTCCGTTCCAGAGCCGCAGCACCGTTGCAAGCGGCGCGTCGGCGCACGACGTTGGGGTAGGGAACACCGCGATGAAGTTCGTCCATGGAGCGATCACGCGCGAGGTCTGGGTCTGTTGGAGCATCACCTCGCTCACGAGGATCGCCCAGGGATCGGCGTGGGCTATCCACGGGAGGTCACGCGCGAGACTCGTAGCGCTGCGACGCAGCGCACGTCGAAACGCCTCGTACTCGCTACGACCAGACGTCGCCACTGTACGGACGTTGTCGCTCGGGCGCGAACTCTTTCTTCCAAACCATGACCGTGCGACGGAAGAAACAGACTTCGAGACCGTCTTGATTGAAACCCTTGGTCTCGACGGTGACGATGCCCCGGTCGTTCTTGGATGTCGAAGGGGTCTTCGCGAGCACGCGCGTCTCGGCGTAGATCGTGTCGCCGTGAAAGGTCGGGTTGCGGTGGATCAACGACTCGACTTCGAGATTCGCGATGGCCGAACCCGAGACGTCGGGAACGCTCATCCCGAGGACGAGCGAGTAGACCAGGTTGCCCACGACCACGTTCTTGTGATGCACGGTCTCGTGCTCGGCGAACCAGGCGTTGGTGTGCAGCGGATGATGGTTCATCGTGATCATGCAAAAGAGATGGTCGTCGGCCTCGGTGATCGTCTTGCCGGGCCAGTGCTTGTAGACGTCGCCGACTTCGAACTCCTCGAAGTAGCGTCCGAACGGTCGCTCAAATGAACTCATGGGTCCATTCTCTCGCAACGATCGGTTCGACTCACTCTTCGACGCTGACGGGGACCGCCGGGCGCGTCGTGAACGATACGGTGCCGCCGGGCAACGACTCGCCGTCGATCACCAGTCGCCACGTGAAGCGAGCGCCGTCTTGGAGGGGAATCGGTCCGAAGTTGACGGCGATCGGAACGTCGACCGGCGTGCCGACCGGCACGCCATCGGGCGCGATCGCCGAGAAATCGCCGCGCACTTCGATTGGCTGGGGGCCGTCGGGCGTGTCAAAGCGCACGGGCTGTCCATCGGCGTCTTCGAGGAAGAGCTCCCAGTGGTGACTCGAGTTGAACTCGTGCCAATCGACCATGACCTTGATCGCGACGGCCGAGGGCGTCGGATCCGGTCCGGTGATCGACCAACCGCCGCCCAGGATGTAGAGCTTTCCGTCGGCTACTTGCGCCGAATCGGCGAGGAGCATTGTCACATTCACGCGACAAGCCTAGGTCTCGGTGACCGATACCTCTCACCCGTTACATTTTGGGGATGACTCCCCCACTCGATCTCGCCAACGCCTCGGAACTCGTCGACCGCGCGCAGTCGGTGATCGACGGCGCGCTCGTCAACCTCAAGCGCGGTGGTGGTGTCGACGCGCACCAGAGCCTCGCCTACGACCTGGCCCACGCCGCGAGCGCACTCGCCACGGCGCGCGCCTCGCTCCACTACGCCGCGCAAGGCGACGTCGAATCGAACCTCGTGGCCGCCTTCCTCGCGATCGCGCTGAGTGACCTCGCCGCTCGGGTCCTCGGTCGAGAGGCACTGTGGGCCGTCGACGATGACTGGTATCGGCCGTTCGCGGCGTTCGTCGCGACCTACCGCGATCCCCAGTTCGTCGCGGGCCTCGCCGAGGACGCCGGGCCTCGCCACCTCGGTGAAGACTTCGCGATGGTCGCCGAGACCTTCCACCGCTTCGCCCTCGAACAGGTCCGCCCGCACGCCGAACACGTGCATCGCGCCAACGCCGACATCCCCGAGTCGGTGATCACGGGTCTCGCCGAACTGGGTGGCTTCGGTCTCTCGGTGCCCGAGGAGTTCGGCGGCTTCTCTTCCGGCGGTGAGGCCGAGTACCTCGGCATGGTCGTGGCGACCGAGGAGTTGTCCTGGGGCGCTCTCGGCGTGGGCGGATCACTTATCACTCGGCCGGAGATCTTGACGCGCGCTCTCGTGAACGGCGGCACGCAGGAACAAAAAGAGCGCTGGCTGCCGCGACTCGCCTCCGGCGAAGTACTCGCCGCCGTCGCGGTGACCGAACCGGACTTCGGCAGTGACGTCGCGGGCGTGACGACCACGGCGACCAAGACCGACGGCGGCTGGCTCATCAACGGCACCAAGACCTGGTGCACGTTCGCGGCACGCGCCGACGTCTTGATGCTGCTCGCGCGCACCGACACCGATCGCGGCGCCGCGCACCGGGGACTCTCCTTATTCCTGGTCGAAAAGCACCAGGCCGAGAGCGAGGGCTTCGAGCTCGTCCAGGGCGCGCACGTTGGCCCGGGTCACGGCCAGGGGCGCCTGGAAGGACGGCCCATCGACACGATCGGCTACCGCGGCATGCACTCCTATGAGCTGGCCTTCGACCGCTGGTTCGTGCCCGACGCCGACCTCGTCGGCGGTGAGGAGGGACTCGGTCGCGGGTTCTACTTCCAGATGGCCGGCTTCGAGAACGGTCGACTGCAGACCGCGGCGCGCGCCATCGGCGTGATGCAGGCTGCCTACGAAGCGGCCCTCGCCTACGCGCAGAACCGTGTCGTCTTCGGAGAAGCGATCGTCGACTACGAGTTGACACGCGTCAAGCTCGGGACGATGGCGGCGATCATCCAGTGCGCGCGTCAGTTCTCGCTCGAGGTCGCACGCAAGATGGCGCGCGGCGACGGCGCGCTGGAGGCGTCCATGGCCAAGGCCTACGTCTGTCGCGCGGCCGAGTGGGTCACGCGCGAGGCCATGCAGATCCACGGCGGCATGGGCTACGCCGAGGAGTACCCGGTGAGCCGCTACTTCGTCGACGCGCGCGTGCTGTCGATCTTCGAAGGCGCCGATGAGACCCTCTGTCTCAAAGTGATCGCCCGACGACTGTTGGAAGAACTCCCCGACTGACGTCAGTCGACGGCGAAGCCCAGCGACGGACCTTCGAGGTCGCCGCGCGGCGTGGGGTCGCCCAGGGCCCGCTCGGCCCCATCGAGAATCGCGGTCTCGGTGGGACGCAGTTTTGAGCCCCACTTCTCTTCGATGTTGCCGTGACGCCAGACCAGTGCCGCGCCCGCAAACGTCACGATGAACATGCCGACGATGATCAAACCGGCCGTGTTGATGTCGAAGCCTGACATGAAGCGCCAGAATGCGCCGTGCCAGTGCAGTTCGTGGGGCAAGAGTCCGAGCACTTCGATCAGGCCGATCAAGAAGCAGACCGCCACCGAGAGACCCGTGATCACGAGGTTGTAGAAGATCTTGCGCACGGGGTTGTAGAAGGCCCAGCCGTAGGCGACGTTCATGAAGAGACAGTCGATCGTGTCCATCAGGACCATGCCCGCAGTGAAGAGGACCGGGAGGCACATGATCGTGTACCACGGCAAGTGCTGGGAAGCGAGCAGTGCCGTCGACGCGAGCAGCGCCACTTCGGTGGCGGTGTCAAAGCCCATGCCGAACACGACGCCGACCGGATAGAGCTTCCACTCCTTGTCGATGGAGCGCATCCACCGACCGAAGTAGCGGTACATCAACCCGCGGTTCTGCAACTGTGTTTCGAGTTCGGCCTCGTCGTACGTACCGTCGCGCATCGATCGAAAGACCCGGTAGATCCCGGCGAGGATCACGATGTTCATGAGCCCGATCAAGAAGAGGAACGACGCCGACACGAGCGTCCCGAAGACGCCACCGAACTGCTCGAGCCCGGAGTTGCTGTTCGACACGGCGTGAAAGACCGCGCGCTCGGCAAAGACCAGTGCGATGCCGATCGCCACCACGATGGTCGAATGGCCCAGTGAGAAGTAGTAGCCGAGCGTGAGCGGGCGGCTCGTCCCCTCCACGCCGTGGCGTTCGTTGAGTAGTTTGCGCGTGGTGTTGTCGATCGCCGAGATGTGGTCGGCGTCAAAGGCGTGTCGCATGCCCAACGTGTAGGCGACCGCCCCGAGTCCGATGCCGAAGTTCTTGTAGTGCCCGGGGACGACGAAGGCGATGAGGACGAAGAAGCCGAGGACGTGAAGCCCCACGATCGAGGCCATCATCGCGTTGATCTTTCGCCACTCGCGCGGGCTGAACGACCGCTTCAGTGCTTGGTAGCGACCCTCGGGAGCCGCCAATTCAATGGTTGCCATGCGCTCGGAATTCCTTTATCACTTGCCCGGTGTTGGAAATTTCCTTGTTGCGAATCTCTCCTAATAAGGAATCTAGCGTCGGGCTGTGACAATAGATAGGGCATGTTCTTAAAATTCTCGTGAACGCGAGCCGAACGTTATTGGGGGGTGCGCTTCATCCCTGATCGCTCCCCGCGGGCCACGAACGAGTTGGCGATCTTGGCCGAGGCCTCGTCGATCATCTCGTCGCCGAACATCACCGCACCGGTGTGGTCCTTCTCGGTCGCCACGCGGTAGGCGTCGAGGATGTCGAAGGACTTGTCGAAGAGCTCCTGGCTCGGTGAGTAGACCTCGTTGAGCACGATCGCCTGGTCGGGGGTGAGCGCCCACTTGCCGTCGAAGCCGTAGGAGGCCGTGATCTGAGCCGCGTAGCGCAGCGCCTCGAGGTCGCGCACCTTGAGGAACGGCCCGTCTATGACGTGCAACCCGTTGGCGCGACCGGCCATCAAGATCTTGGCGAAGACGTAGGTGAAGGGATTGGACGGTGCGTGATGGATCTTCTCGTCGATCGTCGTGACCGGCATACCGATCGAGGCCGCGAAGTCGGCCGGGCCGAAGACGATCGACTCCAGGCGCGGCGAGGCCGCACAGATTTCTTCCACGTTGATCAGGCCCTCGGCCGTCTCGATCTGCGCTTCGATGCCGATGTGGCCCGGCTCGAGCCCCGCGTTTCGTTCGACCTGGGTGAGGAGGAGATCGAGCGCCACGACGTCCGCGGCGCGCTGCACCTTCGGCAACATCACCTCATCGAGTCGCGGCCCGGCGTCGGTGACGACGTCGATGACGTCGCCGTAGGTCCAGGGCGTGTCCCAGGCGTTCACCCGCACGCACAGTACGCGGTCGTCCCAGTCGAGGGTGCGAACGGCCTGGGCCACCTTGGCGCGCGCGTTCACCTTCTCGTTGGGCGCGACGGAGTCCTCGAGGTCGAGGAACGAGAAGTCAGCCGTCGCGGTCGGTGCCTTGGCGAGGAAGCGCTCGGAAGAACCCGGCGTCGACAGACAGGAGCGGCGCGGTAACGCGCGAGAACGATTCGACATGGGCCGAGCCTATTCTCGGGCACGAATCTGTCCGATCGCACCTCAGAATTACCGGCAATATTGGTCTCGTTCACCCCCTTTGATCAGGAGGTAGGGCCCTTCTTAGGAGGTCGAGCCTGCACGGGATCGTAACGAACCAGTAACCTTGTCGCGTGACTGACGTCGTGCGCTTTGCGCCTCCGACGCTACGGCCAGCAAGGGAACTCAGGCGCTTCCGGTGGATGTTTTCCATCCTGGCTGTGGTCGCAGTGTGTCTTGGCACTGTGACCTTCTCCTCGCATCTCGCTGCGGCCTCCACACTCGGCACCGATCGCGCCCGAGCGAACCAGCTCCTCAAGCAGATCAATCGGATCAGCGGGCACGTCGACTACCTCGGTCAGAAGTACGACCTCGCCAAGATCAAGTTGAACAGGATCGCCAGCGAGATCACCAACACCAAGGCCGACGTCGCGATTATCAAGAAGAACGTCTCCAAGGGCGATTCGCAACTCCGCGCCGAGGCAATCTTCGCTTACGTCACTAATGGCGCGGCGGCGAGCAACAATCCCCTCTTCTCCAACAGTGCCTCGAAGATCGGCGCGACCAACGTCTACAACCAGTTGGCCCAGGGCGACGTCGCGGCCACCCTGTCGAACCTGAAGAACTACAAGATTGAACTGACCCAGGAGCGCAGTCTTCTGGCCTCCGAAGTCGGCCGCGCGGCCAAACTCACGCGCGCCGCGGCCAAGTCGTTCCACTCCGCAGACGTCTATCAGTCGTCGCTCAACCACGCGCTCGCCCAGGTCAAGGGCAAGATCGCCACCTACATCGCCCAGGCCCAGGCTGCCGCGGCGGCGAAGGAAGTGACGTCGTTCAACTCACAGTCCCTCGCCGACGGCATCACCAATCCGCCACCGGACTCGCGCGCCAACATCGCGATTAACGCTGCGATGAAGTACCTGGGCGTCTGGTACGTCTGGGGCGGTGCCAGTATGTCCGGTGTCGACTGCTCCGGACTGATCATGCTCGCCTACGAAGCGGCCGGCATCGACTTCCCCCACTACTCCGGAGCAATGTACGAAGACACCATGCGCGTGCCGCTGGTCGACATCGAACCCGGCGACCTTCTCTTCTACGGCTACGACGGCGACCAGCACGTCGCGATGTACGTCGGTGACGGCAAGATGATTGAGGCCGAGATGACGGGCACGCGCGTGCACATCGTCCCCGTCCGACTGGGCTACGGATTCTTTGGTCTGGGTCGCCCGCGGGCCTAGCGGTGTCGGGCGTTCCCACTTCGTTCCACCTCGGTCCACTCGTCTTTCACACTTACGGCTTCGGTCTCGCGATCGCCGCCTACGTCTGCTTCCTCTACGCGCGTAAGCGTCTCGCCCGAGCAGCGTTCGACGTCGCGCCCTTCGGGAAGTTCGCCTTCGCCCTGATCGTCGCCGGTCTTGTCGGTGCGCGCCTCGCCAACATCGCGACCAACTGGGGCTACTACTCCGATCACCCCGCCCGCTGGATCGCCGTGTGGCAAGGCGGCCTGGCGAGTTTCGGCGGCATCGCACTGGCGCTCCCCGTCGGTCTCTACCTGCAGCGTCGTTGGTGGCCCGAGAGTTCGTTGGCCGGCTTCACCGACGCGCTCGTACCGGCGCTCATCGCCGGCTGGGCGCTCGGTCGCGTCCTCGGTCCCCAGTTCATGCTCAACGGCGGAGGTCACCTCACGCATCAGTGGTTCGGCATCCACTACCACGGTCAAGTCGGCAAGCGCGTTCCCGTGCCGCTCATCCAGGGTGCCGAGGACGGGCTCTTGTGGCTGGCGCTGCTCGCGATCGAGCACCGTCGACCGCACCGTCGGGTCGGGATCATCACCGGCGTCGCGATGATTATCTGGGGTCTCGTCCGCGCGACCGACGAACGTCTGTTGCTCGGCCAAGAGTCCCATAGCGGTTCACTCGGTGTTCAGATCGCCGGCGTCGTTCTCGCGCTCGCCGGCGCAGTACTTCTCGTGCACCAGATCAGAGTTGGGCGTTCCACTCCTGATCAGTTAGTCGACCCACGCGCTCCAGTGACTCCGAAGGGGTGACACTGAGGACGACGCGCGCGTCGTCGATATAACAGACGTGATCAAGCCCGAGCCGGCGCCACGCCTGCAGGACGTTCCTCGTCGGAGCGGGACTGGAATAGATAGGTCGAACGAGTAAGGCGTCGGCACTCGCCGCCACGACGAGCGCCGGTCGTTCCTTGGATTTCTGATCCGGCCGGGCGGGGTCCATCGCGTCAAAGGGGACGTCGACGACAACCACCGTCCCGGCCAGTGCGTGCTCCGGATCGAAACGATCGAGTTCAGCCGGCGTGAAGTTCATCGGGCGCCGGATCGCAATCGAAGGCTCGACCGTTCGTCGCGGCTCGGTCGCCTTCGCGGGCGCCTTCGACGGCGCTTTGGACTTGGTCGGGCGAGGCGGACGTTGGGACGCCGGGCCGCGTTTGCGTTTCTTCTCTTCCTCACGGCGGCGGCGGCGCTGTTCCTTAACTTCCGGGTCGGTCTCTTTCGGCGCCAGCAGTGACGAGGTGATCACGACATCAGGCAGGTCGGGTAGCGCGAACTCGTCTCGTTCCTCGAACAGTCGGCGACAGTGCGGCGCGGCCGGAAAGTCTTCGACGACAGCGAAGGCGAGGACGGCGACAACGTCGTCGAGCGACGCGCCGTCGCCTCGCACCGTATCTATGGCCTCACTGAGCTGTTCAAAATTCGGTGTGTCGGCGTGATCGTCGAGTGCGACAATCACTTTTTCCAATGTGGACATAGCGAGCAGTTCGAGAAGTGCCGTCACGGCAGCGATTGGGGCGCTCACGGCGAATGTAGCAACATCGTGACGCTGCTGAAGATTGCGCAGAGGTATGCCCACGACCGCACTGATCTTCGCGTGACCGCGCAGGTCGAGGTCGTCGACCGTCTTGAGGATCGTCGCCTCACTGATCTTGAGGAGCCCACGCCGCGCTACTTCGGCGGCGTTACCCGTGATTGGAGACATGATTTCTCTCGTCGCGGGGCTGGCCATTCGTCCCTCGATGGCGTCGGCGCCGTGTGCCCGCGTCCCAAGACGCCATCTCGGCGGTCGTATGTTGAGTGAACGGCGAGGGGACCAATTGAGATCGATGACGAATGGACATAGTCCACGCTATCGCGGCCCAACCCGCGGCGACACCGGGCGTCGAGACGCCATTGACACTGCTCGAGTGACCTCGAAGTGCTGTGGACAGGTCGCGCGCTGGCGTCATCATGCACTGCCCAGAGGTACGAGCGAACGAGAATGACGTCAGGATCGGCCGTCGGTTAGCTCAGCTTCTCCCACACCGAGACGTGCTTCAGACTCTCACTCGTGAAAGGTTCGCGCGCCCACCCGCTCCATCGATCTTGCAACCTCATTCCGGCCATCCTCGCCATCAGGTCGAGCTCCGACGGCCAGACGTAACGAAAAGGGATGGAGTGCATCCCGCGGTCGCGAACGCGGTAGTGATGGGAGATAAGCCCTTGGTTCGCCACGTCGTACTCATCGAAGCCGAATGCGTCTGGTTGAACATTGAACGCAAGGAACCGTTCGCCCGGCGGTAGGCGTTGTAGACGCGGAATCGTGACCTCGACCACGAAGCGACCTCCCGGCAGCAAGTGTGACGAGGCATTGGCGAAGCAGACGATCTGTTCTTCCTGGCTCGTCAGGTTCATGATCGTGTTGAAGACGAGAAAGACGAGGTCATACGTTCGTTCCATCGACGTGGTGGCGAAATCCCCGATAATGACGCGAACGTCGCTTCCTCCCGGTTTGCGCCTCATTCGATCGACCATCGGCGATGAGAGATCGATGCCTTGGACATCAACACCGCGTTCGCGAAGCGGCAGCGCAACTCGTCCCGTGCCGATTCCGAACTCCAGTGCGGTGCCGTTGGGCGCCAAGTCCGCCAGAAACGAAACGATGGACTCGATCACCCTTGGGTCGAACTCGTCAGAAACGTCTGCGTCGTAGTTCTCGGCGACGTCGTCTCCGAAGTGGTTGTCGTTCACGGGGTCTGTTGACTATCGAGCGAGACGCGTTACTTGAGGAGATGCTTGGCGATCACGACGCGCTGGATCTGGTTCGTGCCTTCGTAGATTTGCGTGATCTTCGCGTCGCGCATGAAGCGCTCGACCGGAAACTCCTTGGTGAAGCCGTAACCGCCGAGGAGTTGCACGGCGTCGGTGGTGACGCTCATCGCGGTGTCAGACGCGAAGGACTTCGCCGCCGCCCCCAGATACGAGAGGTTCCCATCGGGGTCGCCGGCGTCGATCGTCGCGCACGCCTGGTAGACCAGCGCGCGCGCGGCCTCGGTGCGAATCGCCATGTCGGCCAACATGAATCGAAGTCCCTGCAGGTCGGCGATCGGACGGCCGAAGGCCTTGCGGCCCTTCATGTAGTTGCCCGCGAAGTCGATCGCCGCCTGGGCGATGCCCACCGCCTGGGCGCCGATCGTCGGACGCGAGCGGTCCAGCGTGTGCATCGCGATCAAGAATCCTTCGCCTTCGTTGCCGATGCGGTGTGGTCGCCGGGACGCGCACGTCGTTGAAGACGACTTCGCCGGTGGGCGAGCGCTCGCAGTCCCATCTTGTCCTCGTGCTTCGGGAACTCGACGCCGCGGCCCCTTCTCGACCAGGAAGCACGTGATGCCGTGGGTCCGCGCCGACGGATCGGTCGTCGCGAACACGGTGTAGACGTCCGAGACCCCGGCGTTGGTGATCCAGTACTTCGAACCGTTCAAGACGTAGTCGTCACCGTCGCGCATCGCCCGACAACGCATCGAGGCGACGTCACTCCCGGCGTCGGCCTCGGAGAGGCAGTAACTCCCCTGGATCTCGCCCGACGCGATGCGCGGCAGGTACTCCTGCTTGATCTCCTCGGAGGCGAAGTTCATCATCGGCAGCATCGCCAGCTTCGAGATCAGCATTGTCACCGACGTCGACGCGCAGCCGCGCGCCAACTGCTCGGCCATGATCGCCTGGGTCACCATGTCCGCGCCGACACCGCCGTAGGCCGCGGGATCTGCATCGCCGGGAGGTCCATCTTCACGCAGGCGTCGAAGCTCTCCTGGGGATAGGTCTGGTCGCGGTCGTGCTCGGCGGCGTAGGGCGCGACCTGTTCGTCGACGAAACTGCGCATCACGTCACGAAAGGCCCGTTGTTCTTCGGTGAGGACGAAACTCATGTCACTCCTTTACGTGCCTCGAGAATTAATGCGGTAGATACGGTCATCGGTCGCGACGCAGTTCATCGCCGTCGACCGCGTCGACGAAGCGGCGCTGCAGGACGTAGCTGTGGGCCAGACCGCGAAACGGCTCGCTCAGTTGATCGTCGATCGAGCGGCGCGCTCGACGCAGGCCGAAGATGGTCCATGCGCGACGCGCACGTCACCCAGTTGCGGACCTCGACCGATGAGGCTGGCGCGCTTGGCGGCGACGAGTCCGACGCCGAGGGCCACGTCGTGGCGGTCGTGTTCGTGCTCGAAGGTCAACTTCGCGCACTCACGCGCGGCGATCGTCAAGGCGAAGCCCTCGCCCGGGCGCCTGCGTGCCTCGGCCGACCTGGCCGGCGGCCGGCACGGCGCGGAGCAGTCCGGCCTTCGGGGCTTGGCATACTCCGGCGTACCCGTCTCCATCGTGGGGCGGACCTGGCCCGTCGCCGAAACTGGAGAAAACGTTGGTTGCGTCACGCCACGAGCACTACCGCGAGCCCTTTTAGACCTTGGTCAGCCAACTCTCGTAGGCCGGTCGCGCACCGCGCACGGCCTGGAAGTACGTCGACTGGATCTCCATCGTGATCGGACCCGGCTTGCCGGCACCGACGACGCGGTCATCGACCGAGTCGATCGGCACGACCTCGGCGGCGGTGCCGGTGAGGAAGGCCTCGTCGGCGAGGTAGAGGTCGTCGCGGCGCATCGCCTCGAAACTGACGGGGTGGCCGAGGTCGTTCGCGATCTTCACGATGCTCGACTGGGTGATGCCGCGCAGCGCGCCCGGCCTCGGACGGCGGCGGGCTGATGATCAGACCGTCGCGCACGATGAAAAGGTTCTCGCCGGTGCACTCACTGATCGAGTCCGTCGGTGCCGAGCATGATCGCCTCGTCGTAGCCGGCCTTCACGGCTTCGAGCTTGGCCAGGCACGAGTTGACGTAGCCGCCGACGGTCTTGGAGGCCGTCGGCATCGAGTTCGGGTGGTGGCGGGCCCACGACGAGATCTTCATCCGCACGCCCTTTTCGAGACTGTCGGCGCCCAGGTAGGCGCCCCAAGGCCAGACGCCGATGACGACGTTGGTCGGCGCGCCCATCGGGTTCACGCCCATCTCGCCGTAGCCGAGGTAGATGAGCGGTCGGATGTAGCAGCCGTCGTTCATCTCGTTCACGCGAACCGTCTCGACCGCGGCGTCACACAGTTCGTCCAGCGTGTAGGGGACGTCGATCATCAAGATCTTGCAACTGCGCAGGAGTCGCTCCATGTGCTCGCGGAGACGGAAGATGGCCACGCCCTGGGGCGTCTTGTAGGCGCGAATGCCTTCGAAGGCGCCCATGCCGTAGTGCAGCGTGTGGCTGAGTACGTGCGTGGTCGCGTTCTCCCAGTCGACCAGCGCGCCGTCCATCCAGATCTTCTTCGTGGGGGTTAATGCCATTTACAACCTTCCAATTAGATTTTTCGTGACACCGTCGGTACCGAGCACGGCAACGTCACCGTCAAAGTCTGCCACCGCTCGGGCGATCCGCCGGGCGGCCTCGACTTCGTCCAGGTGCTCGAGCATCAGAACCGCCGAGGAGACCGCGGCCAACGGATTGGCCCTCCCCGTGCCCGCGATGTCGTGCGCGGCACCGTGGACGGGCTCGAAGAGCGAGGCGCCGGTGCGCGCGGGATTCAGATTCGCGCTCGCGGCGAAGCCGATACCGCCGGTGACCGCGCCGGCCAGGTCCGAGAGGATGTCGCCGAACAGATTGTCGGTCACGATGACGCCGTAGCGCTCGGGACTCTCGACGAGATAGATGCAGGCGGCATCGACGTGGTTGTAATCGACGGCGACGCCGGGGAACGCTGCGCCGACTTCGCTCACGACGCGCGACCAGAGGTCCCCGGCGAAGGTGAGCACGTTCGTCTTGTGGACCAGCGTCAGGCGCGGGACGTCCAAGACCGCGGCGCGTTCGAAGGCGTAGCGCACGCAGCGCTCGACACCGAAGCGCGTATTGACCGAGCCCTGGGTCGCGACCTCCTGGGGCGTGCCGCGTCGCAGGATGCCTCCCTCCCCGGCGTAGGGTCCCTCGGTGTTCTCGCGCACTATCGCGAACGCACAGCCCTCGGCGATCGAACCATCGACGCCGCGAAACGGTCGGTAGTTGATATAGAGGTCCAGCCCGAAACGCAGGCGCAAGAGCAGGCCCGCGCTCGAGCACGCCGCCGGGTATTCGCGTATCGCCGATGGCCGGTCCGACGGCGCCCAACATGATGGCGTCGTAGCCGCGCAACTCCTCGAGGGTCTGGTCGTCGAGGACGAAGCCGTCCTTCAGGTACCGCGCGGCGCCGAGTTCATAGGACGTGGTCGCCAGGGTGACGCCGGCGGCGCGAACGACGTCGAGCGCCGCCGCAGTGACCTCGGGCCCGATGCCGTCGCCACCAATCACCGCCACGCGGTGGGTGCGTTCGTTACTCACGGGCCTCTCCTTCTTTGGTCTATTTTGCTCGCCCGCCAGGGCTCGGAGCAAACCGGCCCTCGGAAGGTCGCGTCAGGTCCCCAACTAGAATTCGTACTCTTCACGAGACGAGAAGGCTATGGCCGCCGAAATCCACCGCATCACCCAAGAGACGCTCGACAAGCTCCAAGCCGAGTACGACGAACTGACCACGGTCGGTCGCACCGATATCGCCCGAGTGATCGAGTCGGCGCGACTCCTGGGCGACCTGTCGGAGAACGGTGACTACCACGCCGCCAAGGACGCCCAGGGGAAGATGGAGTCGCGAATCCGCCAAATCGACAACGTGATCCGCAACCACGAGATCGTCGAGCGCGACGAGAACTCCAACACGGTCGAGCACGCGACGATCGTCCAGATCGTCTACGAGGGCGACGCCGACGACGACCGCCAGGAGTTCTTCATCGGTTCGATCGAAGAGAAGCCCGAGGGCGTTCTCGTGGCGTCGCCGACGTCGCCGCTCGGCAGCGCGCTGCTCGGTCACAGCGTTGACGACGAGGTCGAATACGAGGCACCTTCGGGTGTCCTGCGCCTGAAGATCGTGGGAATTCGCTAAGTGCCGACGGGCCGCACGCTCTTCGAGAAGATCTGGCAGGACCACGTCATCGAGGCGCCCGGCGAGCAGTCGCTGCTCTACATCGACCTGCACCTCGTCCACGAGGTGACCAGTCCCCAGGCCTTCGAGAGCCTTCGCCTCAATGGTCGAGGCGTTCGCCGACCGGAGCGAACCCTGGCGACCGCCGACCACAACGTGCCGACCGATCCGATCTCGACGCCGGTCGAGCGATCCGGTCTCGCGGCGCCAACTCGAGGCGCTCGAGGAGAACTGCGAGGAGTTCGGCATCACCGTCTTTCCGCGGGGCCACGAGAACCAGGGGATCGTCCACGTGATCGGCCCGGAACTCGGCGTGACCCAGCCGGGCATGACGATCGTCTGTGGCGACTCCCACACGTCGACACACGGCGCCTTCGGTGCCCTGGCCTTCGGCATCGGCACCAGCGAGGTCGAACACGTGCTCGCCACCCAGACGCTCCCCCAGCAAAAAGCCAAATCGATGGCCGTCACGCTGGAGGGCAACGTTCGTCCGGGCGTCTCGGCCAAGGA
This sequence comes from uncultured Acidimicrobiaceae bacterium, assembly GCA_963764095.1. GTDB lineage: Bacteria > Actinomycetota > Acidimicrobiia > Acidimicrobiales > RAAP-2 > RAAP-2. Next base: position 21,658 of record CAVXRB010000037.1, on the reverse strand, counting down.
CATCGCGCTCGCGATCGTCGCCACGCTCGGCACCGGTGGTGGCGCCGGTCACGTCATCGAGTACCGGGGCGACGCCATTCGCGACCTCTCGATGGAGGGCCGGATGACGGTCTGCAACATGAGCATCGAAGCCGGTGCGCGCGCCGGTCTCGTCGCGGTCGACGACACGACGATCGACTATCTGCGCATCGCGGCCCAGCGTCCCGCAGGGCGACGAGTTCGAGGTCGCCGCCCAACGGTGGCGGACGTTCGTCAGTGACGACGACGCCACGTTCGACGACGAGGTCGTCCTGCGCGCGGAGGACATCGTCCCCTCGATCACTTGGGGCACCAACCCCGCCCAGGTCGTCTCCCTCGACGGCGTCATCCCGTCTCCTGACGGCGATCACCGACCCCGACGAGAAGTCAACGCACGAACGTTCCCTCGCCTACATGGGGCTCACGCCGGGTACGCCGGTTCGTTCGATACCGATCGACGTCGTCTTCATCGGATCGTGCACGAACTCGAGAATCGAGGACCTTCGCGTGGCGGCGTCGCTGGCGAAGGGTCGCCACGTCGCCGAGGGCGTGCGGGCGCTCGTCGTTCCGGGTTCGCATCGCGTCAAGCGACAGGCCGAAGTCGAAGGCCTCGACCAGGTCTTCCTCGAAGCCGGATTCGAGTGGCGCGAACCAGGCTGTTCGATGTGTCTGGGCATGAACCCGGACCAACTGGGCAACGAGATGCGCTGCGCGTCGACCTCGAACCGCAATTTCGAGGGTCGCCAGGGCCGCGGTGGTCGTACACACCTGGTCTCGCCGGCCGTCGCCGCGGCGAGCGCGGTCATGGGTCGTTTCGCCTCACCGGAGGAACTGTCGTGAAGCCGGTGCGCGTCGTCGAGGGTCGGGCCGTTCCGCTCGAGCGCTCGGACGTCGACACCGACCAGATCATCCCATCGGACTGGCTGAAGCGCGTCGAGCGCACCGGTTTCGGCCGGGGACTGTTCAGCGAGTGGCGCGACGACCCCGACTTCGTCCTCAACCGACCGGACTTCGTCGGCGCCAGCGTCTTGATCGCCGGTCCGCGCTTCGGCATCGGATCGTCGCGCGAGCACGCGGTGTGGGCGTTGATGGACTACGGATTCGAAGCGTCATCGCGCCGTCCTTCGGCGACATCTTCGTCAACAACTCCTCCAAGCAGGGGCTCGTGATCGTCGTGCTGCCCCTGGCCGACGTCGAGGAGCTGTCGGCCCTCGTCAAGGCTGATCCGACGCAACTCGTCGTCATCGACGTCGATCGACTGCGCGTGGAGGTTCCCGAGTCCGGATTCCTGCGCGACTTCGTACTCGACCCGATGACCCGCGATCGCCTCCTCAATGGCTGGGACGACATCGGTCTCACCCTGCTGCGCGAATCCGAGATCGCCACGTTCGAATCGACCGAACAGGCACCGAGTCTCGAGGGGATCTTCGACGACGCGGGCCACGTGCGCTGATCGCGCAACCGTCTACCCTTTTTGAAGCCACCGACAGGAGACGCCGTGAGCCGATTCCCCTACCTCGACGAGTACGAGGTCCATCGCACGATGCCCGATCAAGGTACGCCGCGTGAAGACATCCTCGCCATGATGAACGACATGGCGTCACGCGAGAACGTCGTGTGGGAGGACGGTCACTGCTCGGGCACCATGTACTGCGGCGACCACGACCACTACGACTTCTTGAACGAGGCCTTCTCGAACTTCTCCTACGTGAACACGCTCCAGCGCGACATGTGTCCCGAGCGCCACGAAGTTCGAGGCCGAGATCATCGCCATGACCCTGGACATGCTCGGCGCCGGCGCACTGGAGGGCAAGAACCCGGGCGGCCTCGTGACCTCCGGCGGCTCGGGCTCGATCGCCCACGCCGTCCTGGCCTACCGCGAAGGGAATCCCTCCATCGCGCGCGCGAACATGATCAAGCCCGAGACCGCGCACCCGGCCTTCGCCAAGGCCGGTCACCTCTTCGGCGTGGACATGAAGATCGCGCCGGTCGACCCGGTGACGCTGCACGGTCGACCTCGACTGGGTGCGCGCCAACATCGACGCCAACACCGTGGCGCTCGTCGGTTCGGCGCCGAACTACGGCTACGGCACGGTCGACCCCATCACCGATCTCGGCGCGCTCGCGCTCGAGCACGGCATCGGGCTTCACGTCGACGGCTGCCTCGGCGGCTTCCTCCTCCCCTTCGGTCGCGAACTCGGCTACGACATCCCGGCCTTCGACTTCTCGGTGCCCGGCGTCACGACCATCTCCGCCGACACGCATAAGTACGGCTACGCGTTGAAGGGCACGAGCGTGCTCGCCTTCGCCGACCAGTCGCTTCGCAACGCCCAGTACTTCTATCTGACCGACTGGTCGGGCGGGAAGTACTGCTCGCCGGGTATGGACGGATCGCGTTCCGGCGGACTACTGGCCGCCACGTGGGCGGCGATGGTCAGTCTCGGTCGGGCGGGCTACCTGCGTTACGCCAGGGCCATCTTCGAGACCTCGGCGGCGATGCAAGCGGCGATTCGCGCCCACCCGTCGCTGCGCATCATGGGTTCGCCGAGCTTCCTCTTCTCCTTCACGTCCGACGAGTTCGACATCTATCTGGTCAACGACTTCCTGCGAACGCGCGGGCTGGCGGATGAACGGCCAGCAGTATCCGAACGCCATCCACATGGCGGTCACGCGACCTCAGACCCAGCCGGGCGTCGTGGAGCGCTGGGCGAGCGACCTCGCCGAGGCCGTTGCCTACGCGCAGGCGCACCGCGGCGAGCCGGCCAAGTCCGGCGCCATCTACGGCGGGGTCGCCGGCGGCATGAGCGCCGAGGCCGACGAGTTCATTCGCGCCGTCATGGCCGACATGATGGATCAACAGGCCTCCATACCTCCTGCATGAGTGACGAGCTCTGCCTCAGCATCGACCTGGGCACCGGCGGGCCGAAGATCGGTCTCGTGAGCCTCGACGGCGAGGTCCTCGACTACGAACTCCACGCCGTCGCCACGACGTACACGAGTGACGGCGGCGCGACCCAGGATCCCCAGTTGTGGTGGACGCTGATTTGCGACGCGGCCGCGACGACTCATGGGCCGTGCGGACGTCACGAAAGACCGCGTCAAGGCCGTCGCCGTCACCGGACAGTACGCCTCGACCGTGCCCGTGGACGCCAACGGCGTGCCGACCGGTCCCGTGTCTGATGTGGCTCGACACCCGCGGGCGCGAGTTCGCGCGTCGGGCCATCGGGGGACCGATCGAGGGCTACAACCCACGAAAGATCCTGCCCTTCGTGCGAAAGTCCGGCGGCGGACCCTCGCCGGCCGGCGCCGACCCGATCGGACAGATGTTGTACCTCATGAACCGCGAGCCGGAGATCATGGCCGCCACGCGTTGGATGATGGAGCCGGTCGACTACCTCACGATGCGTTTCACCGGCGTCGCTTCAGCGACGCACGCGTCGCGCGTCGCGAGTTGGCTGACGGACAATCGCGACCTCACCCGCTACGAGTACGACCCACAGCTGTTGGGGATCGTCGGCATCGATCAGGGACTCCTCCCGCCGCTGCAAGCCTTCGGCAGCGTCGTGGGAACGGTCACGCCCGACGTGGCCGAAGACCTCGGACTCAACGCGGACGCGGTCGTCATCACCGGCATCCCGGATTTTCACGCTGCGGCGATCGGTTCAGGCGGCACCGGCCTGTACGAAGCGCACGTCGCCTTGTCGACCACCTCGTGGATAAGCTGTCCGGTACCGAAGAAGAAGACCGACGCCGTCCACTCAATTGTGGCGATTCCGGGACTGTCGAACGACTCGTATTTGATCGTCGACAATCAAGAGACGGGAGCCAAGTCCCTCGAGTGGCTGCGGGGTCTCTTGGCCGGCCAGGGAACACCGATGCGCTACGAGGAAATGACCGCGTTGGCGGCGACCTCACCACCCGGCGCCAATGGCGTGCTCTTCACGCCGTGGCTGGCCGGCGAACGCTCCCCCATCGGCAACAAACACCTGCGCGGCGGCTTCACGAATCTCGCGCTCGATACGTCGACGGCCGATCTCATTCGCGCCGTGCTCGAAGGGGTCGCCGCCAACAGCGCGTGGCTGTTGCGCTACGTCGAGAAGTTCGCCGGACGCGAACTGACGCCGCTGCGTCTCCTCGGCGGCGGCGCGCAGTCCAGTGAGTGGTGCCAGATCTACGCCGACGCGCTCGGTCGCGTCGTCGAACAGGTCCCCGAGCCGATGGTGGCGCAGATTCGCGGCGCGGCGCTCTTGGCCGCGATGAGTCTCGGTCGCCACCACCTCGACGACGTCGCCGGCCTTCGGCCCAGCGGTCGCACGTTCACCCCGAATGGCGACGTCGCCAAGCTCTACCGCGCCCGGCGAGAGCAGTTTCCGACCCTCTACACGCGTGACAAGAAGTGGTCCCGACGGAACGGCTGACGCAGTGCTCGCCTCGGCGAGGCGGCCGGTGTACGTGCCACTTGGTACGGTTCTGCCATGCGATGTTCGTGGGCCGAGGGTGACGAATCAATGCGCGCCTACCACGACGAAGAGTGGGGCGTACCCCAGCACGATGACGCGCGGCTCTTCGAACTCCTGACGCTCGAAGGCGCGCAGGCCGGACTGAGTTGGTTGACGATCTTGAAGCGCCGTCCCGGTTACGTGACGGCCTTCAAGAAGTTCAACCCGAAGGTGGTGGCGGCCTTCACGGACGTCGACGTCGAGCGACTCTTGGAGGACGTCGACATCATTCGTCACCGCGGCAAGATCGAGTCGACCATCAACAACGCCGGTGCGGTGCTCGCCTTGAAGAAGAACGGATCGAGTCTGAACGAACTCCTGTGGTCCTTCGTCGACAACGTGCCGATGCAACGTGACTGGAAACGCGACCCTGAAATTCCGGCCTCGACACCCGAGGCCACGCTCATGAGCAAGGCATTGAAGAAGCAGGGCTTTCGATTCGTCGGACCGACGACGTGTTATGCGCTCATGCAAGCCGCCGGTCTCGTGAACGACCACGCCCCCAAGTGCTTCCGCTACGCCGAGGTGAAAAACCTCCGCTAATCGTGCGAGGTTCCGGTCCTGCGGGAACGCGCGCGTGTTGAGCGAACTGCGGGATCCTTCGATACGGCCTCGTGACCAACGAGGAAATATCGCGACGGTCGGTCGACCTCTCGCGTGATGCCGATTCGTTTCGACTGACCCGTCGCCAACGTAACCTCGCCCGGTCGAGACCGATGAACTGTGAGAAATCGTCCCTCGCCGCCGCAACAGTCGAGGCCCGTGTCGGCCCCGGTGATGCCGAGGCCTCGGGTCAGGTTGCCGGGACCGCGCAGTGGAACCGACGACTCGCCGTCGGGGTTAGCGACGACCAGTTCCGCGCCGCGAAGCAGCACCGCGCTGGCCGTGCCCGCCGGCTCGGTCACGATGTTCATGCACCAATGCATTCCGTAGATCAGATAGACGTAGAGGAATCCGGCCGGCCCGAACATGATTGCGCTGCGTTTTGTCGGACCCCGAAACGAATGTGACGCGGGATCGTCGAGGCCGCCGTAGGCCTCGGTCTCGACGATGAGCGCACGGCGTTTACTGTCGCCGTCGTGCACGACGAGCCACGAACCCACGAGGTCATAAGCGACATCGTCGGGAGGTCGCTCGAAGAAACGTCGAGGGACAGCGGCGGTGAGTCTCACAACTCACATTCTTCCTCGTTACCGAGTGCGAGAACTACGGTGTGACGCCGGCCGGAGCAGGAAGCGCCGCTTGTTGGAACGACAGTTTGTTCGCCGGCATAGGTCGACTGATGAAGTATCCCTGCGCGATGTCACAGCCCAAGTCACTCAAGAGTTCCAACGTGGCGACGTCCTCGATGCCTTCGGCCACCACACGCAGCGCCATGTCGTGACCCAACTGAATCGTCGCACGGACGAGTTCCAGGTCGCGCTCTTTGCCGTCACCAAGGAGTCCGGTGATGAACTCGCGGTCCAGTTTCAACTCGCCGACCGCCAAGGAACTCAGATAGGCCAATGACGTGAAGCCCGCACCGAAGTCGTCGATCGACACGACGATGCCCATCGCCGTCAACGACTCGATCACCTTCTTCGAGCGCGCGAAGTCCGTGATGATGCTGGTCTCGGTGATCTCGATGATCAGCGATGTTGCCCGGCAGGTCGTGCTCGCTGAAGCAGTCTCGCGACGAGCTGGGTGAACCCATCTTCCAGGAGGTTCGTCGTCGTGATATTGACCGACATGGTCATGGCGCGGCCGGCGTCGCGCCATTCGGCACACTGGGTCAGTGCCTCCGAGAGCACCCAGTCGTGAGCTCTTGCATCAGACCGGCGTCTTCAGCCAACGGCAAGAACTTGAGCGGCGGGACCAGTCCAAGGGTTGCATGGGGCCAACGGATGAGCGCTTCGACGGCGATGATCTCGCCGGTTCGCAGGTTGAGCTGCGGCTGATAGTGAAGTACGAAGTTGCCCTCCTCGACCGCGATGCGCAACTCTTCGGCCAGATTGAGTTTCTCTTCGCCACCGTCGATCTCCTGGTCGTAGAAGACGTAGGGGATGTGGCCCAACTTGGCGCGGTACATCGCGGTGTCCGCGCACCAGGTGAGACCGACGGCCTCGGCGGCGTCGGACGGTGCGAGCGCGATCCCGATGCTGGCCCCCACGCTGGCCTTCATCTTTTGCAGGATGAACGGTTCGCAGATGACTTTCAGGATCTGCTGGGCCACGGCTTCGGCGCCAGCGTCGTCGGCGTCCACCAGCACTACCGCAAGTTCGTCACCGCCCAAGCGGAAGACCGAACCGGTCGCCGGCACGACCCGACTCAGGCGCGGTCCGAGCTGACGTAACAGTTCGTCGCCCGCCGGGTGACCGAAGGAGTCGTTGATCTCCTTGAAGCGGTTGAGATCGATGAAGAGGAAGGCCAGGTTTCGCGACGTCGTCCACGGATTGGCGTAGTCCGCGAAGAACGTCTCCAACACGTGGAAGAGATAGCGGCGATTGCCGAGACCGGTCAGTTCGTCGGTCTGGGCCTGACGGTGACGCTCTTCGGTCAGGATCCGCAGGTCCCGTGCCGAAAGCGTAAGTCGCAGCCCGGCCGCGAGCAGGGTCCCCGTCGCGAGCCACAGAGCGACCCACGGATCGGAGTGCACGTAACCGATCAGGAGAATCGCCAGATCCGCTCACGGCCGCCAGGCTCGGCAGCGCCACGCCGGCGACGCTCTGTGCTCGCAGTGGATCGAGCGTTCGCGGCTTCAACCATACCGACATCGACATGAGAACGATCGACGCGGGCCACGCGAACCGCGTTGAATTCGACCCCGAGCCTGGACGCGAAGATCGTCGAGGACGAGAAGAGGTTCGCCGTGTCGCCGATGACGTTGAGCGAGATGCCCGCCGCGAGGAGGAACCAGGCAACGTCGATCGACCGGACAGCAGCACCGTGCCGCCGATCACGAGCGAGAGCAACAGGAGGTCGCCGATCGGGTAGGCCAGGTTCGTCGCCGCCGCCGCGACGCTGCCACCGGCCGCGTGCACGATGCTGTGGAACGCGAACGCGCGCGCAGATCGCCGCCGCGCCGAGACCCGCGACCACGCCGTCGAGCCAGTTCGGACGTCGACAGTCGACCCATCGCGGTGCGCAGTAACTGCACGGTCGCCACGTAGGCCAACGGGTAGAAGCCGAGGTAGAAGATGTCGGCGATCGACGGCACCGCGGGGTCTTGCCGCCGAGGGACTCGATCGTCAAGAAGACGTCGCCCAGCGTCCACGACAAGAGACTCAGCCCCAATGCGAGCGGAGCGACGCGGCCCGGATTCTTGTCCAGGCCCGCGAACGATGCAGATGATCGACGCGGCGCCTTCGATGGCGCACACGGCCCATCCATCGAGCCACGTCCAGTTCTCAGTTGGGACTGCGCACGATCAAAGAAATCAGATAGGCGACGACCATGATGCTGAGTACGGCGAACGCGTCCACGCGTACGGCGAGAGATCCTGAATCCTCGACGAGAACACCGGCGCGTCACCGAGATCGGCGTCGGTGCGACCGCCTTGGACGACGTATCACGGCGCGCGTAGCGAAAGTGGCTCGGGCGGATCTCGTCTTCGATGTCGTCTACCAATGTCCGACCTCCTGGCAGTCTTCGTTCGGAAGATTCGTGGCAAAACTCGACGTTTGGTCAACGCGACGCGCGACCAACGTGATTTCAACGGTAGTCCTCGACTAGTGAAATTGTGAACATCCTCGGGGACCAAAATCCGAGTGGATTCTCAGGCGCTCCAGGCCGCGAACACCATTCCGCGGGGGCTTTTCGTTGACGGCGTCTTTGGAGGCGGTCTCGATGAGAACCCACGATTGACGCGTCCTCCGAAAGTGGTGACGGCCCTAGAGGCGGTAGGCGCAACCGTCCCAGTAGGCGACGAGGTGCGGGCGCAATTTCCCACGATCTCGACGCTCACCGTTGAGGGAAGAACCGAGCCGAGGTGAAAGAGACGAACGTCGAGTTCCGCCACGCCGAGTTGCTCGTAGCGGTCTGCGACGTGCCCCGCGCTCGTGGACGCGTCGAGAAAAGTGAGGCCGCCGGAACAACATCGATTGTGCCGAACGCGCAAGAACAAGGTCCCGCCGCGCGCCGCGACGAACGCACGCGCCTGGTCGCTGAGCTCGATTTCCGTACCTCGAATCCTAGGTCGGGCGTTCCGTGATCACCCTTGACGACTGGGCGCGCTCGAAGGGACGCCGGTTGCCTTGCGGTAACTTCGACAGTGCGTAGCAACCGAGGAGGCGCCATGTCGTTGGAATCGTTTCCCCGTTACCCGCTGATGTTCGGCCCGTCGCCGATCCATCGACTCGATCGTTTGAGCGAATACCTCGAAGGCGCGAGGTCTGGGCCAAGCGCGACGACGTCAACTCTCCCCTGGCCTTCGGTGGCAACAAGACGCGCAAAGCTCGAGTATCTCGTCGCCGACGCCCTGGCGAACGGTTGCGACACGCTGGTCTCGATCGGCGGCGTGCAGTCGAATCACACGCGACAGGTGGCCGCGGCAGCCGCCAAGACCGGCATGAAGTGCGTCCTCATCCAAGAGAGCTGGGTGGACTGGCCCGACGTGACCTACGACCGGGCCGGCAACATCCTGCTCAGTCGACTGATGGGCGCAGACGTTCGTCTGGTGCAGGCGGGCTTCGACATCGGTTTCAAGGAGAGTTGGGAGAAGGCGATCACGCGAGATCGAAGACGACGGCGGCAAGCCCTACGCCATACCGGCCGGCGGGTCCGACCACCCGCTCGGCGGCCTCGGCTTCGCTGGTTGGGCCGAAGAAGTCCAGAACCAGGAGAACGAACTCGGCGTCCTCTTCGACTACGTCTTCGTCTGCTCGGTCACCGGCGGTACCCAGGCCGGCATGCTCGCCGGTTTCGCCGAGAGAATCGACGACCGCACGATCATCGGCATCGACGCCTCGGCCAAGCCGAGCGAGACGTGGGAGCAGATCGCGCGCATCGCACGCGCGACCGCCGAGCTCATCGGCGTGGAGCGAGAGATCCCGGACGAGGAGATCATCCTCGACGACCGATTCCACGCCGGCACCTACGGCATCCCCGATCGCTGCGCACGCTCGAGGCCATGCGACTCGGGGCCTCGCTGGAGGCGATGATCACCGACCCGGTCTACGAGGGCAAGTCGCTCGCCGGATTGATCCATATGGTCCGCGAACGCGAGATTGCGCCCGACGCCAACGTGCTCTTCGCCCACCTGGGTGGCCAGCCGGCCCTCAACGCCTACGCCGGGCTCTTCACGTGATGCGCCGTGCGCCAGGCCCCTCGTCATCACGATTCCCGACGCGCTCGTGCGCGGCACACTGGGCGACGTCGGCAGCGACGTGGAGGTCGTCGAGTGGGACATGACCGGAGCGTCGCCGCGCGAGCATGTCGACATCGTGATTCCGCCGTACTTGCAGTCGTGGGAAGGTCTCGAGAATCTCGACGGTCTTGAGGTCGGACTGGTGCAGTGTCTCACGCTCGGCTACGACGGCGTCGCCGAGTACCTGCCCAAGAACATGGTCTTCGCCAACGCCGCCTCGGTGCACGAGACGTCGACGGCCGAGATGACGATGGCGTTGATCCTGGCGTCTCAGCGGTACCTGCCGGACTTCATCCGCGCGGCCGAGGCCGGCACGTGGGCGCCCTCGTGGCACCCCAGCCTCGCCGATCGCACGGTGCTCCTCGTCGGTTACGGCGGTGTCGGTCGCGCCATCGAATCGCGGCTCCTACCATTCGAAACGACGATCCTGCGTCTCGCACGACACGAGCGCACCGACGAGCGCGGCCGCGTGTACGGCCTGGACTCGTTGCACGAGTTGCTGCCGATGGCCGACATCGTGGTGATGGCGGTACTGCTCGACGAGAGCACGCACCACCTCGTGGACGCCGAGTTCCTCTCACTGATGCCCGACGGCAGCCTCTTCGTAAACATCGCACGCGGTGGCGTCGCCGACACCGACGCCCTGCTGGCCGAAGCGCAAAGCGGTCGCATCCGCCTCGCTTTGGATGTCACCGACCCCGAACCGCTACCCGACGGTCACCCACTCTTCGCACTTCCGAACGTACTGATCTCACCGCACGTCGCCGGGATGACGTCCGCCGCCTTGCCGCGAATCATGCGCCTCATTCACGAGCAGGTGGCGCGCATGCAGAGCGGCGAAGAGCCACTGAACGTGGTGCTGCGAACGTAAAGTCAACGTCACGAAACGACAACCAAATAGAGGTCGCAGAGATTCCATCCGGTGCGACCACCGCCGATGAGTTGGCCGAGTTCGTTCAGCGCCGTGAAACTGTCACTCTCTTCTACGACGCGCGACCAATCGATCCCGCGCTCGCGAGCGCGACGCAATGTCGTCTCGTCGGTCCAACCACCAGCGATGCCCTTCACGTAGTCTCGCCCATCAGTGGCGCGCGCGGCGACCACAACGTCGCGTTCGTCACCGTCGAACACCTCGGCCATCCGCCACGCGAACTCCTGGCAGCGACCGCCGGTCCCCGAACCTCGTACCCGCAGAGTCACCTCGCCCACGCCGAGGACGCACAATCGTCCGTCGTCGTTCACATGGGTCTGTTCGGCGAAGAGTGCGACCACGTCCTGGACGTCGCCGTGCAACGAACTCCCGAGGTCGATGACTCTGAAGCCGCGATTGGTCGCCTCGGTGATCGCGGCGGCCAGGACTCGAGCGGGCTCGGCGATCACGCGGTTTTCGTGCGACGTCGTGACCGGTGCGCGCATCACCTCTCTTCGTCGCTCCAAGGACTCGAGGATCACCGTCGCCAGCGGTCCCGTTTCGCGATCGATGTCGCGGAGCAGATCTTCGACGTCGGAGCGCTTCGGGTCGTAGTCATAGGTCAGCCCCGACGCCACCCAGCGTTCACCGGAAACGACGTTGTCGACCATGATCAAGGCGAGCGATTGCGGCGTACGGACGCTACGCAGGACGGCACCTCCCGCGATCCTCGAACTGGCCGCCCGCAGTTGATTCAGGGTCGTGATGTCGGCACCGGCTTCGAGAACCGCCGTGAAGAGTTCGTGGAGGTCGTCGAGTTCCATCGGCGACTGCGGGAAGGCACAGAGGCTCGACGCCCCGCCGGAGATCAAGAACAAGGTGCACTCGGCATCGGTCGCGCTCTCCACGAACTCGACCAATCGCTCGCCGGCCAGGAGACTGCCGAGACCGGGCAGCGGGTGCTCGCCGATGACGAATTCGGCGTCCGCGTCGAGTGAGATCGCGGGACCTTCGTCGACGATGACGAGTTGGCGTCGAACGGCGTCGCCGAGGACGTCGCGCACGGCCATCGACATCTCGCGCGCCGCCTTGCCGATGGCGACGACGTCGACCGGGCCGCCCTTCAGGTTTGACGAACGTAACGCCGCGTCGATCAGTGCAGAATGATCAAGTTCGCTCGACCACGCGCCAGTGATCGCGAGTGCATCGTCTAAGAGTTCCTTCGTCACCCCAACCCGCGTTCATCGATGAATCTCTCCGGTCATTGCGAATCCTACGAAAGAATCGCCACGGCGAAGAACGTCGGACCTCAGGTCGCCGGAGCGAAGACCTCGCGCGCGATCGTGTCCTCGCGCGCCTGGGTGTGGCGCCACGTCGCGAGCGACGCAATGGTCAGATTGGCGAGTCCCGCGAAGGCGGTCGCGGTGAGTGCCGCATACAGGTGCACGCCGGTGTAGTACAGAATCCACAGCGCGCAGCCGAGCGCACCGACGAACCACGAGGTCGCGGAGACGCCGGTCGCATCGGGATGACGGACGAGTTCGATCAACTGCGGCGCGCGGTTGATCGACATCGCGACACCCGTGCCGAAGACGCCGCCGGCCCATCCCCACAGAATCGTCGGCATGACACAACAGAGCACGAAGTAGCCCAGCGCCTTCGCCGGAACGACCCATCGACGCCACGGTGCGAGGCGAAAGAGGATCGACAACTGGATCGGCATGATCAGTGCGCTACCGAGAACGACCTCCGCCGAGCGAGCCGCGACGCCGTAGGTCATCCAGAAACAACCCATATAAACAAAGAGAACCCAGGTCGCGAGAGAGACGCCTTCGACCCCCAATTCGCGCACCCGGCGTAGCTGGTAGGAGGTCCCGACGACACCGCTGGCGACGGCCAGCCACCCCATCGAAATCGTGATGGAGTGCCAAGTCATCACTGGAGTTTAGTGGGGGCCTTTTCTATCGACGGCGATTTGCTGCAGATATGACGGCTTCGAGTGATGCGTCGAGAATCGACGAACTCATGCCGACGCCCCACCACGTCGTACCGTCGTCACCTTCGGCTTCGACGTACGCGACGGCCGACGCGGCCGACCCCGCCGTCAGGGCGTGCTCGGAGTAGTCGCGGACGCTGAACTTCACGTCCATCTCGGTGCGCAGTCCATCCATCAGTGCGTCGATCGGACCGTTGCCCTCGCCCTTCACGGTGACGTGATGGCCGTTCACGACCAACTGCGCGAAGATGCGGGTGCTCGCCTGGTCGGCCGAGACCTCGCTCGAGAGCAGTTGGATCGTGGGGTTCTCGGGTTGGTAGGTCGTCGTGAAGACGTCCCAGATCTCGGCCGGCGAGATCTCGGTGCCGGTCGCCTCGGTCAACTCCTGGACCTGCTTGGAGAACTCGACCTGCATCGCGCGCGGGAGGTCCAGACCGTGCTCGGCGCTCAGCAGATACGCGACACCGCCCTTACCGGACTGGGAGTTCACGCGGATGATCGCTTCGTAGGTCCGCCCGGTGTGCTTGGGATCGATCGGCAGGTACGGCACCGCCCACACGTCGTAGGTGTCGCCGATCGCCAGCATTCCCTTTCTTGATGGCGTCCTGATGCGATCCGGAGAAGGCGGTGTAGACGAGCTCACCCACGTAGGGGTGGCGCATGTGCACCGGCAACCGGTTGGCGTACTCGGCGACGTGGCGGGCCTTGTCGATGTCGCGGATGTCCAGTTCGGGGTCGACGCCCTGGGAGAAGAGATTGAGCGCCAGGTTCACGACGTCCACGTTGCCGGTGCGCTCGCCGTTGCCGAAGAGCGTGCCCTCGACCCGGTCGGCGCCGGCGAGGACGCCGAGTTCGGCGGCCGCGACGCCGGTGCCGCGGTCGTTGTGCGGGTGCAACGAGAGCACGACGCTGTCGCGACGGTTCACGTTGCGCAAGAACCACTCGATGGCGTCGGCGTAGAGATTCGGCGTGTACATCTCGACCGTCGCCGGCAGGTTCAGGATCAACGGGCGCTCCGGCGTCGGATCGATGACGTCGATCACCGCGTTGCAGACCTCAAGCGCGTAGTCGAGTTCGGTGCCGGTGAAGCTCTCGGGCGAGTACTCGTAGAAGAACTCGGTGTCGGCGACATCGACTCGAGCGAGCGGCAGAACGCCGCCGCGTCAGTGGCGATCTTCTGGATGCCGGCCTTGTCGAGATTGAACACGACCCGGCGCTGCAGTGTCGAGACCGAGTTGTAGAAGTGGATGATGGCCCGGCGCGCGCCGATCACCGATTCGTAGGTCCGCCGGATCAGGTCCTCGCGGCACTGGGTGAGGACCTGGATCGTGACGTCCTCGGGGATGAGGTCGTTCTCGATGATGTGGCGTACGAAGTCGAAGTCGGGCTGGGAGGCCGAGGGGAATCCGACCTCGATCTCTTTGAAGCCCATCTCGACGAGCTGGATGAACATGGCGTTCTTGCGATCGAGGTCCATCGGATCGATGAGGGCCTGGTTGCCGTCGCGCAGGTCGACACTGCACCAGCGCGGCGCCTTGGTCAGTCGGCGGTCGGGCCAGGTGCGGTCCGGCAGGTCAACCGGGACCGTCGCGACGTACTTGGCGTAGGCCATGGGGCTGGGCTGCTGGTTGTCCTTCACCTGGTTTCCTCTCCATCACATTCGTACGAGAAACAAAAAACCCCCGCCAAAAGCGGGGGTCGGGGCGAGCGAATGCTCACCCCTATCGAAGCAGCAGGTCGTTCTGGCCGGTTCTCATCACAGCATTCTACCTCAGCCGACAGAAATGTCCAGAAGTTCTCGCCGCTATCCTCAATGGTCATGGGTGCACTCAAAACAGTTCTCAAACTCATGTTCGTTCTGATCGTCGCGGCGAGCATCGCCGGCGTCGTCATGTTGGTGAAGCGACCCAAGGACGCCGATCCCGTCTCCTTTGACGAATGGCCCGACGTGCCGCGTAACCCCGAAGCCGAATAGTCCGCCACCGCGTACCAAGGAGAAAACCATGACCGACATGCAATACCGCCGCCTCGGCCGCTCCGGCCTCAAAGTAAGCCTGCTGTCTTTCGGTAGTTGGGTCACCTTCGCCAACGCCGACCAGATCGAGACCGCCAAGCAGGCGGCCGAGTGCCTCAACGCCGCGAAAGAGGCCGGCGTCAACTTCTTCGACAACGCCGAGGCCTACGCCGGCGGCGAGTCCGAGCGCGTCATGGGCGACGCGATTAAAGAACTGGGCTGGAAGCGCCACGAGTACGTGGTCTCGACCAAGCTCTTCTGGGGTCTGCACACGTCCCCAACATGCGCAACACCTTGAATCGCAAATACCTCACCCAGGCGATCGACGGATCGCTCGAACGCTTCGGCCTCGACTTCGTCGACCTCGTCTTCTGTCACCGACCCGACGCCAAGACGCCGATCGAAGAGACGGTCTGGGCGATGAGCGACATGATCACCCAGGGCAAGGCCCTCTACTGGGGAACGTCGGAGTGGAGCGCCGACGAGATCCGTGCGGCCTATGACATCGCTGATCGTCACCACCTCCACAAGCCGCTCATGGAGCAGCCCGAGTACAACATCTTTCGCCGCGACAAGGTCGACAAGGAGTTCCTGCGGCTCTACGAGGACATCGGGCTCGGCACCACGATTCTGGTCGCCACTCGCCTCGGGTCTTTTACCGGCAAGTACATGAACGGCGTGCCGGACGGCTCGCGGGCCTCGCTTCCCGGCTACGAATCCCTGAAGGGCATGTTGACCGACGAAGCGAAGAATAAGAAGGTCGGAGACCTGAAGGTCATCGCCGACGAACTGGGCGTCACGCTCACGCAGTTCTCGCTCGCGTGGTGTGCCAAGTACCCCAACGTGTCGACGGTCATCACCGGCGCCTCGAACGCCGCACAGGTTCGAGAGAACATGACGGCCCTCGAAGTCCTGCCGCTCTTGACGCCCGAGATCATGGAGGGCGTCGACCTCATCAGTTACTTCTAGACCCACCGTGTCCGAATCGCGCATTGGATTGATCGGCGGCCTCTGGTGGGAGTCGACGGCCTCGTACTATCGCTACTTCAACGAACTCTTCTTTGGCGCGAACGAGTGGTCCAACCGCAACTCTTGATCGACTCGGTCGATTTCGGCGCGATTGTGCCATTGCAGCGAGGGTAACTGGACGGCCACCGGCGAACTCCTCGCCGCCTCGGCACGGCGTCTCGAGCGCGCCGGTGCGACGGTGCTCGGCATCGGCGCCAACACGATGCACGTGAACTTTGCGCAGGTCCAAGACGCGGTCACCGTGCCGGTCATTGACGTGCGCGACGCCGTCGCCAAGGAGTCGCTCGACAAGGGCCACCACACGATCGCACTCCTTGGGACGAAATACCTGATCGAGGGATATTTCTACTCGGACCGACTTCGTGAGCTCGGACTCACGTCGATCAAGCCGACCGAAGAACAGACCGAGCGACTGCAGTTCATCATCTTCTCGGAGTTGACGAGGGGCATCATGACCAAGGGCTCGCGCGCCTATCTGCGCGAGGTCGTGTCGTCCTGTCTCGAGCGCGGCGCGAGCATCGTCGGGCTCTGTTGTACCGAGTTCGGGATGCTCATGAGCGAAGAGGAGTCCTTCCCCGTGATCGACTCGACCAAGGCGCACGTGCGCGCGCTCCTCGCCGCCTGAGCGCAACACCGCACCGCGCGCTCACGATGGCGGAGCGCTCTCGAACAGTTCGACGGTGTGATCGTCAATCTCGTCGATATAGGTGTTCAGCTGAGCCAGGTACGGTGCGCCGGTCCGTGGAAGAGATGCGGCTCGATACCGGCGAGTTTGATGGCGCTTCGCGCTCGGGTGACCGAACGAAGGGCGTTGCGACGCAGTGAGTGGCGGGTCACCGGATCACTCGCCGACGTCATTCGTTGGTAGTGCGCCACCGCGTCGCCCACCTGTTCGAGCTGCTGTCGCGGCCGCAACGACGGGGCGTGCAACCACATCACGTAATCGATCGCCAGGACGATCGACGCGCCGATCGCCGTGTCGATGATCCTGGGACCAAACAGGCTCTGATCGGGACCGAGAACCCCCACGAAGACGAAGACGATCGGCGTGAAGACCATGACGGTGAGCGCATGGCTGCGCTGCGCGGCCCACGGAACGGCGGCCGCCATCGCGCAACAGAGGACGATGAGCGATAACTGTTGATTGCCCGCGACCGCAACGACGGCCGCGATGCCGACGCCGGCGAAGTCCCGATGACGCGCGAGATGGCTCGGCGCATCACGGGACCGAGGTCGGGCCGAAAGACGAACGCCACCGTCATCGGTAGCCAGTAGCCCTTCGGCCCGTCCAGGGCGTGCGCGATGATCGTGGCCACGATGACCGCGACACTGAGCAAGAACGCGAATCTTGCTCGGTCGATCACCGGCAGTCGATGGATCGTCGAACGAAAGGGCACCTCACTGGCGAGCGACGACTCCTCCGGACAACGAAACGAATCCGCGATGAACTGTCGCGACGGCGACGTAAGTGACGTCGCGAACGTCGAGGCGAGCGCGTTCAGTTCGCAACCGCGTCGACGCACGTTCGCTCGCGAATAGTTCGCGCCACGTTGAGCAACGATTCTGCGACCGAAGGATCGACGGTCTGCTCTTTGCTCGCGAGGTACGACGCCAGTTCGCCGACCTGGAGCACGACGACGAAAACCCGGTGGATCGCTACGCCCTCGGGGTCCTTGGGCAACTTCTTGGCGCCGATCACGTCCTGGGCGACGTCGAGGATCACGACGCCACGACTGCGCGCGTGGTTCAGTCCTTCGGTGCCGACGGCATCGAGGAGTTGCGCCATCGCCTGCATGGCGCTGGCGGACAGAGTCGCTGGTCAACTCGTCGACTGCGGCGATGATCGGCGAGACCGGCGAGGACGTACACGAAGAGACCACCGACCATGAGAAGAGCGCGGACTGCCAGATGCGCCCGGTGAACTCCAGTCCCCCGCCGAGTATCGCCCCGAGCAAGAGGTACATGCCCTGGGTCGCCCACAGTGACGCCTCGGATGAAACCCGCGACGGCCGCGACGACGCCGAAGAGCACGACGAGGATCCACGCCGCACTGACGTGATCGACGAGAGAGGGCGCCGAACCGCGAGCCCCGGCCCACCGGCGAGTGCGACGCCGAGCATCCGCGGTGATCGGTTGGCCAACGGTCTAGTCCGTCTTGACTCACCGCCCCGACAAGGCGCCGAATGCCCACTTAAGGTGCCGTAGGCTCGCTGGTTCGTGATAAGCCCGATGATCAGGGGTGTTGCGTAGACCAACGGCGGCCCGCGTCAGAGTCGCGCCCTGCGAAGAACGTCGCCAGCGGTGCACTCGCGTGGCGGCGTCTGTCTTCATGCTAACGAGGTTATCGGTCGATATCTGGGGCGAACCTCAAGTCAAGCGCCGCACACCGCAAGACATCGCTGACGGACCTACGACGGCGGTCCCTTCAAGGGGAGTTCCACCGCTACCGGTGAGTCCGCCACCCGGTGTGTCCTCGAGAAGGATGCGGTGCCGCCGAGAACTGCGTGAAGCCGGACGCGACTGTGAGATTCAGTCCGGCGTTCAATTGATCGCCGCTCAAACGACGGAACGGTGCGAGGATCGTCGCTCGCTGCGCCGCGGACATTCCCGCGCCGGTCCTCGCCACGAGCACCTCGACGAAGCCACCCACGACACCCGCTCTGACTCAACCACCGGCTTGTCGAGCTAATCGTCACACAGGCGTTGCTGACGATGTTGGCGATGACGGTGCTACGAAGACCGGATGAAGAAGTGATCACCGGCGGAGCTTCCCCGCCCACGGCGACCTCGATCGGCGCGCCCACGAGGATTGACGGTGGTGATCGCGTTCTTCAGCGCGACTTCGAGCTGCACGGGCTCGATGGCGCACCTGCAGTACTTCCGCCGGGAGCTTCCAGTCGTCCCGCGTTGATGAGATTCAGATGATGGAAACGAGTGAGCTGGTGCACCTGGACTTCGACGCCGCCGAGGACCGCATTTTCTTTCCGTCGAGTGATCGTCGTTCGTGACTGCCGGTCAGCAGCGTGAGGTTGGCCTGCACCTTTTCGAGTGGGCCTGAGCAACTCCTTCAACGCCGTCCGGCAAGCCCGCCAGTTGCTTGAAGCGACTCGGCCTCGGCGATCTCTTGGAACGGATTCGCGTCGTGGATGATCATTGGCTGCGGGTGCGGCGACTCGCCGGCGAATGCACCGATCAGCTGATCGTTCTTGGTCGTTCAGCGTCGCGCCGGTCACTTGTAGTTGATGTCTTCGTCATCCATGGTCCCAAGTGGACACCTTGGTCGAGTCGCTCACGGGATCACCACTGACGAGGTCGCTCACCCATACGCCGTCGCGTTGGCCGACCAGCGCGACACGCTCGAGGCGGCGAAGACGGCGCGCAGCGATTCGAGGAGTGGTTGCAGGTCTTCGTGGGAGGCGGCGACGCTCGCCGCAGCTCCGGCGAGGAAGTCTCCCTGCGCCTCCGCGCCAGCCCGGTCCGCCTCGTGTGACTCTCCGCGAATCGATTGACGAGCACGCTGGCCAGAACGGCGAAGATCAGGAACGCGAGATCAACGCCACGATGTCGTCTGGGGGCGGGCGACGACGAGCGTGTGAATGGTTTCACGAAGTAGTAGTTCTCGAGGCCCGAGGCGATGACGGCGCCGACGCGGCCGTGCCACCTGACCGGCCCACGCGGGAAACGCCAGGATTGCTAAGGTACACGCTAACAACACCGTCGAGAACCAAGAGGCCAGACCAATCTGGCTCATCACAATCGTGAGGAGCGGCATGAAGAACTATGGCCGTCACGCAGCGCGAGGACCACGCGAGTCCAGGACAGACTGTCCTCGGTTGTTGATACCTACCCTCACGCACATGCGGTGGGCGCTCCGCCCACGGCGATGATGTGGACGTCGAGGTCGCGCGCGTGGCGTAACACCTTCTCGACGACGCCGTTCGCGGGACGCCAGAAGGGCCTCGGCCCACTGGCACCCAAGACTCGATCCGGGTTCCGCAGTGCTCATCCGCGAGCAAGGACCACGTGGTCGCGGTGTCGTCTCGCTCGGCGACGACGGTACTCTTCGAACTTGCCCTCGAACTCTTTGAGCGCTTCTCGGCGTGCTTCAGTCGTATCGGTAGGACGCGACAGGTCGCGGCGTTGGCGAAGCGCAACGCGCAATCGCCGTAGAGTTCGGCACCGGCTCGCGTACGCGATACGGGCGCCGCTCGGCGCAAGAGGTCGAACGTCCGCTGGCGGTACCCGTGATCCGACGACGAGCCGTTCACCGGCAACACCCTCCGAGGTCTGATCGATCGCGTGGGCGCTCGTTGAGATAACGCTGGAGCGAGTCCTTGACCCTATCGGCCAGCCACAGCAGGGCCAGCTCGCGAAGCGCGCTGACAATGTCCCACGCGAAAGTAGTTCGACAGCGATGTGTCGAACTGCTTGCGGCGGGGGCGGTATCGCCGTGCGCCTATGCGCCCTACGAAGGGCCTCGGGCGTAACGTCTGATGATCTCGATCTGTTGGCGCGCCGGAACACAATCGCGTCGGGGATTCTCTCGTCGGTGGATGCCCAGCTCTTTCTACTACGTCGTTCACCGACTCCAGATGCTGACGTCGACGGTCGTGATCACATCAATGCCGTGTTGAGCAGCGCGTCCACGTCTCGCTCATCGCTTTCTGCTTCGTATGGCCCGACCACGTTGGTGTGCGCCAAGTCCATCGACCAGCGCCACTACCTGGTGTTGGTCAGCCACCGGCTCCGGAAGTCCATCTCTTCCATCAGCGCGCCGCGATATTCGCGAACCACGCGCGGTACGACCTCGAAGGTCGCGCAGTTGGGCCTCGGTGAGCGTGCGGCCGCGGGTTCTACGTAGGCCACGACCACGTCGGTGCCACGTTCTCGACGGCGCCATCCCTCGTCGAGAGCATCCGAGCCGCCCCCGCCCACTCTCCCTGCCCCGCGAGTTCGCCAGGTACACTCGCAATAATTCCCGTTCGACGGACCAGTATCGCCTAAAAGACATGGGGGGGACACTCGCCTTCGACGTGCGCGCGCAGGTCCGCACTGATGCGTCCGACGCTACAAGTGGTGCGCGACGACGTCCACCACGGCGACCGCCCGACCACTCGGTGGGTCGTCGAGCGTGACCGCAGCGCCTGGCGTCGGCGTGAGCACGGAGCGTCCGACCACGCGACCATGCCGACGTCGCCGGGATCTCGGTCTCGGACCCGGAAGGCCAATCTCGCGGTGCCGGCCAGCGCATGCCCCAGCGACCACGTGCGCCACGTCACCGTTGGAGCGGATCTGCGCGAGGGGCGGGTCCGACAGAGTCGTTTCGAAATCCACAGGTGCGCGCAGCGACAGATCGGTCAGGAATCGGGCTTGCCCTGCTCGATCATCACCGCGACGGAAACCGAATCGGCCGCCAATACCGCGACGCCGTGGATCATCTCCGACCAGGCCGTCGCTGGCGGCCGCCTGCCAGTGTCGGCGGCTCTGGGCCGCCAGTTCGGTCACGGCAACACCAACGCCGACGACGAAGATGGCAATGGTCGTCTCGAGGTCGGTTCGAGCGCCCATGGCGAATCCATCAGGGCCGCGCGAGGAAGAAGTCGAACCAGATCGCTGAGGAGACGCTGGCGACTGCTGCCTACATCTTGTCTCCCCCACCGCGACCGCGACGACGATGAGCACCATAACGAGGGCGGCGGCCGTATTCGCGAACGTCCCGCGGAGCACGAGGATCGCGCCGATCAATCGGCGCGCCGGCTCCCAGAACTAGCGCCACCGTGTGCGCTGCGCGCGCAGCAGTTCAATCATCACCAGCAATACGCAACCGCAACCAGCGGCTACATACACA
>CAVXRB010000036.1:0-81931 GCA_963764095.1 uncultured Acidimicrobiaceae bacterium | reverse complement strand
TCCAGCCAGCGGGCACTCCGCTGGCCCCGCATTCCGGCCCGCATGCCACGTGGACGGCCCGCACCCGCCCGATGAGCGGCAACGACGTCCTCCTGCGCTGCCCGCGCACAAGGCCATCGGGGAGTCAATCGGCCACGAACGGATAGGGTCATGCTTCGTCGGAAGCCGTTGGGTGCCTTGGCGATCGTGGCAGCCAGAGAGGACATCAATGCCCATTGAGTATCTGCAGATAGTAAGCGTGCCAGTCAAGAGTCAGGATCACGGCCAAGGAATTTTACGTCCATGGCCTCGGCTGGGATCTTCTGTCCCGGAAGACGAGGGATGACGGCTGGCTCGATGAAAGGGATGATCCTGCGTGCGAGCAGCCTGGAATCCCACTACTGCGGATCTGGCTGGATGTGGAGTAGTCCTGACGCAGGAGATTCAGGAAACGCCGTGGGCTAGATATACCGGATTTCCGGGATCGCGATGGTAATTCGTGGGTAATCCAAGAGCTTCGGAGCTAAACTCCTGCGAACGTGACTCGCGTAGCTACGACCGGCTCGCCCAGGTCAAGTGCCGCTACGACCCGGACAACACCTTCCACATCAACCAGAAACATCCAGCCCACCAACGGGTCAGACCGATGAGAGGTGCTGGATGTCACGGCACATCCTGATCATGATCGATGGCGACGCCCCGGGTCGTGCGCGCGCTGCGCGGCGATCTCGGCCGGCGGTTCGGCGAAGACTTCCACGTGATCGGTGAGTCATCAGCCGCCGCGGGGCTGGCGTGCTGCGCGACCTGGCCGACCGGCATGAGCCCGTGGCGCGCGGGAAACCCGACCGGCCAAAGCGTCAACGGGGTTGAACGCTGGGAGATCACGCCTGGGCACGCATCTTTGTCGCGAGCCTTTCGAACATCGGGTAGGCGGCACTTCCGCCGATTGCATCGATCGACGGCTGCCACATCTCCCACCGGTCGATCAGGCGTCGGCCGAGTAGGGTTCTGATCAGCTCGAAATCGAAGCCACCATGTTTCTCGAGCGCACCGAGCTGCTCGAAGTAGTCGAGCTCGCGGTACAGGACATATGCCTCGGCCGAGTTCTCGGCAATGAACCGCAGCATCGCGTCCCGCAGCGCCTCTGGCGTCTCAAACTGAGCGACGAGACGACGCGTCTCCACCATCGGGCTGTCGCTCCAGCGCCTGAAGAACTCGGCCGCCATCTCAGCCTGACGGTTGATTCGGGCTTCACGGGCTTGCTGGCCCGCAAAGATCACTGCACCGATCGCGCTTAGCAGTCCGAGGGCGCTTACCGCGGTCGCAATGGCAGTAACCTGCTCGGCCCAGTTGGGCATTAGGGGCAGCCTTCCTGTCGATGGCCCCGAACCCCACTCTGGGGCCGCCGCACCCGGGCCAGTCTGAACTTTCGAGGAGGGGATCGGCGGTTGCGCCGTCCGGGATCTGCCTGGCACGTCGGCCTTCCCAGTGCCGGGGTTCGTGCTGCGCCGTACTCATGCTGTGGCCTCCAGCGAGCAGGATGCGGCTTGGGGTCGGAGCTGCACCGGCCGCCGTAGCAGGCCTTGGCCCTTTCGATCGGCCGCCTAACGGCCACGCTGATCGAGCGACATGGCATCCGTCGAATCGCCCTCGGCTGACGGCCCCGGCTGACCGCGCCGATCACGGTCGCCAGGCAGGTGAGCGGAACTCACCGCACACATGTTCCTCGTCCTGAGGGTTCCCGGCTGGCTTGATGGCATTCCGCCAGGCGGGGTTCCCACGCCGGACTGGCCAGGATCCCCGTCCTGCTCGTGGCGCCTGGTCTGAGCCAAACGCGTGCCCGGGAGTTTGGCTCCCCGTTTGGCTCCGCGGACTTCGTTAGCGCCGGCAGCCACCATTACGCACGCCAAGGGGCTTGCGCGCCGGCGAAGGCCAGTACCCAGAAGCCGACCAGCTATCGCGCGCAGTGTTCCTCCGGGGCAAGCCGACTCCATTGACGCAGAACACCGCACCACAGCTAAGGAAACGCTCCAGGTTGTATCAGGCGCGCCGCTCGGTGCTCTTGGCTGTAGAAGGCGCTTGCAACCCTACGGGTTGCCGCTGCCAGGGCGGCTGCTGCCCGCTGACTGCCCCGGCAGCGGCGCACGCTGAACGGGGGCTACCGATGGAAACCGATCTGACGTTCATGGACTGCCCGGCGTACATGGATAAGCGCGGCACGGCAAGATGCGGCCTTCCGGCCGAGGTGGAGTGCCGATACACCGTCCGCTCAACTGACGGCCCGCTTGAAAGTGCCAGGATCCGCTGCCCACGCGGTCACTGGTTCAACGGCCTGTGGAATCCCTCACCTGGGACAAGCACCCAGCTGCCGCTATCCCCCAGCCAGCCGACATCCAAAGCCACTGTGCGGCCTCGCTGCCCGCCCGGAAAACACAGGCTACCTAGCACTTACAAGATCAACCGCAGCCTGACGAACGCATGCGCCTAGCCGCATGATGCGGGTGGCAATCCGCACCGAAATGTATCGGGATTGCCGCGCGCCAGGCGCACGGCCAGCTTGCCGCGCAACATGCCCCCGCCCCACTGGCTCGGGCCTGCCCACGGCCCGAGCCAGCGCACTACATCGGGATGGCCTCATAGATCTCGACGGACCCGCCGCTGGCTAGCACCGGACAGCCCTTTGCCTTCGCCGTTGCATCACTAAGCGAGTCGGCCGACAAGATCGAGTAGCCGCCGGCGCTGACTTGCCCCCGTCGGCGACACCGCCCGAACTTACCGTCGCGGAGTTACCGAACGGGTTCCCCATGTCGGCGACCGAGTCGCCGAGCGTGCCGAACCATGATCCCCAGGCCTGCATCGCTTGCTCCTGCGCCTCTGGCGTCTCTGCCATCTGACCGCCGATGTAGACATACACGAACTTCGCCATCGAATTCTCCTCGCGCCTCGCCGGCGGCGCCTGCGACCGGAATATGGACCTGACACTAAGTCCGACGGACGGGACGGCCGCAAATCGACAGATCTGCCCGGCGATCTTGAACTCGTTCCGGGCTGCCCGCCGATCCAGGTCGGGTCCGGCCGGGCGGCCAGCGCTGCGTCCGCGCCCCGGGCGATTAACGCCATGGCTCCGGAGCCCTCATTTGACCGTTTGGGGCCGGGCATCTTCCCTGTTCAGCCCGGTAGCGCGATACTCCGGGTGAATCCGTTCTGTCTTTGAGCTAGGACTGCTGACTCGGCCGCCCGTGAGCTGGCCTGTTACCGGCTTGAGCCGGTCACTGTCCGGTGACGTGGCGCCAGTTGGCGGCGGAGGGCTCGGTGCGCCCGGCCGGCCCGCGGCCGAAGACCCGGAGGATGTTGCCGGTGATCCGCTGGATGATGTCATCGGCGCAGTGGCCCCTGGCGCAGCCGCTGTGGTCATGCAGGAGCGCCGGGATCCAGTTGTTGGTTCCGGTGTCCAGGACCCCGGCTCCGCTCTTCGGGTCGGTGTAATAGCTCATGTCTGAGTAGAAGCGCCCCAGGTCGGTCTGGCCGAGGCTGGCCGCGATCGGGGAGTGGCTGAATATCTGGACGTTGACCGGGATCCATGGGGGCGTAGAAATGGTCCACGTCGGAGGCGATGACCCCTGGTACCACGGACCCGTTATGTAGGCCGGTGCCCCGGAAGACCCATCCGGACGCGTCGGCGACCACCAGGCCGGAGTGCAGGCCGGGCTCGAGGAAGCCGGCGTATGACTCGCCGACGAAGGCATCTTCGGGCCAGCTGGCCGGCGGTGACCCCCAGGTGTTTCCGGTGACCTGCAGCGGATGTCCCTTGCCGTTCAGCGGATCGGCCCGCGAGTCCCGGTAGTCGACGACCTCCCGGCCTGGTCCCAGCGGTGAGGCCTGTATACGGACGTGCCGCAAGATGGGGCTCGCGGCGAAGAATACGATGTTGACGCCGTCATGGTGCGCGGCGACCGCAGCGCGCCGTTCGCTCAGCGACCAGCATTCGTCGTGGCCGAGTGAGAGCAGCACCCGGTGCCGCCGCAGGTATCGCGGGTGCTGGTCCACGGTGAGATCCGTCGCGTAGGTGACGTCGAGGCCGTGCTTCTCGGCGAACCGGACCAGGGGATATTCCAGCGTCAGGAAGTTCCCGACCCGCCCTCCGCGGCGTAGGGCCGGTCAAAGGAGACCACCCGCGCCCGGGAGCACAGCGGGTAGCCGCCGGCGGGGCAGCTGCCCCGCCCGGCATAGAAGTCGTATCCGCCGTAGGGTTCCATGCCTGCCAGGTGAAGACGTCGTTCTTGATCACGTACGCGGCCGTGCTCGCCGGGTCCCAGACGGTCAGCGGCACGTAACTCTGCTGCCGCCCGCTGCCCGCCAGCTTGATCAGGTAGTCACCCTGCACGAAAGCGGACGTGAGGGTGAAGGCGACCGAGGGTGACCAGTTGCTGCAGGACACCATGCGGGTCGCCGCGGTGACCGGGCAGCGCGGCTGGACCTTGCCGGGCACTTCGGCCGACTTCCACACCAGGCGGGCGCCCTTGCCCTGGTAGTAGCCCATCCGGAACGCCTCGGCCCGGAACCTGGCAGCCCTGGTCGAGACATACAGGGTCACCCGCTGCCCGCGCCGGGCGTAGACCCGGCTGGCGAACCCCACGATGCTGCCGCGGGCGTGACGGATCCGCCACTCCGTGCTACCCGGGCGGTTGTTCTCCGCGATAACCCACCGGGCCTCCCGCCATCGGGGCCAGTGAAGGCCGCCGGGCCGCTCACCGCGGCGCCCGCGCGCCGGGCACCGCCGGCACCGCGCGCGGCAGGGCCGACCACCCGCCCCGCACCCACCGCGGCGACAGCCAGGCCGATCCCGATCACCAGCACGGCCAGGGCAGCGGCAGTGACCACGCTGGCCATCGCTTCCCGGCGCACCATGCAGCCCTCCCGGCCAGAACCCCCAGCCAAACAGGTTACGCGCCATAGCGTCGCCGCAGCGCGTGACCGGGCGCTCCCGCGATCTGCGTTCTCTCAGCACGCCGACAATGCTCGGTCATAATGCCGAATTGAGTGCGTTACGTTGCGTGCATGCCTATGCACTGATCGGTATATTAACTCGCAGTCACGGGCTGGCTATAGCTTCGCAGAGAAATAGCGGGCGCTAAGGCTTCTACTTTCTGAATTGAGGTGGGCCGCGCAGAGGCGGTTGATCTGCATGCGCGTTCGCCGGGGGCGGGAGCGTTGTGCGGGGAACAGATGAATCTTGCTGCGGGTGACAACCGAACGGAGCGCTGCGCGCCTCTAGCAAGTGTGAAGCATGTGATGAGGCATGGCGGTCGGCGGTGAGCCGCAGCCGGGATGCCGAATACACCGAGTATTTCGCGGCCAGGCTGTCGTCGCTGCGGCGGCGCAGTGCCGGCAGTTCGCCTGCTGCGGCGCTGAGAGCGTGACCCCGCCCGGCGAGGCGTTCACCCACCTGTTGCCTGTGTTCTGTTGTCCCTGACATGAATGCAGGTCCCGAACGCTGCGCGAACGCAGCGGTCCTAGTCTTCGCACGCGGGCCGCTGGTGGCAGGCGGCTAGACCGACAGTGAACGAGAGTTGAGGACATGAGCGGCGAGACAGTTATCAGCCCGGCGGCTGATTCGCAGGTTCGGCGAAAGTGCGTCACGGCGGGCCGGCCGGCCGGGCTATCGGCTATCGGGGGTACGGCTGTGGTCCGGCTGGCCCACCTGGCCGATGACAGCTGCGCCGAGGTCTGGGTGAAGATGGAGGCGGCCAACCCTACCGGCTCGTACAAGGACCGGATGGCGCTGGCGATGATCGAGGCCGCGGAGGCCGATGGCCGCCTGCGGCCGGGCCAGCTGGTCGTGGAGTACACCGGCGGGAGCACCGGCTCGTCGCTGGCATTCGTCTGCGCGGTGAAAGGCTATCCGCTGCGGATCGTGTCCTCCGATGCGTTTGCCGCCGAGAAGATCCGCACGATGCGCGCGTTCGGCGCCGAGGTCGAGCTGATACCCAGCCCCGATGGCATCACCCCCGGCCTGATCCCAGCCATGATGCGCAGGGCAGCCGAGATCACCGCGCAGACAGGCGCGTTCGCCACCGACCAGTTCAATAACACCGACATGGTCGAGGGCTACCGCCGGCTCGGCGGGGAACTGCTCGATCAGCTCCCGGGCCCGCCGCCGATCAGCGCCTTCTGCAGCTACGTGGGCACCGCCGGCTGCTTCCTGGGCGCCAGCCGCGCGCTGGCCCGCGCCCTGCCCACATTGCACCGGGTCGTCGTCGAGCCAGCCGAATCGGCCGTGCTGTCAGGCGGACTGCCCGGGATCCACCACATCGAGGGCGGCGGAATCGGCCACCGCCCACCTCAGCTGCACTCCGCCGACTACGACGAAGCCCTCGCCGTTCCCGAAGCCCAGGCGTTCGAGACCGCCCGCCAGGCCGCGCGCGCCGAAGGCATATTCTCCGGGCCCTCGACCGGCGCCAACCTCGCCGCTGCGCTGGATATCGCCCGCCGACTCGGCCCCGGCCACCGCGTGGTCACCATCCAGGTCGACAGCGGGCTGAAATACCTCACCAACCAGCTCTACTCCTGACCACCCAGACGCCAGCACCGCTGGCCACGACCGGAGAATGGGTCGCGAGCCCTGGCATTGCAGCACCCAGCAGCCGATTTGACGGCAGGCAGACCAGGGGATAACCGGCATTGCTCCCGTTAAAGCAGCCGGCAATCCGCAAACGGTTCACCCATTCCGGCTGCGCCGAGTGCGGCAACCTCCGATATCCATCCTCCCAGATCAGGCTTTGCCACGAACGTACCCTCATGCCGCATGGAGCGCCTTCTGTAGCCGGAGGGGCTGGACGTGGCCAGCAACCGCGCTATTCGGCTCTTCAGCCTTGGCCGCTAGTGTCGCTGCATGCCTTCGGCACCGTCCCGGGATACGCCGGGGGAACGCCGCGCCGGTGCCGCTGTGCGGGCGGCTTACGACGCTATCGCGCGTGCCTATGACACCCAGCTTGGTGACGAACTCGAACGCAAGCCTTTGGACCGCGCGTTGCTCAGTGCTATCGCTGAGCTTGCCGAGGAGGGCACGCTCGCCGACGTGGGCTGAGGGCCTGGGCACGTCACGCGTTTCTCGCGGCCCGGCATGCCGGCTATCGGGATTGACCTGTCGCCCGGCATGATCGCCGTCGCACGCCAGAAAACACCGGCGCTGGCGTTCACCGTGGGATCGATGCTGAAGCTCCCGGCTGCCGACGGCGCCTGGGCAGGCGCGATCGCGCTGTATTCCATCATTCACCTGACAGCTGGCCAGAGAGCCGCCGCCTGCGGGGAGCTGGCCCGGGTGGTGCGCCGCGATGGCTGGATTCTGATCGCGTTCCACATCGACAGTCCTGAGTTCGCCGCCGGTGATGTCAACCACATCACGAACTGGTTCGGGAATCGGTCGACCTCGACGGCTTCTTCCTGGAACCGGCTCAGGTCGTGCCAGATATTGAAACCGCGGGCTTTGCTGTCAAGGCCACAGTGATCCGCCAGCCGCAACCCGGAATCGAGTACCCGAGCCGACGTTGCTACGTCCTCGCCCAGCGCCGCTGACCGATCAATCCACACGGACCTGGAAAGCGACAACTAGTGGGCGGCAGGACCCGTTTTGACTCGGTGCCCTGGCCGCTGGTGTCTACGGTAGAGCGCATGACGCTCCCATCCGGTATCCCGATCGATGAGCTTGATTCCGGCTTCCGCCCGCAGGACGACCTGTTCCGGCATGTCAACGGCCGCTGGCTGGCGCGGACTGAGATCCCCGCGGACCGGGCTCGCTACGGCACGTTCCAGATTCTGGCCGAAGAGGCTGAGAAAGCGGTCCGCGAGATCGTGGAAGGGGCCGCGTCGGCACCGGCAGGCAGTGACGAGCGGAAGTTCGGCGACCTGTATGCCAGCTTCATGGACGCGGACCGCGCCGAGCTGCTCGGCTCGCAGCCCATCAGCCAGGCGCTCGCGGCGGCCCAGGCCGTCAGCTCCGTCCCGGAGCTGACGGAGACGCTCGGCCGGCTGGAGCGACTGGGAGTCCGGGGTCTCTACCAGATCCTTGTCGAGCCCGACCCTGGCAACCCGCAGCGTTACGTGGTGTTCTTCGAGCAGGGTGCTATCTCGCTGCCGGATGAGAGCTACTACCGCGAGGACCGGTTCGCCCGCGTCCGCGACGCATTCGCCGGTCATGTGCGGCGGATGCTCGAGCTGGCCGGGCTGCCGGACGCGGAGCGGGCAGCGAGCCGAGTGCTCGCCCTGGAGAGGGCGGTGGCCGGGCACCACTGGGACAACGTGGCAAGCCGCGACGAGGAGAAGACCTACAACCTGCTCACCTGGGCCGACGCCCAGTCTGCCGGGCCGGATCTGCGCGGGTGGCTGGCGGCCCTGGACTCGCCGACCGGCGCCTTCGACGAGATCGTGCTCCGCCAGCCGAGCTTCAGCGCCGGGCTGGCCTCGTTGCTCACCGACGAGCACCTGCCGGCCTGGCGGGACTGGCTGTGCTGGCAGGTGATCCACAGCGCGGCTGGATACCTGTCCGAAGCGTTCGTCCAGGAAGATTTCGACTTCTACAGCCGTACCCTGAGCGGCACCCCCCAGCTGCCTGAGCGCTGGAAGCGGGGTGTCTCGCTGGTTGAGCGGGCGATGGGGGAAGCTGCCGGGCGAGCCTACGTCGCCCGCCAGTTCCCGCCCGGTGCCCGGGAGCAGATGGATGTCCTGGTGGCCAACCTCGTTGAGGCGTACCGCCAGAGCATCGAGAACCTGGAGTGGATGGGACCCGACACCCGCAGGCGGGCTATGGAGAAGCTCGGGAAGTTCATGCCGAAGATCGGCTACCCGGCTAGCTGGCGGGACTACTCCGGCCTGCAGATCGACCCGGCGGACCTGATGGCCAGCGTGCGGGCTGCCGAGGCTTTCGAGTTCGACCGCCAGCTGGGCAAGATCGGCAAGCCGATTGACCGCGACGAGTGGTGGATGACCCCGCAGGCCGTTGACGCCTACTACAGCCCCGGGCTAACGAGATCGTGTTCCCGGCAGGGATCTTGCAGGATCCGTTCTTCAATCCCGGCCGGGACGATGCGGCCAACTACGGGGCGATCGGCGCGGTCATCGGTCATGAGATCGGCCACGGCTTCGACGACCAGGGTTCGAAGTACGACGGTGACGGCCGGCTTACCGACTGGTGGACCGAGCAGGATCGGAAGGCGTTCGAGGTCCGGGCCAGGTCGCTGATCGAGCAGTACAGTACCCTGGCTCCCAGGCAGGCCCCTGACCAGCACGTGAACGGAGCGCTGACGATCGGGGAGAACATCGGGGACCTCGGCGGCCTCGGCATCGCGTGGAAGGCCTATCAGGTGTCCTTGCGTGGCGAGGAGGCGCCGGTAATCGACGGCCTGACGGGCGCCCAGCGCTTCCTTATATCGTGGGCCCGAGCCTGGAAGGAAAAGATCCGGGATGAGGAAATCATCCGGAAGCTTGCCATCGACCCGCATTCCCCTAACGAGTTCCGCTGCAACCAGATCGTGCGGAACCTCGACGAGTTCTACGACGCCTTTGACGTCGGCGCGAGCGACGAGCTGTGGCTCGAGCCCGCGGCCCGGGTCGCATCTGGTAACCAGGGCCACAGCGCGAGACATCCCGCCGTCGGTCACGGCTAGCTCCGCGGCCAACCCAGGTCACACCGTGGTCCTGGACCGATCGCAATACAGCGGCAGTCAAGCGATGTCGCCGTGCAGAGCGATCCCATGCGCTCTCCAACTCGCCAGCCCAAGGAAGCCACGACTCGTCCAGATCGGCGGATATCGCGCATCGTAGAAGGAGATTGCCAGGCCGCCGATCCCCGACACCGACGCCGCTGCGCTGCGCGGGCTTGCATGATTATGCACGACCGCTGGGCGCCAGGAACTTCACTCATTTGCCGCTGGTAGCACGCGGGCCCGCGCCGGGCTAAACCTGCCGCGAGAGGCAAGCGCGGCCGTGCGGCGAGATGATGTTCTTATGTGGGTGTACATGGCGACCTGGATTGTCCAGGACGGCGCTGCTGAACTAGGTCGCGGCTCGCTCCTGCGCGGAGCCGGGCTGCGGGCCCACTCGTCAGCCTGGACCCGGCCCGGGCACCGGCCGATGGCATCACGGGCCTGGTGGATGGCGGCGGCGTGCGGCCAGGCGGTCACGCGTATGAACTCACCGGACTGGCTGGGGCTGCCCATGATGTGTTCGCCGGTGACGGGCCCGCGGAGCATCAGGCCGCCTCAGAGTTCCTGATCACCGCCGGTGACCTGCGATATATCGCCTGGGCCGGAAGACGTGCATGCCAAATCGCAGCCGGTTCGCGCATTACCGCCCCGTGCACGCTCAGCGTGGTGACCGACTACGAGTGGGATGCAGGGTCAGAAGATCACCTTCGAAGAGGCCAGCGGCCCGAAGGGCCGTGAGGCGCGCAACGTCCGTGTCGTCGGCGGAGGCCGCGAGCGTCGTCGCTAACATCTGGACTCATGTCTGAGAAACCACTCGTCGATCCACACCTCGGTCCGGCGCCGGATGACCTCCTCATTGAGGACCTCATCGTCGGCACCGGCGAAGAGGCCGCCACGGGTCGCACCGCCGTCGTCCACTACGTAGGCGTCGGCGTCTCCAGCGGCGAAGAGTTCGATGCGTCCTGGAACCGCGGCGATACGTTCTCGTTCCCACTCGGTGCCGGACACGTCATCAAGGGATGGGACCAGGGCGTCGTCGGGATGAAAGTCGGCGGTCGACGCCGACTCGTGATCCCGGCACATTTGGGTTACGGCAACCAGGGCGCCGGCGGCGTCATCGCGCCGGGCGAGACATTGATCTTCGTCGTCGACCTCGTCGAGCTGCACTAGTCGAACGGACTCGGTGACGAGTCAATCGCCACCATCCGCTGGTAGTCGCCGTAGCGCTCGCAACAGATCTCAGCGACCAGCCGTAGTCGATCGTTGGGGTCACTCAGGCTCAAGACCTTGAACTGATCCAGCGTCGACATCGGCGTCATGGAGCACAACTGCCAACTTCGGACCCACGGATCGGAGTCCATCTCGCAGTTCGACTGCAGGCACTCGTCGGCGAACAGTTCGCTCTGCAGTGCGCGAATCGCCCGCACGGCCGACTCAGTCGACTTCAACAGCGCGGCCATCACGTTGTCCTCGTCACAGCAACGGTCCTTCACGCTGGCGCGCGGATAGGGATCGTCCTCGAGCCAGTTCGCGACCTCGAAGCACTCGACGCCCTCAGCCATGACTACGGTCTGTCCATTCGGTAACACCTGCGCGCCCAGAATCTGCATCAAGGTTCCGACCGAGGTGCGCTCGTCGAAACCACCGACTTCCGAGCCGCGCGCGATGAGACACGTGCCGAATCGTTTCTGGGTTTCAATGTCGTTCAACATCCGGTGATAGCGGGCCTCAAAGACGCACAGCCCGACGACCTGATGCGGGAAAATGACCATACCCAAAGGAAACATGGGCAGTACTTGGTCCTTCACGACTCCACCCTAAGGTGAAATCTTCGTGAACTGACTTATCTTTGGGACAGTTCTTCGACGAGCGCGCGCAGCGCTCGACCGCGGTGCGACAGGTCGTTCTTCTCGCGCGCCGTCAGTTGCGCCAACGTCCGACCGTCGGTGTCGTCGGGTATGAAGACGGGGTCGTATCCAAAGCCCTGATCACCGGCGCGCAATCGCGTGATGACGCCCGGCAACGCTCCTTCGACGGAGAACGACGATCCGTCAGGGAACGCGACCGCGATGACGGTGACGAAGCGCGCCCTGCGCGGCTCGTTCACTCCATCGAGTTCGGCAAGCAGTTTGGTCACGTTGTCGTCGTAACTCGCCGCTTCGCCGGCGTAGCGCGCACTGCGAACCCCGGGCCGACCGTCGAGGGCGTCGACGAACAGCCCGGTGTCGTCGGCGATCGCGGCGCGATCGGTCGCCTCGACCAGCGCGCGCGCCTTCAACAGCGCGTTCGCTTCGAGCGTGTCACCGGTCTCGTCGACATCGGGGACTTCGAGAGGACGATCCAACAGTTGAACCCCGAGGGGTCCGAGGACCGCGCGCATCTCCTCGTTCTTATGGGGATTCGCCGTCGCGAGGACGAAGGTCGTCACGGACGAGGCGACGGCGCCGTTGCCAGCACCTGTCGCTGGGCTTCGTGAATCGAGGCGATGCCCGTCGCCGCGAGGTCCAACAACTCATCCAACTCCTCGCGGGTGAAGGCCTCTTGCTCGGCGGTCCCCTGCACCTCGACGAAGCGCCCGGCGCCGGTCATGACGACGTTCATGTCGGTGTCGGCGCGCGAGTCCTCTTCGTAGGGGAGGTCCAGCAGCGGAACACCGTCGACGATGCCGACCGAGATTGCCGCGACCAGGTCGCTCAACGCGTGTTCTTTGACGGTCCCCTTTTGGACGAGGCGGGTGATCGCGTCATGGAGCGCCACGTAGCCCCCGCAGATCGACGCCGTGCGCGTGCCGCCGTCGGCCTGGAGCACGTCGCAGTCGACGGTGATCTGTACGTCCGCGAGGAGTTCGAGTCGCGTGACCGTGCGCAGTGAGCGACCGATCAGTCGCTGTATCTCTTGGGTGCGACCGGACTGCTTGCCTCGGGCCGCTTCGCGGCTCGCGCGCTCCGGCGTCGAACCGGGCAACATCGAATACTCGGCCGTCACCCATCCCTTGCCGGTGCCGCGAAGCCAGCGCGGAACGTCCTCTTCGATCGACGCGGTGCACAGGACGACGGTGCGCCGAAACTGACGAGGACCGAACCGGCGGCCATCTCGGTGTAGTCACGCACGAAGCTAAGTGGACGGGCCTGGTCGGGACTGCGTCCGTCTGCACGGGTGGTGGACATTTATCTCCTCGTGGTCAATCCTGCGACCCAACGGTAGTCCGGAGAGATGTGGCCCTAGAAGTAGATGATCGACTTGGCGCGTTCGACGACATCGTCGATGTTGTCGCTCCAGGCTCCGGTCGAGAGGTACTTCCATCCGTCGTCGGCCACGATGGTGACGATCGTCGCGCCGTCGTCGTCGGCGATGGTATTGGCGCACTTGATCGCGCCGGCCATGATCGCGCCCGAGGAGAGTCCCACGAATAGCCCCACTTCCGTGAAGCGTCGCGTCCATTCGATCGACTCCTTCGGCCGCACGATGACCCGACGATCGAGCAGTTGCGCGCCGTCGTTGTCGATGAAGATTGGTGGGACGTAGCCGTCATCGAGATTGCGCAGCCCGTCGACCATTTCGCCGGCCGGCGGCTCGACGGCCCAGATCTGGACCTCGGGCCGGTGCTCTCGAAGAAAACGTCCGACACCCATCAAGGTGCCCGAGGTGCCGAGACCGGCGACGAAGTGCGTGATCTCGGGCACGTCGGCGAGGATCTCCGGTCCGGTGTGCCGATAGTGCGCCTCGGGATTGGCCGGGTTGGCGTACTGGTAGAGGAATGTCCACTCGGGATTGTCGGCGCTCAACGCCTGAGCGAGGCGCACGGCCCCATTGGAGCCTTCGGCACCGGGCGAGTCGATGATCTCGGCCCCCCAGGCGTGGAGCAGCTGGCGTCGTTCCGGCGAGACGTTCGACGGCAGGACGACCTTCAAGTGATAGCCGCGGAGCCGGCACACCATGGCGAGCGCGATCCCCGTGTTGCCGGAGGAGGGCTCTAACAGCACCTGATCGGGTTTGCCCGGGATCAAGAGTCCGTCGCGCTCAGCGGCGTCGACCAGCGAGACTGCGACGCGGTCCTTCACCGATCCGGCCGGATTGCGGCCCTCGAGTTTGGCGAGGATGGTGACGTTCGCTTTGGGTGACAGCGCGCTCACGTCGATAACCGGCGTTTGACCGATGAGATCGAGCACCGACGCGTAGCGCGTCACTACAACGTGCCCCCGGCGACGGCGGGCAGCAACGTGATCTCGTCACCGTTGGTCACGGGCGCGTCGACGCCACCTAAGTAACGCACGTCGTCGTCATTGACGTAGACGTTCAAGAAGCGATGAAGCGTTCCGTCGCTATTCAGCAGCTGGACCTTCACGTCGGGGTGATTGGCGGTCAGTTGATCGAGGATCTCGCCGACCGTGGAGCCTTCGACCGTGACCGAGGTGTCGCCACCCATGGCCGGTCGCAGGACTGTGGGGATTCGCACTAATGCCGTCATCGCGTCTCTTCCGGTTTGGTTGATACCTGACTAACTAAGTCGACATTACTAGCCGGCGGTCCCGTCGTGACACGCAGCGTGGTTTTGGTCCCGGAAAGTACCTCCTGAGGGCTCTACGAGGAGATCTCCTCTTCGTCAATCACACCGTCGAGCACGCGAAAACTGCGGATCACCGTCGGGAGGTCACGCAGCGATACCAAGACGTAGTGCCACGTCGGATCGGGTGCTTGGGCGACGTCCGTTGGGCTCGGATAGGCCTCGGAGTGCGTGTGCGAGTGAAAGACGCCGATGACCGAGCTGCCCTCTTCCTCGCTCCGGCGGTAGGCCTGCAATAAGACACGACTGTCGATTTCATAGATTTTCGCCGAGTCGGCGACGTTGGGGCTCGCCAGCACTTCGGTGACCGTACCGTCGGGGGTTCCGAGCAGTAGCCCACATCCCTCATTCGGCAGCGCGCGGATGCACGTCGCCACGATGGCCTCTCGTTGGTCCGCGCGAAGAGTCAACACAGGAGAACCCTATCGACGCCATCAGGGCCTTTCGAGCATCGGTCACTACGCTTGAGCGATGGCCCGAGCCAAACAGATCCAAGAAAAGCGCGCCCAAAAGAGGCTCGACGCGACCACGGGTGACCGCGTGGTCGCCACCAATCGCCGCGCCCGTTACGACTACGAGATCATCGAGACCCTGGAGTGCGGCATCATGCTGAGCGGCTCGGAGGTCAAGTCCCTTCGTGAGGGCAAGGCCCAGATCGCCGAGAGCTACGCCCGATTCGACGACACCGAGTTGTGGCTGTACCAGATGCACGTGCCCCCGTGGGTCTACGCGACCGGCTTCGGCAGCCACGACCCCGATCGTCGGCGCAAGCTCCTCGCCCACCGTCACGAACTCGATCAGTGGCAACACGAGACGCGTACCGAACCGCTCACCATGGTGCCGCTCAAGCTCTACTTCAAAGACGGCAAGGCCAAGGTCGAACTGGCGCTCGCCAAGGGAAAGAAGTCCCAGGACCGGCGCCAGGCCATCGCCAAGCGCGACGCCGAGCGCGACATGGCTCGCGCCACTCGCAACACCGAAAAGTACGCCTAATACGCAGATTGGCGAGTGGCCGGTAGTGTGGTTACTCAGCCAAATCGGCTGCGAAGTGACGAGGGGGTGAATGGTCTCGACAATGGTCGTCGAGGTGAAAGAAGCGAGCCGTGGTCTCCGGAACCACGTTAAAGAGCCGGAAACAATAAATAAACGCCAAGCCTTCGCTTGCGCTTGCTGCTTAGGTAGCAACATCCGCCTAGACCCAGCCCTGCGGTCTAGATATCGGGTGTCATGAAGTAGGGCTTACCGTCAGAACTCGTTAGTGGATCCGTCGGGACAATTCAGCTAACTACGGAACGTCATAGGTGCTGGCAGCAGTGACGATCCCGACAATCTCCTGTTAGCTGCGCTCGGAGAATGTTCACTAAGAAGCCGTTGGACCGGGGTTCGAATCCCCGCACCTCCACTTGGTTGGGCCTGTACCCAACAGCTGAACGGACCAAAGTGATGTGCCGCCGGTTCCCGCGAGGGAGTCGGCGGCACATTTCGTTTGCTGGCCAGGACGACAACGTGTGCGAACATCGAGCCCATGAAATCACGACCCACGATGTACGTCATGGTGGGTCTCCCGGGTGCCGGCAAGACGACCCGCGCCCGCGAGATCGAATCATCGTCGCGGGCGCTGCGACTAACTCCCGACGAGTGGATGATTCCTCTCTTCGACGGCGTCCAGCCCGACGGAAAACGCGACGTACTCGAGGGCCGCCTGGTGTGGCTTGCGGTGCGGGCGCTCGCGATCGGCACCAGCGTGGTGATGGACTTCGGCCTCTGGGGCAAAGACGAACGTTCGGCGCTGCACTCGCTCGCGCTCGACGCCGGCGCCGAATATCAGTTGGTGTACATGGACATCGACGAGGAAGAACAGCGCCGCCGCATCGCCAATCGCCCAGGCGCCGAATCTGGCTCGACCTACGCGATAACCCTCGAGGATCTCAGTCAGTACCGAGCCCAGTTTCAGATGCCAGATGGTGACGAGCTCATCGGCGTCGCACTCGACACTCCCCCGGCCGGGTACGAATCGTGGGCGTCGTGGGCCGCCGAGCGCTGGCCGACTTCCGTGCCCTGAGTTTCGTCGACCCCTACGCGCTCGCGGGCAGTTGTTTCACGCCGATGAGATTGCCGTCGGTGTCGCGGACCTTGGCGACGAGCAGACCGGCCGCGACGTCGGTGGGCTCTTGGACGACGACCGCGCCGGCCGCCTGAAGCGCCGCGATCGACGCGTTGATGTCCGCGACGTCGAAGTACGCCTCCGGTCCGGCCATACCCTGGTCGTGGCCGTTAGGGACGAGTCCTATCTCATGGCCGTCGACTTCGTAGCCGACGTAGTACTTGGAATCGACGTGGGGCTCGACGCCGAAGAGTGCGGTGAAGGTCGCCTTCGCCTGGTCGAGGTCTTTCACGGGGTAGAGCACGGTGTTGAGTTCAATGGACACGAAAGTTCTCCTCTAGTCACGTTTTGCCACGTTCGTGGGTCAATATGAGTGACACCGTAGCCCTGGAGAATGTGACACGTGGAAAGCGAAGTATTTCTCGAGCAACAGTTCGAAGAGAACCGACCACATCTGCGCGCCGTGGCCTATCGAATCCTCGGGAGCACGCACGACGTCGACGACGCCCTTCAGGACGCCTGGCTTCGACTCTCGTCCTCCAACCCCAACGAGATTGAGAACATCACCGGCTGGTTGACGACGGTCGTCGCGCGAATCTGCCTCAATACGCTTCGCTCCCGACAGCGTCGTCCCGCCGGTTCGCTCGACGCGAGCTACTCAGACATTGAGCGATTCGCGGCATCGTCAGCCATCACGCCAGAAGAACAGGCCGAGGTCGCTGACGCGATGGGTGTGGCTCTACTCGTCGTTCTCGAAATGCTCTCACCGGCCGAGCGGATCGCTTTCGTACTCCACGACATGTTTTCGTTCTCCTTCGATGAGATTGGCCAGATATTGGGCAAGTCCACTGACGCGTGTCGTCAGCTCGCAAGCCGAGCACGACGACGAGTGCGCACCGCACAAGATCCTTCCGCCGACCCGCGGCGCCAACGAGAGGTCGTCGACGCATTCCTCGGCGCCTCGCGAAAGGGCGACTTCCAGACGCTGCTCACGCTGCTGAGTCCCGACGTCGAACTCGTCGCCGACGCGGCCGCCGTCGCCATCGGCGCTCCCGAGCGAAAAGACGGTCCTTTCGACGTCGCGACCAGATTCTCGGGAGGTGCACAGTCAGCGCGGATGGTACTCCTCGACGGTGTGGCGGGCCTCGTGTGGGCCCAGGGAGGCACGCCAAAGGTTGTCTTCGATTTCACCGTCGTAGCGGGTCAGGTGACGAGGATCGACATGATCAGCGACGAAGACGTGTTGTGTGAATTGGACATCGAATACGTGCGAAGAAATACTGCCCCCTGATCGCCCCGTCGAAGGACGCAGTACTCTTGACTCGCGGCCAGCACTCATCATGTTGGCCGCACCTTCTTTGAGGTCCGTGCGCCGAGAGTGAGGACCATTCACTCGTCGTTGACATTAAGCCAACCGATACAGTCTTCGACATGACCATGCGAACCAGTCCACCATTCCGCGCCGATCACGTGGGCAGCCTCCTGCGTCCAGCGAATCTATTGGAGGCACGTCGCCAGTTCGCTGACGGATCGATCGATGCAGACGCTCTGCGCTTAGTTGAAGACGACGCCATTCGCGACGCAGTAAAGCTGCAAGAAGACCTCGGATTTCAAAGCGCGACCGACGGCGAATTCCGTCGGACGTCGTGGCACATGGACTTCATCTACCAGCTCGGTGGCATCACCAAGACCGACGAGCAGCTCCAGGTCGCCTTCAAGAACGCTGAAGGGACGACGTCGTTCACGTCGGCCGCCCTCAAGGTCGACGGACCGGTACGACTCGACGACACGATTTTCGAAGACGCCTTCAAGTTCTTGCAGTCGGTGACCACGACGGCCGTTCCCAAACTCACGATCCCCTCGCCGAGCATGGTGCACTATCGCGGTGGCGCCGCGGCGATCGACCCCGACGTCTATGACAGCGTGGACGAGTTCTGGAACGACCTCAGTGCGGCTTACGCCGAAGAGGTCCGCCGTCTCGGCGTGCTCGGTTGCACGTACCTCCAACTCGACGACACCTCACTCGCCTATCTCAACGACCCGGCCCAACGCCAGATGATCTCGGATCGCGGCGACGACGCCGACCACCAACACCTGCGCTACATCAAGCAGATCAACGCCGCGATCGCCGGACGGCCTGAGGGCATGGCCATCACGACGCACTCGTGCCGCGGCAACTTCCAGTCCTACTGGGCGGCCGAAGGCGGCTACGACTTCGTCGCCGAAGCGCTCTTCAGCGAACTGGACGTCGACGGGTTCTTCTTGGAGTACGACGACGACCGTTCGGGAGGATTCGAACCGCTGCGCTTCGTGCCGAAGGGCAAGATGGTCGTTCTCGGGTTGGTCACCACCAAGAACGGGACCATCGAGAGCAAGGACGACATCATGCGCCGAATCGATGAGGCAAGTCAGTTCGTCGCGCTCGAGCAACTCTGTCTCTCCACCCAGTGCGGGTTTTCTTCGACCGTCGAAGGCAACAGCATTGGGTTCGACGAAGAGGTCGCGAAGCTTCAGTTGGTGCGAGCAGTCGCCGATGAGGTCTGGGGCTGAATCCTCCGTTGGTCACTCGTCAAAGGGAGCGACGACACGACGTAATAGTCCCGTGAGTGCGTTGCGCTCTTCCGGCGAGAGCGACGACAAGATCGCGTATTCACGATCGACTAAGTCGGCCAGTGCGCTGTCAACACACTTCCTACCGGCCGCGGTTATCTGCACCCGCACGGAACGAGCGTCCACAGCGTCTTGATGCCGTCGCACGAGTCCGCGTTCTTCGAGACGGTCGAGTCGATTCGTCATCGTGCCCGAGGTCACGAGCGTCTGGGCCATCAGCTGGCCTGGCGAAAGACTGGCCGGTGCGGTGGCCCGTCGAAGGGCCGAGAGGACATCGAAACTCCATATCTGGAGATCGTGACGAGCGAAAATCACGCCACGTTGGCGATCCAAATACCGCGCCATGCGCGAGACCCGCGAGAGGACTTCGAGAGGACTGACGTCGACGTCCGGCAACACCCGTCGCCACCCTCGCAACAGTCGATCAACTTCATCTTCCACGATTCCCCTTTGGCCGACGTCACCGATTATATCTCTTGACGTCAAGATAAAGTTGTCATAATCTTATCTTGATGTCAAGAGATATTTGGAGGATACCCAATGAAATTCGCTCATTCCAGCGAGGCTCCTGGTTCCCTTCCCCGCGTGGGACGGCAATGACTACGTGGCGTTGCCGGTACTCGCGAAGGCCAAACGCAAGTGCACGACCGACCAGATTTCGGCGGCCGGACAGTGGCTCAACTACCGCGGTCATCTCGAACGGATCTCCGACAATCTGTTCTTGGGCGTCGTCAACGCCTTTACCGGCGCAATCGGCGAAGGAGAGGATCCGCTTGACGGATCGATTCGCCTGTTTCCGTCGATTGCCAAACATCTGAGTGACGAAGGTGTCGGTTGGTGCGTGATCGGTGACGCGAACTGCGGCGAGGGATCCTCGAGGGAGCACGCGGCGATGGAGCCGCGCTACCGGGGCGCTCTCGTAGTGATCGCGCGCTCGTTTGCCCGGATCCACGAGACGAACCTGAAGAAGCAGGGAGTGCTGCCGCTCACCTTCGTGGACGCTTCAACCTACGGCGACATCGGCGAGGACGACCGGATTAGCGTGCTCGGACTCGCCACACTGATGCCGGGTGACGATGTCCGCTGCCTGATCAACAAACCCGACGGCCGACGGGTGGAGTTTCTGGGCCGCCACACGCTCAGCGCTGAACAGTTGACGTGGTTCGCGGCGGGCAGCGCCCTCAACGCCATACGCAATGAGAGGGTTCGGGATCAACATATCGCTACGACGCCGAACTGACCTTCACGTTGCCCGAGACCGTCTTGGCACTGATCGACACCGCGTCCTTGCTCGAGCCACCCGAGCTTCCATCGAGCGGCATCGTCGACGTGAGTTGACCGGAAACCGACGTCGCGTCGACGTCCACTTCGAGACCGCGTGCGACGGTGACCGCCACGTTGCCCGAGACCGTGCGCACCGAGATGTCCGACGCGACGTCTACCGCGAGGCGCACGTTGCCCGAGGCGGTGCGAATCTTGGTCGAGGGACCCGCACCGTCGCAGCGCACGTTGCCCGAGGCGCTATGACAGGTCAGGCTCTCTCGAACCACGGCCGTCGTGACGTCGCCGGAAGCGGTCTTCATCTCCAAGACGCCGACCTCATCGGCGACCGTTACGTTCCCGGACGCGCTCGTCACCGACGCCTTCGTTAAGCCGCCGATGATCTCGGTGTCGCCCGAAGCGGTCGTCACTTCCACGCTCGAACCTTCGGGCAGCGCGATGTGAACGTCGGGCTCGGAACCTCCGAACTCGGACCACGATCCGCGGCGAATCGCGGCCTTGAAGCCTCGCATCGCGTTGAAGTTATCGTGCGTCCTCGTCCGCACGACGAGGGTGTTCTTGTAGCGGTCGAACTCAATGACCGCCTCGTCGAGCATTCGCTGGTATGAAGGATCCTTGACCGTGAGCGTTACCTCGATCACGTTGCTCTCTGAGGCACCGATGGTTACATCACCACTGGCCGTAGTCACTTGAGCGGTGCCGGGACCGGAGGTCTCGAAGACTTCATGGCGTTCCAACTTGTTTGACATTGATACTCCCCCTCGGTACTCCGACGACCTGTCGGACGTTGTGTTGCGTGACATAGTGCTCTCCTTCTGAATCGCTTAGGCGCGGCCCTTGCCGCGGAGTTGACGCGGGTTGTGCGACCCGGAATCGGACGAGTCGCTGCGCACGGATCGCTCCAAGGTGCGAACGATCCATGAGTTCACCGACGATCCGACGTCCGTGGCGAGGTGTTCGATGTCCTCCTTCAGGCCATCGCTAAGGCGAAGCGCAATCCGTGCGGACAGGTCACTCGGCGTCATCGGGGCGGCGGTGCCGTCGTTCGAGACGACCCGGTTCATGCGAACTTGATCGCCTTCGAGGTTCAGTGTGAGCGCAACGCTGTCCTGGAGATTGAACTCCTGGACCACGTTGTTCATGGCCTCGAGGAAGTGCGTACGCAGCGACGGCTCAATGGCCGCACTGAGACGCTCGGCGATGGACGCGGTCTCCGGTCCCCCGAGTTGGCCCAACGCATTGAAGTCATCCCGGACGCCTGCCAGCAGTTCTGATATCAACATGACATCACTCTAATATTATTTTGA
The DNA here is from genome assembly GCA_963764095.1 of uncultured Acidimicrobiaceae bacterium. Taxonomy (GTDB): domain Bacteria; phylum Actinomycetota; class Acidimicrobiia; order Acidimicrobiales; family RAAP-2; genus RAAP-2. Next base: position 60,385 of record CAVXRB010000036.1, on the reverse strand, counting down.
TATCAATGTCAAGTACTTCTTGAAAACCTTGAAACTAAGCCTTTTTCGCCTTGCTGGCCCAGCCAACCAGGTTGCGTTGCACGGAGAGACGATCTGGAATTCGTCCCCTACCCGCACCGAACGCCATCCCTGCCACTCGAAGGTACCAAGGGCTTCAAGGCCGTCGGTCACCAGCGTGCGCGCCAGGATCCCTTCACGGCCTTGCGTCGTGGCCCACTGTCGTTCCCCCGCTCGTCGATGAACTGCACCCGGATGACGCGGCGCGTGCGCACGACTCCCTTCAGGTCTATCGCCGCTTCGTGTTCATGGGGCAACAGGTTCACGATCGTCGCGCGTCTCGCGTCCCGCGACCGGGGCGTCACGCTCGAGGCTCTCCAGAACGTCGCCATTGTCCCGAGCGGTGACGACGCCGACGTTCATCTTGAGACGAAAGTCGGCGATCCGGTCCTCGGCCGTCGTCACGCCGTAAAGGCTCGACGGGATCGAGATTCGTCGTCGCTGTGCCGGCCTCGAGCGTCGCTGGATCGAGTGCGCCAGACCACCCCGCTGTAGCGCTGCCAGGCGGCCAGGCGTAGAACGCGCTCGTTCGGCGAGCTCCCGCGTGGATTCGAGCGCGCGTTCCATCAACGGACCCCGCGCGTTCAACATGATCTCTCGGCGACGGAGTTGACGAGGTCCAGGGCCGAGTTCAGCGCCTCGATGACCCCCGGCGATCTTCTGCCAAGCGCCATCGTCGAAGGTACCGACGTTCGGCACTGGCGGTCCCGCCCGGTGTCTTGGCCTCGGACGGCGGCACGAGGACGAGGAGCGGCGTGGTCACGGACCCTACGGTACTGGCCGCGCGGGACTACGCCGCTTGCAAGAGCTCCTTGGTGACGCCGAGCGATCGCAGGAAGTGTCGGACCTTCACGACTTGATCCTCGGTGAGGTCGCGCGAGCGCAGTGAACCGAACGCGTGGTCTCGCCATCGATGCTCACCGCCCAGTTGCCGCGATGCGTCTCGTACACCTCACCGAATCGTCCAAGCAACGAACAGACGTCGTGCCATTGAATGTTGTGGCACAGCGGGTGAGTGAAGAGTTTCTGGGCGGTGATTCGGTGGTGATGGTCCAACTTGAATGGCATGCTCAACCCCCTCGGGAGGGCCGAGGTCTTCTCGCCCTCGCCAGACTCTCTACCCTTTAGGACGCGATGTCAAGGCTTGCGACAAGTTCCACATGCTCGGTCATCGGAAACAGGTCAAAGACTCGAATTCCCGCATCACGAAGCCCCCGCGAGCAGGATTTTGAGGTCTCGAGCAAATGTCGCGGCGTCGCACCAGACGTAGTCGAGCCGTCGGGGACGGCGCCGCACCAGCGTCTCGGCCACGCCCTTGGCCAGTCCCCCACGCGGCGGGTCGAGCACGACCAGGTCGCCCTCGCCAACGGAGTCGTTCACCGATCGCGGGCTCACCGACCACTCGCGAACCTTCAGGTTGCGAAGTCCCTCGCCGTTCTGTCGGGCGTCGCGCACGGCGTAGGGCGAGGACTCGACGGCCGTCACGCGACCTCCCGGACCGACGATCTTGGCGAGTGGCACCGCGAAGAGACCGACACCGCTGAAGAGGTCGGTGACGTGATCGTCGGCCCGCGCGTCCGTCAGTTCGAGGACCGTATCGAGCAAGCATGCTCGGTGCGTCGCGGTGTGACTGCCAAAAGGACCGCGGTCCGACCGAGAAGACGTGACCGCCCACGCTGACGCGCGACTGCGTCGACGGTTCGAGCGGCTCACCGCGCATCGAACAAAGTTCGTACATCGTGCCGCGCGGCGTGAGTCGGCGAACGACCGCGAGGGGATCACCGTCGCCGATGGCACGAAGTTCGACTTCCTCGGCCCCGTGCCAGGTCGCGGCGAAGGCCGGCGCGAAGGACCGGTTGGCGATCCAACAGGCGTCCAGCGCGACGAGGTCGTGCGAACGCGCGGCCCGAAGCGCGAGTCGACCATCGTCGTCAACGGCGCAACGCAGTCGAGTCCTCGAACCCTGGGCGTCGCTCGGCGCCATGGCGATCGAGACCTCGGTCTCGACGCCGGCGATGCGCCGCAGGTGCTCGGCGACCAGTGTCGACTTCCATTCGAGTTGCGCCTGTTGCGACGCGTGCTGGAGATCACAGCCCCCGCACCCACCGGGATGCGCGTAGCGACACGGCGGTTCGACACGTTCGGGACTCGGCTCGAGGATTTGGATCGCTTCGCCGCGAGAGAATTTCGATGTCGTCTCGGTGATCTCGACTCGAACCAGTTCACCCGGCAGAGCGTGTCGCACGAAGACGACGCGACCATCATCGAGACGCCCGACGGCTCCCCCCGTCGCGGGGCGCTCGAGTCGAACCGGACTAGAAATTTCGTCGCTTTTCTCGCTACTCACCACTGCAGCCTACAGAGGCGTTTTTCGGCGCTCGGGCGAGACGCGGCGTCGCGACGAACGTTCAGTTCTTGATGTGCGTAAGAAAGAGGTCAACGAGGTCGAGCGCGCGTTCTCGCGCGGCGGGCGTCTCGAGTCTCGTCTGCTCAACGAGCGCTTCGGCATCGACGCCGAAGTCGCGCGCCTCCTCGATACCGTTGGCGAACCAGTCTCGGAGTTGGAGATGGTCGACCTCGGGGTGGAATTGGACGCCGACGTTTCGTCCCACGCAGAACGCCTGTACCGCGCGCGGTGACGTCGCCCACAGCTCGGCGCTCTCGGGAAGTCGACAGTGATCGAAATGGAATTCGAACCAGGGACCGGACGCGATGCCGGAATCGTTGTGCGCTTCGACCTCGTACCAACCGATCTCTGGTTCGCTCGAGCGTTCGACGACGCCGCCGTGGTACAGACAGAGTGCTTGAGCGCCGAAACAGATGCCGAAGACGGGGATGTCGCGCCGTTCGGCGTCGGCGACCAGTTCGAGTTCGCGCCCGAACCACGCCTGCTCAACCTCTTTGTCGTAGACCGCGCTCTTCGATCCGAGGATCACGAAGACGTCGTAACCGTCCAACGACGGCGTCGCGCTCCCTTCGTCCATCATCCGCAAGTCGATCTCGAAGCCGCGCGATTCGAACGCTTCGCCGATGAGTCCGGCGTGATCCTCGAGATGGTGTCGAAGTACGAGGGCGCGCGTCATGGATGATGAGCCTACGGGAGAGTAAGTCTTGGGGCGTCTAACTAGAAGGGAGCGACCAGCCCATGGACTGTGCGATCTCCTTGCACGTGGGACAGATCGGGTACTTCTGGGGATCGCGACCGGGCACCCAGACTTTGCCGCAGAGCGCCATCACGGGAGTCGCGTTGATCATCCCGCCCACGACCGAATTGTCCAAGGCGACGAACTCACCGTCCTTGGGCGTGTAGCCCTCGAGGACGATGTGCGTGAAGCGCTCGTGGTCCTCGTCGTCGACCTGCGTCGACGAAGTGACGATGACCTCAGTCTCGATCTTGGCGCTCACGTCTCAAAGAGTAGTTTCGTCGCTAGTCTCGGGGCCATGAAGCGACGACGCGCGCCCAAACCGGTGACGAAACCACTCGGACGCGTCGCCTCACACTTCAATCGCGACGGTCTGCCGAAGAACTCGTATCGCACCGAGAGCGAGGCCAAGAGCGCGGCGCAACTCGCCTGGACGCTGAGCGGCGTCGACCTCAACAGCTACCGCTGCGACCACTGCTTCCAGTGGCACATCGGGAAACGCTTTCGGGAGGATTAGCGCGAGGTCTGGCGAATCGGGCAATATGGAGGGACTTGAAACGAAAGGTCCTCCATGGGAGTTCAGGCGTACATCTTGATTCAGTCCGAAATTGGCTCGAGCGAAGCGGTCGTACTCGCCACCCGTGCCGTGCCCGGCGTCCTGGAGTCCTTCGAAGTGACCGGTCCCTACGACGTGATCGTGCGTTGCGAGGCGGAAAGTGTCGATGACCTCGGAAAATTCATCGTCGGCGCCATCCAGAAGGTGCCCGGGATCACCCGCACCCTGACCTGCCCAGTGGTGAATATCTAACCGAAGGCACCGTCGGCGCGCAGTTCATCCTGGCGCTGCGTATCGATTCCCCAACTGAGTAGGCCCTCGCGTGTCCCCGAACCCGCCTTACCCGGTGAGCGACCAATAGCGCCCGGCGTCTTGGAGAACCGCGGCGCCGGCTGCGGTTGGATATCGCCCTCCAGGGAGAACACGTTGCGTTCGGTGTTGTAGCGGTGCTGTGCCGCTTCGCGCGGGGAGAGGACCGGGGTCACGCAGGCGTCGACCTCGGCGAAGACCTCCGTCCACTCGTCGCGCGACTTTTTACGAAATGCGTCCGCGAACCGTTCCTTGGTGGTGGGCCACGCGTCTCGGTCGAACTGGGCCGGTAGATCGCTGGCGTCGATGCCGAGTCCGCGCAGTAGTTCGTCGTAGAACCTGGCCTCGATCGCGCCGACGGCGACGTACCTATGGTCCTTGGTCTCGTAGACCTCGTAGAACGGCGCGCCGGTATCGAGCAGGTTCGATCCGCGTTCCTCGTGCCAGAATCCGGCGTTCATGAGTGCGTGGCTGAGCGACATCAACGACGCCGAACCGTCCACCATCGCCGCGTCGACGACCTGACCCTCACCCGTCGTACGCGCCGACAGCACCGCGGCCACGACGCCGAGTACGAGGAACATCGATCCCCCGCCGAAGTCGCCCACGAGATTGAGTGGTGGTACCGGCGCCTCGCCTTTACGGCCCATGGGCCACAGGGCGCCTGAGACCGCGATGTAATTGATGTCGTGACCGGCGCGTTGCGCGTTGGGGCCGTCTTGGCCGTAGCCCGTCATGCGGCCGTAGACCAAACGGGGATTTCGTTTCGCCACGTCCTCGGGTCCGAGCCCCAAGCGTTCGGTGACGCCCGGTCGAAAGCCCTCGATGAGGACGTCGGCGCGTTCGCACAGTTCGAGCACGAGGTCGCGACCGGCGGGGTTCTTCAGGTCCACGGCGACCGACGGCCGCGACCGATTCAAGATCTCCCAGGTGGTCTCGTGGTCGGCGTCGGCGTCGCCTCGTTCCAGGCGAAGGACGTCGGCGCCGAGGTCGGCCAACAGCATGCAGGCGTAGGGACCCGGACCGATCCCCGCCAACTCGACAACCTTCAGTCCGTCAAGGGGGCCACTCATTTAGTCAGTGTAGGTTCGAGCGTTTGTGCGACTTGGTTAGTCCCACCAGAGGTCGTGACCGAGAACGCCCTTAGCGATGAGACCGAGTTGGATCTGGCTGGTGCCCTCGACGATCGTCAGCTGTCGCGCGTCGCGGTAGTACATCTCGGTGGGGTGCTCTTCCATGTACCCGGCCGCGCCGAGCAGTTGCACCGCGAGGCCGGAGGCCCTCACGGCGACCTCCGAGGCGTAGTACTTGCACATCGAGAGCATTGGCACGTACTCCTTGGTGAAACATGCCTTGGTCGGCGAGCCATGCGCCACGGTACGTCAGGAGTCGCGCGGCCTCGATCTCGGTCGCGCACTTGGCGATCTCCCACTGGATGCCCTGGAACTCGGCGATCGTCTTTCCGAAGGCGGCGCGATTCTTCACGTACTCCGTCGCGTACATCAGCGCGCCCTCAGCGAGGCCGAGTCCGCGCGCGGCGACGATCGGCCGCATGGCGTTGAGCGACTGCATGACGAGTGCGAAGCCCGCCGCCGATCACCTGATTCGCCGGGACCTTCACGTCGGTGAAGACGATCTCCGTGGTGTCGATGCCCTTGACACCCATCTTCTTGTCGACGCGCGGCCGCGTCACGCCGGCGCTGTTCGCCTCGACGATGAAGGCGCCGATGCCGGAATGCAGTCGCGACGCCGGTTCGCCGGTCTTGGCGAAGACGACGAACCAGTCGGCCTGCATCCCGCCCGAGATCCAGCACTTCGTACCGTTGAGGACGTAGCCACCGTCACCGTCGTCCTGCGCCCTCGTCTGCATGCCCGCGACGTCGGAGCCAGCCCCCGGTTCCGAGAGACAGAAGGCCGCGCGGTGCGTGCCCTTCGCGATACCGGGCAGGTAGCGCTGCTTCTGTTCTTCAGTGCCGGCGATCATGATCGGTCCCGTGGGTAGTCGCGTCAGTAGGAGCATCAGTCCCAGCACGTTGGAGTACTTCGTGACCTCTTCGATCGTCAGTGCGAGACCCATGATGCCGGCGCCCGAACCGCCGTACTCCTCGGGAATGCACAGGCCGAGCAGGTCGGCCTTGCGGAACTCATCGAAGAGATCCTGAGGGTACTCCCCCGTCGTGTCGATCTCGCGAGCGCGGGGCTTGATCTTCTCTTGGGCGAGTCGACGCACGCTCTGTTGCAGGCCGAGCAGCTCCTCGGAAAGTTGGAAGTCCATGCCACTTAAGGTACACGTGGCCCTGTGCAAGCATTGATCCGTGGCCACTTTCCAACGCGAGCGCGCGCTCGAATCGATGGCCGAGACGAACTACGACCTCGTCGTCGTCGGTGCCGGTATGACCGGCGCCGGCGTGGCACTCGACGCGGCGTCGCGCGGTCTGCGTGTCGCGCTCATCGACGCCGGTGACATCGCGTCGGGTACGAGTTCGAAATCATCCAAGATGGTCCACGGCGGACTGCGCTATCTGCAACAGCGTGAGTTCCGATTGGTCTACGAGAACTTGCGTGAACGCCAACGACTCCTTGACAACGCACCGTTCCTCGTTCGACCGCTCCCCTTCCTCGTGCCCCTCTTCGGTCGCAACGGCGTCGCCTCCAAGGCGCTCGTGAGGGGCTACTCGACGGCGCTTCGCCTCTACGAACTGAGCGGCGCCTGGCGCATCGGACGGCGCCATCGCAAGATCACCCGAGACGAAACGCTCGCCCACCTCCCCACACTCAACGTCGATCGGCTCGTCGCCGGCTTCATCTACTACGACGCACGCGGCGATGATGCACGAGTCGCGCTGGCCATCGCGAAGACCGCGGCCCTCGACTTCGACGCCGACGTCGCGACGTACGTGCGTTGCGTCGACATCCTCCACGACGACACGGGTCGCGTGAATGCCGTTGTCGTCAAGGACGTCCTCGCGGACACGACCTTTACGATCACGACGAAGGCGATCGTCAATGCCACGGGCGTCTGGGCCGATGACCTATTCTCGATCGCCGAGCATCAGACGTCGCATCGGATTACCCCGGCCAAGGGCGTTCACCTCAGCGTCGCGCACGATCGCCTGCCGACCGACGTCGCGGCCGTCTTGAGTGTCCCGGGCGATCGACGCAGCATCTTCGTCGTGCCCTTCGAAGGGGCCGACTTCACCTACATCGGCACCACCGACACGGCGTACGACGGGTCGCTGGACGATCCCTTCTGCACGCCCGAAGACGTCGCGTATCTCTTGGACGCCGTCAACGCGTCAACGTCCTCGAACCTCACCACGAGCGACATCACCGGGCTCTGGGCGGGTCTGCGCCCGCTGCTCGCACCCGTCGCCGGCAAAGCGGTGAAGGAACGCACCGCCGACCTGTCCCGTCGTCATCAGGTCACCGACTCCCACGACGGCGTCGTGCACATCACCGGTGGCAAGTGGACGACCTATCGCCAGATGGCCGAAGACACGGTCGACGCCCTGCGTCCCTACGTCGCCGGGCTCACCTCCACGCGCACGAAGAAGCTCCAATTCCACGGCGTGGGGACCTGGCGACCGACGACGGCGCTGGAGACCAACCTCTACCAACGCTTCGGCGAAGAGGCGTTAACGATTCTCGAGATGATTACTGCCGACAGCGAACTCGGCGAATATCCGATCGAGGGCCAGCCCTATGTCACGGCGGAATTCGTCTTCGCCGCGCGCTTCGAAATGGCGACGACCTTGATCGACGTACTAACGCGACGAACACGGTCCCACCTCCACGACGCGCGCGCCACCTTGCGCGGCGCACCTCTCGTCGCTGCTCTCGTCGCCGGCGAACTGCACTGGAGCGACGCCGACGTCCAGCGCGAGCTCGCGGCGTACGAAACGTTGGTCCGAAGCGAGTTCAGTAGCGCCGGTCTCACTTTGTAGAGTGCAACGGTGACCCGTCCGTCGATGCCGAATGAGTATCCGGCGGGAACGATTGTCGACTCGCCCGCGACGCTCGCAAGCGAGGCGCTACTCGCCGATCTCCGCAAGTCCTCCGTTCCCTTCGAAACCAGCACCGCAGCGCGCGCCGAACACGGCCGTGACTGGTGGCCGCTCACGATTCCCGATGTCGCCCGTGGCCACGTCCCGCGTTGGCCCGGCGTCGTCGTGCGACCGAAGTCGACGCAAGACGTGAGTCGCGTACTCACTATCGCGTCCAAGCATCACGTCGCGGTCACCGCACAAGGCGGACGCTCGAGCGTCGTCGGTGGTGCGGTCGCTCCCGAGGGTGCCATCGCGCTCGATCTCACGGGACTCGATCGCATCCTCGAGATCGACGTGGTCTCGGGTACCGTGAGCGTCGAAGCCGGCGTCTTCGGACCCGATCTCGAAGGTGCCGTCGCCGTGGAGGGTTTCACCGTGGGACACTTCCCGCAGTCATTCGAATTGGCGACTGTCGGTGGATGGATCGCCTGTCGAGGAGCCGGTCAATACTCCAATCGGTACGGCAAGATCGAAGACATCGTGCGCGCCCTGACCGTCGTACTCGCGAACGGCGAAATCATCGAACTCGGGGGACGAGCGCCGCGCCAGGCCGTCGGTCCGGACCTGATGCAGCTCTTCGTCGGATCCGAGGGTTCGCTCGGCGTGATCACCCGAGCGACGCTCGTGTTGCGTGAGGCACCGGAGAGCGAACAACGCGCGGCCTACGCCTTTGCGACCTTCGACCAAGGTCTCGACGTCTGTCGACTAATCATGCAGCGCGACGCGCGCCCGGCCGTGCTGCGCCTCTACGACGAGACCGAGTCGAAGCGGTCCTTTGACATTGAGTCATGTGTACTGATCGTGCTCGACGAGGGTGATGAGCGGCTGGTGGCGGCGACCATGGGAATCGTCGCCGAGCAGTGCGTCTCGGCCACGGTGCTGGATGCCGCACTCGTCGCGACGTGGCTCGAGCATCGCAACGACGTCGGCGCCCTGGCGCCCCTATGGGAACGCGGCTACGTCGTTGACACGATCGAGGTCGCGGGCACGTGGTCGACGCTGCCCTCGATGCGACGAGCGGTCATCGATGCCCTGACCCAGATGCCGGGGATCACCGTCGCATCGGTACACCAGTCGCACGCCTATCTCGACGGCGCGTGCCTCTACTTCACCTTCGCCGCTCGTCCCGAGACGGACGCGACCGAGTTCTACCGACGAGCGTGGGAGTGCGTCACCGAAGAGGTGTTGGCCCACGGCGGAGCACTCAGTCACCATCACGGCGTCGGTCGTAACCGAGCGCGATTCGTCCCCGAGGCTCTGGGCAGCGCGTTCAGCGTCCTCCAGGACGTGAAGGGGCTCTTGGATCCCGAGAACATCATGAATCCCGGGGTCCTCGGAATCGGCGGTGCACCGTGGTGAGGGCACTCGCGATCGACGTCGGCACGTCGTCGATTCGAACGGCGATCGTGGACACCGCCGGCTACGTCACGCACGAACACCGACGACGACTGAGCCTCACGACGCCCAATCCCGGCGAAGTCGAACTCGACGCCGTCGAGATCGCCCAACTCGCGCTCGAATTGGCGACGCGCACGTTGGACGATGCCGGTGGTGCCGACGTCGTGGGCATCACGAATCAACGAGCGACGACCATCGTCTTCGACCCGGTCACCGGAGCGCCCGTGGGCCCCGCCATCGGATGGCAAGACCTTCGCACGGTCATCGACTGCCTGATCTTGCAGGGTGACGGTCTGCGGTTAGCCCCGAATCAGTCCGCCACCAAGGTCCGATGGCTCGTCGACCATTCGGGGCGCGCGTCCAAGGATCTTCGATTCGCCACGATCGAGACGTGGCTGGCGTGGAACTTGAGCAACGGCGCGCTTCACGTGACCGATCGATCGAACGCCGGCGTGAACGGCCTCGTCGCACTGGGCGTCGAGACATGGGACGATCATGCGCTGTCGGTCCTCGGCATCGATGCCGCGATGATGCCCGCGATCGTCGACACCATGGGGACCTTCGGTCGCGCAACCGGCATTGCCCGGTGCGCCGATGATCACCGCACTCGTCGGCGACCAGTCGGCGTCGCTGTTCGGCCTGTCGTGCGTCACGCGCGGCGCCAAGATCACGTTCGGCACCGGCGCGATGCTCGACATGGTCCGCGGGGCCGTACGGGCCCGACCGGATGACGCGATTTACGTCGGGCTGTTTCCCCGTCGTCGCTCGCAGCCACGACCACGAAGTCGTCTGGGGTATCGAGGGCATCGTGCTCTCGGCCGGAGCGTGCATCGAGTGGCTCCGTGACGATCTCGGCCTCATAACCGACGCCGAAGAGACCGAGTCTCTCGCCGAGTCGGTCACCACGAGCGACGGCGTGTCGTTCGTGCCGGCGCTCTCTGGACTCGGCACGCCGCAATGGGACTTCGGAGCACGCGGCGGCTTCTTCGGCATCACCCGAGGGACGACCAAGGCGCATCATGGTGCGCGCGGTACTCGAAGGCATCGCCCAGCGCGGTGCCGACCTCGTCGACGCCGCGCAACGAGAGACCGGTCAAGCGCTCGAAGAAGTGCGCGTCGACGGCGGTATGAGCGCCAATCGATTCTTGATGCAGTGCCTCGCCGACTTCACGGGACTGCGCGTCGCGGTGTCATCGGAGCGTGAGGCCACGACGCGGGGCGCGGGACTCATGGCGTTGGTCGCTCACGGGGCCCTCATCGATCGACGGACGTCGAAGCACTGTGGACACCGTCAATCGTGTGACGCCGACGATCGACGGATGACGCTCGCGAACGTTGTCGCGCCGAGTGGGCCGTTCTCGTCAGTCGAGTCGAAAAGACGATTCCGGAATTGAGTGCGGTCGAGTTCTAGCCGGCCCAGGGCGCGTCATCGAGCGCCACTTCGAGCGTCGAGGGCGACGTCAACAAGGTGCTTGGACAACATCGAGCGCGCGGGGTTGGGACAACGCGATGATGCCGGTCACCACGCCGCCGCGTGAGTAGAGCGCGAGCCACTTCCCCTCTTCGGGACTCCCTTCCACGCGAACGACGTCGTCGTCCGCATCGCGCGTGACCCAACATCTGGATCTTCTTGCCGTACTGATCGGACCAGAAGTACGGCACCATCAGTTCTCGGGTCGCCTTCACCGGTCATCCAGAAGTGGGCCAACGCGTTCGCGTGAACGTTCGCCACCTCCCAGTGCTCGATCCGCACCTGTTCCTCGCCCATGACGTTGGGCCAACTGAATCGTGCGACGTCGCCGATGGCGGCGACGTTCTCGCGCGCCAACAGATTCGCGTCGACGACCACGCCGTTGTCCAAGTTGAGACCGGAGCCTTCCAGCCACTCAAAGTTCGGCAATGCGCCGACGCCTTCGATGACCGCGTGGGCGCCAATCGTCTCACCCCCTTCAAGACGGACCACCAATCCTTCGCCGCGCTTTTTCGACGTCACGTATGTGTTGATCGCTTCGCAGCTCGATCCCGGCGTCAGACGCGAGTCGCTCGAGCCACGACGAGACGTCCGGACCGAGTACGCCGAAGAGCGGCCGGTTGAGCGCTTCGAGCACGATCGGCACGAACCCGCGACTCTTCAGTTGCGTCGCCACCTCAGCGCCGATGAATCCGCCGCCTATCACCACGATGCGACCGCCCGGTTCAAACCTTCGAGCAGCGGTCGCAGTCGCAGTTCGTCGTCGCGATTGCGAAGCGTGAGCATCTCGCGTCGCCAGCGCTGTAGGGCGAGTCGACGCGCCCGCGCGCCGGTGGCGATCACGATGTGCGATCCTCCGATTCGGGAACCGTTCTCCAGTTCGACTCGCTCGTCTCGGGATCGATGTCGCAGTGCGACCGCGCGAACGCCGAGGCGCAGATGTCACGGCGGTCTCGGCCATCCTTCCGGCGTCGCCAGCGTGGCGCGCTCGACGTCCCACTTGCCGGCGAGCACCTGTTTGGAGAGCGGCGGACGATCGTACGGGGCGTAAGTCTCCTCGCCGACCAGCGTGATCGCGCCGACGAAGCCCTCTCGACGAAGCGCCTCGACGAGTCGCCACCCGCCGAACCCGGCGCCGACGATGACGACGTGGTCGGAACTCTGCAGCACGATCAGCGCGCGAACATCGCGAGCCACTGCTCGGCGCTCGCCGGCACCAGCGCGCGGTTCTGCCGGCGCACGTCGCGCATCGGCGCGCTCGGGTCGGCCGAGTAGAGGTGACCCGGGAAAGAGCACGGTGTCGTCCGAGACGTCGGACAGGCGCTGGGTCAACGTGCGGTACATCTCGACGGGATCCGAGCCGGGGAGGTCGGTGCGGCCGCAGCCGTCGAGGAACAACGTGTCGCCGCTGATCAGGCGGCCGTTCACCAAGAGGCACTGGCTGCCCGGTGTGTGGCCCGGCGTGTGGATCAAGCGCGACGTCGAACCGCCGACCGCGACGACGTCGCCGGCCATCGTGCGCGACGAGGGAGTCCTCGCCGACACCCGTGCGCGCGTCACCCACGCCGACCTCTTCGGCCTTGACGTGGATCGGGACGTCGATCTTCTCCAAGAGTTGCCACGATGCCGTCGACCTGCGCTGCGGCCCGCCGAGGTTGCCGCCCACGTGATCGGCGTGATAGTGCGTGGCGAAAACGCCGCTCACGCGCATGCCGTCGGCCTCGACGAGTTCGATCAGTTCGGTCGGTCGATAGGCCGGGTCGACCAGGACGGCCTCACCGGTTTCGCGGTCGCCGAAGGCGTAGACGAAATTGACCATCTGTTCGGCGACCGGGTCGTCGAGGGCGAAGTCCAGTCCGCTCAGCAGTTGGCGAAAGTAGAAGCGTTCGGTCATTCGCTCTCGAGGACCCTCGAGAGTCGCGGTGCCAGCTCATCGACCTTCGCCTTCGTGGCGTCGAGGCGCGCCTCCGAGCGTCTCGATGATGGCGCGTCGCGCGTTCGAGTTTGACGAAGAGTTCGTCGACCGAGACCTCGCCCTCATCGAAGGACGCGACGATGGCGTCGAGTTCGCTCGCCGCGTCGTTCCAGTCGCCGACAGGACTCATGGTGTCTCCAGTCTTTCCACTCACAGTAGATTCAAACGATCCCGTCGCTGACCAGTACCGAGACGGCTGTCGCCCACGCTGACGTCATCGAGCGACGTCACGACGGCGCCGTCTCGCGTTGGTGACGATGGACCAACCCTGCGCGAGTCGGCGCTTCGGGTCGTACGCACTGAGAGCGCCCGGTGGCTCGCCAGCTTCTGCGCGCTCGAGTTGAGGACGTGGCGACTGTGCATCAACAGCGCGCCGCGCGTGCTGGCAGGTGGCGTTGTTCGGCGCGAAGGCGGTCGCGCACGGCGAAGATCATCGTGCGGCGACGTTCGGCGACGTACTCGGTCGCTTCGTCGACGACCGCGGTCGTCGCGTCGAGGACCCGCTGGGCCGGGAGGCGCACGTGGCGGGCGTGCCAGGCGTCGACGATGGCCGCGATCTCCTCACCGAGCTTGGTCGGCGTGATCGCGCGGGTGTGCGCGACGAGGTCGGCGATCGATTCGTCGCCGGTGTGACCGATGCCCGTGAAGACCGGCGTCGACGAGGCCGCGATCGCGCGCGCCACGCGTTCGTCGTCGAAGCACGCGAGGTCGCCCTTGGAGCCGCCGCCGCGCACGACGCAGATGATGTCGACGCCGTGTCCGTCGAGTGCTTCGATCGCCGCGACGATCTGGGCCGGGGCGCCCTCGCCCTGCACGGCGCTCTTCACGAGCACGATGTCAAAGCCGTAGCCCGAGTTGAGCAGTTGACCGGTGAAGTCGCTGTACCCCTCGGTGCCGGGACTGGCGACCAGCCCGACGCGAAGCGGCACCGGTGAGATCGCGACGTGCTTGTTGGCCTCCAGCAGTCCCTCGGCGCTGAGGCGCGCGATCAGTTCGGCTCGTCGGCGCGCGACGTCGCCGAGCAGCCCCTGCACGTCGATCTGGGTGATGGTGAAGCCGATCTTGCCCTGGGGCGCGTAGACGTCGACGTAGCCGTAGAAGTTGACGATCAGGCCGGCGCTGAGCGTCACGCCCTCGGCGGCGAGCTTCTTCTTCAGCGGCGCCCACGGCGTCGCCCAGCAGTGCGCGTTCAGGACCGGTCGCTTGGTGTCCGAGGACGCCGACCCGGCGTCCACGAGATCGACGTAGACGTGGCCCTTCTCGTAGACCTTGGCGATCTCACCGCGAACCCAGTGGGGGTGCCGGCGACCGAAGGCCGACTCCAGTCGCGCGGTCAGGAGTTGGTAGAAGGCGCCGACCTCGAGGACCTCGTCGGTTCGCTGACGTCCTCATCCACGTGGCGAGGTTATACGCCGGTTACAACATCTTTAAGACTCTTGACCGCCTATCGGGCGTGTGACAGAATTGTCCCGGATGGTGAGTCGACTGGGTGGCCGCACCGCTTGGCAACAGGCGGTGAGGAAAGTCGGGGCTCCACAGGGCAAGGTGCTCACGAAACGTGAGTCGCGGTGACGTGCAGGACAGTGCCACAGAGAACAGACCGCCGATGGCTCGGGCAACCGAGCACAGGTAAGGGTGAAACGGTGCGGTAAGAGCGCACCAGCACCGTGAGTGATCACGGTGGCTCGGTAAACCCCACCCGGAGCAAGATCAAACGTGGGAGCGCGTGGCCCGCATGCCTTGGAAACAAGGCACTCCCGAGGTAGATCGCTGAGATGGATGGCCGCCCATCCTTCCGCAAGGAAGGTGGACAGAACCCCGCTTATAGGTCGACTCATCGTCCAACCTACCTATCGAAAGTCGAACCGTGTTACACCTGCCTTACCGCGAACTGCCGACCGCGGAACCCGGCACGCCCGACACGCGTTCGCCGCTGCGCTACCTGATCTGGATCGCCGCGCAACAGAAGGTCCTCCTGATCTTCAACGCCATCTTCGGCATCGGTTGGATGGTGAGCCAGGCCCTGATCTGGGCCGCCGTCGGCGCCGCCATCGACCACGGCGTCATCAACAAGAACACCGGAGAACTGTTCTTGTGGGTCGGCGTCGTCATGGCGCTTGGACTCTTCCAAGCGATCTGCGGCGCGCTGCGCCACCAACTGGCCGTCACCAACTGGATGAACGCCTCCTACAAGACCGTCCAGGTCATCGGCCATCACGTCTCCAAGACCGGTACCGCGGTCACCGACGAGATTCCTTCGGGCGACGTCGTCAACACCGTCGCGTCGGACGCCATGCGCATCGGCGGCGCCTACGACGTCTTCGCGCGCTTCATGGGCGCGATCGCCGCGTGGGTCGTCGTCTCGATCATCCTGATCTCCTCGTCGGTCGAACTCGGACTGATCGTGCTCATCGGCGTGCCGGTCTTGGCTTCGCTCACGACGCCCTTGATGCGGCCGCTCCACACGACCCAAGCCGCGCAGCGCGAAGCGGCCGGGCGTCTCGCCGCGCTCGGTTCGGACACCGTCGCCGGACTGCGCATCCTGCGCGGCGTCGGTGGCGAGGACGTCTTCCTCAACAACTACAAACGACAGAGCAACATCGTGCGCCTCGCGGGCAATCGCATCGCCTCACCCCAGGCCGGGTTGGAGTCGGGCCAGGTCCTGCTGCCCGCGATCCTGACCGGCATCGTCACCTACCTCGGCGCGCAGGACGTCATGCACGGAACCCTCGCGCCGGGTCAACTGGTCGCCTTCTTCGGCTACGCCACGTTCCTCACGACGCCGCTGCGCACCGCGATCGAGTACGTCATCGCCACCACGCGCGCCTACGTCGGTGCCGGCCGAGTGCTTCGCATCTTGAACATCGATCCCCTGGTCGCCGAACCGGACTCGCCGCTCATCTGGCCTGACCGGATCGACGTCTCGACGACCGCGTGAGCGGCATCGTCGCTTGCGTCGCGGCCAACTCGTCGCCTTCGTCACCGAGACGCCCGCCGAGGCGTCACTCCTGGCCGATCGACTCGGCCGATTCGTACCCGACGTCGCCGGCGTCACGATCAACGCCACGCCGCTCGGACTCTTCTCGGTCGAGCGACACCCGACGCAACATCGTCGTGAGCGAGATCGAGCCGCGACTCTTCTCCGGGGAGTTGCGCTACGAACTCGTGCCCCACGGGGACATCTCTGACGGCCACATCATGCCCGCACTCGAAGCCACGAGTTCACTCGACATCCTCGACGCGCTGGAAGAAGGTCTCGACACACTGGTCGAGGAACGCGGCCGCAGCTTCTCTGGCGGCCAGCGTCAGCGACTCAGTCTGGTGCGCGCGATCCTCACCAACGCCGAGGTACTTATCCTCGTCGAACCGACCTCGGCGGTCGACACGCACACCGAGGGTCGCATCGCGCAACGACTGCGCGACGTGCGCGGCGCGCACACGACGCTGGTCGCGACGACGAGTCCGCTGCTTGCTCGAGAAGATGGACGTGGTCTACGTCGTGGTCGACGGTCGCGCCGTGGAGCACGGCACGCACGACGAGTTGGTCGCGACGTCATCGACCGGTATCGCCAGATCGTGCTGCGCGAGGACGGCTGATGAGTCAACTCCCCGTTGCCGACACCGCCACCGTGCACACGTACGCCCGCCGATTGATCCGCCAACACCGCGCCATGTTGGTGCGGATGCTCTCGCTCTACGCGCTCGCGGCGTTCATGATGCTCATCCCGGCCTACATCATCGGCGAGATCACCAACTTCGCGGCCGATCACCAGTTGACGGCGCATCGCATCACGCTCTACGTCGGCGATCCTCGTCGTCTCGTCGATCCTCGGCGCCGGGCTCTCCTTCTTCGCGCGGCGTCGTAGCTACATCCTGGGCGAGACCGTCTTCGCGCAGCTGCGCGAGGAGTTCCTCCAGAGCGTCCTTGCCCTGCCGCTGGTCGAAGTCGAACGGGCCGGCACCGGTGACCTTCTGAGTCGGACGACGAACGACATCGAGGCGTTGTCGCGCACCGTACGCTTCGCCATGCCCGAGTGGCTCGTGGCGATCGTGCAGGCCGTGTTGACCCTCATCGCGATGACCATCGTCAGTCCCCTCGCGACGATCGCCAGTCTGGTGTCGCTGCCGATCCTCTTCTTCTCGACGCGCTACTACCTGCACTACGCCACGCCCGGCTACCGGCGCGAACGCATGAGCTACGCCACCATGTCCGGTTCGGTCTCCGAGACCGCCGAGGCGCGCGAACGGTCGACGCGCACCGCCTGGGACGTCGCCAGGGCCAGCGCATCGAGGGCAACATCCGCGAGTCCTTCTACTCCGAGATGTACACGCTCTTGATGCGCATGGTTTGGTTCCCCACCATCGAGAGCGCCTTCGCCCTCGCGGTCGCGACGACGCTCGCCTGGAGCGGATGGCTCGCGCTGCACCACGACATCACCATCGGCGCCGCGACCACGGTCACCCTCTACGTCGTGCAGATCAACGACCCGATCGACCGCATCGTCTCGTGGCTCGATGAACTCCAGGTCGGACAGACCTCGTTGGCCCGCCTCGTCGGGGTGTCCGTCGTACGCGACGACCGACCGACCGAGGGCCTCGAGCCGAGCAACGAGACGATCACGATGAACGACGTGCGTTACGCCTACCGCCCGGGCTTCGACGTGCTGAACGGCCTTCCCTCACGATCCGACCGGGCGAACGTCTGGCCATCGTCGGACCGTCGGGCGCGGGCAAGTCGACGATCGGACGATCTGCTCGCCGGCATCGACGCACCCCGAAGTGGCTCGGTGATGGTCGGCGACGTCGCGCTCGCGAGCATGCCGTGCCGATGCTGCGACGACACGTCGCGCTGGTGACCCAAGAGCACCACATCTTCATCGGCACCGTGCGCGAGAACCTCGCGCTCGCCAAGCCCGAGGCCACCGACGACGAGATCGTTCGTGCCCTCGACGCCGTCGACGCGCTGGAATGGGTCGAGCGCTGCCCGAAGGGATTCTGACCGAACTCGGCACGACCGGCTATCCAGGTCTCCCCCGCGCAGGCGCAACAGATCGCGCTCGCACGACTCGTCTTGAGCGACCCGCACACCCTGGTGCTCGATGAGGCCACGGCGATGTTCGACCCGCGGGCGGCCCGCCATCTCGAACGGTCCCTCGTCGCGGTGCTGCGGGGCCGAACGGTCGTGGCGATCGCGCACCGTCTGCACACGGCCCACGACGCCGACCGGGTCTGCGTCGTGATCGACGGCAAGATCGCCGAGCTCGGCACGCACGACGAGCTCGTGGCGCTGAACGGCGAGTACGCGTCGCTGTGGAGTCCTGGCGGAACGAGAAGCCCCGCCCGTCGTAGGATTTCTGGAGCATGGTGACTTCACTCCTTCGCGGCGCCGAGATCGACGCCTGCGTCCACCGAATCGCCCTGGCCCGCGCGGAGCCCTCGCGGGCGCACCGCACGCCCGTCGACGCCCCGAGATCGATCGACGACGCCACGAGGCCGATCACCATCGCCGCGTTCGTCATCGAACGATTGATCGAACTGCATCCGGGCGCCGTCGACCGCGACCGGATCACCGACACACCGACGAACTCATCGACGCACGGCGTCGAGCTCATCCTCAACGCCCGTCTCGCCGACGTGGCGGCGCGACGCACGATCACGTCCCAGGCCTTCGTGCGCGTCGGTCGCGTCGACGACCGCTTCACGTACGCGCCGCTCGTGATCAAGAACCACGAAGTCACCGAGGCGGCCTCGTCACGCGCGCCTCTTCGAAGGCTCGCTCGAGCGACTCGTCCCGAGCGACGTCGTGGTTCGCGAGGGCCTCGGACTTCGCTCGACGGCCACCGTCCGCCGCGACGTCTTGTTGCTCGACGGGGCCACGCGGATTCTCCAGGCCTTCGACGCCGCCGATCCCTCGACGCGCGGCGCCCTGATCGATCGCAACTTGCGACTGTGGTGGCTGGACCTCGCGAGCCCGCGTTACTCGCGCAGCAACCTCAGCGCCTACGACGTGTACTACCGCGAGCGCATCGACGTGCTCGAGGCCCTCGACGAGTGGTTCGACATCGGCGGAGCCTTTCCCACGTCGCCGTACTGGCACCGCGAGTGTCTGACCTGTGAGTTCTCCGAACACTGCCAGGGCGAACTCGAGGCCATCGACGACGTCTCGCTGACGCGCTTCACGTCGCTCGACCAGCAGTTCGCTGCTGCGCGACACGGCGTGCGCACGCGCGAACAGTTGGCCCACCTCGATCCGGATCCGCGCCCGAGCCGCGCGCGGTAAGCGCGCTCGTCCGCCGACCCCGTCGACCGTCGAGGACCGTCTCGGTCGAAAGTTCGACCGCCTCGACGAGCTGATCTATCGTGCGCGCGCCCACGTCCGCGACAGCGCGCTTCGCATCCTCGACCCCTCGCTGATGGGCTGTCCGACCGCCGACGTCGAGGTCGACGTCGACATGGAGAGCTACAACGACGCGACGTATCTCTGGGGGGCGAACGTCACATTGAACCGGCCCGTCGACGGCGTGCACGCCGGCTACACACGTTCGTCGAGTGGGGCGAACTGACCCGCGACGTCCGAGGCGCGCAACTTCGCCGCGTTCTGGTCGTGGCTCAGCGAATTCGCGAGCGCTGCCGTCGCAGGGTCGTACTTTCGCGGCCTACTGCTTCTGGGCCCAGGCCGAGGACGGCGCGATGAACCGCGCCGTCGCGACCGCGATCGACGGCGGACCGTCGATGCACGACCTGACGGTCTTTCGCCGCAACTCTCCCCGCCGGCCTGGATCGACCTCCACGACCTCGCCAAGGAACAGATCCAGACCGAGGGACCGCTCGGCCTCAAGCAACTCGCGGCGTCGGCCGGGTTCCAGTGGCGCGACGTGAACCCCAGCGGCGAGGCGTCGATGCTCTGGTACGAAGTAGCGACGCGGGGAGACGACGCCGAGGCGGCGATGTCGCGCCAGCGCATCCTCGACTACAACGAAGACGACTGCCGCGCGACCAAGTCGCTGCGCGACTGGCTGAACGGTCCGGCGAAGTCGTTGGCGCACCGCGACGACCCTCTTGTAGCGTTCGCGCATCGTCATTAGCATTGGTCGGTGATCTCGGTGACACCAGTGCCCGTTCGAGAGGTCGCGTTCCGGTTCAACGCACGAGTATTGGGAGTTCTCAACGCTTTCCTCTCGTTGGCCTGCGCAGCCTTCTTGGCCGTTGGACTCAGTTACCTTGCCGAGGAGCACGTTCCCTCAGGTATCTGGCTCCTGCTCGGCGTCCTCGGCGTGCGATGGGCCTCATCGACGCTGATCACACTGTGGGGCGCCCGCGCGAGCGCGACGTTACGCGCGCGCTGGCGAGCGACCCTCGTGGGTCACTTGACGCTGCCACGTCCTGAACGCGAGCGAGGTCGCGGGGACCTCGCGCTCGCGATCGAACAGGCGTCGGATCGCCCGTCGCTCGATCTGCTCGAGACCAGCGCCGTGTTCGCCCTGGCCGGCCTCGCCCTGCTCTTCTGGTCCGGCGGATGGTTGACGACATTGATCACGGTTGCGCTGTTGGTCGCAGCAATACCGCTCTATCGCCGAGCCGGCAAGCGCAGCGAGGCGACCGCACTCGACTACCAACAACGGCGAAACGTTCTCGAGAGTCGTCAACTCGAGTTGCTCCACCACACCACGGAACTGCGGGCCCTGGGCGCGGTCGAGTACGGCGCCAATGAGATCGCGGCCATTTCGGACTCCGAGCACACCTTCGCGATTCGCGCGATACGCGTCGCACTGGAGTCCTCGCTCGTCACCGAATTCTTGAGCGGCGTCAGCATTGGACTGGTCGCGATGGTCGTCGGCTTCGCGCTACTGGGTGGGCGAATCACGCTTGAACACGCCCTCATCGCCGTACTGATAACGAGTGAGATCTTCACGCATGTTCGGCGCTATGGCGTGGAGTTTCATCGTCGAGAGGACTCCCAGCGAGCGCTCTCGTTGCTGGACGACGCATCGTCCGATTCGGGCGATCGGTCGACGCAATTGCTACTGGCCACCGCGGTCGTGACCACGGCGAACAGTCGTCCCGTCAACATCGCGCTGGCGCCGGGCCAGTCCCTATTGGTCACCGGACCGTCAGGCTCGGGCAAGACGACGCTCCTCGACACCATGCTGGGGTGGCGCGCACTGCGCAGTGGCACCGTTGCGCGCGGCAGTGTTCGCACCGGACACGTCAGCGTGGAGAGTTCGTTGCTGTCCGGATCGCTGCGCGACAATCTCACACTCGGTCAGGCCATACCGGACGGCGACGTGCGCGCGTGCCTGTCGTCGCTGGGACTGGGAATCCGATTCGACGACCTCGATACCACCCTTCTCGCCGACGGCAAGGGCATCAGCACGGGCGAGAAGATTCGACTCGTGCTCGCTCGAGCCCTCCTCGCCCAGTGCGATCTGCTGATCCTCGACGACGTGGCCGGCGTCCTCGACGAAGAGGGCCGCCGTCTCGTGCGCGCGGTCCTCGGATCGCGCTCCTCCATTGCCGTGGTCGAGGCGACCGTCGACACGCCACTCTTGAGCGACGTCACCTTCCGGATCGAACTGACGTCGTGAGAGAGGACGTCCGTCGCCTACGCCGGTGGCTCCGACGGGCCCAGCCGCCGCGCGCAACGCTCATTCGCGCGCTCGCGGCCGGCATCGTCGCGTCACTGGTGAACGTCGCGCTGCTCGTCGGCGCAGTGGGACTGCTCATCGAGAGCGCGACTCGTCCCGGACTCCGCACGGTGCTGGGGGCCCTGATTGTCATCGAGCTGTTCGCCTTCCTACGCTCGCCCCTTCGTTTCGTCGAACGAATCAGTGCCCATCGCTTGGGCTTCGCCGCCGTCTCGCGCTGGCGCCGGTGGCTCGTCCTCACCGTGGGCGCCTTTAGCTTTTCGCGGTGGCGCTCGTACGCCGCGGGCGATCTCTTGGAGCGATCGCTGCGCGATACCGACGAACTGCAAGACCTCTGGCTTCGATGTGTGATACCGCTCGTCACCTCGAGCGTGGTGATGGTGACGAGCGACCTCGTCATCGGTCTCATGGCACCGCACGGGAAGTGGTGGTCCTACGCCGCGGACCTCCTCGCGGTGCAACTCATCGGTCTCGCGGCGCTGCTCGCCAACGTCGGGCCGTTGTTGCACCGCGACCGCGCGCTCCGAAGAGCGCGGGCGCAGTACCGAGCGCAACTCGTGGAACTCAGCGCGGCTACGCCGGAGTTGGTCTTGCTCGGGCGCGCGGACTTCGCCGAGCGTCGCGCCGTCGCGTCCGTCGCACGTTTGCGTGACGCCGAGACCGCGTTAACTCGTCGACGCAATCTCTCTAATGCGATCGCGCCGGCCATGACCGCGCTCGCGCTGGGCGCGCTCGTCATGCGACCGCACAGCGCCGGGCTGTGGTTGGTCGTCGCGGCGCTCCTCGCGTTCGCCACGCTCGAGTCGCTCACCGTGATTCGCGACGCGTTGGACACGGCCGTGGCCGTGAGTGCCGCGGCGGAACGCTTGGAGGAACTCGAGGTCACCCGTCAGGGCGGACTCCTCCTGTGGCCTGTCGACCCAACCGTTCGTCTCGATGACGTCACGATCGACGAAGAGGGAACGACGCTCCTTCGCGGCGTCACGTTCGGCGTCGCGCCCGGGCGAAAGGTCGCTATCACGGGTGCCTCCGGCGTCGGCAAGTCAACGCTGTTGCGCACTATTGCCGCGCTCGATGACGTGAGCGGCGGTTCCGTCACGATCGGCGACGTCGCGACCACGGATATTGAAGAGCGAGCCTTGCGTCACTCCCTCACGTTCGTCGCCAGCGAGCCGGGCCTGACCAGAGGCTTCGCGATCGACGTGGTGGGGCTCGGTCGCAGCTCGTCGCGCAGTCCGCTGGCCGACGTCACCGCGCTCGGGCTCGTGGTCGACGCCACGACGCGCTGGGAAGACCTGTCACGCGGCGAGCGAGTGCGCGTCGCCATCGCGCGCGCCACGTTCACGAGTCCGATGGTCTACGTCCTGGACGAGCCGACCAGCGGACTCGGTACCGAAGAGACCGCATCGGTGCTTTCGCTGCTCGCGGCGACCAGCGCAACGGTCATCGTCGCGACACACGACCCGCAGGTAATGGCCTGGTGCGATGAGGTCCTCGAACTACGCGACGGCAAACTACGCGAGATCAGGCGTTGACATTCTTCATGCCGGCCGCGACGTAGCGCTCCCCAGCCACGGCGTCACGCGGGATCGCCGCTTCCAGGGCCGTCACGTCGGCGTCACTTAGGACAATGTCGTCGGCGGCGATGTTCTCGCGTAGCCACTTTCGCCGCTTCGTGCCCGGGATCGGAACGATGTCCTCACCTCGCGACAGCACCCATGCCAGGGCGAGTTGCGCGACGGTCGCGCCCTTGGATTCGGCGACCGCCTCGAGGTTCGCCAAGAGCGCCAGGTTCTGTTCGTAGGCCTCACCGGAGAAACGCGGCTGGTGCTTACGAAAATCTCCCTCGCTCGTACCCTCGCGATTACTCACTTCATTGGTCAAAAACCCCCGTCCGAGCGGGCTGTAGGCGACGAAACCGACGCCGAGCCGTCGACAGGTGTCGAGGATGCCGTCTTCGGGGTCGCGACTCCAGAGCGAGTACTCACTCTGGAGGGCGCTGACCGGGTGGACCGCGTGGGCGCGTTCGATCGTCGCCGACGAGGCCTCCGAGATCCCGAGGTGGCGGACCTTACCCGCCTCGACCAGGCCCTTCATGGCACCCCAGGTCTCTTCGATGGGGACCGTTCGATCGACGCGGTGCTGGTAGTAGAGGTCGATCACGTCGACGCCGAGTCGACGCAGCGAGGCGTCACAGGCCTCGAGCACGTACTCCGGCGTCCCGTTGATACGAAGGAAGGAACCGTCCTCGGCGCGCTGGTTCCCGAACTTGGTCGCCAGCACGACGTCGTCGCGACGTCCCGCGATTGCGCGTCCCACGAGCTCTTCGTTCTTGAACGGTCCGTACATGTCGGCGGTGTCGAGGAAGTCCACACCGGCGTCCAACGATTCACGAATCGTGGCGATCGATTCGGTGTCGTCACCGGCGCCGTAAAACTCGCTCATGCCCATGCAGCCGAGTCCCTGCGCGGAGACTTCCAGACCCTGACCCAGCGTTCGTCGTTTCATCGCCACTCCTTAATGTGAAATTGCTCACAAACCTTTGTTTGCAAGCATCTCGTGACAGAGTAGCGGCTCGATCGCGATTATATTTTTGTGTCATTGGCTGGGGGGGCCAAACATCGAGGGCCCGCTTGTTCTGGATACGCGGAACAGGCGGGCTTCGTTGTTTATGCACCCGAAACTTTCGAAAGAACCAACACCCCTAGGGTTGAGTCGTGAGTGGTTCGACGATTCCTTCGAGCACGGTCACCTCACCAGCGCGTCCGCTGCTTCGCGGATGGTTGCACCTCGTCGCGTTTTTCGTACTCTTCGCGTGCTCGCCCATTCTGTTCGCGCGCTGTCGAACGTGGTCCCAGGTCGGCTGGGTCTCGTGCTTCCTCTTCGGCGTCGGGGCGATGCTCTTGACGAGCGCGCTACTGCACCGCGTGAACTGGACGCCCTCCCAGCGACAGGCCTGGCGTCGGGCCGATCACTCGACGATATTCCTGGCGATCACCGGCACCTACTTCGCGATCGCCGGGCTGACCATGCACGGGACGATCCGCCTCGTGACCCTGATCATCATCGGCGCCTCCACTCTCGTCGGCATCGCGATTCGCCAGTTCTCGATGAACGCCCCGAAGTGGGCCAACACCATCCCCTTCTTGGTGATGAGCTGGTTCGCGGCACTCGTCATGCTCCAGATCTACCGCGGCGGTGGACCGCTGTGCTTCGCGTTGATCGTCGGGGGCGGCGTGGCCTATTCGATTGGCGCCGTCTTTTACGGCACGAAACGACCGAGGCTCTCGCCGCGCGTCTTCGGTTACCACGAGCTCTTCCACGCCTTCACGTTGATCGGCGCCGGTCTGCACTTCGCCGCGATCAGCGTCGCGCTGCGCTAGTCCTCCAGCGGCGGCACGACGTTGTAGTTGAGGAGTGACGGCGTCCACATCCTCGAACCGATGGTCGTCATCGAGCCGTTGCTGAGGTTCATGCGCCAGGCGACCGAGCCCGAGACGCCGAGCGCCCAGGTCATCGCGGACTTGATCGGCGACATGTGGCTGACGATCGCCAGGTGCGACGTCGCGTCGTGCATCAAACTCTGCTGATCGGCCAACAGCGCGTCGAGTTCCGCGTGGACCCGCTGGTCGACCGACGCGAGCGACTCGCCGTCGCCGAAGGCCGTGTTGTGGTCGTGCTCGAAGGCGCGCCACTGCTCTTCGGTGACGAGGTTCAGGGGCTGTCCGTCGAGCGAGCCGTAGTTGACCTCGATGAACAGCGGCTTCACGACCGCGGGGATGTCGGGAACGGCGAGGGCCGCGGTCGCGCGGGCGCGCTGCAGCGGCGAGGACCACACCTCGACGACGTTTTGCAGGTAGGGGCGAAGCGCGCGCGCTTGGCGTTCGCCCAATTCAGTCAGGGCCGGGTCGCTCTGCCCGACGAGGAGTCGCGCGGCGTTGGACGTCGTCTGGCCGTGACGGACGAGGATGATCACGGCAGCAGCAAGCGCCCGCACTCGGGACAGATCATGAAGGTCCCCTCCGGCTGTCCCTTCCAGCGATCGAGATCGAGGGGCGACAGCGCTATCCGACAGCCGTCGCAGTGTCCCGAGACGATCTGGGACGCGCCCGACGTGCCCACGCGCGCGAAAGCTGCCTCGTAGCGCTTGAGCAGTTCGGGCGTCACCGCCGCGGCCCTCTCGACGCGCGCTTCCTTCAAGGCGACCATCTCGTCGTCCAGACTGGCCTGTAGTTCAACGATCGTGGCCTGCAAGGCTGCGCGTCGCGCCACCGCCGGTTGGGCCGCGGTCTTGACGGCCGCGACGGCCTCGTCGAGTGGCTCGACGGCCATGAGGTACTCGAGCTCGCGGTCGTCGCTGCGTTCGAGCAACTCGCGCACGTGTTGGAGTTCACCCTGCAGCGCCGCCAGCTCTCGGGCGTTGGCGGTCGAGTTGCTCAGCGTCTTGTCGAGGCTCTCGGCGCGCGCGCGTAGGCGTTCGCCCTCACGTTGGACCTCCTCGTACGTCGAGCGCACCGGTGCCAGGGCGGCCTGGGCGTCGTTGAGGGCCGTCAGCTGCGATCGAAGTTCGACCTCCAACGCGGCCAACTCGGTCATCTCGGGCAGGTGCGTCTTCTGTGACGCGACGCGGTCGATCCAGCGATCGGCCTCCATGAGTGCGCGAAGGTCGTCGGTCTCACTCACGTTTTCAGTCTCGCACGTCGCGCGCTGCGTACCAACGGGCGAGCTTGGCGATCGCTGGCGCCAGCGCGGGCTCGCAGCGCTCTTGAGCGCTGGCGAAGTCGAACCACGCGACGTCTTGACTCTCACCGACGGGCGGTGTCGGATCGAGCGGCGGCGCCGACAGGGCGTAACGAAGGTCGTAGTGCAAATGGTCGATCGGTCCCCTGTGGCCCGTCGGACCGGGATGCACGTCGACGTGGAAGAGTTCGACCGGATCGAAGTGGTGGGCAGCGAGACCGGTCTCTTCGAGCGTCTCGCGCAGCGCCGCTGTCTCTGGGCTCTCGCCGGGGTCGACGTGGCCACCCGGCTGTATCCAGATGCCGAGCAGCAGATGACGGTGCAAGATGATGCCGCGCGAGGACACGACGAATGCCGATGCCGTGAGGTGTCCGTCTTGCATTCTCGAGAAGGAATCGCCCGGTCGCTCCAGGCATTCGATCGTCGCGATGATCGAGTCGCGTTCGCGTCGATCGACCGGATCGATTGACGCGATCTGAGCACGCAATGCCTCCAACGAACTCACTGACTATCCAAGAGCCGCTTCACCGACGTGGGAATTGGAATGGCGCCGTCGGCCATCGCGCCATTGGCGTCGGGAAGCGGCGCTCCGAACGTAATCTTGGCCGGTACCGTGCCTGACCAAATCGGCAAGTCCGTGTCGTCGTCGGGATCGTCCGTCGGTCCCGAGGACAGCTTGGCCGACGCTTCGTCGATCGTTACGGCGACGACCATAGTGAGACGGCGTTCGGCGTCACTCATCGGACGCACCTCGCGCGCGCGCCCCGGCAGCACCCCGTCGACGAATAGGTCCAAGACACGCGCCTTCTCGGCGTCGTCGCTCACGAGCGACGCGGCGCCGAAGAGCACGACCGATCGGTAGGCGATAGACGACTCGAAACCACTGCGCGCCAGGCGAAGTCCGTCAAAGAGCGTCACCGAGACGCACGCTTCGCCGCTCGCGACGACCGCTTTCATGACGACGTTCGACGGACTGCCGTGCAAGTAGATGGTGTCGTTCTCACGCGCGTGCAAGGTCGGGATCACCATCGCCGCGCCCTTCACGACCGCCGCGACGTGGCAGAGCGGTGCCTCGTCGATGACCGCGTAGATGACGTCGCGCTCGTAGTTCGCCTTTTCGGGAAGTCGACGGACCCTCGTCTTCGGGCCCGGCCCGAGTGCGTCACTCATGCGCGAAGGTCGCCGCCGAAGAAAGTCCTCGCCATTCCGGCGACTTCGACGTTCTCTTCGAAGAGGCGCGCGAACATCACACCGCCGCGCGCCGACGCCTGATGTACCGAGACGCTCGGATCACCGACGAGCCCGGCCCACCACGGCGCGACCGCGCACATGGCGCTGCCGGTCACGCTGTCTTCGGCCAGACCGAGGCGCGGGGCGAACACGCGAATCGACACGTCGACGTTGGGGCCGCCGACGCAGGCGGCGATCACCATCGAGCTCGGCACGAGGAAGAGATTCATCGAGTCGACGGCCAGGCCGCAGAGCGTGTCGAAGTCCTCCACGACCGCGAGAACGCCTTGGTTCCCGGCGCGATAGACCTCCGAGACCGGGCCCAGGGTGTCGTTCAGCATCGACGGATCGACCGATTCGAGCGACCATCGCGGAAGGTCGATGCCGAGGAGGCCGTCGCTCAGGCGCCGGCCCGACAGGACGCCGGCGCGCGTTTGGAAGTAGATCTCTCCCCCGGGCACACCCAACTCGTTGAGCAGCACGTGCAAGCTCGCGAGCGTCGCGTGACCACAGAGATCGACCTCGACCGTCGGCGTGAACCAGCGCAGGGTCCACTGGTCGCCCGAGCGACGCACGAAGGCGGTCTCCGAGACGCCCAACTCGAAGGCGATCTGTTGGAGTTCGTCGTCGGGCATGAGTCGCTCCAGCAACACCACGACCGCCGGGTTGCCGCGCTCGGCCTCACCCGTGAACGCGTCCACCCACCAGAGTCGATGACCAAAGGCCACGTTGACGGATTCCACGTGTAGAGCCTGCCACAACGCGACCGCAGACCACCTAGGGTTTTGACGTGCGTGTCGCGACGTTTAACCTTCACGCCGGCGTCGACGGATGGGGTCGACCCACGAAGGTACTCGACCACGTCGTGAGTCTGAACGCCGACGTTCTCATCCTCCCCGAACTGTGGCGCGCCGAATCGGGCGTCGACTTCGTTGCCGAACTCAAGGGTCGTCTCGACATGGAGGGCCTCTTCGTTCCGCTGGCGTCCGGTCAGCGCGTCACGTCGGGATCCGGTGGAACGACCTGGCAGCCGCTCCTCGCCCACTTCAGTGGCGAACGGGGTCTCTTCTTCGATGAACATCGGGATCTGAGTAAGGCCCAACGTATTCGTCGCGCCACCGCCGACGGCGTCGAACATGGCGAATGGGGGCTCGGCCTCTTGACGCGTCTGCCGATCCGAGAGATCCACGCCGAGTCACTCGGTCGACTCCCGCGCGAGAAGGTCAAACGCACGCTCATCGTCTCGACCCTCGTAGACGACGGTCGCCCCTTCCACGTCCTGGCCATACACGGCGCGCACCTGAGCCACGGTTCGTATCGCCAGTATCGACGGGTCAGCGAGATCGTCGCGCGCCTCGACCCGGGTGTGCCGATTCTGCTCGGCGGGGACTTCAACTCCTGGCGACCGTTGTTGCGCGTGTTATTGCCGGGATGGCGTTCGCTGGTCAACGCACGGACCTGGCCGGCGCGTAACCCGCACTCGCAGATCGACCATCTCTTGGTCCGCGGACCATGGGAGAGCCTTGGCGGGTTCGCGAGCGACGGCGGCAGTGATCACCGAGCGCTCGTCGCCGACGTGCGACTGACCTAACGCGCGGGCGAGACCCTCGGCGTCACGTCAGTTGGACCGCGTCGTCGACCACCACCAATGTCTTGCCGTGATTGCCGCCCGTGAACAACAGGTTCAACGCGTCCGGCGCGTGCTCGAGGCCGCGCACCAAATGCTCTTGGTGCTCGATCCGACCGTCGAGCACCATGGTCGCCAACTCCAGGTGCGCCTCGGCGTAGCGATGGGCGAAGTCGAAGACGATGAAGCCCTTCATCTGACCTCGGCGCACGATCAACATCGACGTATTGGCGATCCCGTGGCGATCGGTCGCGTTGTACTGAGAGATCGCGCCGCACATCACGATGCGCGCGTGCATCGCGATGTTGGCCAACGCCGCGTCCAAGACGTCGCCGCCCACGTTGTCGAAGTAGAGGTCGATTCCCTTGGGACAGGCTTCGTGGATCCGCTGGGTGAGTCCCGCTTCGCGGTAGTCGAGACAGTCGTCGAAGCCGTAACGCTCAACGACCTCGGCGCACTTCTCGGCCCCGCCGGCGATGCCGATGACCCTCGCCGCGCCGCGGGCCTTGGCGATCTGACCCACGACCGAACCGGTCGCGCCGGCCGCTCCCGACACGACGACGACGTCGCCCTCTTGGAAGGCGCCGACGTCGAGCAGTCCGAAGTACGCCGTGAGACCCGTCGCGCCGAGGACGTTCATCACCGTCGCGAGGTCGAGGCCGAGTCCCTTGGGCAGGACCGTGAACTTGTTGGTCTCACTCGCGGTCGCCCACTCCTGCCAGCCGGTCATGCCGTTCACGACGTCACCGACGTGGTAGCGCTCGGTGCGCGACTCCATCACGACGCCGCTGCCCCCGGAACGGATGACCTCGCCGATACCGATCGGCGGGAGATAGCCCGGTGCGTCGTTCATCCACGTTCGAATCGTCGGATCGATCGAGAGCAGTCCGACCTTGATGAGCGCCTCACCCACGGCGCACTCTGGCATCGGCGCCTCGACGATCGACGTCGTTCTCTCATCGACCATCCCGGCCGGGCGCTGGGCCAGTGTGATCTGTCGATTCGCCATGGGCTCTCCTTCGTCTGACGTCACGTTACGGCGCGCCGGGAGTTCGTCGGAGCCGATCGTACGCTCTCACACCTTCCGATCAGGGTACTCATGATTTTCATTGCCAATACATGACTAAGTAGGTAATATTTGTCATGATTACGGCGAGAGCGAGGGGCGAGCACGGTGAGCACCGAGACTAAGCAGGAAACTGCGGTCGAGGACATCAAGAGAACAAGTAACTACTTGCGCGGGGAGATCAGCCGCGAACTCGACAACGACGTCGCCAGTGTGTCCAACGAATCCGAGCAGATACTGAAGTTCCACGGCGTCTACGCCCAGGACAATCGCGACGTGCGACGCGAGCGCGCGCTGAACAAAGAAGAACTCGACTACATCTTCATGATCCGCGTCGCGATCCCCGGCGGCCGACTCACGACCGATCAGTGGTTGGCGATCGATGACGCCGCGAGCGACATCGCCGACGACACGATTCGCCTGACCACCCGTCAGGCCGTTCAGTTCCACGGCGTGGTCAAAGACGGACTGCGGCCGCTGGCGCGGGCCCTCGACGCTCACTTGATGACCTCGTTCGGCGCCTGTGGCGACGTCGTTCGCAACGTCGTGTCGTGCCCCGAACTCCAGGGCGACCACAGCGACGAGCGACTGCGCGAGATCTCGACGCGACTCACCAAGAGCTTTCGCGCGACGACCGAGGCCCACTGGGAGATCTTCGTCAACGGCGACAAGGCGGTATCGCGCGAGGACGTCTCCGAGCGACCGTTCTACGGAGAGACGTACCTGCCGCGCAAGTTCAAGATTGGCGTCGCCCATCCGCACGAGAACTGCGTTGACGTCTTCGCCCAGGACGTCGGTCTCATCCCGGGCGAGCACCCCAGCGCCGGCGCCGGGTTCAACCTCCTCGTCGGCGGCGGTCTCGGTCGCGCCTACGCCAATCCCGACACTTTCGCACGCCTGGCCGATCCCCTGACCTTCGTCACGTACGACGAAGTCGACGAGGTGATCGCCGCGGTGCTGGTGACCTATCGCGAACTCGGCGACCGCACCGATCGCAAGCGCGCGCGCATGAAGTACGTCGTGGCCGACATGGGTTTTGAACAGTTCCGCAAAGAGATCGAAGTTCGATTCGGGCGCGAACTTCGTGATCCGCTCGGACTTCCGACGCGCTTCGGGGCCGATGACCACCTCGGGTGGCGCACGCGCGCCGACGGGACCCACCAAGTCGGCGTGCGCGTATCGGCCGGACGAGTCCGCGACGACGTTGGCGGTCCGAGGCTCAAGTCCGCGCTGCGCCTCATCGCGCAACGTCACCCCGTGACCTTCTTCCTCACCGCCCAACAGGACATCGTGATCAGTGCGATTCCCAGCGACGCCCGTGACGACGTCCAAGAGATCCTCGCCGGTCACGCCGTGCGTGGCGACGCGGAACTCGGCAACGTCGAGCGAACGGCACTCGCCTGTCCCGCTCTGCCGACCTGCGGTCAGGCCCTGGCCGAGGCCGAGCGCCGCCTGCCCGAACTCGTCGATACCATCGAGGGCGCGCTCGCCGGTCGCCAGCTCGGTCGACGTAATCTGCAACTTCGCATGACTGGATGTCCGAATGGCTGCGCGCGACCGGCCGTCGCCGAGGTCGGCATCGTCGGACGAACGAAGTCCTCCTACGACGTCTACGTCGGTGGTGGCACCCGCGGGGACCGCCTCGCCACGCTCTATCGCGAGAAGGTGCCTTTCGACCAGATCGCAGTCGTCCTCGGTCCGCTCTTCGATCGCTGGGAGGTCGAGGGCGATGACGGCGAGTCCTTTGGCGACTTCATCGCACGGGTCGGTGTCGAATGACCGTCTATCTCGTCGGTGCCGGACCGGGCGACGCCGAACTGTTGACGGTGCGCGGCGCGCGACTTCTCGCCGCGGCCGACGTGATCGTCCACGACCGACTGGTAGACCGCTCGGTACTTGATCTGGCGGCACCGGATGCCGAACTGATCGACGTCGGCAAGGAACCCGGACGCTTCACGTCCCAGTCGATGATCAATGACCTGTTGGTGTCGCTCGGGCGCCGCCACGAGACCGTCGTTCGTCTCAAGGGTGGTGATCCGTTCGTCTTCGGTCGAGGCGGCGAAGAGATGATTGCGCTGCGCGAGGCCGGGGTGCGCTGTGACGTGGTGCCGGGCGTGACCTCGGCCTTCGCCGGACCGCTCGCCGCCGGCATCCCCGTCACGCATCGGGGCCTCTCACGAGGGGTTACGGTCGTCACCGGCCACGTCGAGGGCGACGACGACGGGTACTTCAGTCGCCTCGCCAATCCGGATCTCTCGCTGGTCATCTTGATGGGCGTCGGTGCGCGCTCATCGATTGCGTCCCAACTCATTGAAGGTGGGCTGTCGAGTGACACACCGGTCGCGGTCATCGAGAGCGCGTGGACGCGACGCGAATCGGTGACCCGTGCGGTGCTGCGCGACCTCGGCGCGCTGGCGGTCTCCTCCCCCGCCATCATCGTGGTCGGTCCCTGTGCCGCGTTGTCGGTACGTGAGATCCTCAACGAGACCGCCGCGCTGGTCTGAGCGTGCTGCCCCTCGCACTCAGGCTCACCGGCAAAGACGTCCTCGTGATCGGCGCCGGACGCATCGGTGCGGGCAAGGCCGGTCTGCTCGTCGACGCCGGCGCTCGAGTGACGATCATCACGCGCGACGTCCTCGCGGAACTGCCGCGCGGCCTGGCGGCACTCGAAGAGCGCGAGTACCGCGACGGCGACCTGCGCGGCTACGCACTCGTCGTTTCGGCGACCGGCGACGCCGCGACGAACGACCGTGTCGTCGAAGAGGCGCGACGCGAGAACATCTGGTTGAACGTCGTCGACGATCCGCAGCGCTCCGACTTCTACTTCACGGCCGTGCACCGCGACGGCGACGTCGTCGTGTCGGTCTCGACCGAAGGTGCCTCACCGGCCCTCGCCCAGGAGGTTCGTTCGATGATCGCTGAGCGGTTGCCCGACAACCTCGGCCAGGTCGCCCAGGCGTTGCGTCGAGAACGAGACGACTTCCACGAACGAGGTGCGAGTACCGAAGGAATCGATTGGCGGCCCCGGATCCGCGAACTGCTCAGCGACGCCGCGCGGTCGCGCGAAGGACTCCCTCGATAGTCTCCCAAGGAACGCTTGGCTGACGCGTCCTAGGGGGTCCCATGACTGATCGAGTGCTCGTGACGGGCGCGACGGGCTTCATCGCGCAACACTGCGTGCTGCAGCTCCTCGACGCCGGCTACGACGTGCGCGGTACCGCCCGTGCGGCGAATCGTCGCGCCGACGTCGTCACGATCCTCGCACCGCACCTCAGTGACACCGGCCGGACACGACTTGATTCAATGGAAGTGGTCGCGGCCGATCTGACGAATGACGACGGCTGGCGAGACGCGGTCGAAGGATGTCGCTTCGTGATGCACGTCGCGAGTCCGTTGCCACGCGGCGCGGCGAAGGACGAGAACGAGTTGATCGTGCCAGCGCGCGACGGAACGCTTCGCGTCCTTCGCGCCGCGAACGACGCCGGCGTCGAACGCGTCGTGTTGACGTCGTCACTCAGCGCCATCGTCTACGGGAACGACCGTTCGCGCCTCTTCACCGAGGCCGACTGGTCGAACCTCGACGGTGAACGCATCGGCGCCTACGACAAGTCCAAGACCATCGCCGAGCGCGCCGCCTGGGAGTACGTGGCGTCGATACAGGGCACCTCACCGATGGAACTGTCGGTCGTCAATCCCGGACTCGTCCTCGGACCGCTGCTCTCGAGTGACTGGGGAACCTCGGGCGAGATGGTCAAGAGGATCCTCGAACACAAGGTGCCGGCGATACCCAACATCAACTTCTCCACGGTCGACGTTCGCGACGTCGCGAGTGCGCACGTCGCGGCGATGGTGACGCCCGCCGCGGCCGGACAGCGATTCGTCTGTGCCGAGGCGAATCACTCGATGATGGAGATCGCGCTGATTCTGAAGGAGCGCTACGGGGATCGGGGCTTCAAGATTCCCACGGGACATCTGCCATCGATCGCGGTTCGTTTCATGGCCGTCTTCGACAAAACGGTGCGACTCGCACTGAACGATCTCGATACGTCCCAGAACGTCGACAACTCGAAACTGCGGAACGAACTCAATTGGCGGCCTCGTGACCTGGTCGAGATGACGACGTCGATGGCCGACACCATGATCGAATACGGGGTCGTTCGCGCCAAGCGTTAGGCGTCATGAAAGCATGGTCGTGACGCCAACATGTAACTTTGGGCACTATGACGCCGGGCTCTGAGACATCTCTGCTCGAACTCGAACATGTCTCGGTCCACTTCGAAGGCCTGCGCGCACTCGACGACGTCACATTCGCCGTGTCCACGGGCGAGATCGTAGGTCTCATCGGACCCAACGGCGCCGGTAAGACGACCGCCTTCAACGTCGCGTGCGGATTCGTGAGACCCTCGCAAGGACACGTGCACTATCCGAGCGCCGGAAAGTCGAACCTGCGGCCCAACCAACTCGTCGGCGCCGGCGTCGCGCGCACGCTCCAGGGCGTGGGACTCTTCCCGCACTGCAGCGTGTTGGAGAACGTGATGGCCGGCGGCCACCTGCGGCCGAACGGCGGCTTCATCGCCAGTTTTCTGTCGCTGCCCAGCGAGATTCGTTCGGAGCGTGCGCTGCGTCGCGACGCGCTGGCGATGTTGGAGCGCCTGCGTATCGCCGACATGGCCGCGCGCCTGCCGTCGGCGATCCCCTACGGCATCGCGAAGAAGGTCTCGGTGGCGCGCGCCCTGATGAGCGATCCGTCACTTCTGCTGCTGGACGAACCGGCCTCGGGTCTGGACGAGGCCGAACTCGACGACTTCGCCCAACTCATCGTGGAGTTGCGAAGTTCGATGGGCGTGTTGCTCGTCGAACACGACATGGAGTTCGTCATGCCCCTCGTCGACCGGCTGGTGGTGTTGAACTTCGGCCAGGTGATCGCCCAGGGCGTGCCGGCCGACGTCCGCAAGAATGACGACGTGATCGCCGCCTACCTCGGGGTCGAGGAATGATCACGATCGAGGACCTGACGGTCTCCTTCGGAGCGGTGCAAGCGCTGCGCAACGTCTCCTTCGTCGCCGAGACCGGCAAGATCACCGCCGTGCTCGGGGCCAACGGTGCCGGCAAGACGACGCTGTTGCGCACGATCAGCGGGCTCAAAGAGCCAAAGAACGGATCGATCCACATGGGCGAACTCTCGCTCGTGGGCAAACGGACCGAGGACATCGCGCGTCTGGGTATCGGCCACGTGCCCGAAGGACGAGGCGTCATCGGCGAATTCACGGTCGAGGAGAATCTTCGTCTCGGCGCGATGACGGCCAGGGTCAACCTGCAAAAAGGTCTCGAGGAGCAGTACGTGCAGTTCCCGGTACTCGGCGAACGTCGTAAGCAGCACGCCGCGAAACTCTCGGGTGGTGAACGTCAGATGTTGGCGATGGCCCGGGCGCTCATCGCCAAGCCCACCGTGCTCTTGTTGGACGAACCCTCGCTCGGGCTCGCACCACTCGTCACCGCCCAGTTGATGCACACGATTCATTCGCTCTGTGAGAGCAGCGACTTGACGGTGATCCTGGTCGAACAGAACGCCTCGTCGGCGCTGCGCATCGCGCACAACGCCGTCGTACTGCACGTCGGCAGAGCCGTCGCCAATGACACCGCGGCGAACGTGGCGGCCAACGAAGACCTCCGTCAGTACTACCTCGGACTGGTGGAGTGATGGATCCCTTCCTCACGTCGCGCATCGTCACCGACATCTTGGGCGGGCTCACGAACGGCGTGACCTACGGGATGGTGGCCCTCAGCCTGGTGCTCATCTGGCGTTCGACCGGCATACTCAACTTCGCCCAGGGGGCGATGCCGATGTTCGCCACCTACGTGGGTTTCGCCCTGTTGTCGTATCACTGGGGCTACTGGCCGTGCGTCGTGGTGTGCGTCATCGCCGGTCTGGCCCTCGGTGGACTCACCGAACGGTTTCTCGTTCGCGGGCTGTACGGGAAACCGGAGATCAATCCCATTGTCGTCATGGTGGGATTCCTCATCGTGCTCGAAGGAATCGCCGCTTCGATCTGGTCGTCGACGCCGCGAAGTCTGCCCAGTCCCTTCTCGCCCTTTGATTGGCATCTCGCTGGCAAGCCCCTGGCGCTGTCACCCTTCACGGTCTATGAGATCGCCACCGCCCTCGTCGTCATGGCCGCGGTCGCCGTGCTCTTCCGATTCACGAAACTCGGCTTGCAGCTGCGTGCGTCGGCCCTCGCGCCGGAGGTGTCGCGACTCCTGGGAGTGCGCGTAGGGCGCCTGCTCACGTTCGGTTGGATGCTCGCGACCGTCGTGGGCGTGATCACCACGATCCTGGTAGCGGGCGGAGGCTTCTTCTCGGGCCTGACGCCGCAAGTCATGGATGGGATCTTCGCCTACGGCTTCATCGCCGCGGCAATCGGAGGCCTCGAAAGTCCCGTCGGGGCGATCGTGGCCGGCGTGACGCTGGGAATCGTCAATCAATTCGTCGACGACTTCGTGAATCAGAACGTCGTCATCATTGTGGCACTCGTCCTGCTCATCGTTTCGCTGATGATCCGACCGAGCGGCGTCTTCACCAAGAGCGCGCAGAGGCGGGTTTGATGACACTCACCTGGTCTCGTCAACGGTTCCCGATCGCCTTCGGCGTGGCCGTGGTCGTCGCGATAGTTGCCCTCCTCAGCGCCACGACGATCCGTGACGGTGTCGCGATCAGTATCGCGATTGACCTCGCTGTCTTGTGCCTCACCGCGCTCACGCAAAATGGATTCAAGACGAGCCACCCGGTCCTGACACGTGCTGCGCTCACGCTGCTGGGGCTTGACGTCGCCATCGTCATCACGCGATTCCTCGACTCCAGCGCCAATTTCAACTTGGGCACCGGTGCGGCGATGTCCATCGTGCTGCTCGGACTTTCGTTTCTTACCGGCGCCTCGGGGCAGATCTCACTGGGCAACGGCGCGTTCATGGGCGTCGGAGCCTTCGTCATGGCGATTTGGGCCAATCATCACGCCACCACGCCAATCGTCGTCACGCTCTTAATCGCGGTGGTGTGTGGGTCCTTGGTGGGGCTCCTCCTCGGACTGCCGGCCACTCGGCTTCGCGGTCCGTACCTCGCGGGCATGACCCTCGCCTTCGCGGTCGCCTTCATCTTCATCCTGAGTTCGTTCAGCTCCTGGACAGGCGGCGACTCGGGCCTGCAGTTGCCCACCCAGGCGACGGCGCCGCGCTGGCTCGACGGCTTCTTCCACGCCGGCACGTCGCCATTGACGACCACGACCCTCTACGTCACCGACGTCTCGATCGTCGTGGCCGGAGTCGCGTTTTTCTTCATGGCGAATCTCTTCGCGAGTCGCACTGGTCGTTCGATGCGCCTTATCCGCGACAACGACGTGGCCGCCGAACTCGTCGGCATCTCGCTGCCCCGAACACGAGTCATCGCCTTCGTAGTCTCTTCGGCCTACGCCGCCTTGGGCGGCGCACTCTTCACCTTGATCAACAACGCCGTGTCGCCGTCGACGTACTCCTTTGCCCTCTCGGTCACGATTCTCTCGCTCATCGTCATCGGCGGCATTGGTACGATCTCGGGCGCCCTCATCGGCGGCGTCATCTACGCCTTCTCGGCGAACGTCATTACCTGGATCACGACACAAACCGGCCTGAACCCAGAAGGCAATTTTGCCAACCAACTCAACGGCATCATTTTCGGCGCCCTGCTCATCGTGACAATGTTGTTCGCACCGTTTGGAATAGCAGGCGCCGTACGACTCCTATGGCATCGGGTGCGTTCACGACGTCCGGGGTGACTTGCAACGGCCCTGGACGACGCCTACGCTCACGCAACAAGAGTTCTACATCAGGGGAGATAAACAAAATGGTTAAATCCAAGTCACGTCGCGTGACGATTACCGGTACGGCGCTTCTGCTGTGCCTGAGTCTCGTCACCGCTGGCGCATCAATGGTCAGCGCCAGCGCGGCGACCAAGAAGGTTCCCGGCGTCACGGCGAAGCAGATCACACTCGGTGCGACGGAGCCATTGACGGGCATCGCATCCTCGGGCTACGACCAGATCGCGCCGGCCATGTCGGCGGTCTTCAAATGGGTGAACGCCCACGGCGGTGTCAACGGACGCAAGATCAAGTTCGTGGTAAAGGACGACTGCTACGGCACACCCGGAAGTGGTTGCGCACTCGCGAACCCGAACACTGCCACCGAGACCCACGCGTTGCTCGGCCTCCCGGTCTTCGCCACGGTCGGTTCACTGGGCACGCCGACGCAGGACTCCGTGCGTGCGTTGCTGCGCGGTGACGACGTCCCTCAGACCTTCGTCGCCTCCGGATCTCAGGACTGGAACAGCCCGCAGACCTACCCGGGCCTGTACGGCTGGCAGCCCAGCTACAACGAGGAGAGCAAGATCTTCGCGAAGTACATCAACGCCACGTACCCCGGAGCTCAGGTCTGCTTCTTGGGACAAGATGACGACTTCGGCACAGACGGTTTGGCCGGTTTGGTCGCCGGCGGGGTCAACCTCGCCGTGACGGACCTGTACTCGGTGCCCGCCTTGGTGACGTCCAACGGCGCCTCGGTCGGCCCGTACGTCGCGGCCTTCCAGAGTGCCAAGTGCACGGTCGTGGTCCTTGACACAATCCCCGGGGCCACCGACGCCACACTCGGCGCCGCGCTGCAGTTGGGGTATTCGCCGCAGTGGATCATCTCGAGCGTGGGCTCGGACCCCCAGACAATCGACGCACCGTTCGTGGGCAAGGTTCCGACCGACCCCGAGATTGGCGCGGTGACGTTCAGTTACCTACCGGTCACCACGAGCAACAGCCCGTGGATACCCTGGATCCACAAGGTACTGAGCGCCGATGACTCGGAATTCAATTCCTCGAGCTACGCCGATGGTGTTATCAATGGCAACGTCGCCTACGGCGCCGCCGTGGCGGTCTCCTTCGTGGAAGCGTTGAAGGCTGCGGGACGAAATCTCACGCGCGCCAGCTTCGAGAAGACGTTGAATTCGACGAACTTCACTCAGACACCGTCACTCGTGCCGTTGCGCTACACGCCCAATAACCACCAGGGACTCAACGGTGGCTACCTGACGACCGTCATCAGTGACACCGCCGAGAAGACGCTGACAGGGACCATCTACACGACCGAGAGCGCGAACACCGCTCCGGTGGTCGTGGCGAAGTCCCACAGCGCAGGAATTCCTGCCTGGCTGAAGTAAGCCAACTGGACTTTTCACACTGCCCCGGTGCGATGCACCGGGGCAGTGTGCTGTACGAGTGAAATCGAGTGAAAGCCGCGAGCTTTTAACGCAGCGGAGTTGGATCAGTCCTTGGTGATTTCGAAGGCGCGCAATCCGCGGATGCGTTCTTGTCGGCGGCCACGCAGTTTGCGTTCCGAGAGCTGCGCGAGTTCGATGTACGAGCGCATGATCGATGCGTTGAGACGCTCGATCGTCACGAAGGGATTCGGATCTTCGGGAATCACTTCGTCGATCAGACCAAGGTCCAGTTGGTCCTTGGCGGTCGAGCGCATCGTCGCGAGCGTGATCCGCACTTCTTCGTGCGTCGGATTCGGCGTCTTGTAGAGGATCGACGCGGCCGATCGTGGTTCGGCGACGTAGGCCATGGCCTTTTCCAACATCATCACGTGGTCGGCCATCGGCGTCGTCGCCAGTCCCCCGCCGCTGCCCAGTGCGCCGGCGACGAGCGAGATCACCGGCTCGGAGTAGTCGATGCCCTTGAGGATCGAACGCGCAATCGCGCGCGAAAGACCGCGCCGTTCGCTCTCCAACGTGGGCTTGGCTCCGAGGGTGTCGGTGATGAACAGCGCCGGTAGGTGCAAGCGCTCGCCCATCTCCAGCATTCGCTCCATGAACGCGAAGTCCTCTGGCGCGGGGTTCGAAGGGCGCTTGATCACGGTGTCGCCGAATCGCTGGTACGACGGCTGGGTCCCGATGATCACGAAGGGCTGCGCGCCAATCTTCGCGAAGGCGCCGACGATCGCCGGATAGCGCTTGTACTCACTCTCCTGGACGTAGTTGTAGACGGCGGTCGCCTCGGTGAAGCAGTAGCGCACGATGAACTCGAGGTCGACGCGGTTCGCGTCGGTCATCAGGTCCTGGTACTGCTCCACGAGCGCGTCGGAGTCCGTGCTGACATGGGCCTGACGTGGCGTGGCGGCCGGAACGGGTTCGCCGCCCTTCATGTCATCAAAGCGCGGACCGTAGATCCCGACCGGTCCGAATTCGAACGAGCGACGCTGGTCCGAGGCGGTGACGTTTCGCACGAGTGGCGGCGTCTCGGCGCTGAGCTGGTGTTGCCTGTCGGGACGTGCCGTCGAGGTCAGCATCGCGCCGAGGTACCACACGACGTCCTCGACATCGGAGAGCACGACGTCGATGTTGCGGTCGAGCAAGTTGGATTCGGCGCTCTGGGAGTCCGCGGGTACCGCGAGACCTTCGAAGGCCTCGATCACGTTCGGGCCGGCGAAACCAAAGTTCGTGCCCGACGTCGCGACGATGAGGTCGGCATTCGGCACGGCGCTCGCCGAGACGCCACCCCACACGTTGCCCAACAACACGGCGACGTGCGGCAACTCGACCCGGTCCTTGAAGTTGCGGATCGCCTCGACCATTCGCGTCATCTGTGTGAGACCCGCGAAGTTCTCGTGTTGGCGCACGCCACTCGAGGCGTAGACACTGACGAAGGGGAGCTTGCGTTGGATCGCCAAGTCGGCCGCGGCTTGGAACTTCTCGCCGGACACGACACCGAGTGATCCGGCGAAGAAATCCCAGTTCATCGCGTAGAGCACGACCTGGTGCCCGTTGAAATCGGCGAGACCGTAGGTCGAGGACTCGGTCTTTCCCTTGCCGCGCTCGCGCTGCAACTTGTCGCCGTAGGACTCGTCACCTTCGCTGCCCTTGCCGCGTCGAACGAGTCCGACCAGGTCCTTGGCGATGCGCCAACGCCCGTGACTGGCCTTGTAGTGCGACGAGCTCTTGGAGCGTGTGCAGCTGGGACGGACTGTTGACCTTCTTGCGGTTGCGCAGGTGCGCGCCGACTGGGGCCTTGAAGATCGGCAGTCCGCTCGGGTGTCCTTCGCCGAAGAGACTTGAATCGAAGTCGTCTTCCGGGATCGATGCGTCAAAGTCCGCGAGATCAGCCATGTCACACCATTATTGCACGAGCCGCATTTTTCGAAAAAAGCGTCGCGACCGTCGCTCGTGACCAAGCACGCCACGTTTCGCGGTC
Organism: uncultured Acidimicrobiaceae bacterium; assembly: GCA_963764095.1. GTDB lineage: Bacteria > Actinomycetota > Acidimicrobiia > Acidimicrobiales > RAAP-2 > RAAP-2. The sequence continues at coordinate 18,861 of CAVXRB010000036.1, read as the reverse complement.
GACTGAACGGCGATTGCGCGCTGCGCCTACCGGCGAGTAACGCGGGAGAATCACGGTATTCCGACTCGGTATCCTCGGCACTAACGCCCGCGCGTCACCGGCGGGCCGGGAAGCTCGGAGGAGCCGTGAGCGAAGTGCGACGCGACGTTCGCGCCTACGACGAAGTGCTCGACCAACTCGGCGAAATGAACTCTCGGCGGTCTGATTCCCGACGCCGGCCCTCGCGTGCGACCTCGCGATGCTGCTTTCAAACATCGATCGCATGGCGAGCTCGCTCGTGCTCGCCGGCGTGACGCTGCGACCCCACGTCAAGTCCCACAAATCGGCGTTCATCGCTCGCCACCAATTGAGGTCCGGCGCGGTCGGGCTCTCGTTCGCCAAGTTGGGCGAGGCCGAAGTGATCGTGGAACGACTGCGGGCCGTTGGCGACGAGCCCGCGCTCTCCATACTGCTCACGTCGCCGCTCGTCGGACGCCACGCGGCCGAGCGCGCCGCGGTTCTCGCCGGACAGTGCGACCTCATCGTCGTCGTCGATCACTGCGACGGCGTCGACGAATTGGAGGCCGCGGCCGTCGCCGCGGAGGCGACGTTGTCCGTGCTCTGCGACGTCGACGTCGGTCTCGGCCGAACCGGCGTCGCTCGGCGCGGCCGAGGCACTCGCGGTGGCCGAACGCGTGAACGTGGCGACGCGTCTCACGTTCAAAGGCGTCCAAGGTTACGGCGGTCACCTGCAACACATCGCGGGCCGCGAACACCGGCGCGCGGCGACGCATTGCCTCGAGCGAGCGCCTGACGCTCGTGATCGACGCCCTCGAAGCGGCCGGCTTCAACGTTGCGATTCGAAGCGGTGGCGGCACCGGCACCATGGGTCTCGACGTCGAGATCGGCGCACTGAACGAACTGCAGACCGGCAGCTACGTCTTCATGGACCGCGAGTACCGCGACGCGCTCGGCGAGGATCCCGAGGGCCGATTCGCCCAGAGCCTCACGTTGCTCACGACGGTCATCTCGGCGAACCACGATGGCTACGTCACGGTCGACGCCGGTCTGAAGTCGATGGCGACCGACGCCGGCGCGCCCCTGGTCGTCGGCCACGAGACGACCGCGTCGTATCAGTTCTTCGGCGACGAGCAGGGCATGGTGACGAATCCCCCCGGTCACTCGTTTCGTCGAGGCGAACGGCTCGAGCTCGTGCCTCCGCACTGTGATCCCACCGTCGATCGATACGACGTCATATGGCTCGTCCACGATGACGTCGTGCTCGACGTCATCGACGTCACCGCACGCGGCCGTTCGCAGTAGCGCAGCGACCGAATCGCCTGTCGATTACAGCGATGTCACGGGTTGGGGTGTACTTCGGCGAACGAGGTCACTACGCTTAGTAGGTGATATTCGGGATCGAAATGTTGGTCCACAACGAGCCCGTCTTCGTTCGGAGAACGTCCGAACGCGACAGGAATAAGTGGGACACGACCATGACACCAACTCGACATTCCAGTTCATCAAGCGGCCACGACGGCATCCACTCCCTCGACCCTTCGAGCGCGCTCGGCATTCGGTCGCTGGCCGATCAGGGTTCTCCCGGCCACCACGCCCGAGGCCCTGGAATCGATCTTCCCGCCCATCGGCGACTACGCGTTCCTCTCGGACTGTGAGAACACGCTGCTCGTCGCTCCCACCGGATCGATCGAGTGGATGTGCCTACCCAAGCCGGCCGATCCAAGTCTGTTCGGGACGATCCTCGACCGCTCAGCCGGTTCCTTCCGCCTCGCCCCCGTAGAGAGTTCCGTTCCGGCCCACCGTCAGTATTTGCCGGGCACCATGGTGCTCTCCACCACGTGGCAGACCCGCAGCGGCTGGCTCGAGGTGAACGACTTCTTGGCGATCGGACCGTGGTACCGCACGGGTGAGCGTTCGACGTTGCAACGTCGAACGCCAGGTGACTCCGACGCGCGACACGTCCTCGTTCGCACGGCGAAGTGCCTGCACGGCAGCGTGGACGTGATGCTCAACTGCGAACCGTCGTTCAACTACGGTCGCGTCGACGCCGAGTGGGAGTACACGGGAACGTCCTACGACCACGTCTCGACGACCAACGCCGACTACAACCGCATCACCGTCACCGGCGACATGCGCTTCGGCATCGAGGGCCGTGCCGTGCGCGCCCGTCACCGCTTCGTCGAAGGCGAGTCCTGCTTCGTCGTCATGAGTTGGACCGACGCGCCGTTGCCCACGACCCAAGAAGAGGTCGACCTCTTCAAGAGCGAGACGTCACGATTCTGGCGCGGCTGGATCGACGGCGGGCAGTTCCCGGACCACCCGTGGCGAGAACTGTTGCAGCGCAGCGCGCTCACCCTGAAGGGGCTCTCCTACGCCCCGACCGGCGCGATCCTCGCGGCGCCGACGACCTCACTGCCCGAGAACCTCGGCGGCTCGCGCAACTGGGACTATCGCTACACCTGGATCCGCGACACGGCCTTCGCCCTGCGGGCCCTGCACGCGCTCGGGCTTCCACACCGAGGCCGACGACTTCTTGGCCTTCCTCGGCGACGTGCTCGAGCCGCCGCGCGGCGAAGTCGCCACCAACGGTATCCGGGCCCGGCGAGCGCTCCAAGTCCTCTATCCGGTCGACGGCGGCGAATCACCGGTCGAGATCGAACTCGACCACTTGACGGGTTACGTCTGGAGCCGACCGGCGCGTGTCGGCAACGGCGCCTACAACCAGACGCAGTTCGACATCCTGGGTGGGGTCGTTGACTGTATCTACGAGCACACGCGCTCGCGCGACGCCCTGAGCGAACGTTCGTGGCGCATCGTCGTCCAGGCCGTGGAGACCGCGATGCAGTGCTGGCGCGAGCCGGACCGTGGTATCTGGGAAGTGCGCGGCGAGCCGCGGCACTTCACCTACTCCAAGGTCATGTGCTGGGTCGCCGTCGAACGCGGGGCCCGACTCGCGATGTTGCGCGGCGAGAAGGCGCGCGCCGAACAGTGGTTGAACGAAGCCCAGATCATGCACGACGACATCTGCGCGAACGCCGTCGGCAAACGCGGCTGCTTCACCCAGTCCTACGGCAGCGACGAACTCGACGCGTCGCTACTTGGTCTTGCCGATGCTCGGCTTCTTGCCCCCGGACGACGAGCGGATCCGTTCCACGGTCTTCGCGATCGCCGACGACCTCACCGACGGACCCTTCGTCTTTCGCTACCGACCGGAAAAGACCGACGACGGCTTCGACGGCGAGGGTGAGGGCAGTTTCACGGTGTGCTCCTTCTGGCTCGTCTCGGCACTCGTCGCGATCGGCGAACTCGACAGCGCGCGCGCCCACTGCGAGAAACTGATCGGCGCGGCGAGCACGCTGGGCCTCTACGCCGAAGAGCTTGATCCCACGACCGAACGTCATCTGGGCAACTTCCCCCAGGCCCTCACGCACCTCGCCCTCATCAACGCCATCATGAGCGTGATCAGTGTCGAAGCGCGCGCCGGCAAGGCGGCCACCGGCAACGCCCACTCGCATAGCTGGTGGAACGCGGGCAAGGTCAACAGCGACAATACGATCGCTACGAACGAGATCTGGACCGAGAGCACCGGTTCGGTCGAGATAATCCAGACGGAACGCACGCCGCGCTAGGACATGCGTATCGTTCGTCGGTGATTGTTTTCGTCCCCGCACAGGTACGTTCCGTACGCGTCACGCAGTCATTGAGAACCATGCAGGATCGCAGTGCGTCCAGGGATACACGCCAAGGGCACGTGCAGCCAGCGCAGTCCCGCCCGAGCGACGACGAAAGGTTCAACCTAGGCTCTGACCAGGCACCTCTCATGAGCGAACACTCTTCAACCCCAATCGAATCGGCAGAGCCCAACGTTCCCGAGGACCCCTTCATCGATCCCTCCTACGAGCCAGCCGACTTCGTCGTCGTCGCCAACCGTTTGCCGGTGCGACACGCCGGCACACCAGGTGAGGAAGGTTGGCTGCCGAGTCCCGGCGGGCTCGTTTCGGCGTTGACCTCGGTCCTGCAGAACCGCCAGGGACTGTGGATCGGCTGGCCCGGCACGTCCGAGGATCAAGCGCCACCATCGACGTACGAAGGCATCCGACTGAAGACCGTGTCGATCAGCGCCGAGGAGTACGAGGAGTTCTATCTCGGGTTCTCCAACGCCACGATCTGGCCGCTCTATCACGACGCCATCCGCTCGCCCTCGTTCCACCGCACGTGGTGGCACACGTACCGCGCGGTCAACATGCGTTTCGCCGCGACCGTGGCCGAGAACGTCGCGCCCGGCGGCACGGTGTGGGTGCACGACTACCAACTCCAACTCGTCCCACAGATGTTGCGCGAACTGCGCCCCGACGTCCACATCGGCTTCTTCTTGCACATCCCGTTCCCCCCGAGCGAACTGTTCATGCAACTGCCCTGGCGCCGCGAGATCCTGGCCGGTCTGCTCGGCGCCGATCTCCTGGGATTCCAGGTGCACTCGTCGGCCTCGAACTTCTCTCGCCTGGCTCGCCGGCTGACTTCGGCGACGGGCACCGACTCGGGACTCGATTTCGAGGGTCGCGCCATTCGCGTCGGATCGTTCCCGATCTCGGTCGATTGCGATCAGATCGTGGAACTGGCGGCCGACCCGAACGTGCGCGCTCGCGCGCGCGAAATCCGCGAGGGCCTCGGAAACCCGGAGTTCTTGCTGCTCGGGGTCGACCGACTCGACTACACCAAGGGGATCCAGCAACGGATCAAGGCGATCGCCGAGATGCTCGACGACGGACTGCTCTCGGCCGAGCGCCAGGTCATGATCCAGATCGCCGTCCCGAGCCGCGAATCGGACTCCCACTACGAACAAGAACGCCACGACCTGGAGCGCGCGGTGAGCGAGGTCAACGGCGAACACGGCCTCGTCGGTCACCCGGCCATCCACTACCTCCACAAGAACCTGCCCTTCGACGAACTAATCGCGCTCTACCTAGCCGCCGACATCATGCTGGTAACGCCGTTCAAGGACGGCATGAACCTTGTGGCCAAGGAGTACGTCATGACGCGCTCGGATCTCACGGGCAAATTGATCCTGAGCGAGTTCGCGGGAGCGGCGACAGAGTTGCGCGGCGCCTACATGGTGAATCCCCACGACACGGACGGCATCAAGGAGTCAATACTCTTGGCGATGAACGCCGGTCCCAAAGAGACCCGCGACCGCATGGCGCGCATGCGTCGCATGATCTTTCGGCGCAACGTCTACGACTGGGCCAAGGCCTTCCTCGCGGCGTTGGCCCTCACCACGCAGTAGCTCTCGCGTTCTAGTTAAGCTCGTCGACGAGGTCGGCGACCGAGTCCACGATTCGCGACGGTTGGAAGGGATAACGGCGTACGTCCTCGGCCCGCGCGACGCCCGAGAGCACCAGAATCGTGCCGAGCCCGGCCTCGGCCCCGGCCTGGATGTCGGTGTCCATCCGGTCACCGATCATGATCGTCGACTTGGAGTGCGCGTCGAGGATGTCGAGTCCCTCGCGGATCATGACGGGATTCGGCTTGCCGACGAAGTACGGCGCGACGCCGGTCGCGCTCTCGATCATCGCGGCCAGCGCACCACAGCCCGGCAGGGAGCCGTAGGGCGACTGTCCCGTCGGTTCGGGGTTCGTCGCGACGAAGTGCGCGCCCTTTTCGATCAGGCGCACGGCCGTGGTCATCTCATCGAAGGAGTACTCCTGGGTCTCGCCGAGCACGACGTAGTCGGGATCGCGATCGTCGGGCCGATAGCCCGACGTCGTGGACGGCTTCGTGCAGACTGGCCTGGCCGATGACGAAGGCCGTGCCGAAGGGACGCTGGGTCTGGACGAACTTCGCCGTCGCCAGTGACGACGTCCACAGACGACTCTCCTCGACGTTGAGGCCCATCTGGGCGAGCTCCTCGCGGATGTCGCGCGGCGTGAAGAGTGAGTTGTTCGTAAGAATGAGATAGGGCCGACCGGTCGAACTCGAAGCGGTCCAGGAACTTGTCGGCTCCCGGGATCATCGCGCCGTCTCGGATCAGCACGCCGTCCATGTCGCAGAGCCAACTCTCGGCTCGAGAGATTAGGTCCATACGTCCAGTATGGACGATGGCCACGCCAACATTGAGCGCGGCGGCGCCCAACGCGTCATCAATTCACGGCCCTCGCCCGCGACGTTCACGCGGCGCAGCACCTCGCGCCGACCTAATCGGTGGCGGGGTGCTTGTATCGCCGCCGAGAACCTGCGTAGTATTCGCTCAGCAGTTCGGGGCACATCGACGAGTGATCGACTCAGGGCGTGATGTGGCCAAATCAATAAGGGAGAGATTGATGATCGCACGTACCGCTGCACCAGAACGACGGATCACGCCGTGGCGAGCCAAGTGCGCCGCCGGTGCGTCACTCACGATGGTGCTTTTGCTCGCGACGTTGGTGTCGAGTGCGACGCCGTCTTTCGCGTCGATCAAGTCGGCCAACGGTTCGACGTACTGCAAGTTGCTGACCGCCTACGACAAGAAGCAGACCGCCGCGAACAAGGCGCTCACGACGCCCGGTGCCGCCAAGGCCGCCATGGAAGCGGCCTACCGGAACCTGCAACCCGAGGAGAAGCTCGTCTTGAGCGTGGCGCCGTCCTCACTGCAGGCCCCGTACAAGTTGGTCTTCAAAGACGTCAACCTCTTGTACACCGACCTCTCCAAGGCGAACTTCAACTTCGAGAAGCTCACCAAGGCTCAGATCGCCGCGTTCGAGGCGCTGTCCAGGACCATGACGCCCGCGACCAACAAGATCAACGCGTACAACAAGAACGTCTGCGGCGTCAAGGCCTAAGCGGCCACTTCATTGACCGGGCGCCACCCGGGGCGACCCAGTACGAATCGAAGTCGCTCGCGCGCCGTCCTCGCCGAACGCACGTCGCGCACGATGTCACCGAACTCGTGGTAGCCGATGCGCGCGGGATTGTACGTGTCGATGTTCTTCGTGAGGCCGTAGCGCACGCGACGCACCTCCTTCTCGAAGGTGCCGAAGAGACGGTCCCAGACGATCAGGATGCCGCCGTAGTTCTTGTCCAGGTACTGACGGTTCGAGCCGTGGTGGACGCGGTGGTGCGAGGGCGTGTTGAACACCAACTCGATCGGATCGGGCAGTCGATCGATCGCCTCGGTGTGGATCCAGAACTGGTACAGGAGATTGAGTTGTCCGGCACGGTGGACCTTCTCGGGCGGGAATCCGAGCAGTGGCAACGGCGCGAACACCCAGAAGGTGAGGAACGGCGACCACGGTTGGCGAAGCGCCGTCGTCAGGTTGTAGCGCTCACTCGAATGGTGTGAGACGTGGTTGGCCCAGAGGAGACGCACCTCGTGCATCCAACGGTGGTCCCAGTAGTAACAGAAGTCCCATAGGACCATGGCCGTTGCGAGGGAACCGCGCCGCGATCCGACGTTCGAGATCCGGTGGCGAAAGAGGAATCGGTCGATCTTGATCAGCGCCGGTGCGAAGGCGAGTTGGACCGCGACGTTGCCGGCCAGCATCGAGATGCTGGCGCGCGAATCCTGGCGTTCGAAACCCATGGGGATCAGCGGATCGGCTGGCAGTTGCGCGCCCGAAAGTGTCGCCTCGTCGGCGTCGGCCAGATCGCCCAACGTCCGCTTGGCGCGACCTTTTAGTGCGAGATGCTCCGCCGCGATGCTGAGGGCGAAGAACGGGAACGAAAGCATGTCGATCAGATCGACGGTCTGTCCCTTTGACGCCATTGTTTTCAAGATACTCCTGGCCCCAATCGACCCCTCGGGACCCGAGATCGCGAGATATATACAGAAGGAATATATTTCCCGTTCCAATTGGGTCTCTGTTGGGCCGATGTGGGTCCTGAATTGAAGTTGCTGATTTACCTTTGAGCCCACGATTCTTCCGAACAAAGGATGCGAGGGGGTAGAGCCATGGCTATCGCTATCGGAGACGACCTCCGACACAATGACGTCACGTCACTCGCCGCCTTGACGCGCACCTCACCGCCGGCGCACGACGACCCCAGCGACGCCATCAACGCCGAGGCGTCCAGGGTCGACCTCACGACCAAGTGGGTGTGGATCGGGTACGCGGTCCTGAGCGTGCTGATTTTCGCCTATCTGATCTCACTGCTCGTTCGATCGCCCGCACAACAGTGGACGTGGCTCGATGGTTGGTCGACCGTGGCGGTCGAGGTCATCGCGTCGTCGATGTGTATCGCCCGCGGTCTCTACAAGCGCCCTGGACGTTCGGCCCCCCTGGCCCTGGGCTTCGCCTTGCTCGCGTGGACGGTCGGTGACGCACTCTTGACCTATCGAGTCCCTCGGCGGCAAGACGCCGCCGACGCCCTCGTGGGCCGATCTCTCCTACGTCTGCTTCTACCCCCTCGCCTACGTCGGCGCCGTTCAACTACTGCGCAAGGCGATGGGCCGGCTCTCTCGTCCCAACTGGCTTGACGGATTGGTCGCCGGACTGGGCGCCGCCGCGGTCTGTGCGGCGTTCGCCTTCCACGACATCGTGCACGCCGCCGGAGGCAGCGCGCTCTCGGCCGCGACCAACCTCGTCTACCCGGTGGGCGACCTCCTGTTGCTCTCGCTGGTGATCGGCGGAACGGTGCTGCTCTCCGGACGAGGTACGACGCCGTGGTTCTTACTCGCCGCGGGAATCTGCCTCAACGTCTTCGGTGACACGTTCAACCTCTTCTCCAACGGTATTGGCGCCTCTCGAATCGGCGCCGACTTCAACGCCTTCGCCTGGCCCGCATCGATCGTCATTATGTCGATGTCCGTGTGGCTCAAGCCGCGCACGCTCGACCCGATGCGCGAACAGCGCACGGCGGGCTTCGTATTGCCGAGTATCGCGGCCGTGGCCGGACTGGCGATCCTGGTGAGTGGCACGGTGCACCCGGTGACGCGCGTCGCGCTCGGACTGGCGACCGCCACCGTCGTCGTCGTCGGACTGCGACTCGCGTTGTCGGCGCGTGACCTGCGACTGGTGACCGAAGAGCGTCACCGTCAGGCCCAGACCGATGAACTCACGGGCCTCGGCAATCGTCGCCATCTCCTGCACGTCGTCGACACCTACTTCTCGGACTTCAACGATCCGTGGACGAAGGAGCGCACGCTCGCCTTCCTCTACATCGACCTCAACCACTTCAAGGAGATCAACGACTCCTTCGGTCACCCGGCGGGTGACGAGTTGCTCCGCCAACTCGGACCGCGACTGATGCGGGCGGTGCCCCACACGGGTTCGGTCTTTCGATTGGGTGGCGATGAACTCGCGGTCCTGCTCGTCGACGTCGACGCAGAGGGCGCGGCGCGGGTCGCCGAAAGCATCCTGGAAGAGGTCGTCAAACCGTTCGACCTGCAAAAGATGAGCGCGAACGTCGGTGCCAGCATCGGCATCGCGCTCTCACCGCAGGACGCCACCGAAGGCATTGGACTGATGTGGTGCGCCGACACCGCGATGTACCGAGCCAAGCTCGGCGGCGTCCCGCACGTCTTCTACGATCAAGCCATCGACGGTGGTGAACAGCAACTGGACCTCGTCGACGAACTCCGTGACGCGGTGGACGCTGGACACTTCGTCCTCCACTACCAGCCGCAGTTGGACCTGCGCACCGGTGAGATCCTCGCCGTTGAGGCGTTGATCCGTTGGCCGCACCCCCGCCTCGGTTTGGTCCCCCCGCTCACGTTCATCCCGCTCGCCGAGAACTCCGGACTCATGCAGGCGATCACGACCTGGGTATTGGGTGAGGCATTGGCCCAGTGCGCCCGGTGGCGCGCCGCGGGACGAATGCTGGCCGTGTCGGTCAACGTCACGACCACGAACCTGTTGGAAGACGGTTTCACGGACCTCGTCGTCGAGTCTGCTCAAGCAGAACGACCTGCCCGGAAATGCCCTCGTCATCGAGATCACCGAAACGAGCATCATCACCGACTTCGCCCGGTCCAAGGCCGTGATTGAGCGCTTGCGTGATCTGGACATCGTGGTCTCGATCGACGACTTCGGCGCGGGCTTTACCTCCCTCGCCTACCTCTCCAGCCTCGCGGTCGGTGAGCTCAAACTCGACCGCAACTTCATCACCGGTCTGAGTGGTGACGGCAAGGAGCGCGACCTTGAGCTTGTTCGCGCCACCATTCAATTGGGTCACGACATGCGCCTGCGCGTGGTCGCCGAAGGCATCGAAGACGAGGACACGTTGGCCCTCTTGAACGAGTTGGGTTGCGACCTCGCCCAGGGCTACTACATCAGTCGACCGATGCCCGCGAACAAGTTGGCCTTCCTGTCGAACGCGCCGATGCTGGCGGTCGGGGCGTCCTAACCAACCGGCGATGACCGCCTCGGCGCCGACGCCGCGGACGATCGTGTCTCGTCCCGGGGACTTCGCGGCGTAGTGCGCCTGATCGTGAACAGCGCCTCATGACACGACACGCACGTCGAAATCTGGCGTTCGGTACGCTAATAACTGTCCGGTGACAGCCGCTTACTAGGGAGAGCTGATGACGATCGCCAATTCGTCGATTGGTCGATCGAGAAATCTTGTCCTCGCCGCGATGATCTTCGCCGTGGCGATGACCTTCATCGACCAGACCATCGTTTCCATCGCGGTACCGCAGATTCAAAAAGAGCTCGGCCTCACGAGCACGGGTGTGCAGTGGGCCGTCAACGGATACCTCCTCGCGCTCGCGGCACTCTTCGCCTTCGGCGGCCGACTCGCCGACACCGTGGGCCATCGAAAGATGGTGACGCTCGGCGTCGTCATCTTCGCGGCCTCCTCGGCGATGTGCGGACTGACGCCGAAGGGTTCGATCGCCGAGGCTTGGATCGTGACGTTTCGCGTCGTGCAAGGGGCGGGCGGCGCGATCATGTTCCCCGCCGCGCTCGCCATCGTCGTGCAGACCTTCGCCCTTCGTGAACGTGGAAAGGCGCTGGCGATCTTCTTCGGCATCGCTGGCGGCCTCACCGCGATCGGGCCGGTGCTCGGTGGGTACCTCACGGAGTGGACGTGGCGAGCGATCTTCTGGGTCAACATTCCCGTTGCCGTCATCGCGCTGATCTTGATCGTTGTCTCCAAGCCGGTCACCGAGCACGTCCCGGCGCGGATGGACTACCGCGGGCTCGTCCTGATCGCCGGCGGCGTCGCGCTCAGCGTCTTCGGATTTCAGCAGTCCACCGTCTGGGGTTGGAGCAATCCCGGCATCGGCCTCTCGATCGCGGCCGGACTCGCCTTGATCGTCATCTTCTACTTCGTCGAGCTCAAGACCGATTCGCCACTCATGAAGGTGCGAATTTTCAGCAACCGAGCGTTCTTCGTCGAAAACCTGGTGTTGGGCATCGCGATGCTGACCTTCATACCGATCTTCTTCTTCGCCAGTGAGTACGCGCAGATCGCGCTCGGCAAGACGGCCCAGCAGGCTGGTCTCTACCTGTTGTACTTCTTCGCCGGCTTCGCCACAGCGTCGCAGATTGGCGGGCGGATCCTGGACAAGCGTGGCGCGAAGCGACCCGTCGTGATCGGCTGCGCGCTCGCGGCGGTCGGTTTCGGACTCTGGGCGTCCAAGGTGACCGAGCTCAACTTCAGTAATCAAGTCCCGTACGTGATCCTCGCCGGCTTCGGCATGGGCTTCATGCTGACGCCGGCCAGCACCGACGCCGTCAATCGCGCGTCACGACTCTCCTACGGCGAGGCGACCGGCATCACGCAGACGGTGCGGAACTTCGCCGCCAGTCTGGGACTCGCGATCCTCGGTACGGTCTTGGTGGACCAGATGCGCTCGCGGGTCACGGCGACGCTGATGGGCAAGGGCATCGGACTCTCGGCCAAGGCCGCGGCGGCCATCGCGGCGAAGGTCTCTGAATCGCAGGGCGGCAAACTCGGCACCATACCGGCGTACATCAAACTCGACTTCGCCTATTCGATTCGCACCGTGTTCTACGTGATGGCCGGTGTGATGGCCGTGGCCGCGATCGTCGCCAAGATCGGTCTCGAACCCGGCGTGCAAGAAGAGACTGAAGAGGCACCGGCGAAGGCCCCGTGAACGAGATGGGCGACGGCGTCACCGACGAACTCGGCACCACGACGAAAGTGAGTCCACTCTCCGTCGACGCGACGGTGGCGAAGTTCCTCACCATCGTTGCGTCGGCCGGTCTCAAGGTATTCGACGTCATCGATCAACGAGCGCAGGCAACTTCCGTCGGTCTCGAACTTCGAGAGACGACGTTAGTCATCTTCGGCAACCCCGTCGCCGGCACCCCCGTCATGCAAGCAGCTCCGCTGGCGGCGCTCGACCTGCCGCTGAAAGTCCTCATCTGGGCCGATGGTGATCGGACCAACGTCACGTACACGTCGACTGAAACGCTCATGGCTCGATATCAAATCCCACCGGAACTGCGCGCCAGCCTCTCGGGTATTGCGGCCCTCACCGACAAGCTCGTCGCGCCGCTCCCGTGAGCGATCCGGCGCGACCTGGCGACGATCGCGCGTTAAGACGCCACGATCAGGGGCGAACACCGCGACGTCCGCCGAAATCGCTTCAACGTTAGAATTCCAACCATGCGGGGCATCCTGAGGAAGCGAAGGGCCGTCCAGTGGTTCGGCGTTGCCATCGCAACGACGACCTGTGCGGCACTATTGCCAATGCAGTCGGCATCCGGGACTGCGCCAAGCGCCCTTGAGTTCGATTCCCCCTCGGGACTCGCCTTTGGGGGCGGCCACCTCTGGGTCACCAATGAAGCGGGCAACTCCGTCTCCGAGATCGATCCGTCCACTGGTTCGTGGATCACTACTCTGAACGCCCATAAATATGGCTTCCGTCAACCGAGTGCGATCACTCGCGATGGCGCCTACCTCTTCGTCGCCAACGCCACCGGTTCCGTGAGTGAGTTGCGAGCGAGTAACGGTGCCTTCGTGCGAACGATCGCCGGTTCGCGTTACCACTTCGTGAACCCGGTAGCCATCGAGGCGGCCGGTAGCTTCGTTCTCGTTCTCAATGGAGGTCGTCCCAACATCACCGGCACCAGCGTGGGATCGATCACCGTGATTCGCGCGAGCAACGGATCACCGGTCCGAACGGTGTCGGGCGCCTCGTTCGCCTTCGACGAACCGATGGCCCTCGCCGTCTCCGGCGCCGTCGCCTTCGTCGCCGATAAGGGCGACAACTCGGTGACCGAGGTACGCATCGCCAATGGCCGTCTCGTCCGCGTGGTCGCACAACAGGGTTTGGACGCACCCGACGGGATAGCGATCGCCGACGGCAACGCCTGGGTGGCCGACAGTGCCGCCAACGCGGCGACCGAGATCAACACAGCCACCGGAGCGGTCATCACCACCGTCGGCGACGCCGATGGCGACTACGGCTTCGGGGCTCCGTCGGTCGTTATCGCCACCGCGGGCTACGTGTACGTCGCCACACCCTTTGGGACGAGTCCCATGGTGACGAAGGTCTCGGCCACCAGCGGCCAGCCCAGTTGGTACATGTGCAACACGAACGGTCCGTACTACTTCAGTCTCTTATCGGCCTTCGCGGTCTCCGGCACCGACCTATGGGTAGCCAGTCGTTCCGGCGCCAACAGCGCGACACCGGGTGCGCAGACCGGATCGCTCACCGAGATGTCCACCGGCAGCGGTGCACTGATTGCCACGTTCCCGAAGCCGAGCACCTCGACCACGACGACGGTCGCCACGACGACAACGCTGTCGTAACCGATCCACTGGACGCCATTCCTGGTTGACGACGCAGCGACATTCGCGTACGGTACTGCCATGACAATGTTCACGATGGTCTGCCGTGTCCGGGGAACGGACGCGATGGGGATGGCATCGACTCGATAGTCGGTGGGCCGAAAGGCTCGTTGACAACGCCGGCATTCGAAGCGGCGACCTGGTCCTGGACATCGGCGCCGGTGCCGGAGCGATAACCGGACCACTCGTGCGTCGCGGCGCCCGAGTCATCGCCTTCGAGTTACACCCCACTCGCGCTCGCGAACTCCGCCAGAAGTTCACCGACACCAACGTCGTCGTCGTGCAGGCCGACGGCAGTGACCTGCGACTTCCACGGCGACCATTTCGCGTCGTGGCCAATCCCCCCTTCGCGATCTCCGTGGCGCTGCTGCGGCGAATCACCGCGCCCGGCAGCCACCTGCAGCGCGCCGACGTCATCGTTCCGTGGCACCTCGCCGAGCGCTGGCTCTCCGCCAGGGCCCCCGGCGTTGGTCGTTGGGGTAAGGACTACGTCTGTTCGATCGGACGTCCCATTCCGCGATCGGCCTTCTCACCGCCGCCGCCCAATGGCGTGGCAGTACTGGTGATTCAGCGAGCGGCGACGTTCGGGCGACGGAGCAGTTGCTGAGTGAATCAGTACTGCACGAAGATGCGCTTCGCCAGACCGTCGATGGTCATCACGCCACCGTAGGGCAGCACGTACTGCGGGTCGGTGTGCCCGAAGTCCGCACCGTAGACGAACATCGCGTCCGGGCTGTACATCGCGAGGGCGTGCAGCACTGCCGACTCCTGTTCGGCGCGGAACGTCGCGCGCTCGTCGTCGTCGAGCGGCGCGTGCGTGTGCCAGGCCTTGGCCTTCGCGAAGACCACCGCCGGGAACTGCGCGAGCAGACCACGTTCACCGAGATTGCGCAACATCTCGAAGACGGCGTCGGCCGAGGGCATCTCCTCGGAGGTCTCAAGCATCAATACGCTGCCGGTGTACTCCTCGTTCGCCAGTATCCATCGGTTCGCCGCGAGGTTCCAGTGCACGATCTCGAGGTTGCCACCCCACGTCGGACCGCTCACTACGCGGTTCGCGTTATGCCAGTGCCAGCCGATGTCCTTGGTGGTGGGCAGCGCCGACTCGAGCGTCGAAAGGTCTTCCCACCGGCATTGCAGGTCGGTGAACTCCGTCACCGGCGCCATCTCGACGATGTCGTGATCAAAGAGCGCGTGTCGCAGCGATTGGAGCGACACCGGATGCACGCCACCGGGTCGTGCGAGGTGAACGAGCGTCGATCCCCCGTGATAACCAATGATGCCGAGGTTCCACAAGTAGTTCAGGAGATTCGTGTTGTCCGAGTATCCGAAGAAGGCCTTCGGATTCGACGCGATCAGCTCGGCGTCAAGGTGCGGCAGCACCGTGATCTGGTCGGATCCTCCTATCACGGCCATGATTGCCTTGATATCGGGATTGGCGAAGGCGGCGTTGACGTCCCGGGCACGCTCCTCGGGCGTGGCCCCTATCTGGCGCGTCGTCGGGAACTCCACGGGAACGAGGTCGAGCAGGTCGCGAATAACACCGACGCCGATCTCGTGCACCTTAGGGAAGGCACCGGCACCTGCCCACGACGGCGAGAGGACGGCCACGTGGTCACCGGGCTTCAATTTTGGTGGCACTTGCAGCGAACGAATCGTGTCCAACTCTGTCTTCCTTCACGAAAGGGTGAGAATTTTTTCGTGGGCGCTGAGGGACTCGAACCCCCGACCTGCTGAGTGTAAATCAGCTGCTCTAACCAACTGAGCTAAGCGCCCGAGAGTAAAAGCCTAGATGGTCCCAATATCGAGCATGTAGGTCAGGAGTTCCTGTGACCCCGCGAAAAGTGGATGTCGAATCACGTCATCGGTGGTCACGAGTTCGTCGTCGTGGTAGTCGGCGGCGTACGCTCCGGCCTCACGGACGATCAGCAAACCAGCTAAGTAGTCCCACACGTTCAGTCCGGAATGCTGGGCCACGCCGTCGACGTCGAGTGATCCGTCGGCGACGAGACAGATCTCCAGGCTCGCCGCGCCGAGTGATCGATTCTGCGACCAACCGACGTTGTGCGAGGGATAGCCCGACGATCCGACTATCGCGTGGGTGATCTCCGTTTGCCCGCTCGGCGCGATGGGCTCGCCGTCGCGCCGAGCGCCACTGCCCTTCTCCGCTTCGAAGACGGTGCCGGTCGCTTGATTCATCACGAGCGCCGCGACCAGTTCGTCGCCGTGTACGACGGCGAGGCTCGTGGAGTAGAAGGGGATCCCGCGATCGCAGTTCGTCGAACCGTCAATCGGATCGACGACCACGGTGAACGCGCCGTCACCCGTGACACCGGACTCTTCGCTCATGACCCGGAATCCGGCGGCGCCCAGGACACGGCGTGCGACGTCGTCGGCCGCGACGTCGAGGTGATACTGCGTCGCGCGATCACCGGACAGTCCGCGCCCGCGATGGACCTTGACCGCTTCGCCGATCTCTTGTGCGCACGCGCGAAGCGGTGTCAAGAGCGAGTCATTCACGCTGCCACGGTAGTTGTCGAAGGGGGTAACCTGATGGGCAATGGCCGCAATTGACGTCGCTGGTTTCGTCGCAGACCTTAAGGACCATGCGGTGACGCACGGTTTCCACGTGCACGACGAGCGTCACTTCGTCGAGACGTACTCACTTCGCCAGGCCTGGGAGGTCGACCTCCACCCCGAGGACGGGTGCGGCGGTCCGGTCGACCTGCACATCGAACTCGACGTCGACCCGAGGACACTCCTCGCCTTCGAAGACGCGGTGCTCGGCCTGCCCGACGAGGTCGATCCACCCGATGAGTTCCACTTCCCCCTGGTGCTGACGTGGAGTCTCCCGCCGATGCCCCACAGTCCCGATCTCCTTCGATTGGCGATCGACCTCGCGCCGATTGGCGGCCTGGAGATGCCCCTGGAGGTCACCGCCACGGACGCCTTCGCGTCGCCGACCGAGAGCAGCGAACGGCGTATCTCGATCGTCGCGCGCCGCGCGATCTCATTGAGCCAGGTCGCCAAGGGCGAAGACCCCCTGTGCGACATCTTCGAACGCGGGCGCAGTGTCAGCGACTTCTTGTTGCAAGCTGCCGACTCGTGGCTCGGGTAGTTCGACTCTTCGCTCCCCTCAGCGCGCTCGTCCTCGCGAGCGTCGTGCTCAGTTCGTGCGGCACCAACGGGGCCGTCGCGGACGCGCGCGCCTCGTGCGTACTGGTGAAGCGCGCCGTCGCGCTGCAGTCCCAGAGCGAAGCGCCGACGTTGAGCGCGGCGCAACGCAAGGCGCTCGAGGGTCGAGCCATGAGTGAACTACTGAAGGCCACGCCCAAGGCGGCCGACGCGACGTCGATCGACGGCAGTTGGAACGCCTTGATGACGACGATCAATGAGTCCGAGCGAGTGCCGCTTAAGAATCTGGTGCCGTCGTTGACACGACTGTGCAAGGTCGCCGACTCGGCGACGCCGTATCTCTAGTCGTGCGTCGCCGGAAAGCGCTGATGGAGCCAGACGAGCGAGTTGGGCTCGAGCATCGCGTCTTCCCAGCCCAACAGCGTGTCTTCGAGCGCGGCCAACGACGCCGACTTACCGATAATCACGACCGTCAGGTCCGTGACGGGTTCGCTGTGGGTGTAGAACTCCCCGAAGGCACCCTCAGTGACGACGGCATCCGGCTCGACCATTAGGTAGAGCTCCCCGGTCGCCTCGACCCACGAGAGCTCGTACTCGTTGTCGACGATGTCGGTCCACTCGCCGCCAAACTCGAACTCCGCGCTCTCGCGGCGCGCCTCATTTTGCTCATAGAACGATTCGATGTCCATCGCAACAGCCTACGTCTCGCGTATGTGCGCTGCCATGTGCGCGGTCCCACGCATCATGAACGGCGTGAGAAACGTA
Organism: uncultured Acidimicrobiaceae bacterium; assembly: GCA_963764095.1. Taxonomy (GTDB): domain Bacteria; phylum Actinomycetota; class Acidimicrobiia; order Acidimicrobiales; family RAAP-2; genus RAAP-2. The sequence goes on along the minus strand of CAVXRB010000036.1, from coordinate 1,224 downwards.
CTGCGACGTGGTGCCCGTCGAGGGACCCGGCGATGCGTCGGGCCACCTCTACTAGGCGCCATGACACTAAAGAACGACCTCTTAGGACAGATGCGATACGAATGGCTCCACGTGGGTCGTTCGACGCGTGCGCGAAGCGCGATGACGACCCTCGCCGAGCGACACCAGGACCTCGACCTCGGTGGACTGAGCGACCTCTGCGACGTCGTGAGCTTGCTCGAGGCGCGCGGCGGCCGCAACGTGCTCGAGCGGGCCGAGATCGTGCGCGCGCTGCTCGAGGAGGCCAACGACCCGCAGATCCATCGGGCTCTTCTGCAGACGCTCATCCCCGGCATCGTGAGCGTCTGTCGCCAGTTGCGCTTCGGCGACGGCATCGTCGAGGATCCCAGTGAGACCGTCGGGGTTGCCCTCGGACTCGCGAGCGAGCTCCTCGTGGACTGGGCCGGTCAGTCGCGACAGTACGCGGCCCCGGACATCCTCTCGGCCCTGCGCGGTCGACTGCGTCGCTGGCTGCTCAAGGAAAAGCGGCGCGGCGCTCGATCTCGAACTTCGATCAACACGACGAGCCGGCCCTCGACGCCTCGCCCTTACTGGCCCGGCTGCACAGCTTTCGTGGCAGCCAGTACGACCGGATCGCGCGCCTCACCTACGCCCGCGTCTACGAGGGACTCTCACTTCGAGAGGTGGCCGACCAGGACCATTCCTCGCCGGCCACGCTGCAGAAAGAGCTGCAGCACTTCGCTGTGCGCTTCCTGATCTGAATGAAACACGGGTCCGAAATGTCGAATCGCTATTTGAACCCGCCACCGCTACCCTACGAAAACAATGCGCGCACCCTTTTCGCTGAAGAGCTCTCACCTACTTGATGTGGTCGAGCCCGCTCTTGTTGATCGTCCTCGTCTTCACCCTGACGGCTTCGACGCCCCGCGGCCCCGCGGCTTCGTCGCCCCCACCCTCTTCGACGTCACCGGTCACCACGCCGGACCTCAAGCGTGACCGACCTCCACCCAACCGAGGACAGACGACCACGACGCGGCCGTCGACGCCGTTGACCGTGACGACGAACGTGACGAGGACTACGTCGTCAGTCGCCGAAGAGCTTCTCCAACGTGTACCACGACGAGCGCGAGGTATGCGCTCGTGCCGATATCGAACGTGAACGCAGATGAGCGGCGCGCTCTCCGGGAGCGCTCGGTCCGGGCTTCGTAGTCCGTCGACGATCCG
>CAVXRB010000035.1:0-11731 GCA_963764095.1 uncultured Acidimicrobiaceae bacterium | reverse complement strand
AAGGCGCACGCCGACGTGATCCTGATCTCGGGTCCACGACGGCGGGACCGGGGCGGCACCGCTCGACCTCACTCAAGCACGCCGGCACCCCGTGGGAGCTCGGGCCTCGCCGAGACGCACCAGACCCTCGCCGCCAATGGGCTGCGCAGTCGCGTCGTCGCTCCAGGTCGACGGACAGCTGAAGACCGGTCGCGACGTGATCATCGCTGCGCTGTTGGGTGCCGACGAGTTCGGTTTCGCCACCGCGCCGCTCGTCGTCTCGGGCTGCGTGATGATGCGCGTCTGTCACCTCGACACCTGTCCGGTGGGTATCGCCACCCAGAATCCCCGACTGCGCGAGCGATTCACCGGCCAACCGGAGTTCGTTGAGAACTTCTTCGAGTTCATCGCGCTAGAGGTCCGCGAGTACCTCGCGGCTGCTCGGAGCACGCACGCTCGACGAGGTCATCGGCGACGCCGACGTCGGCTCTCGATCGCGGCCGACGCGACGACGAGAACAGCGACCTCGACCTCTCGGCGCTCCTGGTCACCGTACGCCCCTGATCAGCGGCATCAGAGCGTGAAGCAGGATCACGGTCTGGACGGCGCACTCGGACTGCACGTTCCTCCACTACGCGGTCGAGCTGCGCGCGTGGCGCACGATGCGCCCTTCACGTTCGCCACGCCGATTCGCAACGTCAATCGCGCCGTGGGCACCCTGACCGGCAGCGCCATCACGCGCGCACTCGGGCGAACGTGATCTCCCCGACGACCTCATCGAGATCGATCTCGCGGTTCGTCGGGCCAGAGCCTCGGCGCCTTCATGCCGCGCGGCATGACGCTGCGACTCACCGGCGACGCCAACGACTACGTCGGCAAAGGCCTCTCGGGCGGACGCGATCGTGATCCGCCCGTCGCGGACGCGACCGTTCGCCAGCCGAGGACAATGTCATCGCGGGCAACGTCATCGGCTACGGCGCGACGGGCGGCGAGCATGCTTCGTCAGCGGCGTGCGTGGGCGAACGCTGCGTCGTGCGCAACTCCGGCGCGACCGATCATCGTCGAGGGCACCGGTGATCACGCGTGCGAGTACATGACCGGTGGGCGTCGTCGTCATCTTGGGCGCGGTCGGTCGTAACCTCGCGGCGGGCATGTCGGGCGGTACCTCTGTACCTCTATGATCCGCGCCAGGCGCGTCTATGACCACCTGAGCGCCGGCGTCTACGAGATCGATCCCCTGGAGTTCGAGGACGATGACCGACTGCGCGGTCTCCTGACTCGCTTCGTCGACGAGACCGGTTCACGACGCGCGGCGTCGCATCGCTCGAGCGACTGGCGCGGCCGAACGAATGAACTTCGTGCGCATCGAGACCTCCGAGTACCAGCGGGTGCGCGATGAGCTGCGCATGGGTAAGGTCGACCGGGCTTCTTCGAGTACCCGCGACAGGGTCCGCGCCACTCGACCGGTGCCCGGTGCGGCTTCGCGACTGGCGCGAGGTCTACGACGACCCAGAGCGACGACGAGGTCTCGACTCAAGGGCGCGCGGTGCATGGACTGCGGCATCCCGTTCTGCATGCAGGGCTGTCCGCTGGGCAACCGCATCCCCGACCTTCAACGACCACGTCTTTCGCTCGCACTGGGATCAGGCCGCCGAACAGCTCTTCGACACCAACAACTTTCCCGAGTTCACGGGCCGACTCTGTCCCGCGCCGTGCGAGTCGGCCTGCGTGTTCGGCATCTCGGACAGCCCCGTCACGATCGAACGCATCGAGTACGAAGTCGCCGAACACGCCTTCGCCCACGGCTTTGAGCGTCGCGCACGTGCACCGAGGCTCGCACGGGACAGCGCGTCGCCGTCGTCGGATCTGGCCCGGCCGGCTGGCCGCCGCGGCGCAACTCGCGAGCGTCGGTCACGAGGTCGCACGTCTTCGAACGCAGTGACGCCATCGGCGGACTATTGCGCTACGGCATTCCCGAGTTCAAGCTGGAGAAGGCCGTCCTCGATCGACGCCTCGCGGTCATGGAGACCTCCGGCATCACCTTCCACGCCTGCGTCGCGGTGAGCGAGACGACGCCGCTCGCACAGCTGCAGCCCGAGTTCGACGCCGTGGTCCTGGCCCTGGGTTCGACGCGACCTCGGCTGCATTCCGGTGCCGGGCGCCGAACCTCGACGGCGTGTATCCCGCGATGACCTATCTCGAAGCGGCCGAATCTCGCGGTGCGCGACGCGTGCGCCGACCTCGATCGACGCCACGGACCTGCACGTCGTGATCCTGGGCGGAGGCGACACCGGCGCCGACTGTCTCGGGCACCGTGCACCGTCAAGGCGCGCGTTCCGTCGTCCAGATCGAGATCCTGGACCGACCGCCCGGACGAACGCCCGGACGATCAACCATGGCCGACCATGGCGAGGATCTTCAAATCGTCGCCCGCGCACGATGAGGGCGGCGAGCGGCTCTTCTCCACCGAGACCCTGGAGTTTCACGGCGACACCCGCGTCGAGCGAATCGTCGTTCGTGACGCACGCCTCGAGCGAGACCATCATCATGTCGGCCGACTTGGTCTTGATCGCCGCGGGCTTCGTCGGACCGGAACTGGATCGACTCGGCCTCGATGTCGAGCCCTACGTGACGCCGCGCGCGACGCTGTCGGTCGGTCGTGAATGGCGCGTCGAGGCGATCGACGGCGCGACGCCGGTCTTCGCCTGTGGCGACGGCGTGCGTGGTCAGAGCCTGATCGTCTGGGCCATCGCCGAGGGGCGCAGCGCCGCGGCCGCAGTGGACACGTACCTGACGGGTCACGAGAGCGTCCTGCCGTCGCCCGTCGAGCCATACAGCCTTTCCTGGTAGGGAACTCTGGTAGTGACGGAGACTTTGTAGCATTCTCGCAACGGGACTAGAGGGGGATCAGTGCAAAGCACGATGCAAGACGCGCCACTGCTCATCAGCGGCATCATCCGCCACGGTGAGTACGTCGTACTCCGAGAAGAAGGTGCTGACCGTCACGCCCGACGGCGTCGAGGAGGCTACGTTCTTCCAGGTCTCCAAGCGCGCCGAACGGTTGGCCGCAGCACTCACCAAGTTGGGCGTGCAGCAGGGAGACCGCGTCGCCACGTTCATGTGGAACAACCAGGCGCACATGGAGGCCTACATCGCCGTTCCGTGCATGGGCGCGGTCTTGCACACGCTCAACATCCGGCTCTTTCCCGAACATCTGGCCTTCATCATCAACCACGCCGAGGACTCGGTCATCATCGTCGACAGTTCGCTCGATTCCGGCGCTCGCGAAGATCCGCGACCAGATCCCCACGGTGAAGCACATCATCGTCCACGGCCCCGACGAGAGCGGTCTGCTGGGCGAGACGATCGACTACGAGACCTTCCTCTCGGCCGAGTCACCGGGCTTCGAGTGGCCGGTGCTCGACGAGCGCTCGGCCGCCATCATGTGTTACACCTCGGGCACGACGGGCAACCCCAAGGGCGTGGTCTACTCGCACCGATCGACCTGGTTGCACTCCATGGCGTCGACGACGTCAAACTCGATCGGACTGAGCGAGCGCGACCGCTGTCTGTTGATCGTGCCGATGTTCCACGTCAACGCCTGGGGGGCGGCCTACACGGCATTCTTCGCCGGCACCGAGTTGATCATGCCGCAGATGTTCTTGCAGGGCGAACCGATCATCAAGATGATCGAAGAGCTGCGTCCCACGATCTCCCTCGGCGTCCCGACGATCTGGAACGACGTCCTGCGCGTCGCCGAGGGCAAACCCGACGCCGACCTCTCGAGTCTTCGCGGCATCGTCGCCGGCGGCGCGGCCGTCCGACGCGTGATGATCGAGGCCTTTCGAGACCGCTTCGGCATCGACGTGATCCAGGGCTGGGGGATGACCGAGACGAGTCCCTGGCCGCCGTCGCGATCCCGCCGTCGGGGACGCCCGCGGACATGCAGATCGACTATCGCGTCAAGGCCGGTCGCGTCGTGGGCGGCGTCGAGGTCCGGATCACGGCCGAAGACGGGACGGTGCTGCCACGAGACGGCAAGACCGTCGGCGAGTTCGAGATTCGTGGGCCCTGGATCACCGGCTCGTATTTCGGCGTCGATGCTCCGGAGAGGTTCCACGACGACTGGCTGCGCACCGGCGATATCGGTTCGATGGACGGCGAAGGGTTCATGACGATCAGCGACCGCTCGAAGGACGTCATCAAGTCCGGCGGGGAGTGGATCAGTTCTGTCGAACTCGAAGGCGCGTTGATGGCCCACCCCGCGGTCTTCGAAGCGGCCGTGATCGCCGTACCGGACGACCGATGGCAGGAGCGCCCGCTGTGTTGCGTCGTCTTTCGACCCGGCATGACCGCAAGCGCCGAAGAACTCAAGGAGTTCCTGTCGACCCGCGTCGCGAAGTGGTGGCTGCCCGAACGTTGGGCCTTCATCGAGACGTCCCCAAGACCAGCGTCGGCAAGTTCGACAAGAAAGTGCTGCGCGCCGAGTACGCCGAGAACGAGCTGCCGTACGAGACACTTCCGTAGTGGAGTCCTTCGACACGCTCGCCGACGAAGTGGGTGCGCTCGAGAGCCGCGTCGCCGACGCGATCTTCGACACCGTACGCGCGCAACTGCGTGCCGAGGAGCCGACGAGGCGAAGGAACTCGAGCGTCGGCTCTCCAAGGTGCGTCGCAGCCTCCAGAAGGCCGAGATGCTGCTTCGCGGCGCGAGCGACGACTAGTCCCACTCGTTGATCTGGTTGATCAATAGCCGCAGGTTGACGTAGTTGCGCCCGTCGAAGCGAACGAGATCGTCGTGTCGTCCTCGAGCACGTAGCCTCGACCCCCCGCGAAACGCGGCACGACGTTCGCGAGTTCGCGCAGCTGGTTCTCGTTGGGTCGCCGTCGAATCTTGATGTAGCCGCGGTCCCGCGAACGTCGAAGCGCACGTAGTTCGAGAAGAAGTGGTCGATCTCGGCGCGGCCTCCTCGATCGACGTGCAGATCCGCACGAGGCACATGTCGGTCTCGTCGATGTAGTGGTCGGCGATCACCGCGTTGTCGACGAATCCATCCACGGCGCCAGAACGTGCCCTCGGGCATGTCGACCAAACCGACCGGGGCCGGCGAGGTCTTGCCGGTGTGGAGCAGCGTCAAGACCTCGAACGTCTCGTCCATCGTGCCGAGACCGCCGGGGAAGATGGCGAAGGCGTTGGAGGGCCGCGTCATCGCGACCTTGCGCGTGAAGAAGTACTGCATCGCCACGAGCATCGTCTCAGCGTCGATGTAGGGATTCGAGAACTGTTCGAACGGCAGTTCGAATGTTGACACCGAGGGTGTGTTCGCGTCCGGCGCCCTTGGCCGAGGCCTCCATGATCCCGGGCCCGCACCGGAGATGATCATCCATCCCCGCGCGGCCATCGCCGCTCCGAGCGCTCGCGCCATCTCGTAGAGGGGTTCGCGATCTCGGTGCGCGCCGAGCCGAAGACCGCCAGCTTGGGCACGTCACGCCACTGGCGAAGAGCGTCGACGCCTCGGTCAACTCATTGAGCGCCTGCACCGCGACGCGCAGATCGCCGACGTTGTGATCGACCATCGCCAGTTCCACGAAGCGAACGAGCAGGGCGCGAAGTACCTCGATGCGTTCGTCAGCAGCGGCGGAGTCGCGGCGCAACTGCGTTCGAGGAAACCTTCGATCAACTCATCCACGGCTACAGCGTCTGATAGAGGGTGCTGCGTTGAACGAGGGGGCGTCCGAGCGGCTCGACGAGCGCGCGAAGCGTGTCGACGTCCATCTCCTGGCCGTGGCTCGCACCGGCAGCCCGCGAGATGTTCTCGTCCATCAACGTGCCGCCGACGTCGTTCGCGCCGGCGTCAGGATACGGCGCGATCCCTCGACGCCCATCTTCACCCAGCTCACCTGGATGTTGTCGATCAGTGTCGCGTAGTGGACCGCGCGACCGAGTGCATGAGGACCGCTTCACGGAATGTCGGACCCCGTCGAGCGCGGCCCTGCAAGAAGATTGGCGTCGCCATGTGCACGAAGGGCAGGGGTACGAACTCGGTGAAGCCCCCGGTCTCCTTTTGCAGTCGCGCGGTCGCAACAGGTGCGTCGCCCAACTGTCGACGCCCTCGACGGCGCCGAACATGATCGTGATGTTCGAGCGCAGGCCCACGCTGTGCGCGGCCCGGTGGACCTCGAGCCACTGGTCGGAGTTGATCTTGTCGGGACAAAGGACCTCGCGCACCTCGTCGTCGAGGATCTCGGCGGCCGTACCGGGCAACGTCTTGAGGCCAGCGTCCTTGAGCCGCGTCAGGTACGTCACCAGGTCCTGCTCGGAGCGGCGCGCGCCCTCAAAGACCTCGAGTGCGCTGAAGGCGTGGATGTGGATCCGTGGGGAGCCAGCGCGAACCGCGGCGACGACGTCGATGTAGTAGTCGCCGTCGAACTTCGGGTGAATGCCGCCCTGGAGACAGACCTCGGTCGCGCCCTCTGGCCTCGGCCTCACGGACGCGCTCGCTGATCTCGTCCAGCGTCAGTAGGTACGGGTCGCCGCGGAGGTTCAGCGACAGCGGGCCCTTGGAGAACGCGCAGAAGCGGCACTTGAAGGTGCAGACGTTCGTGTAGTTGATGTTGCGGTTGATGACGAAGGTGACGTCGTCACCGACGAGGTCCCGGCGTACGGCGTCGGCGCGCTCGACGACGGCGTTGAAGTCGGCGCCGCGCGCGTGAAACAACGTGGTCAGTTCCTCGACGGTCGAACTCGTAGCCCGGTTCGTAGCGCTCGAGCAGTGACGTGACCGCGCTCGTGCGCGAGCGCGTGCGTCGGGGGAGCCGGCGGCGTGACTTCGGTGCCCGAGGCCCAAACGTCGTTGCGGGCGAGGAACGTCGAGTCGGCGTGGGCGAGGACGTAGGGGCGGACCTTGTCGTCGAGGAATCCGCTCTTGGTCCCGACGTACTCCGGGTACACCGTGAGACGGGGCTCGAGGTTGAAGCCGCGCGCGTCGCACTCCTCGCCCAGCACCGCCAACGCCGGCCACGCGCGCTCGGGGTTGACGTGATCGGCGGTCACCGGCGAGATGCCACCGAAGTCGTCGATGCCGAAGGCCAGCAGACGCGTCGGATCGACGCTCAGATTCGGCGGCGCCTGCAAGTGGATGGTCGCCGGCAAGATCAGTCGCGCGACGGCGATCGTCCAGTGGAACTCTTCGTCGCTCGCGGCCGGCTCGTTAGCCATCGCGGTGCGCGGCTTGGGCAAGAAGTTCTGGATGATCACCTCTTGGATGTGACCGAACTCCTCGTGCGACGCGGCGATCGCCTGCAGCGTGGCGATCCGCTCCTCGCGCGTTTCACCGATGCCGACCAGCAGACCGGTCGTGAAGGGGATCTGCAACTCTCCGGCGAAGCGCAACGTGTCCAGTCGTCGCTGCGGGTCCTTGTCGGGGGCCAGTCGATGGGCCGCAAGGTCCGCCAGTGCCTCGACCATCATTCCCTGCGAGGCCGAGACCGTACGGAGTTGGGCCAGTTCGTGGCGATAGAGCGCGCCGGCGTTGGCGTGCGGGAGGAGTCCCGTGCTCTCGAGCACCATCTGGGCGGCGTTGGCGACGTAGTCGACCGTTGATTCGTAGCCGCGCGCGGCGAGCCAGCGAGCGGCCTCGTCGTAACGCAGCTCCGGTCGTTCGCCGAGCGTGAAGAGCGCCTCGGTACAGCCGGCGTCGCGCCCGGCCTGGGCGACCTCCATCACTTCGTCGAGACTCATGTAGGGCGAGGCCACGTGCGCCGGCGCCTGGGCGAACGTGCAGTAGCCGCAGCGGTCGCGACAGAGCTTGGTCAAGGGGATGAAGACCTTGGGGGAGTACGTGACCACGTAGCCATTGGCGCTACGCGCCTTGGCGAAGGCGGCGCTCGCCAACTCTTCGATCGGCATTGCCAGGAAATCGGAATAGGTGGCGGCCCCGCGCAACGTCGTCATGGCGACATCCTATGGTGCGAATCTGCGCCACTGAACCGCCGATCGGGTGCCCACGAGGCTCTCCTAGCTGGTACGCGCACTAGGCGTTCGCCTGCATCTTTTCTTTCACCGTGGCGAGGAGTTCCTCGTAGGAGGTCACGAAGGCATTGACGCCGTCGTTCTCGAGTTTCTCGGTGACGGCGTCCAACGAAACGTCCTCGGGCAGCCGTTCGAGCTTCTCCGCGGCCTCCTTGGTGCTCTCCTCGCTGCGCAACTCGGAGTTCGCGAAGTTCCCGTGGTCCAGGGTCGCGGCCAGTGTGGCGTCCGGCATCGTGTTGACCGTCTCGTCGGCGACGATCGTGTCGACGTAGAGGAGATCGAAGTACGTCGGATTCTTCGTCGACGTCGACGCCCACAGTGGACGCTGGACTTGGGCACCGGCGTCGAAGAGGGCCACGGCGCGCTCACTGGCCATACGTCGGCGGAAGAGCTGATAGGCCCCCGCCACCTGGGCGTTGGCCGTCGTCCCGCGGCGAGGGTCGCCTTCGGGCAGAAGTGCATCGACGGCGACATCGACGCGAGAGACGAAGAACGACGCAACACTGCCGATCGAACCCACGTCGCTGCGACGCTTCAGGGCGAGCTCGAGGCCTTCCATCCACGCGGTGATGACCTCGTTGTAGCGATCGAGCGAGAAGATCAGGGTCACGTTGACGTTGATGCCGGCGCCGAGTACCTCGGTGATCGCCGGGAGTCCCTCCTTGGTAGCGGGGATCTTGATCATCACGTTCTTGCGACCGACTTCGGCCGCGAGACGCTTGGCGGCCGTGACCGTCGCCACCGTGTCGCGCGCCAGGCGTGGCGAGACCTCGAGGGAGACGAACCCGTCGCAGTAGCGACGTTGCTTGTCAGCGAAGGCACTGCACGAGGCGGTGTGCACCGAGGCCAGCACGTCACAGGCGTCGGTCACGTCGCGCACCGCGATCTCTTCGAAGAGGACTTCGACGTCCATGCCGTTCTTGCCTTCGAGCATGGCGTCGTAGGCCGAGGAGGTCGAGAGCGTCTTGGCGAAGATCGAGGGGTTGGACGTGACGCCGCGCACGCCTTCGGCGACCATTCCGGCCAGCGTCCCGTCGTTCAGCCAGTCGCGCCGAATGTTGTCGATCCAGGGACTCTGTCCGTACTCCGCGAAGAGTTCATCGAGCTTGGTCATTTTGCGTCTCCTAGAGCCTCGTGCACATGAGCGACCAACGTCGCCGCATTGATATTGAAGTAATCCATCACGTAGCTCCCGGGGGCCGACATGCCGAAGGAGTCGATGCCGATCGCCTGGTCCACGTACTTGGTCCACCCTAGGGTCGCCCCGGCTTCGATGGACACCGAGGGAATGATCCGTCGCAGGACCTCGCGTCGATAGTCGCTCGACTGCGCGTCGAAGCATCGCCAGCACGGCAACGCGACGACCCTCGTCGCGATGCCCTCGGCCGCGAGCGAGTCGTTCGCCTCCAAGCAGTGTTGGACTTCGGAGCCAGTGGCGACCAAGGTGAAGACGGCGTCGGCGTTCTCGCGAAGGACGTAGCCGCCCTTGCGCGCATTCGCCTTCGAGACCTTCGCGTCGGCGTCGTTGAAGACCACCATGTCCTGGCGAGAAAGGATCATCGCCGTGGTGAGGGGTTCCGGGGCCGTCAGGAACTGTTCGACGAGGTCGAGGGTCTCATTCGCGTCCGAGGGCCGAACGACATGCAGGTTCGGCATGGCGCGAAGCGCCATGAGGTGCTCGACCGGCTCGTGCGTCGGCCCGTCCTCGCCGACGCCGACCGAGTCGTGCGTGTAGACCAGCATGACGCCCGCGTCGCTCAAGGCGGCGAGTCGGATCGCCGGGCGGGCGTAGTCACTGAAGACGAAGAACGTCGAGCCCAGCGGACGAAACCCGCCGTGGTGGGCCTGGCCCGTGAGGTTCGCACTCATACCTAGTTCGCGGATGCCGTAGTGGAACTGGCGGCCGCCAGGATTCTCCGCGCTCTGGATCGACAGCGCCGAGAGCGTCATGCCGGTGTTGTCGGTGAGGTCGGCCGATCCGGCCGTGATGCCCGGTGTCTGGACGGCGTAGCAGTCCATCGCGCGCTGCATGGCCTTGCGCGTCGCGGCCTTCGTGCCGGCCTCGAAGAGTTCGGGAGGCGTGGTGACCTTGGCGACGCCGTGGTAGTCGAGCTGCTCGAGCAGCCGTGCCGCCGCCTCGCCGCCGGCCGCGATCCGACTCTCCCAGGCCAGGCGATCGTCACGGCGACCTTTCAGTGACTCGAGCAGCGCACTGCGAACCGATGGGTCGAAGTGGAACGCCTCGTCCGGCACACCCAGGATCTTCTTGGCTTCGGCTGATGACGGCCGGCTTGAACGGGCTGCCGTGCGCCTCGCGGGTGTCCATCATCTCCGGTGACGGGAAGCCGATGTGCGAACGCACGATGATCAACGAGGGGCGTTGCGTCTCGGCGATCGCCGAACGCATCGCCGCTTCGAGTGCGTCGAGGTCGTTGGCCTTCTCGCCGACGTCGATGACCTGCCAGCCGTAGGCCGTGAAGCGCTCTTCGACGTTGTCGTGATAGGCCAACTCGGTGGCGCCGTCGATGGTGATGTGGTTGTTGTCGTAGAAGATCGTGAGGTGGTCGAGACCGAGTGATCCGGCCAGTGACGCCGCTTCGTGGCTGACGCCCTCTTCGAAGCATCCATCGCCGGCGAACACCCACGTGCGGTGATCGACCAGGTCGCTGCCGTAGTCGCTGCGCAGGATCCGCTCGGCGATCGCCATGCCGACGCCGTTGGCGATGCCCTGGCCGAGCGGCCCGGTCGTCACTTCGACGGTGGGCGCGCAGTGGCGCTCGGGGTGACCGGGCGTTCGCGAGTGCGGGTGGCGAAAGGCCTTGAGGTCGTCGACCGAGAGGTCGTAGCCGAACTCGTGGGCCAGCGCGTACTGCAAAATGCAACAGTGGCCGTTGCTCAAGATGAATCGGTCGCGGTCGCTCCAATCGGGGTCGGTCGGATCGTGACGCATCACGCGTCCCCAGAGCGTGACGCCGAGCGGCGCCAGGGCCATCGCGGTCCCGCTGTGGCCCGAGTTGGCGGCCGCCGGGGCGTCCATCGCCACCGCGGAGATCTCGCGAATGGCCTTACCTTCGAGTTCGGTGGCGCCAGGAAAGAGTGTGTCGGTCATGGTTACGACAGTACCGAATTCGAGTACGCGCTCGAGCGAAGGAGCCACGGGTAATCTTTGGCGATGGCCCTCCAGATTCCGCCGAACTGCGACCTCACCTTGGGCCTCACGTGTCTGGAAAAAGGTGACGACGCGACGACCGTGTGGCGAATGCGCGTCGACGAACGTTTCCTCAACCCGGCCGGCATCGTCCAGGGCGGCTTCTTGTCGGCGATGATGGATTCGGCCATGGGCGCCTCGGCCGTCTTGAGCGTGAAGGATCGCAAGGTCTACGTCGCCAACACCGAGATGAAGTCGTCGTTCCTGCGGCCCGTGCGTAACGGCGACGTCCTGACGTGTACCGCCAGCGTCTTGAAGCCCGGTAACGTGGTGGCCTTCCTGTGCGCCCAGATCCACGACGAAGCGGGCAGTCTCATATCGACCGCCAGCTCCACCTACCTGATCAAAGAACGTGGTGAGTAGGCTGAGGTCGTGAAAAAGGCCACCTGGCGCAAGTTCATGCGGGGCAACACGATCCAGCGCGACCTCGACGAGATCAAGGCCCTCGCGCTTCGCTACATCAAAGAAGAGACGATCCAGCCCTTGAAGGACATGGGTCGCTTCGTGGGACGG
>CAVXRB010000034.1:0-53651 GCA_963764095.1 uncultured Acidimicrobiaceae bacterium | reverse complement strand
GTCACAACGCCTGACCGAACTTAGTATTGCTAGAATTGACGGAGCGGCGTCGGGATATGAATTCTTCATGGATCGCTTCTCACTTTCTCACTGTTTCCACGCGCCGACACATGTTTCAGGCTGGCGCCTGTCGGGGAGGGGATGAATGGAACGAGGGTTTCTAAGCCGGGCAACATCGAAGAGAAAGCGTGAGAGCATGGCTAGCCCCTGCGGCAAGGTTCACCGAGTCCGGGCGTATCGAGTCTTTTTGGGTTCATCGAGTTCATCGACCTGATCTCGTTCCATGCCGCTTGCTTTCTCGGCTGCCCGGAGGGGGCTGACCTAGTTCACCATCCAGGATACAGCCTGAACGCCGTTCTTCAATGCCGAAGAGCAGGCCTATGCCACTCTTTCCAGCTGCTTTCTACTTGAATCTCCTCATCCTCGAATCTCTTGTCTCGCTCGTCCCCGCCGGCGAGCCGGAACGAGTTGGTCAGCTCGGCCTTGCCATCTTCCACGCTGGTAATGACGTAGGAGCATCCCAGCCAATGAGCTTCGGCGAATCCGTCGGCGACCAGCGCGCCGGATGATCGGGATGCGAGTGGTAGAACCCGATATGTCCAGGTCGCGTTCCCGGGCCTCGCGCTGTATGCTGACCAGCTCCTGGGGAGAGATCTGATACCGGTTGTGTGCGGAATCCGTGCGGGTATTGCCGGCGCGCACCACCGCTTCCACCTGATTGACCTCTTCGTAGCTAAGGCTGAGACCCAAAAGCACGCCGCAGCATTCATGAGGATAGGTCTCTTCGCCGTGACGCCGACCTCTTTGTAATCAAGCTCCATCATCTTCAGCATTGTAACCGCCCCGCGCCGCGCTCCGGCTCGAGGATCATTCCTCCCAAAACCGCTCGCTCAAATACTTGTCCGCCGAATCGGGCAGCACCGTCACGATCACTGCCGATTTCCCGGGCCGCGACCTCTTCCGCAATTTTGAGGCTTGAGGCGACGGCCGCCGCCGCCGAGATCCCAACCAGCAATCCCTCCGTTCCGTCCCAGGTATTGGCCATGCGTATGCGCCCTCGGTCGATTGCTCCACCGTACGGTCGGCGAGCCTCAGGGTCGAAAATCGGCGGCACGATCGCCGAGGCCATGTGCTTCAGCCCTCCAGCCCGTTGAAAGGCGAATCCGGCTGCATCGCAATGCATTGGATGGCCGGATTCGATTCCTTCAGCCGTCGCGCGACGCCCACGAAGGTTCCGCTGGTGCCGAGCCCGGCAAGGAAGTGGGTAATCTGGCCCCGGTCTGCTGCCATCTCGTTCCCGTGCCATGGTAGTGCGCCTTCCAGTTGGCCTCGTTGCCGTATTGGTCAGCGTAATAGTACCGGTCGTGATCCTGAGATAGCTCGCGAGCCTTTCGGATCGCTCCGTCGGAACCATCGGCCGGATCGGTCCAGACGATATTGGCTCCATAGGCAGCGAGAATCTGCTTCCGCTCCGGAGAAACATTCGATGGCATGCACAGCGTTACCGGAAAGCCTTTGGCTGCACCCAGCATGGCATAGGCAATTCCGGTGTTGCCGCTGGTCGCATCGAGCAGGTGCGGGCCCGGAGCAGGCCTTTCGCCTCTGCCGCCGCCACGATGGCAGAGGCCGCGCGGTCCTTTACCGAGCCCCCCGGGTTGACCCATTCCGCCTTGCCGAGCAGCTGAATTCCCGGCAGGTGCGCGGCGATCCGAACCAAACGTACCAAGGGCGTGTTTCCCAATTCACTCAAGGGGTGTGTTGCCCAGCGCCTTTGTGATCGTCTCCAAGCTTCCTTCTTTCAATCCTCACTTTCGCGGTGAGGCCTGTCCGTTCCAGACGTTTTGCTGCCGTTCCGTCCGCGTTGCAGCCACCACAGCCGGTGTGCGACAGTGAACAAGGCGGTCCTCTGAGTGTCATTTTTCCGCCCGGATGAGTGTAACGTCCGGTGGAAGAATCCCAGCAATCGATAGGCAGCGGCCAACGATGCGCACCAAAGTCGAATTTCTAAGCTTCGAAGAAGTCCTCACAGATCCTTGCCGGTCTCCGTTTTGATGTTCAGCGAGGTGCCCGAGGTAGCAAATCGGGTGTTTGTTCAGAAATATGGAGCTGGAGCGGTTCTGGCACGCCGGACCCCGCCCCGCAGGCCGCAAAAGGAACCGATCTCTTCGGCGGCCTGGGTCGAGCGGCCTGGCTTTCTCGTGGGCGGGGAAGTTGCCACCCTGCTGGACCGGGGATATCAGAAGTTCTGGAAGACGGTGAGGCCTCGAGGTGCCCGCG
Source organism: uncultured Acidimicrobiaceae bacterium (assembly GCA_963764095.1). Lineage (GTDB taxonomy): Bacteria > Actinomycetota > Acidimicrobiia > Acidimicrobiales > RAAP-2 > RAAP-2. The sequence goes on along the minus strand of CAVXRB010000034.1, from coordinate 51,374 downwards.
ACCGCCGCCTCCTTGAGAAGCGGTCCACCGCTTTGCCGAGGAGCTGCGCGAGGTAATCGGCGAGCCCAGCCTTTACAACGAATCGCTGGGAACGACCAGCGACGTTTATCTCTATGACCGGGTGCAATCCCGCGATCTGCCCCTGGCGGAGCGCCCGAAGAGAGCTTGGGACCTTGCGTCAGATTGAGACGTCCGTTTCCGGCCCCGCTTCCGGGTAAAGAGTAGGACAGTCTGCGCGGCACCGGCTATATTTTTCTTGTCCGCTGCCCGATTCCCCGGTAAGCGGCACTCTTCGAGACGGCGCGTTCCCGGGCAACGCGCTTGAGTGCATCTTTTTCAAGCAAACCCTCGCTTGTCATCAATTCCTGTACCCCGCTCAGGCAACGCTCCTCCAGCTCTCTCCTCGCCTGGCGGCGCGGCCTCTTGCTCCGCCTGGATGAGCAGCACGATTTCTCCCCGGACCCGTTCCCGCGATGCCGAGCTGGGCGCGCACCTCGGCGACGGTTCCACGGAGAAATTCCTCGTGGAGCTTGGTCACTTCGCGCCCAACCACAACCCGGACGTGCGCGCTCCAAACCTGCTCGACATCGGCGAGGGTTTCGAGAATCCGGTGGGGAGCCTCGTATAACAGGACCAGCGTGAGGGCGCCGCCGGCGGCCATGGAGTAGCGGCCAATGCCTCAAGCTCGCTTCTCCGCGCCCCGGGCTTGGCATCAGAAAAAGCCGGCGTCAAAGAGATAGGCGGATATCGAGCCCTGAGGCAACGAGCGCGGTGAGAGGGCTGCGTTGGCGCCAGGTAGCGGGATGACCGGGATGCCGGCTTCGATTGCGGCGCGGGCCAGGCGCATGCCCGGATCGGAGATTCCAGGCGTGCCTGCGTCGCTGACCACGGCAACGCGGCCGCCTTCCGCGAGCAAATCGATCAACTCCGCGATACGCGCCTGCTCGTTGTGTTCGTGGCAACTGACGGTCGGGACGCGAATCTCGAAGTGGTTCAGGAGCTTTTGCGTGACCCGCGTGTCACTTCGCAGGCGATCCGGTCGACGCCTTCGAGAACGCGGAGCCCACGCAGGGTCATATCCTCGAGATTGCCGATCGGCGTGGCGAACAAGATAGAGCCCGGGGGCGAGCGGAGAGGCTCTTCGGGCTCCCGCGCCGGGTTGCGCTTTCGGGTTCAAAGAAAGCCGCCGGATTCTGGTCTGACAAAGGCGTGGTCACCAATATTTAAGGGTCCGCGCTAAAGCGCTTTGCCCGCTTCCACCCCATCAAGCTGCGCTTGCTGGGGACCCCGGTTTGCCGGTGAGCCCGATTTCCAGGAGCTCACCGGTAATTCACCCGCCTGGGGGGGAGGCTATTCCTGACTCTGGCGCTGCAACTTGCGGCTCTCCGCCAGCAGGTTCATCGAGTGCATCAGGTTCTGCAGGGTTACGATGCCGACGATGCGTTCCCCTTCGGTTACCGGCACCAGCGAAGTCCGCGGCCGGCGAAGCGGCTGATGGTGGTGCCCAGCGAGTCCTGCGGCTGCGCCACATGGAAGCTCCGCGACATGACCGACTGCACGTAGCCGTTGCCTTCGCTGCGCAGCGCCTCGAGGATGCTCTGGCCGGGAGATGATGCCGACCAGACTGTCGCCGCGCACGACGGGAAAGTCGTCCTGCAAGCTGTGAATCGACTTGTACAGCGCGTCTTCCAGCGTGTCGGAGGGCGACAGCATGGAGAACTCCGTCAGCATGACGTCCCGCATCTGCACCGTGTCGACCACATTCTGGAAGAGCACGCCCTGGTCCTCCAGTTGCGCGCCGATCAAGATGAAGAATCCCGCCATCAGCAGCCAAACGTTCATCAGCACCAGCCCGGCGACGATGGCAGCCATGGCTAGAGCCTTGTCCGAGCCCGGCGGCATAGCGCGTTCCCTGTGCCCGGCCCCGGGTCTTGGCAAAGCCGCCGCGAACGATTCTGCCTCCATCCAGCGGATAAGCGGGCAGGACATTCAAAGCCGAGAAAGAGATTCATCCACACATGCTGCGGATGAGATGCGCCGGAGTCACCCATGGGCGTCTCGAGCAAGATTCGAGAGTGGGCGCCATGCCGATGACGAGCAGGCCACCGACGAGGGCGAAACTGAGGTTGGCCAGCGGCCCGGCCAATGCCATGCGCCATTGGACCTTGCTTTCGTGGCGCGCTCCGCGCTCTCGGCGTTGGCATAGGACATGCAGGCCGCCGATGGGCAGCAGCAGAATATTGCGCAGCTTCAAGCCGTAGTAGGCGGCGACGATCAGCGCGCGACTTCCCGCACAGCAACCGCAAGCACCAGCAGCACCAGAGTCCCAAGCCGCGAAAAGCGGACAGTTCGTGCTTTCGTATAGGCGAGGCAAACGCCGAGCAGCAGCACAAAGAAGGTATGGATGCGTAGCTCGACACCCATCCATCGTCCCAGGGGGAATGACCATCCACGCATTGCTTCCGTCCTTGCTTCTTAAACCGGGCCCAGTCGTCACCGGCTGGGGCCGATCCAAGCCCGCTTCCAAGAAAACCGCGCTCGAGAGACCAATCGGCTGCTGCCTGATTGTAGAGCCTGCCTGCGGTCGAGTGTCTTGGGCTACCGTCAAAACCAATGCGCGTCATTGCCGGCACATACCGTTCGCGGCCGCTCGCATCCCCGCCGGGATTGGCTACCAGGCCCACCAGCGACCGTTTGCGGGAAACGCTCTTCAACGTTCTCGCCGGGCGTCTGGAAGGCGCGTTCTTCGCCGATCTCTTTGCCGGTTCGGGGCGGTGGGTATCGAAGCGCTGAGCCGGGGTGCCAGCCAGGTCTGGTTTGTGGAGGAGGCGCCCTCCGCGGTGGGGGCGATCCGCGCCAATCTTGCCTCGCTCAAGATTGAATCCGGCTTCCACGTCGAAGTCGCGGCGTCCCGGCCGCGCTGGCGGCTTTGGCGCGGCGCACGGAGCGAAGACCGTGGGACATTATTTTTCTCGATCCGCCCTATGAGGCTGGCCGTGCCTACGGCAGCACGTTGACCATCCTGGGAGAGCGAGCGGCATAATGCTGGCCCCGGATGGCATTGTCATTGTGGAACATCGCAGCGGCAGCCGCGCCCCAAAAGACGGCCCTGAAGGAAATCTACGGTCCGCTCCATTGCACCCGGACGCTCAAGCAGGGCGACGCTCAGTTGACTTCTACAGCCGCTAAGCCATAACACCAACGCCTTAAGGCAAGTAACCGCCGCCGCGGTGTTCGCCCGTCTTGAGATTGACGACGAATTCAAGCTCGCGATCGGTCTTCAACTCCCAGCCGAGCCCGACCAGGGTGTCGCCTTCTATGCCGGTAATGCGTACGCCTTCCCAGCTCAATCGCGCGGTCTGCCATGCCTTGCCGCCGGGTCCCCAGGCGAGGAGGGAGTGGAAGCCCGGCAAAGACCAGCAATTGATGACCGGGCAGGGCTCGTATCGCGGTGACAGGACGATATTCCAACTGCTCCCATCGCTGGGGCTCGGAGGTGTCGAGCAGATATGCGTAGCCTCCAGCCACGGCGCACATCCAGTTCGGATGGGGCGCGGACCAACTCCCGTGAGCGCGCTCGGGCTCGAAAAGCCCAAGGCGCAGGTGGCAAGAAAGGAGGAGGCTTCAGCGGAGCTGGAAGGAGGCTTCACCATCACTTCGAGCGCGCCCCGCTCCACCTTCTTCCACCTGAACCGGGTAGACGAATTGCCGCGCCGGCAAGATCAAGGGGCGTGCGGGCAGCACCTCTGCCCGCCATGCATGGGGGAAACTTGAATCGATTCGCGGATTGGGTTTCGAGCCGGTTTTCAAATCGGTCATGGCTTGACAGGCTGCGGCAGCTGTTGAGCGAATCCTTTTGCCAGCGTACGCTCGGAAAATAAGAAGTTCACTCTCGCAATTATAGGAAGTCCGGCTGACGAACGCCCTCTATACCGCATGTGTAACCTCAATTGGCGGCCGTAACGGCCGCGTGGAAAGCTCCGACGGCGCCATCAGGATCGATCTTGCCGCGCCGCCCTCGCTCGGCGGCCACGGCCGGGGCGCCAACCCGGAACAGCTCTTCGCCGCCGGGTACGCTGCCTGCTTTGCGGGAGCGATGGACTACCTCGCGCACCAGCAACAGCTCACTCCCGGCGAGATCACCATCCAAAGCAAAGTCGGCATCGGACCGGACGACTCCGGGGCCTTTACGCTCATGGTCGATCTCGATGTGACCGCGCCCGGCCTCGATCAGGCCGCGGCCGAGAAGCTTGTGGAGCAAGCTGACCGGACTTGCCCCTACTCGCGCGCGACCCGGGGCAATATCGAAGTCAAGATCGTGGCCCATGGCGGCAAGAGCAGCTCCTAAACAACGAGCAGCCTCTAAAGTTCCTGCGATGGTCCATACGCTCGGAGAGCGAGCGCTATGCGTTCGCGCACACTGTGAATATGGATCGGCAGAGGGAGCCGGCTGCCGTCTTCGATAAGAGGGATGAGTTTGTCGAACTCCGGACCGGAGTGCGTGCCCGTCAACATGATCCTGATGGGATGAAAGAGTTCTGCGCCCTTGACGCCGGTCTCCGTCTTGACCTGGTTGACCAGCGCTTTGAAATTCTCCGCTGTGATCGCTCCGGGCTCGGCCAGGATTTTTTCCGCGAAGGCGGCCGGTGACGCGGATTCCGGCGGCGGAGAAGAGAAGCGCTTGATTTTCCGGATTCGTCTTGGCCTCTGCCGCGTCATAGAGCCAGAGCGCAGTGGCTTGTCGCGGGCAGCTGCTCGAGCCGGTCGACGGCGGGGAGATAGAGCGCGAGCACTCTGCTGAACCAACCGGCGATCTCCAGGGCGATCTCGCGATGATGCCTCTCGATCGACCTTGGAATCGATCTCCGCCTGCGGCGTGCTGCTCTGGCGTGGCAGCCAGCCCCGTGCGGCAAAATAGGGCCGCGCCAATTTTTCGATCTCCTTGGGCGGAGCCAGTTTCATATAGTAGCGATTGAGCCAGTAGAGTTTGTCCCAATCGAAGACCGCGGGGAGGGCGTGACTCGCTCGAGCGTGAACTGCCGGGTGAGCTCCTCGAGAGTGAATGTTTCGCGTTTGCCTCCCGGCGCCCCAGCCGAGCAGAGCAAGATAATTGGTGAGCGCCTGGGGAAGAATCCCCATCTCGCGGAAGCTCGCGATCGATGTTGCGCCGTGCCGTTTGGAAAGCCGCTCCCGGTCGCTGCCTAAGATGGTGGAGAGATGCGCGAACTCGGCACCTTCCAACCGAAGGCGCGATAGATGGCTACCTGCTTGGGAGTGTTCGAGAGGTGATCGTCGCCGCGGATCACATGGGTAATCTCCATGGCCGCATCGTCGACGGTGACCACGTAATTGTAGACGGGCATTCCCGAGGACCGGACCAGAATCGGATCGCTGACCGCGTCGCTCGCAAACTCGATGTTGCCGTGCACAATGTCGTGGAATCGAAGCGGCTCGTCGGGAATGGCGAGGCGTACGGCAAAGGGCTCACCGGCGGCGGCCCGCTCTGCCGCTTCCTCGGCGGTCAGTCTTCTGCACTTGCCTGAATAGACTTGGGCCCGGCGCGCTTCGAGACCGGACTGGCGGTCCTCGGCGAGTTCCTCGGCGGTGCAGAAGCAGCGGTAAGCTTTGCCCTCGCGCAGTAAATGGTCTGTTGCCTTGCGGTAGATCTCCAGGCGCTCACTCTGCCGGTAGGGGGCGTGCGGGCCGCCGGCTAACGGGCCTTCCGTCCAGTCCAATCCCAGCCAGCGCAGGTCTTCGATGAGCTGGGTCTCGAATCGCTCTTCGCTGCGCTCGACGTCGGTATCTTCGATGCGCAGCAGAAATTCTCCGCCGGTGTGACGGGCGAAGAGCCAGTTATAGAGGGCAGTCCGGGCATTTCCAATGTGCAACATTCCGGTGGGAGAAGGCGCGAAACGCACGCGTGGCTTGGGTGTCTGCATGGTTGTCTTCTACGTGTCTCTTCTATGTGTTCTCCAGTATTCTGGTCTACGTGTCTCGTCCGATGCTATCAAGGTGTGTTGCGCCTGGGGCGAAAATGCTCCCAGCCTTGCGGCTCGAGTGGCGCCCTTTTTCCGTCACTGGTGCGGAGCGCAACCTGCGGCCGACGCCCGCGATTGGTCATGCGGCCGATCGCGTGCACAGCAACGCCTTGCAGCTTTGCCGGGATCGCCGTCCGGGCCGCGGCGGTAAAGAGCAATTCGTAATCCTCGCCGCCGTCGAGCGCATCGGCTAAAGTGCCTCGCGGGTAGACAGGAATGGCTTGGGCGTCAATCACCGCGGACAATCCGCTCTCCTCGCAAATGTGCTTGAGGTCTGTCGAGAGGCCGTCGCTCAAGTCGATGGCCGCGGTGGCGAGATGTGCCGGACGAGCCTCCTGCCGGCGGCGACTCTCGGCTGGGGATAAAGATGAGGGTGCGCGGCTGAATCCTTCTTGCGAAATGCCGCGGGACGTTCAGCGAGCGCGCGAAGCTCCGCCGCCGCTCCTCCCAAGGCGCCAGTCACATAGACGATGTCTCCGGGGTGCGCGCCCGAACGCAGAAGCGCGCGGCCCGCTCGAACGCTGCCGAGAACGACGACGTCGGCGGCGACCAGCCCGCCCCCGGAATGAGTGAAGTTCGACCTGCCGGCACAGAGCGGAGACTCTGCCATATCCCCTCCGGCGAGCGGAACACGGTGTTCTTGGGCGAGCGCGAGAAAGCCGTCGAGGAAGCGATCGAGCCATGATCCACGCAAATCCTTGGGCAGAGCGATCAGAGAAAGGCAGCCTGCGGCCGCGCTCCCATCGCCGCGAGGTCGCTCAGGCCTCGTGCCAGGCAGCGATGTCCGACGCTCTCCGCGGGGTGCCAGTCACGGCGGAAGTGAACATTCTCGAGCGAGAGATCCGTGGTGAGGACGATCTCTTGCCCCTTGGGTCGGCGGAGCAGGGCGCAATCGTCGCCGATACCGAGGGCCAGCGCGGAGTTGTTGACGTGGGAACAGGCTCGTTGGCGGATGCTTGCGATAAGAGCCTGCTCGCCTTGATTTTTCGCTTGTCGGCGCTCGCCTTTTGTCTGCCTCGCATCGGCCATTCGCCGCGCGTTTAAGAGAGGATCCGTCATGCAGTCAGCATACTGTGGGAACGGGCGGAGAAGGATTCCTGGTGCAAGCTAGACACTACCGTGATCGTCATCCGATCGAGGTCATTGCCGTCACCGACGGCGAGGCCTCGCACCCACAGTCCGAAACGTTCGCCCCGACGTGCATTGGCGCACTTCGCGCGCACGAGTCCGACGAAGCGCTCAGGCGACTCGGCTGGCTTCGGCCGGTCGTAACGCGACTCCATCTGCCTGACGGCGGCGTCGGGGCCCGTCGCGATGAGCTCTTCGCCGCCCTGGTCGACATGTTGTTGCCCGACGACCTCTGCGTCGCGCCGTGGCACTGCGACGGTCATCCCGATCACGACGCGACCGGCGAAGCGGCGCTTCGGGCATGTCGAGAGGTCGGAGCGACTTTGATGAGTTATCTGGTGTGGGCGTGGCATTGGGCCGATCCCTTGGGCGCCGACATTCCGTGGGATCGCTGTCGGCGACTCGACTTGGGACGTCGCGCGAGGGCTCGTAAGCGCTGGTCGACGTTGGCCTTTCGATCCCAGGTCCGCCCGATCGGCCCAACGAGCGTCGACGCAGCGATTCTCCCGGAACACGTGCTGCGCCGATTCTGGCGCCCGTACGAGGTGTACGTCGAAGCAGGGGCGCACGTGTCATGAGTTCAACGTCGCGCATCTACTTCGAGAACATGTACGCGCAGAGCGACGATCCGTGGGATTTCGAGAGCAGTGAGTACGAGCAGCGCAAGTACGCCCTCACCGTCGCGAGTCTGCCAAAGTCCCACTACGCCAATGCCTTCGAACCTGGTTGCTCTATCGGTGTCTTGACCGAACTACTGGCACCGCGATGTCGCCGCCTGCTCGCGACCGACACCATGGGCCCACCACTCCTCATCGCCGCGAATCGTCTCGAGGAGTTCCCCGGCGTGCAGATCGAAGAACGGACCATACCCTTCGATTGGCCGAACGAGATTTTTCGACCTCATCGTCTTGAGCGAGGTCGCGTACTACTTCGACGCCGAGACCCTCACCCGGATCACCGAGTTAGTCGTCGCTTCTACGGTGATCGGCGCGCACGTGATCGGAGTGCACTGGCGCGGTCGCACCGACTACCCGCTTACGGGCGACGGCGCGCACGCGATCATCGACCGGAGCACAGCACTCCGTCTGATCGTGCACCATGTGGAAGATGACTTCGTCCTGGACGTGTGGGAGCGAATCCAGTGACACGACAGCACACCGCAGCCGGTAGAACGCGCGCCGTTGGTGTCATCATCCCGGCGAACGACGAAGAGCGACTCCTTCCTGCTTCGCTGGAGGCGCTCGAACGTGTGGTCCTCAGAGTGAAGAGACTGGTACCTCGCGCCCACGTCGTCGTGGTCCTCGACTCGTGCAAGGACGCGAGCGCGGCCATTACTCGCGCGTGGAATCAACACGTCGACCAGACACTCTCGTCGTTCAGGGTCTCGTTACTGGAGATGGACGGGGAGAATGTCGGGCGCGCACGTGCCCTCGGTTGCGAGCATGTTCTGGCCGAGTTCTCCGACATCGCCCTGAGCGAATCTGGCTCGCGACCACCGATGCTGACACCCGGTACCGACCGATTGGCTTCTCGCTCAGATCCGAAACACGACAGCGGGTGTGGATGCGTGGGCGGGACGAGTCGCGTGACGGAATGGCCCGCCCATCGGTCGCCGTCGCAACGAAGTGGCAGCGCGACGACCACGCCGAAGCGCGCCCGATCCATGGCGCGAGTTTGGCCTCAACGCCCGAACGTACGTCGACGTCGGCGGTTTCCCATCGCTACGCACAAGCGAAGACCGCGCCCTGCACCGCGCCCTCGTTGCGGCGGGCGCCGGATCCACTACGACGCATCGGTTCCGGTCGCGACCAGCGCACGTCGCGTCGCGCGCGCACCACACGGTTCCTCGCCATGGCTCTGACGAGAGCAGAGTTGACCTGCGCGTCACTGACTCGTCGACCGCGCCAGCATGACGAATTCATGACAAATCTCGCGTGAGGTCATTGTGGTGCGCACCCGATTCGAAAATTCGTTTGTGTCCCAACGATTATGAATGAAGTTCGTGCGTGATCATGACGTTGATGGGCCCACGAAATGGTCGGGATCCGAATCAGGTCAGAAAAATTGAAGGACGAATAATGCGTATCGCGCATCCGGGCGCCCGATTCAGGGGTGTTTGCAACCGGCGCTATCTGAACACAAAGGATTCGCCTACAGTGCCAAAACAACGCAGCGCGAGGGCGCTCAACAACGACGCGGCGATTCGAACGGCCGCCGTCACACTCGTTCTCAGCAAAGGAATCGACGCCATCTCCTTTCGCGACGTGGGGCGCGAGGCCGGTCTTACACACGGGGCCCTGTACGCCCGGTTCGAAGACGTCGAAGAGTTACTCGTCGATCTCTGGGACTCCATCCTCACGCCTCGCGCGGTCGCGTTGATCGAACTCGCGTCAGCCGCGGCAGCCGATCGAGCGACGAAGTCATTCACGGTCTCATTGCGTACATCCGTGAAGCGTCGTCGGAGGACGAAGCGACGGTTCAGGTGTTGCTCGCGTCGAGGCGCTTCCCGATCCTGCATGAAGAGGTCGAGTCGTTCATACGTGACTATCTCGAGAACGAACGCGGAAGAGGTTTCCCAGGCGGTGCAGTCGCGCGCCCTGGTCGTCTTCAGTCTCCTCATGACCGCGATCCTCTCGAACAGTCAGTTCGGATCCGATTTCGAGTGTCTCGACTTCCTCGAAACCATCGTCGTGTGCGTCGCTCAAGGTCGACCCCGACGACGTCGCTCCGGTGGCGTTGAGTGACCCCAATGATCGGTTGATCCCGGTACCGAGTCCGGACCTGCGAGCCCAACTCGCCTTCCACACGTTCAGTGCCGTGGGCAGGAGCGGCTACACGCGAGCCACGATCTCGAGAATCTCTCGCCGGGCGAACTGTTCGCCGGGCTCGATCTACAAGATTTACCCCTCCAAGGAGGACCTGGTGATCGCGGCGGTCCGCGCCGTCTTGCAAGCGCAGTGGATTGCGATCACGAACTTCAACAACATCTTGGAAGAGGGGTCCATCGCACAACTGCTGTTCTCATCGGCCAGTCCCCAAAACGACGTCCGCAAGAGCTTCACCTCGGAAGTGGCCATGGCGTCGGCCTACAGCGAGAAGATCCGCACGTCCGTGCAGAGTCAACTGAAGGCGCTGGAGTCGTTGGTGCCCCTCATCGCCGGACTCGAGGAGGACGAGAGTGACCAGTTGACCTGCATGATTCGAACGTTGATTCTGCTGACCCTCGGCGTCAGTTTCCTTTCGACCGTCACCAAGGCCACCGAGCAGGTCGACTTCAACCAGTTCGCGGAACCGCTTCGACGCGCCTTCATCGATCAGGCCGTTCCGTCGTGGTCGAACATCCAACAACAGCTGGCGCTCGTCGCGCAGGCCCGGACCTCGGGGCAGTAATTTCTGCCCGAGCGAGCGGTCGATCGACGTATCCCTTCCCGACGTCAACTCGCAGCATTCGTCCGTAATATGGTCCAATGCCTGCCATCTCAGTCGACAATCCACTCGAACTCGCCAAGGCCGTCACGCCAACCACGACCGATCGACCACGACGCGTGAAGTCGATCACGTCGGCGCCGCGCGGCCTCGAAGGCGAAGGGTTCCCGGTTCGCCGGGCCTTCGCCGGCATCGACATGGCCGACCTCGACCCGTTCGTGCACATGGACCAGATGGGCGAGGTCGACTACGGACCGGGCGAACCCAAGGGCACGCCGTGGCACCCGCACCGCGGCTTCGAGACCGTGACCTACATGATCGACGGCACGTTCTTGCACCAGGACTCGATCGGTGGCGGCGGCGTCATCCAAAACGGCGCGACCCAGTGGATGACCGCCGGCGCCGGGCATCTTGCACATCGAGCGTCCACCGGACGCGTTGATCGATTCCGGCGGGCTGTTCCACGGCATCCAGCTCTGGGTCAACCTGCCCGCAAAGCTAAGATGACCAATCCGCGCTACCAGGACATCGAGGCCGAGTCGGTCTCGCTGTTGACGAACGAGAACGGCGACGCGATCATCCGCGTCATCGCCGGTTCACTCGGCGGCATCGACGGACCGGGATCGACCCACACGCCGATCGCGATCTCGCACGTGTCGCTGCTCCCGGGCGCGCAACTCGTCGCTCCCCTGGAACCCCGTCCTACAACGCGCTCACCTACGTGCTCGCCGGTCAGGGCACCGTCGGCGTCGAGCGCAGCCCGATCGAGATGGGCAGATGGCCGTGCACGTCGACGGCGACTTCTCGTGCAACTCAGCGCCAATGAGTCCCAGGACTCGCGCACGCAAGCCTTCGAGGTACTGATCCTCGGCGGTGAACCGATCCGCGAACCGGTCGCGACCTACGGACCGTTCGTCATGAACACCCGCGCCGAACTACAGCAGGCCTTCGAGGACTTCGAGGCCGGTCGTCTCGGTCAGATCCCGGCCGAGCACATCTAGGTCCGACGTCGATCGGTGCACGAGGAACGTGCCCGTCGAGCGACTGATCAACTTGCCCTCGTCACTCGACGATCGTCGCCTCGGCGTAGGCGATCTGGCGCGTCAGTCGCACGACGTCCCCGCGCATCGCGTAGTGGCCCGTCCAGCAGCGCCGGTCGCATCAGTTCGGTCGTCATCTCGATGGTCGCCTCGGTGCGGTCGCGACCGACCAATGCGGCGTTGATCGAGAAGTTCATCGCGGCGTCCAAGATGACCGAGTGGACACCGGCCTGGACCGCGCCGTGGGGATTGCACGCCAGCTGCGTCGGCGTGAACGATGCCCTCACCCACCCGAGGTCCTCGCCGTCGACGCCGTAGTGCTCGAAGGCGCCGCCGATGGCGCCGATGATCGCCATTCCGCCGTCGCCGAGCCAGCGATCCATGCTCTTTCGTTCGCTCACGCCTGCGACGCTAGCCGTACTCACCAGTAAGATTCCGCCGTGGGTAGCGCCCGCGATGGACGAAAGGTTCGACAATGCCAGACAGCCGTGATCGTGGACGCGGTTCGCACGCCCGGCGGCAAGCGCAACGGAAAACTCAAGAACTGGCACCCCGTCGACCTCGCCGCCGAGGCGCTGAAGGCGATCGCGAGTCGCAACAACCTCGACCCCGCGTTGGTCGACGACGTCATCATGGGCTGCGTCTCCCAGGTCGGTGAGCAGGCCTTCAACGTCGGACGCAGCGCGGTGCTCGCCGCCGGTTGGCCCGAGTCGGTACCCGCCACGACCATCGACCGTCAGTGCGGATCGTCACAGCAGGCGCTGCACTTCGCCGCCCAGGGCGTCATGTCCGGCGCCTACGACATCGTGATCGCCGCCGGCGTCGAAGTGATGTCGCGCGTCGCGATGGGCTCATCGATCGGCAAGGACTGCCGGCTGGCCCTTCGGCCCGAGCGTCACCGCGCGCTACGAACCGGTCGGCGGACTGAAGAACCAGGGCATCGGCGCCGAGATGATCGCCGACCAATGGGACGTCTCGCGCGAGGACCTCGACGCGTTCTCGGCCGAGAGCCACCGACGCGCCGCCCGGGCGACCGCCGAGGGCCGCTTCGACAATGAGATCGTCCCGGTCTACGTTCGTGACGATGAAGGTCACGCGACCGACGAACTCGATGAAGTCCGACGAGGGCATCCGTCCCGACTCCTCGGTCGCCGACGCTCGCCAATCTCAAGCCCGCCTTCAAAGAAGACGGCAAGGTAACGGCCGGCAACTCATCACAGATCACCGACGGCGCGTCGGCGGTGCTGATCATGAGCGAGGAGAAAGCCAAGGAGCTCGGCTACACGCCGCGCGCCCAGTTCCACACCTTCGCCCTCGCCGGCGTCGACCCGGTCACGATGCTCACCGGACCGATCCCGGCGACCAAGAAGGTGCTCGAGCGCGCCGGACTCACGCTGGATGACATCGACCTCATCGAGATCAATGAGGCCTTCGCCTCGGTCGTGCTCGCCTGGCAGAAGGAACTCGACGTCGACCTCTCGAAGGTCAACGTGAATGGCGGCGCGATCGCGCTTGGGCCACCCGCTCGGCGCGTCCGGCGCGAAACTGTGCGCGACGTTGGTGAACGAACTCGAGCGCACCGGTGGTCGCTACGGACTACTCACGATGTGCGAGGGCGGCGGACTGGCCAACGCGACGATCATCGAGCGATTGGGCTAGGCCCGCGGGTTACTTGTAGCGCGTGGCGAGGTAGAAGCCGGCGAACATGACGACGAGTCCGCCGACGAGGTACCACGACGACACCGAGCCGGGCAGCACCGACAGATAGTTCAAGATGATGACGAGCATGCCCGACGCCGAGCAGCGCAACGATGAGCCATCCGTACCAGCGGGGGCTGTGGTCTTCGCCCACGGGACGCTTCGCGGTGACCTTGCCTCGAGCCTCGGGCGCGACGTAACGACCGACGGTCTTGCGGTTGCTCGGTTTCGAGTGTCGATTTCGCCATGGGGCTAATGCTAGTGAACGCGCTCGCTAGGCTCGTTGTGGTCGTGTGGTCGTCGTCGTCGGCGGTGGTCCGTCGACGCGTCACAGACCGAGATCGTGATCTATCGAGTTATAGGGCACGTAGGTGCCGATGACGGCTCTCTCAGGTCACGGTGCTCGACCGCTGAGCCGGCGAGCACGTCGACGGGATCCGTCGGAGCTCACGTTCACTTGAGAAGTGGTCGCCGTTGAGTGTCGTGTCGCCTGGGCCTGCGATTCATCGATCACGCTCGGCACCTGCATCTTGCAGTATCCAGTTGACGTCGATGAGCGACACCTGGTCACCGGCGTTGACGAACTGTCCCGCGGCGGGATTTCGAACCCACGACATGCCCGAATGCGACGGTGTTGGAGCAGGCCTTCATCGTGGTCGGCCCAGCGTCAGATTGTCTGGACCGAGTACAGCGTCCGCTTGATCGGTCGAATCGCCCGCGAGCGGCGGCACCGTGAACTGCGCATTCGGCGACAGGACGTAAATGGTGATCGTGTCACCCTGACGAGCCTTGCGTTCCGCGCTGCCGGGACCTGGGACATGCACGATGTTCGGATTGATGTTGGTGACCCCGGGCGGCACTGTCTTGCAGGAATCCCGTCTTCACGTTCAACAAGTACATGGCGAATCCGAGTTCGCTCGTCGCTGCGGCCAGCGTCGATGCCCTTCACGCTTGGGATCTTGTATCGGTGCGGCTTGGACCCCGAGACTGAGCGCGACGATCGACCTTCTTCGCCTTTTTCAACGTCGTGCCGGACTTGCGGATTGGTCGAGATGACCTGACCGACAGCTTCACCGTGTCGAGTGAGTCTGACTCGACCTTGTGGAGCCGAATCCTTCGCGTTGAGATCTTCTGCAAGCGCGTTCACTCTGTCTTGCCCGACGAGATTGGGCATCGCGACCGTTGACGGTCGTCGTCTTCTGCGTTAGGAAGTACGCGAGCCCGCCGCCGACCAGCAACAGGATGATGACCATGACGATGATGCCGGAGCCGGCGCTACGACGTTCGCGGATGTCGGTGCGCGGACCGGTCATCATCGGCACCGCCTGCGTGCGTTCGCCCGGCGCGACCTTGGAGACCGCGCGCGTAGCGTCCGAGCCGAAGAAGGCGACGTCACGTTGCGCGGCGCGAACCGGCTGACCTTCGCTGAAGCGCATGAGGTCCGAGCGCAGGTCCTCGGCCGACTGGTAGCGGCGTTCCGGCGACTTCGCGAGCGCCTCCATCACGATCGCCTGCAGGTCAGCGAGGAATCGCGGCGTTGAATTCCGACGGCGGCGGCACCGTGCCGTGCACGTGTTGGCTCGACACCTCGACCGGCGAGTCACCGATGAACGGCGGACGGCCGGCGAGCATCTCGTAGAGCACGACGCCGAGTGAGTAGATGTCGCTTCGCCCGTCGACCGCGGCGCCCTCGGCCTGCTCGGGCGAGAAGTACGTCGCGGTGCCCATGACCGAACCCTCTTCGGCCAACTGGTCCTCAACCGACATCGCCTGGGCGATGCCGAAGTCGGTCACCTTCACCTGGCCGTCACTCGCGATCAAGATGTTGCCCGGCTTCACGTCGCGGTGGACGACACCGTTGCGATGCGCGTAGCCGAGCGCCGCGGCGACTTGCGCCATCAGATCCGCGCCGAGTGCGACGCCGTGAGCGTTCGTCCGCCGCGCAACATGTCGGCGAGCGACGTGCCGTCGACCAGTTCCATGACGATGAAGTACGTGCCGTTGTCCTCGCCCCAGTCAAAGACCGGCACGATGTTGGGGTGCGAGAGGTTCGCCGCGGCCTGGGCCTCACGGCGGAATCCCTCGACGAACTGCGGGTCGGCGCTCAACTCGGGATAGAGCGTTTTGATGGCCACCGGTCGGTTGAGCAGGACGTCCTGGGCCCGATAGACGATGGCCATGCCCCCTCGGGCAATGAGGTGCGTTACCTGATAGCGACCGGAATACAGTCGGGGGTCATCTACAGGCTCCATATGGCGCCTAGCCTACGCCGTCGAGATTCGGGGAAATTCTCATCTTGTGCACCGTCGTCGTCGTCGTTCCCGACGGAGACTTTCCGGCTTGCTGCTGAAGTACGCGTCACGAGCGCCTTCACGATGGGCCCGGCGATCGTCGCGCCGAAGTCCGCGTCGGTTGGTACGGCACGACGACGGCGATGGCGATCGTGGGATCGGTCGCCGGCGCGAAGGCGATCAACCAGTCGTCGGTGTTCTTCTTCTTGTTGCCGGTCTGTGCGGTACCGGTCTTTGCGGCGACGTCGTACTGGGCGGGAAACCCACTCCCGCCGCCGTACCGTCCGCGGTCACGACCTTTTCCATCAGGGGGACGATAACGCGGCCTGGGTCGGCGTCAATGGCGTCTTCCAGACGGAGTCCTTGTAGCGCTCGACGATCTTGCCGTCAGGCGCCGTGATGTAGCTCATGAGATGTGGCGTCATCTCCACGCCGCCGTTGCCGACGGCCGCGGCGACGAGCGCGTCTTGCAGGGCGGTGGCGCGAACGTTCCCTTGGCCGATCGAGGAGTAGGCGAGGAAGGGAAGGTTATTGGCGAACGAGGCCGCGGTCGGGAAGTAACTCGCGCGCGGTACCCGGCAGGTCGATGGCGGGATCGACGTCGTAGCCGAAGGACGTCGCCGCTTTGAACATGTAGTCCGGCGCCGAGGTCGAGCCCGAGCAGCGCGTAACCGGGGTCACACGAAATCGGCAGCATCTCGGCGACGTCACCGCCGCAGGGCAGGCCGCCGCTGTTGCAGAGCGGATTGTCCGAGTCCGGCAGCTTCGTGCACGCGCCGCCTCACGGTGCTGTTGAAGTCTTCGATCAGGTCAGCCGGTTTGCTCACGACCGCGGCCGCCGTCGTGATCACCTTGAAGGTCGAACCCGGTGGGAACGTCTCTTGCGTCGCCACCAATCCGAGCGGCGCGAAACCGTTCTTGTCCGGCTTGAAGTAGAGGTGCCGGGCGGCCGTCTCGACGTCGATGTTCGGTGACGTCAGCGGCACCGGGTTGTAGTTCGGGTTGGAGTACATGGCGAGCACGGCACCGGTCTTGGGATCGAGCACCACGGCCGCGCCGTCGGTATCGCCCCATCGCGGCGCGCGCCACCTGTTGCAGCGCCGGCTCGATTGTCAGCGTCACGGAGTCGGCGGCGCTCGTCGGCGCGAGGAGCTGTTCGAAGCTCTGGGGCGGCAGCTGGTGCGCCTCCAGAAGGCTGTTGTACTGCTCTTCGATACCACCCACGCCGTAGTAGCGCGAGGCGAAGCCGACGACGCCGGAGGTCAGTGAGCCGTCCGGATAGATGCGGCGATACGGATACTGCGGGACGTTCTGTTTCCGGGAGTACGCCAGCACGGCACCGTTGGCAGCGAAGATCTCACCGCGGGGATATTGCGCGGAGGGATCCAAGTTGCGCGGATTATTAGGACTGGCGATGAGTGCGGGTGACCGGAAGAACTGGATGTTCGCCGATTGCGCGACGATCACGGCGAACAACACGAGGATGATCGTGGCCAGGATGCGGAGTCGTCTCGACACGGATCAGCCTTTCTTCAGTGTTGTCGTCGTCGACTTGATGGTGGTCGAAGTCGTCGAGGTGACCGGGCAATTCGACGCGGGGATGCAGAGATGCGTGGCGGCATAGAGCGCCGCGGAGAAGGTAGGTTCCGAGATCGTCTGCGTCAGCTGGGTCTGCTCCGATGCGCTCAGGTTGCGGAGTTTGGAGTCCGTGTCGAAACTCTCCACTGGCTTGAACCAGAGGACGCCACCGGGTTGGCCCTGATACACCGCCACCGTTCCGTGATCGACACCTAAGTAGTACGTCGAATAGGCGTACCAGTGGACGATGAAGTACGCACCGACGAACACGCCGACGAAGATCAACAACGCGACCGGCGCGCGCCACGACAGGTGTCGGCGTTTGCGGCGCTTCTGCGCGGCCGGCGTCGCGGCACGCGCGACGGGCGGCGTGGTGGTCGAAATGGTGCGTTGGATCGGCGATGAGGCAACGGAGACGTCGTCGAACTCGATGAGCACTGCGGTGATGTTGTCACGCCCGCCAGCCTCCTTGGCGGCCTCGACCAATTGCACAACCGCCTCTTCGAGCGTGAAGGGTGCGCTCGACAGACGTGCCAGCGTGTCGTTGTCCAGTTCGTTGGAAAGTCCGTCACTGCAGAGCAGCAGTCGGTCGCCGGTGATCGCATGGACCGACATGACGTCGACGGCGATCGTCTCCTCGACCCCGATGCCCCGAGTGAGTTGGTGGCGGCGCGGATGCACCGCGGCCTCTTCAGGCGTGAGTCGACCCATGCGCACCCACTCTTCGGCGACACTGTGGTCTTCGGTCAGTTGACGAAGCGCGCCGTCGCGGAGTTGATAGGCGCGCGAGTCCCCGACGTGGCAGAGTGTCGGCGAGGTGACGCCCTCGTCATCGACGGTGAGACCGAGCGCGATGACCGTCGTTCCCATGCCGAAGTGATTGGGATTCTCGCGCGCGTCATTTAATACCGTGATGTTCGCCGCGTTGATCGCGTTGTAGAGACCCTCGACGGTGTGATTCTCGACGAAGCCCGAGTGCAGCATCTCGATGGTCATCTCCGAGGCGACCTCGCCGGCCGCGTGACCGCCCATGCCGTCGGCCACGATCGCGAGCGAGTCGTCGACGTAGACCGCGTCTTGATTCGATTGACGTACCAGTCCGGTGTCGGTCGCCTCGGCGTGACGCCAATGCGTCAACGAACCACCTCGAACAGAACGCCGCCGACTTGGACGATGTCACCTCGCTCGAGGTGCACGCGTCCGTCGACGAGCTCCTGGTTCA
Organism: uncultured Acidimicrobiaceae bacterium; assembly: GCA_963764095.1. Taxonomy (GTDB): domain Bacteria; phylum Actinomycetota; class Acidimicrobiia; order Acidimicrobiales; family RAAP-2; genus RAAP-2. Next base: position 32,953 of record CAVXRB010000034.1, on the reverse strand, counting down.
CGTACGTCCCGTTGGTCGATCCGAGGTCCTCGATGGAAAGGTCGCCGTCATCGTTGGACAGGCGTGCATGTCGAGACGAGAGGAACGTGTCGGAAAGGCTCAGGTCGCAGTCGGCGCTTCGTCCTATCGTCACCGCGAAGTCCACGGCGATTCGTTCGCCCGTGCGTTCGGTCGGTTCGACGAACTTCAGGGAGAGCGTCCCGCTGCTGCGTCGTCGACGCGAACGCTTCTCGTAGTCGATCGGACGCGCCTGCACCGCGGCGACTCGCATAATGCGCAAGAAGAACAGAACCGCGATGACCATGACGAGCACTTGGAGCGGCCGAACGATCGCCGCATAATTCGACGTCGCGGCCACAAGACTCAAGCGAGCTCAATCCGAAAGTGGAGCGTGCCGATCGTGACGTCGTCACGCGGCGATAGTGAGACGGCGGTGACGCGGTGGCCGTTCACGAACGTTCCGTTGGTGGACTGCAGGTCGCGAATCGCCACGCCATCGCCAGTGCGCCACACTTCGGCGTGCTGTCGAGAAACGTTGGAGTCGTTGATGACCACTTCGACATCGGGACTCCGACCGATCACCAGTGGACGCTCCCCCACGTTGAAGGACCGACCGTCGTTCACGATCAAACGGGGCTGGCTCTCGCCGCCAATGAATTCGGTCTTCACCTCGAGGTTGCCGGGCTTGATGTCGTCGTCGATGAAGACCTCGACCTTGACGGGGCCCACGAAACTGAAGCCTTCGCTGATGGCGTGCTGGCGAACCGTCTCTTCCAACTCGCTCACCAGGGCCTTTTGGAAGCCGTCGAAGCGCTGCGCATCGACCGGGCCGAGCCAGACGCGGATCTGATTGGGAGAGATGGGACCCTGACTCGACAGGCGGCGCGTGAGGTCCACTTCGCGCACGATGCGCGTGCCGATCTCAATCGGCTGCAGCGTGCTCTTGAAAGTACGTGAGAACGTCTTTTCGAAGATCCGCTCGAGACGATTTTCTACGCTCTTCAGGACCATACCGATATCAACTGTACCGGCGGCACTACGCAATCGTCGGCGCAAGAGCTCTCAGGCGAGTCGAGTAATGTTGCAAGGTCTCGGGGCGAGTGGCGAAATTGGCAGACGCGCAGGCTTCAGGTGCCTGTATTCGAAAGGATGTGGGGGTTCAAGTCCCCCCTCGCCCACGACGTGGGGTCCTTTTGGACCCCACCGACTCGGACGGCTCGCACCGCACCGTCGTCATCATCGACGTCGTGGTCATCGTCAACGGCGTCGTGATCGTCGTCGTCGTGACGTGAGTTCAGGTAAGTAGTAAAGCAACGAGCGGTGCCGGCACCGCCCAAGCGGGATTGCTGAGATCGAGAATCGACTTCGTCGCCAGGATGCCGGTGCCGTATTTCTTCTCCACTACCTGCGCGTCAGCGCGCCAGCCAGAATCGACCCACTTTCCTTCAATGGGAACGCTCAAACGGGTACCCGCAGCTGACGGTAGGGCTAGCGGCCCGAAGTCGACCTCCTTCGCCGAGTCGGTGCGCACGTAGCCGATGGTGTCACCCGCCATCCAGCGACCTTCGTCGAGGTTCTCTACAGCAGTTGCGAGCGCGACTCCAAGGGCGGCCTCAGTAAGAGCAGTCATTTCAGGCGACCTTAAGCCCGAGCGAATGCGGCTCGGCAGCCAGGCGAGAAGTGGGTCGGTGAGGTACATCTTCGATTGAGAACCGTTAACTGGTCGGCTGGCATCGTCGTGTTGAGGGACCCAGAGGCCGCCGTACGTCGCCACCAAGCGGTTTCAGGAGCGACGTCATTGCCGTGCGCGAATTCGCGAGCGCCTCAGCCATCGCCCGGACACTCATTGGACTCGTCATGGTGGAACTGAGTTCCTCGAGTAGCAATAGCAAAGACTGAGGCGGCGAGTCCGGATCGACGTCACTCCGAAGCCAAGCGAATAGGTCCTGGAGAAATGCCTCAGAGACGTCTCCGTTGCGCTCGTACTCGCCAACCGCCCGCGGAAAGCCGCCACATGTTAGGTACGTCTGCCATGCGAGATCGTAGGCATCGACGTCGAAAGCCAACGCCTCCAACCCAACGGCGGTTGCGGGAGACTGAAGGTCAGCAGGATGGACTGGGTCGAGTCGCACGAGTTGCGGGCGAGTCGCTTCAAGGAAACTGCGAAACGTCATCGGCAACAAGATGCGAACCCGGCGCTGGCCATTGGCACCTGCACGCCCCACAAGGAGGTTCCCTTCGATGTCTTCTTCGCGTCGCCAGCGGCTACCGGTGATCACCACGGAGTCGTCGCCGAACGCCGTACCGTCTCGCGCCGCCTTCAAGATCCTTGCCCATCCAGTAATGTCACTGACCTCGTCGAGTAGCCAAACGCGGCGCTGTTGGCCGGACACGTCAACGACGCGGGTTAAATCTCGACCCAGGGTGAGGACTCGACGGAGATCACGATCAGCGAAACCGTCGCAGGGCAAATAGATCACTTGGCGGGGTTCAACATCCTCTCGTGCACAGAGTTGCTCGGCCAACTCAAGCACGGCGATGCTCTTGCCTACCCTTCGTGGGCCAGTGAGAACAACGAGGTCGTCAGCAACGGGCCGGTTGGCGAAATCGGCCAAGACCTTCGAGCGGTAGCCGAGATCGTAGGCCATCCGGTCGCGGAGCAATCGGTTGTCTCGCGTCCATGCGGTCGGGTCGGTTCCTGATGCCGCTGCCCGCCACCATGGGTTGTTGTCGGTGAGTATCCGACGTAGTTCGTCATCTCTCATGTCTCCACAATACCAGGTGAGGCGGCTAATCTACTGATTTGAGAGCCAAACGTGGGGGGTGTTTGGCATGGTGAAGAGCCAAAAGTGGGGGGTGTTTGGCATAGTGGAGAGCCAAATGTGCGGGGTATTTGGCACGATGGAGAGCCATGGTCTGGCGGACGGCTCACCAACCGCTCCGCGAATTCTTCGCCGGTGTCGCAAGAGAGCGAACTCACCCCGCGAATCAACGTCACGCCGCAGCGGTACCGTGTCGCCCATGACCAACCACACCCCTAACCGGGTGCGGGTCAGTCGAGAAGTGGCCGAGGGGTCCGAAGGGACCCTAGAGGGACGTCAAGTCCCGCCTCGCCCACCATTGTTGATGTTTCAGCATTTCTGGGACAAGTGAACCCTCGAAGGTAACACCGACTCCTCGGTTACGTGTCTCGCGATTTGCCGTCCGGCGGCGGGTCACTGCATGATTGCTAGATGCTTGAGGTGACCCCCACAATTGATGGTGCTCGGCAATGACCGGTTCAGTGAAGTTGATTCGCGCGACAAGCCTCTGGGGCGCCGGTCAGTACGCCTACGCGGCTACTGCGCCGAATGACGCGCGACTGATCTTTCTGGCGGGCGCGTGCCCGTTGAATGCGGACGGCAGTACGGCGGCGCTCGGCGACTATGCGGGCCAGGCCGCCGTCTGCATCGAGACGATGACCAGCGCGCTGGAGGCCGCTGGGGCAACGATCGAGGATGTCATCAGCACCCGGGTGCTCGTCGCCTCATCCCGGAAGGCGGACCTTGTTGCTGCGTGGAATATCGTGCGCGAGGCGTTCGGCGAGCACGATGTGCCGAGCACGTTGTTTGGTGTCACGGTACTCGGATACGACGATCAGCTCGTCGAGATCGAGGCTGTTGCCGCGTTGATGGACTGAACCGCGGCGCGTCAGCGCTGAGGGGTGTTACGTCGTCATGCCGTTCAAGCGCTGACCTTGCTCGACACGTACTCAAATGACGGTCCCGCAGTGGTGACACCATCACCGCTCGGCATCGCCAACAGCTCGGTGGCGATGGATTGGAGTTCAAACATCATCGAGATCGCCGGCGACAGGCAGTCGGTCTCTGCGTTGAAGGCGCGATGCAAGGTTGCGAGCATCTCACAGTATTTGCTGCTGAACTCAACCATCTTGGAGCGCACTGGACTCCCCGGTGGGAAGTCATCGATCTTCGGATTCGACCGCATCGGGTAGACGGCGGTCCAGTCGACCACAAAGGCCTCGCCGCTTGGTCCTGATCGCGGTGAATCGCCACGGACGTACGAACGGCCCTGCAGGATCTCGCTGAAGCGGAAGTAGTGCGCCACCTCCTCGCGTTCGGGGTGAAACATGTCGCGGTCGCCATCCCACACCTGGCGGTGCTTCAAGCCCTCACCTTGCTCCTCGATCTCGTCGATCGCCTCGAGGGCCGTCTTGAGATTGTGCACCGCGATCACTCGACGTTCTCCGATAAACCCGAGCATCGCCGGCGTGATCTGGCGATCCGGATCTCCCGAGAACACGGCCTCCTCGCCCAGCGTCGCGCACAGGTACTTGATGCCCTCTTCGATGGCCCGATAGAACTGACCGATCGTCTCGAAGTTGTCGGCCTCGGACTCGGCGTGACGCTCGCCGGGACGCTCGACCCTCATGAAGGTCTCGATCGTCTCGGGGGTGAATGGCGCGAGCGGCACCTCGAAGGAGTTGTCACTATGGGGCAGCGACGTCGGGTAGTTCGGCAAGAAACCGGGCTCATTGAGGGTGGGAGCGCCCCCGATCGCGTTGAGGACGTTCGCGGCTAGCGCGAGATGCAACATCTCTTCGATGAAGACGGATCGGATGACCTCGGCGCTCTCCACGTTCGTCCCGGCGTGAATCGAGAAGAGTGCACAGAGATAAGGAGGGAGCGTCGAATGCTCGAGTTCGAGTGCTCCCTGGACGTGCTTGCGCAGACTTTCGATTGTCGAGATGTGAGTGGTACCGGTACTCAAGCTGTCCTCGCGCCCTAAGAGGAATACGAACCCAACAGGCCGGAGCATAGTGAAACGAGTCGGGGCCTGCACTGTCCGCGCGCGGCTACGCCAACGGAGCGCTCATGTAACCGTTGCTCTATGCCACTACCACCACTCTGTTGTTCACCCCACTGGTGATCGAACGCATCGTCACGTGCACCTTCACGAAGTTCGCCAGATATCGAGCTACGGACGCCGCGCGCCTCGACGCCAGAGCACGGTCGCCCTTCGCGTAGCCCGTACTGACGGCCACGTCGCCACGCCTCAGGGACTTCGCGAAGTTGGCAATGGCGGCTTTCGCAGCGTGACTCAGTGAACCACTGCCGACAGCGAATTCGATGGTGAGCGAGAGATCGAAGTGAATGTCGACTGGCTTCGAGGAGACCTTCGGCGTCGATCCCTTCGCCTTTCGTGTCGCTGTAACGACGCACGTACCCACGCTCTTGGCGCTCAGCGCATCGCCCTTGATCACGCAACCGGTCGCCGAGCCGTCGCGTACGTGAAAACTCAGGGCGCCCCCATTGGGATCACCCCTCGTCTTGAGTCTGAGTGACGATCCAACGTGGGCCGTCGATGAATCGACCGACAACACGGGCCTCGGGACCGTGGTGGTCGTCGCGGGGATCGTGGTCGTGGTCGTGGTCGTCGTCGTCGTGGTGGTCGTGGTGGTCGACGTCGTGGTGGTGGGCGTCGGCGGTGGGTTGTACGGGGGCGGCTGCACGGGCGTGTAGCCGGTACCCGTGATCGTGACCGTTTGCACGCCGTTGCCGTCGTTGCCTTCGAGCAACCACGTCGCAGAGACCGGACCGTTGGCGGTGGGCGCGAACTGCACCGTCTCTTGGATCGAAGAGTTCGCAGCGATGGTATCGGCGGGGTTGGTGTTCGCCAACTGGGTGAAGGGATTCGTGAGCGCGCTGAACCCGTTCGTCGCCGGCGGCGTGGACTGCGTTATCAGGAGCGGGAAGGCGCCTTGATCGCCGAGGTCGAAGTTCAGCGTCGCGGTCGATCCCACGGCGACGCTGCCGAAGTTGAGCACGTCCGGCGCGGTGCTGAGCTGCGCCGGTGGATCGGCCGATCCCGATATGGCGACGCCGAAGTTGCCGACGGACGTATCGAGCGTTGCGACACTGTTGAAGTCGTGGAAGAAGTTACCGGACGAGCCCGGGGGCGCGAACTGGACCGTGAAGGTGAGCGTTCCGCCGTTCCCGGCGATCGCTTGATTCGCCGGTGGGTCGGTCACGGTGAAGGGCAACGTGGGGAGGACGAAGCCCGTCACGTTGATAGGACTCGTCGAGACATTCGTGAAGGTGACGTTCATCGAGACGTCACTGCCGCCGATGGGCACCGGCGCGAAGATGACCAAGGTCGGAGAGATGGTGAACGAGGCGGTTGCCGTCTCACCCTGTCCGCTCAAGTCGATCTCGGCAGTCGCGCCGGCGATGTTCGCCGTGATCGTTCCGGGATTGGCGCCGAGGGCGGTGGGCGTGAACGTGACGGGCACCGTGATCGACTGGCCACTCGTCAGTGACGCCGGCAGCGTCATGCTCGGCGTCCCCATCGTGTAGGCCGAGCCCGACGACGTGAACGACGTCACCGTCGTGGGCGCTGACGCCGTGAAGGTCGCGTTCTGGGTCACCGACTGCGAGACCGTCGTCGCGGGGAAGTTCACGTTGGTGCCGGCGAGCGCCGGGGTCGCCGACGCCAACGCACCGAATCCGATCAGCGTGTCGTCCTTGGTGCCGACGTAGACGATGCCGTTGTCGACGCCCGGCTCGGAGAACACCGATGACGTGAACGGCGTGGAACTCCAGACCTCTTCTAGCGAGTTGTTGACAGGGATGGGATTGAAGGCCTCCAGTTGCGAGTCGAGTCCGTTGGGACCGGTGGCGTGGATGATCCACACCAGCGCCGAACCAGACGCCGAGCCGTTCGACGTGACGATGGGTGTGCCCGATCCGTAGCCGAAGGTGTTGCCCGTGTTGGCGGTCGCGCCCACGAGCGTGAACGCAATGGTGTTGGTATTGGTCACCGATCGCTGGAAGACATCCAAGGACCCGCCGTTCGTCTGGAATCCCACGGTTCCGGCCGTCGGCACGTAGACGTAGCCGCCGTCGCCAGGCCATACCGCGGGTTTCGACCAGACGCCCCCCGACGAGTCCACTTCCTGGATTGCGTCGTCGCTCTGGCTCGGTCCCTGCTCGTAGCCCCCGAGAGCGTTCTCGTTGAGGACGTACATGACTCCTTGCTTGCCGTCTTCCAAGATCACGTTCGGGTCCGCCGACGTTCCCATGCCGGCCGGCAGCGCGACCGGCGCGCCGGAGCCGAGGTCACCGTCTTGACCGTTGAGCACCGAGGCGTCTGAGGGGATGAAGAAGTCGACCGGCACGAGCTTGCCGCTGGACGTGCTGAGTTTGACGACCGCTTCAGCGTAGGTATCGGCGGTGGCGTCGCTTCCCGGCTCGGGACCGGCCGGATCGTCACCGTTGCCCGTGGACACGTAGATGTCGCCCGAACTGTCAACGACCGGGGGCGAGCCCGACTGCCAGATACCGGCGCCCGGTTCGCCAGAACAGATCGATGGGGCACACTCCTCGCTCGACCACATCGTCGTGATACTCGCGGTCGACTCGCTCACGCCGACCAGCCAACCCTCCCAGTTGCCGTAGTCGCACTGGGAACCGAAGGCGGCGTAGACGACGCCGTTGATCAGTACGAGCCCGGGACGTTGCGTCTGCCACTCACCGTTGAAGACGGTGTCGGTATTGCCGTCGGCGTGTCCGACGATGGGGACTCCGCCCGCCGGCCACCCGGACGCCAACGCTCCGGTCTGGACGTTGACGGCCTCCATGAACCACTGAGTGGCACCGCCCGCGCCGGAGTCCTTCGCGGCGACGAAGTAGGCGATGCCGGTCGAGGGATCGATGACGGGCGTGCCCGTGATTCCCAGGTTCGAGCCGATGTCGGCGCAGCCGATCTGGGCGAGGGGATTCGCCTGCGGCCCGAAACTGTCGGTCCACGTGATGGCCCCCGTCGTCGCGTTCAGTCCGTAGGCGTAGTCGTTCTCGGTCACCGCGAGCACCGTCGGTTGGCTGACGAGCGGTTGGGCGTAGACCTGTCCGTTCAACTGGGTGTCGAAGAGTTGACCGAAGTCGCCGCCGGTCACGTTCGCCGGCGAAAGCAGCGGCTGATTCGGATACCAGCCGGTCGACGAACTGTCGGAGGACTGTTGCAACGTGTTCGCCCGGGCGCTCGAGACGGCGATCACCGACGCGACCGGAATGGCGACCGCGCTCGCCACGACGAGAGCGCTCATGAACAACATCGTGCGCAACGAAAGCGCCCTTCGGATGAACGCGGCCCTGATTTTGGTTCGCTTTCGTCCACCTGGCATAGCCGACAAGGTACTCCGGAATGCGGGACGGTTGAGGCCAGCCGTGCGCACTTCGGCGCACTATCGGCGAAGTTTGGGGCGACGCTGTCACGTCGTTGTTGGGACTAAAGACTCTCGCCCAAACTCGTCGGCGGAAGTGAAACTTGTGGTGACGTGTATGCGACGACGCTCGGAGGCGGCACTTGACTGACACCAGTTCGCCGAACGGCGCCGTCCCGTGGCTCATCCAAGGCGGCATGGGCATCGCCATATCCGGTTGGCCGCTCGCGAGAGCCGTCTCGAGCGCCGGACAACTGGGCGTCGTCTCGGGTACCGCCATCGACAACGTCTTCGTGCGTCGTCTGCAAGACCGTGGCGTCGATGACGAGTTGCGCAGAGCGCTCGACCTCTTCCCGGCCCAACGCGTCGTCGACGACATCGTCGGTCGCTACGGCTCGGCGAGACGAACCGGTTCGACGCCCTATCGAAGTCTCGTGGCCCTCACCGCTCGAAGTACGGGTCGTTCGATCGACGCGATCGTGTTGGCCTCCTTCGTCGAAGTGACGCTGGCCAAGATGGGCCATCGAGGAGTCGTCGGTATCAATCTGCTTACCAAGGTCCAGATCCCGACCGCCGCCGCGCTGTGCGGCGCGATCCTCGCCGGCGTCGACTACGTCATGATGGGCGCTGGCGTTCCGACACACATCCCCGGTGTCCTCGAACAGCTCACCCAGGGCGAAGCGGTCGACCTCCCGCTCAGCGTGACGGGCGCCTCGAGCGACCGTCCCGCGACCTCTCTGCATTTCGATCCGACGCCATATCTGGGGACGGACGCGCTTCGGCGACCAAAGTTCGTGGGCATCGTGGCGTCCCACGTCCTGGCGGCGGCGCTCGTCAAGCGCAGCAACGGTCCGGTCGACGGCTTCGTCGTGGAGCGTCCGAGCGCCGGGGGGCACAACGCACCACCGCGCGGTGCCTTCGGTGTCGACGACGCGGGAAACCCACAATACGGGGAGCGCGACGTCGTCGACTTCGATGCCCTGGTCGATCTGGCGACGCCCTTTTGGATCGGCGGTGGGATCACGTCACCCGAACACGTGCGAGACGCGTTCGCCCTCGGTGCAAGCGGCGTCCAGGTGGGCACGCTCTTCGCCTACTGCGACGAGTCCGGGATGGACCCCGACTTGCGTCGACAGGTCATTCGCGAAGTGAAGTCCGAATCAGTGATCGTCAAGACGTCGTTGCGCGCCTCCTCGACGGGCTACCCGTTCAAGGTCGCTTCGGTCGACGCAACGATCTCCCAGGACAGCGTCTATGACGCACGCGAGCGACGATGCGACCTGGGCTACCTGCGCGAGGCCTACCTCACGCCGACCGGCTCGACGGGGTATCGCTGCGCCGCCGAACCGGTCGAAGCGTACGTGCGCAAGGGCGGGCCAATCGACGCGACGGATCAATCGACGTGTCTGTGCAACGGTTTGATGGCGACCTGCGGACTGGGTCAGTTCCGAGTTGACGGTCGCCGCGAACCGCCAATCGTGACGAGTGGCGACTCGCTGAACGACATTCGCGAACTGCTCGTCGGTCGCGAGCGTTACGACGCGAGTGACGTGATCGCCCACCTGCGCGCCGACGACGTTGCCGATTCCACCGCGAAGTAACCGCGCGATGTTGAACGCACGATCAACGAGCCTCTGGGGGCCCCGAACGGTACGTCAGGGCAACGCGTGACGCTCCCCAAATCGCTAGCAGGGTGCCCAGCACCATGGGAACCATGATCGCGAGGAGTTGCGCCGAAGTCAGGGAAGCGACGATGCCGCGCGACGTTCCTTCGAGGAACCACGGCGCGTGCAGTCCCATCTGGATCCACCACACAGACGTCAACGCGATGACGACGATCGAGGTGAGACTTACGCCGAACGCGACGCCCGACTCCCGACGCAGTTCTCGTGGAGTGAAGTCGATTCGCGACGCGATGGCCACGCACGTTCGAGCCCACAGTGCGATTGTCACCACGACCGCGAACACGAAGACGAGAAACATGCTGGAGTACAAGCCGTCCGTTCCGTTACGCTGCGCCGACGTCAGGTGATGCGCCCACTGACTGAGGCCGAAGGTGCCGACGCCCAGCATCGTGGTCGCGACGAGCGACGTCCAGAAAATACGGCGCACCTCGAACCACCTCTTCGCGCGGACAAATCGGACGAAGCCGGGGGCGGCGATGAAGGCACCGACGACCACTAAAAGCGTTCCGGCGATTCCCGCCGCGGCCGTCGCGTTGTAGGCGAACTCGGCGACTCCTCGGGACCGAGCGGCTAACGCCGCGGGGAACTGCTCCGCCGTCTTCGCCAGGGCCGCGCCGCCGATCATCATGACCGACCACGCAACCAATACGATCAACGCACCAGTGCGACGCTGCGTCGACGTCGTACTGCACGTACCAACGGCACCGGATCGGTAGCAACGTTCTCGCACACCTGCGAAGGCCACCGAGACCCGGAGGCGCCAGGTGAACGGTGCGTCGGCAAGCCGATCCTCCAAGAAGACGATGTACTCATCTTCGTATCGCTCGCGCCAATCCGTCGGGTACCACCGAAGCAGTCGGCGAACATCGGCATCACGTTTCACATCGCACCGCCTGGCGCGAGGCGCAGCCGCGCCGTACCGACGTCGGCGAGGCGGCGCATCTCGATCGTGATCTCACGCAGTACGCGCGTGCCATCCGAGGTGATTTGGTAGGGGCGTCGCCGATCGACCTCGGCCAGTGGCTCTATGAGACCCATCTCTTCGAGTCGTGTAATCGCGCCATACAACGTGCCGGGGCTGAGAGTGACGCCCGCGAACTCTTCGACGTCCTTGGAGAGGGCGTACCCGTGTTTTGGTCCCGACGCGAGACTCGTCAACAACAGTAAAAGTGGATCGTTGGGACGACGAGGAAACTGTTGTGCGTTCTTGCTCATGAGGACACGCTACTACGCGCAACGTAGTAGCGTGTCCTCGATTCCAGGCCGCGCTTTTCCAGCCCGTGAACTAGTTCTGTCGTTCGTGCACCACGGTCCGGTTGCCCGTACTGTCCACGACCTCGCGGTCCATGGAACGCGCCGGCGCTGAGGGCGAACGGCGTGATGATGCGAAGACGATCAGCGAGATCACGAATCCGACGGCGCCGGCGATCATCAAGATGACACCCAGCGTCGAGAGACGAAATCCGTGTTGCTGAGCGACCGCAGACGTCTGTGCGGTGGTTGCCCAATACATGATCGCACCGGTTACTGCGGATATTGCACTCAAAACCATTCCCGATAAGCCCATGACATCTCCTTTGATGTAGTTGCTCTGTGCGGTGTTGCTACTCGCAAGGACATCGACGATGTACCTACGTCACGAGCCTAAAAGTGAATTTTCGCCTCACAGGGAACACTCACGAACGTTTAAAGAGATTCGAAGAGTCGTGCAAGGATTCACGACGAATAAGAAAACTCTTCGTCGATGAATGCAGCGTGTTCTTTTTGTATTGACATCAAAAATGCGAGTTGCCATGATTATCCGCTAACCACGAGCGCCGGGAGACGGACAGATGGACTCAACGATTCGCCAACGAATGAGTCGTATGTTCCAACGACTTGATGAGGTCATCTCGCACGTCGCCACCGCGGCGATGGTCTCGGTGGCTCTGGTGATCTTCATCGTCGCCCTGGCCTTCGAGGGTTTCCCCTCGAGGTGGCAGATGGGATTCTCGACGATCGCGAACGCGATAGTGATCATGTTGCTCTTCGCCGTGAAGCACACCCAAGACCGTCAACAGACGGCGCTGCAGTTGAAGCTCGACGAACTCATTCGCTCGATCCCGGCGGCCGACGACCACCTCGTGCAGATCGAACGAGCCGACGAGAAGGAGCTCGGCGAGCGCAAGCACGAACAGATCGCCGTGCACGAGTCACTGCGAAGCGGCCGCGACGTCGATGACAGCGACGACGGGCTGGATCGCTGACGCCAACGACTCCGACGCGACTTACTTCAGGTCGAACCGATCGAGGTTCATCACCTTGTTCCACGCGGCGACGAAATCGCGCACGAATTTCTCTTGGGCGTCGTCGCTCGCGTAGACCTCGGCGAGCGCGCGCAACTGCGAGTTCGATCCGAATACGACGTCGACGCGCGTCCCGGTCCACTTGAGTTCGTTCGTGCGACGGTCACGTCCCTCGAACGTCGCCTCGGCCGACGAGGTCGGCTCCCACTTGGTACTCATGTCGAGCAGGTTCACGAAGAAATCTGTCGTCAACGCCTCCGGCCGCTTCGTGAAGACGCCGAAGTCCGATCCTCGGAAGTTGGCGTTCAACACGCGCATGCCGCCCACGAGCACCGTCATCTCCGGCGCGCTCAGCGTCAAGCGCTGTGCGCGTTCGATGAGTAGTTCCTCACCCGTTCGGCTATGGCCTTCTCGAAGGTAGTTGCGGAACGCGTCGTAGGTCGGCTCGAGCACGGCGAAGGACTCCACGTCGGTCTCTTCTTGCGAGGCGTCCGTGCGACCGGGCGAGAACGGAACGGCGACGTCATGGCCGGCCGCCTTCGCGGCCTTTTCGACGGCGCCACAGCCGCCGAGCACGATGAGGTCGGCGAGCGAGACCGGCGAATCGGCGTGCGATGCGTTGAAGTCGCTCTGAATACCTTCGAGCGTGCGCAACACCATCGACACCTGGGCCGAGTCGTTGACCTCCCAATCCTTCTGCGGTTCGAGACGGATGCGCGCGCCGTTGGCGCCGCCGCGCTTGTCGGTACCGCGAAATGACGCGGCCGACGCCCACGCCGTGGCGACCAGTTGCGAGACCGTGAGCCCCGAGCCAAGGATGAGCTCTTTGAGTTCCTTCACCTGCGCCTCGCTGATCGGTGTACCAGTCGCTTCGGGCACCGGGTCTTGCCACAGCTGGGGCTCGGCGGGGACCCACGGACCGAGACTGCGTACGCGCGGGCCCATGTCGCGGTGCGTCAACTTGTACCAGGCCTTCGCGAAGGCGAGTTCGAATTGGTCGGGGTTCTCGTGGAAGCGCTTGGAGATCGGCCCGTAGACGGGGTCCAGTCGTAGCGCGAGGTCCGTCGTGAACATGATCGGAGCGTGGCGTTTCGTCGGGTCGTGTGCGTCGGGCACCGAATCGGCGCCGCCGCCGTCTTTGGGAACCCACTGGGTCGCCCCGCCCGGGCTCTTGACCTGCTCCCACTCGTGTCCGAAGAGCGTGTCGAAGTAACTGTTGTCCCAGCGGATCGGGCTCGCCGTCCACGCGCCCTCGAGTCCGCTCGAGATCGAGTCACCGGCGTTACCGACGCCGTAACTGTTCTTCCAGCCGAGTCCCTGTTCGGCGAGCGTGGCGCCTTCGGGCTCGGGTCCGTTGTACTCGGCGCCATCGGCCGCGCCGTGGGCCTTGCCGAAGGTGTGGCCACCGGCGATCAACGCCACCGTCTCTTCGTCATTCATCGCCATGCGACCGAACGTCTCGCGAATGTCCCTGGCCGACGCGAGGGGATCCGGCGTGCCGTTGGGCCCCTCGGGGTTCACGTAGATGAGTCCCATCTGCACCGCGCCCAAGGGCTTTTGGAGTTCTCGATCACCGCTGTAACGCTTGTCACCCAGCCAGACGTCTTCGGGGCCCCAGTACATGTCCTCGTCACCTTCGAAGACGTCTTCGCGGCCACCGCCGAAGCCGTAGGTCTTCATCCCCATCGATTCGAGGGCCAAGGTTCCGGTCAGGATCATCAAGTCGGCCCAGGAGATCCTCTGTCCGTACTTCTGCTTGATGGGCCAGAGCAGCATCCGGGCCTTGTCGAGGTTCACGTTGTCGGGCCAGCTGTTGAGCGGCGCGAAGCGCTGCACGCCGTAGCCGCCACCGCCTCGACCATCGTGGATTCGGTAGGTGCCCGCGCTGTGCCAGGCCATGCGGATGAAGAACGGTCCGTAGTGGCCGTAGTCGGCCGGCCACCACTCTTGTGAGTTGGTCATCAGCGCCATGATGTCCTTCTTCAACGCTTCCAGATCGAGACTGTTGAAGGCCTCGGCATAGTTGAAGGTCGCGTCCATCGGATTGCCAACGGCCGGCCGTCGTTCGAGTGGGTCGAGCTTCAGTTGGTTGGGCCACCAGTCCTGGTGGGGGTGTCGACCAGCCGGGGTCGCGTCAAATCCGTCTGAGACCGGGCACTGATTTTCGCTGTCCATGTTCACTCCTGTTGTCGGCGCAGAATATGCATCAGCGTAACGAATCTGGCGCTCACTTCGACACGCCGATTGGTCACGGAGTGGGCGGGCCACCCACGAATGGCGCCTCGGAACGCGGTCGCGCCAAGGCCAGTTCCGTCGCCGCGCTCACCGAGAGCGTCGTGCCGATCGTGTATTCGCGTTCGAATCTTTCATCGCCCAACGCTGCACGGAACTTCGCCTCGGCCTCTCGTTCCATCGCTTCTTCCAAGTCGGTGTTGGGACTGAGCGTCCCGATGTCCAGACCGTGGGCGCTGAGTGCCCTCCCCGCACCGAACAGACGCGCACCGCGAACGACGTCACCGTCCAGCGCCACCTGGAATCCGACGACCTCAATGAGTGGGCCGACGTCTTGACGAAATCCCGAGCGACGCGCTTCACGCAAACTCTGGCGCAGGAGCGGCCCGGCCTCGTCGAACTTCCCGGACGCGGCCAGGATGAGCGCGAGATTGACTCTCGGCGACCGGGCCCACCAGACGGCGCCGCTCTCTTCCAAGACCTCGAGCGCGTGTCGCCACTCCCTGGCGGCGGCCTCGACGTCGCCCCGGTTGAACGCGCTATGGGCGGCGTTGGAGCTGACGGCCGCCAGGCCGGAGTTGAAGCCGGCGGCACTCCAGATGTCGTGGACCTCGTCGATGACCTTGGCGGCGTCAACCTCGGTGAACAACGCATCGCCGATCCTTCCGCCCAGGGAAGAGAAGAGGGCGGCGGCAATCTCGGCACTGTCCCCCGATGCCCGTGCGGCGGCGATCGAACGAAGTGTGAACTCAGTCGCCTGATCCAGTTCGTGACGGCGCGCGGCGTCCATCGCGAGCAGTCCGAGCGCGCGCGCCTGCACGGCCTGTTCGTCTAGCTCCTCGGCCATCGCGAGACCGCGTTTGATCACCACCGCTGCGGCCGCGACCTTGGCGTCGTCCAACAAGGAGAACGAGACCTCGAGTTGGCCCAGCATCACCATGGCGCTGGCGAACAGCGGCGTCTTGGCATCACCGCTGCGTTTGATGGCGTCCGAGAGGTAGGGCACCCAGTCGTAGGAGGCGCGCGACGTAAGGAACCAACCGAGCGCCACGAAGACGCGCATCACGTCCTCGGTTCGCGACGAAGAGGCCGCGCAGTGCGACAACATCGCACGGAGATTCTCGCCTTCGACGTCGAGCGTCCGGGCCCATTCGTTATGGGCGGTGCTGTAGTAGCCCGCTCCGCCGGCGACGGCGAGCGCGACGAAGTAGTCGGCGTGCCGTTCGCGTACGTCGAGGGCGATCTCGTCGCCTTCGGCGTCGAGCAACTTCTGCGCGCTGTACTGACGGATCGTCTCAAGCAGCCGGAAGCGGACCGACCGGTGGCCCTGGTCCGCGACGACGAGGCTCTTGGCGACCAGCGAGTGCAGCACGTTCGCGACGTCGAACTCATCGACCACGGCGCTCGAACAGACCGACTCGGCGGCCTCGAGGGTGAAGCCCCCGACGAAGACCGACAGACGTCGCAGCACACTCTGTTCGGCGGGACTCAGCAGTCCGTAGGACCAGTCGACCAGGGCCTGGAGCGTCTGCTGGCGCGCCATCACGTTGCGGCTCCCACCGGTGAGTAGTCGAAAGCGCTGGTCGAGTCGCTCGTGGAGCTGGGAGAGCGACATCGAGGAGAGTCGGGCCGCCGCCAGTTCCAACGCCAAGGGAATCCCGTCGAGCCGTTTGCATATGGATGAGATCAGCGAAGCGTCCTCGTCGTGGACCATGTAGTCGACCTCTCGGGCGCGACCAAGAAAGAGTGCGACCGCGTCGGAGTTCCCGACGTCGGCGAAGGACTCGACGTCCTCCCCGGGCAACGACATTGACGGAACGCGGTAGACGCGCTCCCCCTCGATGCCCAAGGGCTCTCTCGAGGTGGCCATGATGTGCACGCGCGCGCAGTTGCGCATCACCTCGTCGGCGAACTTTGAACAGGCGCCGATCAGGTGTTCACAGTTGTCGAGTATCAGCAGCACGTTCTGATTGCTCAGCGCCACGATCAGCGTCTCGAGCGGCGACACGTCCATCATCTCTTGGATCCCCAGGACCGAAGCGACGGCAAGCGGCACCAACGCTTCGTCGGTCACCGAGGCCAGTTCCACCAACCACACTCCTTCGCCCTGTCCGTCCAGTAGCTCCGCGGCGGCCTGCATCGCGAGTCGCGTCTTTCCCGAGCCACCGGCGCCGGTCAACGTCACGAGCCGGTTCTCATGGATCAACGTGCGCACTTCGTTCAACTCTTCATCGCGACCCACGAACGAGGACAGCAGTTCGGGCAGATTGTTCGGTAACTCCGGGTTATCCAGTGACTCCAGCGCGGGGAAATCCGACGGTAGCGACCCGGAGACGAGTTGCCAGACGTGTTCAGGTCGGCCCAGGTCCCGCAGTCGGTGTTGTCCCAGGTCGCGAAGTAGTCCCTCATCAGAGGGGAAGTCCGAGAGCAGATCGGCCGTCACGCCTGAGATCAGCACCTGACCGCCGTGGGCGATGCCCATCAGTCGCGCGGTCCGGTTCACGGTGGGGCCGAAGTAGTCGCCGTCGCGCTCTTGACACACCCCCGTGTGCAGCGCCATTCGCACTCGGATCTCCGCACCATTCGGCCACGGCTCGCTCACGACCGCGCTCTGCGCGTCGAGCGCGGCGCGCAGAGCGGCGTGGCCCGTGGGGAAGGCGACACAGAACGCGTCGCCGATGGTCTTGAAGACGTAGCCATCGTGCGCGTCCATCGCCGCACGCACCAGTTGGTCGTGTCGTTCGAGCGCCGGCGCCATCTCTTTGGGCGCGTTCTCCCAGAGATGCGTCGAACCTTCGATGTCCGAAAAGAGCAGCGTCACTGTCCCACTGGGAATCGACATTTTTTCAGTATTACGTACGCGCCGCGAGAAGCGAACACGAATTCGACGTCGGTAACGTGACGCTCGCCCTCGAACAGTGCTCGGAGCCCCCGGGAATCGCCCTCGAGGGCTGCTTGACGCGATCGGCACCACACCGGTCGTCCAAAAGGAGGCTTTCCCCCAGATTTAAGGCAGATCTTGTGCCATTTGTATTGAAAAAGTGGTCGGTGGTACGGTCACCGAAGGCTGAGGGGGGCTGATGGCGATCACCGAACGATTGCATACCCGGGCGCCTCGTGTCTGGGGGGCGTCCACACCAGTGCGACTCGCACTCGCCGGCGCCTTCGTGCTCGGCGCGTTTGTGTTCGATGCGACCGTGGCCAACGCCGCGACGGGATGTAAGTCCAGTGGCTACGCCTGCACCATCGACGGCTACAACGCGACCACGATGAACAACAGTTGGGCCGCCAAGTACTACGGGAGTGACACGAAGGGCGGCATCGGCACGCCCCCGCACAACTGCACCTTGTTCGCCGCCTGGATGCTCGCGCACAACGGCCTACCC
Organism: uncultured Acidimicrobiaceae bacterium; assembly: GCA_963764095.1. GTDB lineage: Bacteria > Actinomycetota > Acidimicrobiia > Acidimicrobiales > RAAP-2 > RAAP-2. Next base: position 15,144 of record CAVXRB010000034.1, on the reverse strand, counting down.
GATCCTGGTCGCTCGTGGGGCTACGCGAACCAGTGGGGCTTCACGCTCGCGGCCCAGACGAACCACACCCCGGCCGTGGGCGCCATCGCCTGGTACGACGGGCCGGGGATGGGTCACGTCGCCTACGTCGCGCGCGTGAACTGGTCAAATCACACGGTTTTCCTGGTCTCGGACAACTACGCGGTTGATAGTCAGGGCTACACGTCAAATACCTGGGCACCGTTCACCCAGGCGACGGGCTACATCCACGTACGCGACCTCAGCGCACCGATTCCGCTGTCGGCTCGAAGGATCAGGCGTACTCCCAGGGCGTGACCTCGACGCTGGCCGTTACAGACGCTCTGGGTTAGATCGCCGACTCACACGACCACTGGCTCCAACCGTCGCGCGCGTACAGCAGGGCCGCGGCGCGCACGTTGAGCACCGGATTGAACGCGAGGTTGAGGTTCTTGGGGTTCTGGTGGATCATGGCCATCAGATACTGCTCGGTGCCGCCGTCGTTGAGCTGAAAGAGCCCCCGGTCGTGCGTCCCGTTGCTGTCAAAGCCGATGTCGTCGGCGCGGAACTTCGATTCGCACCACGCCACGGCCTCGGCGTCGTGCCAGGCCCGCTGCGGAAAGTCCTGGTGAATAAGGGTGACGACGCGACTGTCGCTCGGCGTCGGGTCCACGGTGAAATCGGCCAGCTCGGCCTTGAGGGCGACCGTGTGGCGCGGCCGCACGCGCGCCGCGACGTGACGAACCGGTGACGAGGTGGCGGACAGTGCCGGTACGCCGCGAATCGGCGCGCTGATCGTCGTTGCCGCCGTCGAGGGTGTCGAGAGTGTGCTGAACGTGATGATCAACGTCACGAGGCTCGCCCAGATCGTGGTGTGGGAGAGCGTTGGGACGTGTTTCAATCGTTTACGTGCTTGGAACATCTCTGAAGCCTCCGCCTATTTGTGTACGTCGCCCTCGACGACAGTTGCGAACCGCTCGGGACTCGTGGTCCACGGTTCAAGACCTCCCGCCGAGGTATGCACAACGGCCACCTCTTGGATGACTAAGCGGTTGGAAGTACCATTTTACGGTTCGAGGCCCTAAAAAAGTCGCTGAAACGAGAAACGCCGCGCAAATCCGCTAATTTAAAGGCCTCTCGGCGCAAAAGTTGTTAAAAGTCGGCCGGAAAATCATCACTTTTTGGGCGAACCCACCATTTGGGGTTTTCTGTGCTACGGGCCGAGTTCGTGCGCCATCAGGAGGCGAAGAGTTCGTCCAAGCAGTCGCGCGCCGAACCCGTCGACGCGATCTCTTCAGCAATCACTTGGGCCGCGAGTGCGTACGAACTCTTCGCGAGCACTTCTTTGACCGCCGCGCGGATGCGCGGGACGTCGGTCGCTTCGATCGCGCGAAAGCCCGGCTCCGACTTCGAGCCGACGTCGACGACGACACCGGCGCCCGCGACGGTGATCAGTTTCGCGTTGGTCCGTTGGTCGGCGAACATCGGCACGAACACGATCGGTAGACCGGCCGCGAGTGCGCCGTAGGTCGTCCCCGAGCCGCCGTGGCAGAGCACCATCGACGCGAACGGGAAGATCGACTCTTGAGGGACCCAGGACTCCACGATCACGTTCGGCGGCACCGCGCCAAGCGCCTTGGGGTTGAATCCCCTCCCCGTCGTGACCAGGACCCGGGCGTCAAGGCCCGTCACGGCGTCTATTGCCCTCTGAAAGGCCGAAAATGCGGTGTCGAGAGCCCCGGCGACCGAGCCAAAGGTCAAGTAAATCAACGGTCCGGCGCCTTCGGCCCAGCGACCGGGCTGGATAGCGGCCGGAACGACGTCCTCGCGGTAGCGCAACGTATTCGGAAACGGCGACGGGTCGAGACTCTCCGGCATCCGCGAGAGATAAGGCGCCTGGCGCAGCACCTTCTCCATGCCGACTTCGAAGTCCTCGAGGATCGGACCGACGAGACCTAAGACGCTCCAATCCGTGCGCGCGGTCGAGATCGCCACTTGGGCGTGAGGAATCGAGTGTCGATGGCCGGCGATCGCGCCGGCGTAGGCGCAGGGCTCGCGCAGGATCAGGTCAGGCTTGAACTTCTCACAGGCCGTCTCGATGGTCGGGAGCATCGCTTCGGTCGACAGTCGTCCGAAGAACTCGCCGTCCAAGAGTCGCGTCGCGTTGGCGTGGCTGGCCCGTGCCGCGCGACGCCAGAGCTCCTTCGACTTCTCGGGGTCGGGAGGATCGCTCAGGTAGTGCTCGACGCCGAGGACCTCGACCTCTTTGGCGAGACTCGGCGGTACCACCACGAATACTTCGTCGCCTCGATCTCGGGCGGCCTCGACGAAGGGCACCAGGGGATTGAAGTGCCCCGCTAAGCCCGTGGAACTGATGAGGATTCGCATCGCCTCGCCATTTTGCCAGCCGCGGCGGGGTCGCGCGATTTTCTAGGGAATCGTCAGTTCTGGGCCGACGCGAATCCGATGGGCGACGCATTCTTCGTGGAGAACAGCGCGCGGTGCGCGAGCGCGGCCAGCACCCCGCCCACGAGCGGCGCCACGATGAAGAGCCACACCTGGTGCAGCGACGTCCCGCCGACGATCAGGGCCGGGCCGAGGGCGCGCGCCGGGTTAACCGACGTGCCGGTGATCGGGATCCCGATGAGGTGGACCACGGTGAGCGTGAGGCCGATCACCAGACCGGCTGTCGAGGGATTGGCCGTTTCGTTCGTCACGCCCAAGATGACGAAGACGAACAGTGCGGTCAAGATGACCTCGGCGACGAAGGCGCCGCCGGCCCCGACGTGGATGAAACTGGCCGCTCCCCACCCGTCCGTCCCGAGACCGGTGATCGTGCGGTGATAGAGCGGCGAGGTGGAGAAGACACCCCAGAGCGCGAGGGCGCCGACGACGCCACCGATGAACTGGGCGACCCAGTAGCTCGCGGCGTCGCGCAGCGAGATCCGTCCGGCGACCAGTGCGCCCAAGGTGACCGCGGGATTGACGTGACAGCCCGAGATCGGACCGAGCACGTAGGCCAGGGCCAGCAAGGTGAGTCCGAACGCGAGCGCGGTGGCGACGACGCCCGCGATGAACGAGCTGCCATCGGCCTTGAAACCGAACGTGAGCGTCGCCACGCCGACCGCGAAAAAGACCAGCAGTGCCGTTCCGAGTAACTCCGCCGAGAACTTACGAATCATCATCTACCCCCCTAGGTACGCCTTGGCCAAAGGCTATCCGGCGTCCTCGTCGACGTCCTTGACGTCGCCACGAACACACAGCGCTTCGAAGCGCTCGCGCGAGAAGGCGTAGGAGTAGACCGACGCGGCGATGACCTCGACGTAGCGCGCGTCGCTGGGTGTCGCGACCCAGTCCTCGGGCGATGCGCCGTAGACGTCGGTCCAGTAGTGACGTATCGCGTCGGCGTCGCCCGGACCGCCGCGCACCAGACGTGCGCGTCCGTGTACGAAGAGCGCGACGTCGTCACCGACCACGTGCGCGGCGCTGATCGCCGGGCGGCGCTCGAGGTGGCGCGCCTTGATCGAGTGGGCGCTCGTCGAGAACCAGAGAGCGCCGTGCAGGAAGAGGCCGTCGACCGCCGAACAGCGCGGCTCGCCGTCCTGGGTGACGGTCGACACGACGAAGTGACGCACGCCGACCAGATAACGCGACAGGTCGTGCGCCGAGAGTCGGCGATCGGACGAGATGATCGACGTGAGATGCTCACCGGCGCGGTTGAACGAATCGGCCAACTTTTCGTCGAGCGAGGCGAGTTCCTCCGTGGTCTCAAACACGTGAAGAGCATGGCGCAGCGACGCTGAAACGTCAACTGGCCAGCGAAGACGCCTCGAACGGTGCTGCATAATGAGTTGTGCCCCAGAACCGACGTGACCACAGCCTCAATCTCGCGCCGGCCTCGATCGAGGACTACCGGGAGCGGGCCCGTCGCAAACTCCCCCGTCAGATCTTCGACTACGTCGACGGCGGCGCGTTCGGCGAGTCGACGCTGGCGGCGAACCGGGACGACCTCCACCGCATCCAGTTTCGCCAGCGGGTGCTGCGTGACGTCTCCACGCGCTCACTGTCGACGACGGTGCTCGGTGAGGAGATCGCCCTCCCGGTCATCCTCGCGCCGATCGGCTTCGGCGGCATGCTCGCGCGCCGGGCCGAGGTCCAGGCGGCGAAGGCCGCCGAACGCGCCGGCATCCCTTTTTGTGAGTCGACACTCTCGATCTGTGGCCTCGAAGAGGTCGCCGCGGCGATCACGCGACCCATCTGGTTCCAGCTCTACGTCATGAAGGACCGCAGCTACGCCGAGGACCTCATGGCGCGGGCCCAAGCGGTCGGCTGCACCACGTTGGTGCTCACCGTGGACCTTCCCGTCATCGGTCAGCGCTACCGCGACGCACGCAACGGCATCAGCGGCAAGATCCCTCGCGCCCAGCGTCTGCGCCGCGGTGCCGACCTCGTGACACACACGAAGTGGGTGCGCGACGTCGCCCTGGGCGGTCGTCCGCTGACCTTCGGGAACCTCGAGAAGGCGCTCCCCGACGCGAACGTGCCCGGTGACTTCCAGGCCTGGGTGGCCGGCCAGTTCGACCCCAGTGTGACCTGGGACGACCTCGCGTGGCTGCGCGAGCACTGGCGCGGCAAGATCGCTCTTAAAGGAATACTCGACCCCGACGACGCGCGCCAGGCGATCGACCACGGCGCCGACGCGGTCGTCGTCTCGAATCACGGCGGTCGACAACTCGATGACGTGCCCTCGACCATCCGGTCCCTCCCGGCCATCGCCGAGGCCGTCGGCGATCGGTGCGAGGTACTGATGGATGGCGGCATCCGCAGCGGCCTCGACGTCGTCAAGGCGATGTCCATGGGGGCCCGGGCCTGCTCTTGGGTCGGGCCTGGGCCTACGCCGTCGCGGCGCGCGGCGAGCGAGGCGTCGACCACGTCCTTGCGCATCATCCAGTCCGAGATGATGGTGACACTGGGCTTGACCGGGGTGAACGACGTTCGCGATCTCGACCGTACAGTCGTGGTGGAAGAGTAAGCCCCGGGTCCGCCCCGACATCACGAAAGCAGATTTCCATGACCGACGCCCTCGACGCCCTCGATACCTCCGTCGCCTATCTGAGAACGATCATCGAAGGGATGGGCGAAGAGCAGTACGTCGCGTCGGCCCATCCGACCGAGTGGACGGTCGCCGACGTCATGAGCCACCTCGGATCGGGGGCGATCATCTCCAAGCGAAACATCGACGACTCCGTCGACGCGCGCGAGACCCCGCCCAAGTTCAACGAGTCGGTCTGGGACGTATGGAACGCGAAGACGCCGCACGCCCAGGTCACCGACGCCCTCGACGCCGACCAGGCACTGCTCGCCCGGCATGCAAGAACTCACGCCCGGACGAGCGGGACCGCTTCTCCTTGAACCTCGGTCCGATGCGCTTCGACTTCGACGCGGCCGTGCGGCTGCGACTCGGCGAACACGTCTTTCACACCTGGGACATCGAAGAGTCCTTCAATACCGATGCGACTCTGCAGCCCGAGGCCGTGCCGTTCTTGTTCGCCAATCTGGAACTCCTCATGCGCTTCGCCGCGAAGCCGTCGGGCAAAGAGCACACCTTGCACATCCGCACGACCGATCCGCAGAAGGACTTCGCGATCACCCAGACGATCGACGGCGTGTCGCTCGAGGAGGTGGAAGGCGTGGAGAACTTCGACCTCGAGATCCCGGCCGAGGCGTTCCTGCGCCTGGCCTACGGCCGCTTGGACGAGGAGCACACGCCCGCGGGCATCGACCCCACGCACCTCGACGAACTCCGTCGCGTCTTCCCGGGTCTCTAGACCGTGGCACTGCGACTCCAGATCATCATCGGTTCGACGCGACCCGGGCTCGCTTCGCCGACAAGCCGGTCGCGTGGCTGGTGGACCGCCTGAAGGTCGCGACGACTTCGAACTCGACGTGCTGGACCTGCGCGACTACCCGCTCCCCTTCTTCGAGAGCGCGATGTCGCCGGCGCGGTCCCTGCGCGACTACCCCAACGAGGACATCGCCAAGTTGGGCCGGCGCTTTGACGCGGCCGACGGCTACATCGCGGTCACCAGTGAGTACAACCACGGCTATCCCGCCTCGCTGAAGAACGCAATGGACGTACGTCTTCCCCGAGTTCAACAAGAAGCCCATCACCTTCGTGGGCTACGGCAACGCCGGCGGTGCCCGAGCGATCGAACAACTGCGTTTGGTCTCGTCGAGTTCGAGATGGCCCCGCTGCGTCACGCCGTGCACATCCTTCCCGATGTGATGCGCCCGGCGATGACGGCCGAAACGTTCACGACCCGACGATCTTCGAGTCGTTGGACGATCGCCTCGACATGATGATCGACGAATTGGTGTGGTGGGCCGACGCGCTGAAGGTCGCGCGCGACGCCGACGTTAGTCAAGCAACGACGGGGAAGTTCGTCGAGTACCGACGTCATAGAGTCGGCGTCACTGTCATAGACGTGGGCCGACTTCACGATCATCGTGAGCGGTCCGACGGTCTCTGCCGATCTCGGTCGCGACCTGGTGTTGGATCACCGCGAGTTCGAGCAGGTTGGCGTATCCCTTGGCGCCGAAGTCGATGCTGTGGGCGTAGACCACGAGATGCAAGGCGTCTTCGTCGAGATAGAAGTCCAACAGACTGACGCAGGGAATGTACGACGTGTCGCGTCAGAGGCTGGAACGTCGTGATGGTGGCCGAACGACTGAGCGGATCACTGCGCAGTCGATCGCTCACCCAGCGCAGTTGATCGAGTCCCGCGCCGGCGTAGTCGTGCAGCCGCGTGGCGTAGCTGTCGGCGTCGCCGAGGTCGCTGCACCTCCGCGAAGTCGACGAAATTCGCGCGCATCCACGCCAGACGCTCGGGGTCGGCGAAACGCGCCACGATCTCGTCGGTCGTGCCGGGGGCTCCGTACCACGATCATCGTCATCAAGAGCTTCGCGCATCGCGCAGTGCGTCGTAGGTGCTCGCGGCACCGCTACTCCATGATCCGTCGCGCGATAGCGATCCAGGCTTCGCCGATGGTCTCGTTTTCGATGAGGTTGGCCGCGTCTAAGTACACGGCCCCATCCTTATCGCTTCATTGCACGCAAGGGATCCCCGAGTTGACCGACGCGAAGCCGCGACGAATATTGATCTGACCGGCGCCGACCTGGACGTTGAGGTTCAGGTGGGGCGCCGCCTCTTGACTGGCCACTGTCTTAAGTGAGGGAGGAATCGCGCTGAACGGCTGCTGGTCGTCGTAACAGCGACTGACGATATTGGACGTTCCCGGCACCGATATGCGTCTTGAGATAGACGATGGCGTTCGCCGGCACGTCGATGTTCAAGATGCCGACGGCCACGCTCGCCGACACCGATTTCGTGCTCGACGTGAAGTGAACCTCGCGCAGGTCGACGGTCATCGCACCGAACTCCGTGCGGTACGTACTCTGCACCTGGCCGACGTTGCTCGGCTGAAATATGCGAGCGCCGCTGCCGCCGGTCATCGGAACACCGGTCGAGGCGATGAAGCCGAGGAACGCGCCGGAGAGCAGGATCGCCACGGTCAAGACCGACAAGAAGACCAGCGCGATGAACCGTCGAAGCATGTGCTGACGCGCCGACGAGCGCAGTGACAGCACCGCGAGGACGGCGAGGAAGATCAACCAGAGTGCGCCGAAGCTCCCACCGAGTCGCGGCGAGTGGCCCAGCGTCGCGAGGACGATGACCACCGCGACGACGATGCCGGCCAGAAGCACGTACCGCAGGAGCTTCACGTTGGACGCGGGGGGCGCGTCCACATCGGCATCGCCGTCGGGGCGGCCCGACTGCGGAATCAGGACCCACATGGCGAGATAGACCGCTGCGCCGAGTCCGTAGAGGAAGGTGAGGACGACGAAGACGACGCGCACGATGTTGGCGTCGACGTCGAATCGCTCAGCGATGCCACCGGCGACGCCGCCCACCATTCGTCGCTTGGTGCTGCGACGCAGCCGAGCCTCGGGGGCAACCTCCGGCTCCGGCGTCGGCGTCCACGTCGGGACGGTGTCTTCGGTCTGCTCGTCGTCATCCATGGTTCAAATGTACGGTCTTCGCTGGTCAAGGACTATGGGGATGAACCCTCAGAGCGCGCATCGACGCGCACGGGCGTTCAGGGTTTCCCCTTAGATACAAAGGGAAGTCCTCGTGACAGAATTTGTCCTGACCGAAGCGTCACAATGTCGTCGAAGGGAGAACCGAATGTCGATCACCACGTCGAGCCATGCCGTCGTCGGTACGCCCCTTCGGCCACTGCGACGGGGCCGTGACAACTGCATCCTCGGCGGCGTCTGCGGCGGATTCGCCACGCGTCTCGGTATCAAGGAGCGCAACATCCGCGTCATCTTCGCCCTCCTCACCTTGATCTTCGGACTCGGCATCTTGCTCTACATGACCTTCTGGCTGGTCCTCACGCGCTCGGGTGAGGAACACTCGATCATTCAGCAGATATTCCAGAATCGCCGCGAGGCGCAACTCGTGCTGGTCGCCTTCATCGCGACGATCGTTCTGATCATCGCCCTGCAGACGACCGGGACACGGACCTCCGACGGATTCGGCTGGCCACTCCTCTTGAGCGTCTTCGCCGGCGTCGCCGTGTGGCGAGGCGCTTCGATCGACGAGCGCAGCCACCTCACGGAGTTCTTCGATACCGCGCCGTTCATCGGCGGCGCGTTCTCCAAGAGTCGCAAGGGGCTCGTGCTGCGCGTGGTCGTCGGAGCCGGGCTGATCTTCATCGGACTGCATCAGCTCCACCACATCGGCGGATTCTGGGGCTCGGCCGGTTCGGCCATCATCGGGACGGCGGTGTTGGTCGTCGGTGTGCTCGTGCTCTTCGCGCCGTGGTGGTTGCAGAACGTGCGAGAACTGACGAGCGAGCGCCGAGAACGAGTCCGCGCCGAGGAGCGCGCCAGCATGGTCGCCCACCTGCACGACTCCGTGCTCCAGACGCTCACGCTCATCGAGCGCGCCGCGGCCAACGAGGGGGACGTCGTGCGACTCGCCCGCAACCAGGAGCGCGAACTTCGCCAGTGGCTCTTCAGCCCCGAGACGGTGACGAATGCCTCGACGTCATTCGTGGGACTCGTCGGAGCGATCGAGCACGACGTCGAGAACGATTACGGCGTGCGCGTCGAGCTCGTGACGGTCGGCGACTGCGTTCCGGATGACCGGGTCTCGACGCTCGTGGCCGCCGCGCGCGAAGCCGCGATCAATGCCGCGAAGTGGTCCGAGGCCACGAGCGTCTCGATCTACACCGAAGTGGAGCCGACCACGATCTCGATCTTCGTTCGCGACCAAGGTATCGGCTTCGACCTCGACGCCATCCCGGCGGATCGACAGGGCATCGCGCTTTCTATTCGGCAACGGATGGTTCAACTGGGCGGCGAGGCGATCATCAACACCGAGGTCGGCTCCGGCACCGAAGTCCAGCTCGTCATGCCGCGCAACCAATGACCGATTCAGTGCAACCGCGTGTCTTCCTGGTCGACGACCACGAACTCATTCGCTCGGGCATCCGGGCCGAGATCGCGGGATCGGTCGACATCGTGGGTGAGGCCGACGAGGTCGAGGCCGCCATTGAGATGATCCTCGAGCGCACGCCCGACGTCGTCCTCCTCGACGTGCACATGCCCGACGGCGGTGGCCAGGCCGTACTGCGCGCGGTCGTCGAGCACACCACGACGACGAAGTTCCTCGCCCTCTCGGTCTCGGACGCGTCGACCGACGTCATCAGCGTCATTCGCGCCGGCGCCCGTGGCTACGTGACCAAGAACATCTCGGGCCCGGACCTCATCGACGCGATCTACCGGATCGCAGCGGGCGACGTCGTCTTCTCACCTCGTTTGGCCGGATTCGTCCTCGACGCCTTCAGCACGGGCACCGACGATCGACCTTTGGTCATCGCCGATCCCGACCTCGACCAGCTGACCGCTCGAGAACGTCAAGTGCTCCGACTCATCGCACGCGGTTACTCCTACAAGGACATCGCCAAGGAGTTGACCATCTCGACCAAGACCGTCGAGAGTCACGTCTCGTCGGTCCTTCGCAAACTGCAGCTCTCCAGTCGCTACCAACTCTCGCACTGGGCGAGTGAGCGTCACCTCAACTAACGAAGCGGTCGCCACGACGAAGGACTTCATCGCGACGATGACCAGTCACGAGCCCCTGCACGTTTCCTCGTAGCATGACGGATGTCGCAGGGAGGAATACGGATGCGAATTCTCATTGTGGGTGGAACGTCCTTCGTCGGACGAGGCATCGCCTGGGCCGCGCTCAACGCCGGTCACGACGTGACCGTCATCAACCGAGGTCAGACGCCGAGTGACCTCCCGGAATCGGTCACTCGACTGGTCGGAGACCGCCAGGGCGACATGTCGGCCCTCGAGGGTCTCGCCTTTGACGTCACCGTCGACGCCATCGCCTTTCGCCCGGTCGACGTCGACGTCCTCTCCTTCGCACTCGGCAACCGCGGCGGCCACCACATCCAGATCTCGTCGGTCTCGGCCTACGAGGACCCACCGAACGAGGGCGCGACCGAAGAGACCGCGACCTTGTGGGACGACGCGACGCTCGCCCGCGACGCCGAAGTGACCGGCGAGACCTATGGACCGCTCAAGGCCGCCTGTGAACGCGCGGCCCAGCAACACTTCGGCGACCAACTCACGCTGGTTCGTCCGACCTTCGTGATCGGCAGCCACGACGCGACGCTTCGGTTCCCCTACTGGGTGCAGCGGCTCCTGCGCGGGGGCAATATCGCGGTCCCCGGACCCCGGGACAACGCATTGCAGTACATCGACGCGCGCGATCTCGGCGAGTTCGTCGTCACGCTCGCGACCAACTCGACGCTCGGCGCCTTCCACGCCGCGGGTCCGTATCCCCCGGGTCGGTTCTTCGACGTGATCCAATCGATCAGCGAACAGGTCTCGCCCCACGACACGCGCCTGGTGGAGATCTCTCCGCGCCACATCAAGAGCCACCATCTCGAAACGAGATTCCCCCTGTGGTCGGGATCGAAGAGCGAGACCGCCCTGGCCGTCGACCCGGCCAAAGCCGTGGCCGCCGGACTCACGTTCCGTGACCTGAGCGACAGCGTGGAGGACGTCATCGAGTGGTGGGACGACCGCGAGGCGCCCTCGTGGTGGCTGACGCGCGAGCAAGAGGCGATGCTCGTTCGCACGAACCCCTGATCCTAGCGATTTTCTTGAAGTATTCACGCCTCGGTGGTAAATATCGAGACTGATCGGACAGAAGCGGTTAATGGGCTCACCTCAAGATGATCGTTTTCGCCGTCTCGTTCACGAACACAGTCCGGCGATCGGCAACTACATCCGTCGTCGCCTCTATCCCCTGACCCTGGCCGACCTCGACGACCTCGTCGAAGAGACGCTGCTCGTCGTGTGGCGGCGGATCGACAGCGTGCCCGACGACGCAGAGTTGCCCTGGATGATCGGTGTGGCGCGAAACGTCCTGCGCAACGCTCGCCGGAGTCAGTATCGACGCACGAACTTCGAGTCGACGCTCTCCTCGGCCCCCGATGACCCATCGGCCGAAGACCTCGTCATCGCCGACGTGAGCGTGCGCGAGGCCCTGGTCTCACTCAACGACGACGACCGTGAGGTCCTGATGCTGAACGCCTGGGACGGGCTCGACACCCACGCCCTGGGTGTGGCGCTCTCGATCACGACGAACGCCGCCGCGGTGCGGCTTTCCCGGGCTCAGGCCCGTTTTCGCGAACGTTTTTCGGCCGCTCAGGTGATCTGAAAGTTTTGGGCGGTTCACGACAGGTACTAGGTATGAAGGCGGAGGAGCTTTCATGACTGATTTTGAGGATCGCTTGCGCGCGGCCGACCCGGCCGCCACGAGCAGTTACCAGCACCCGGATGCGAACGCGATGATCTCGCGGATCATGACCCGCGCGCCGCGCGCCCGGCGTCACGTGCTGCGGAGCTTCCAGATACGCATGGCCGGCTCGGTGGCGCTCGCCGCGGCCCTCACCGTCGGCGGCATCGCCGCGCTCGACGGCGCCTCGCCGAGCCTGTCGTCTTCGCGCTGGCGGCGGCGCGTAGCCACAGCCGCGACGCCCGGCCCAGTTGAGGGCGGGGGCGGAGTTTTCGACGAACCAAGTGCCCACGAACGGCGCCATGCGCATCTATGAGGAGTTCGACTTCACCGCCGGCTCGGACCTCAGTACCAGCGCCGGTACGGGTGCGGCCTACGAACTGACGCTGCCCGACGAGCGCCTCGGACGAGGCCTCGCGCCTCGCGGCGATCTTCGGTGTCTCGGGGACGCCGGTCGACCAGAACAACGACGGCCAGGACTTCACGGTCACCGACCCTGTCGGGCAACTACGTGGAGTACGAGACCTACGACACGGTGCCCCAGTGGTCGTACTCCGTGCGATCCCCCAGGCTGCCGGTACCTCGTCGACGACCTCTGACGGCACGACGGTCGCTATGCCGAGTCAATCGACCGTGAGCGGTGACGTGGCAGAACTACCTCGGACAGCTCGGCTACGGCTACCAGGTGACCGACCCCCAGTTCTCGACGTCGAACAACGTCGTGACCTCCCCCGGTCAGCCCACGGTCACGACGAACGAGAGAGCAGGCGACCTACAGCGTCACGGTCGACGGTCAGTCTGACCGATCAGTACCTGCGACTTCACCGTCGACCAGAACAACAACCTCGTGTCGATGGACGGACCGGCCTTCAGCGCGACGCCGGCCGTCAACTACCCGTTGCAGAGCCCGGCCGCGGGTGTTGACGTCCTCGAGGCCGAACAGCAGTCGTACTTCGCGCCGAACGGTCTTCGGCGTCGGGGTCCTCCGCTGCGGTGGGCGCCGGTTCGAGCGGTGGCGTGATGTCCCCTCAACGCGCGAACGCCGACGGATGACACCACGACCACGACGCCGTCCGGTCCTCCGATTGTGAACGTCACGCTGGACGCCGAGACGATCTCGTACCAGACGTACCAACTGACCGACGGTTCGGTCTGGATGTTGCCGATTTACAACTACACCGGCCTGGTCGACAACGCCAACGGATCCTCCTACACCGGGACCTGGTCCACCATCGCGGTTGACCCGACGTACATCCAAGTATCCACCTCGTCATCAGGAGGTATCAATCCCGGCGGACCCATCCTCTACTAACCACATCTGAAAAGTCTGTCGGCGAGGCCGACGCAGTCTCTACCCACACAGACGTCAGTACACGACCGAGACCCGCACCATGTGGTGCGGGTCTCGGCTCATGTGGGCTTCTGTCGTGACGGCTTCCACGTCCGCGTCGCGTGCGGCGGATTCACGACCTCGGGGCGCGCGTTGACGAACTTGGCCACGGCGACAGGCGCGCGGTGCGGCGGACGACTCGGTTCCACGACGCCGGCGCGCAGGTTGCGACGTGTGCCCGACCACGGCGCGAGGGGGGCCGTGAACGCGTCGGCCAGGTGGTAGGCCGAGGCCTCGTAGTTGATGCGCCATCCGCGAAAGTGCGGCCACGCCTCCTCGGCGCTACGTTCCATCGGGAAACCGACGAGCGCCAACTTGTCGACGGCACTCACGAACTCTTCGTAGGTCAGTTGGATCGGCGAATCGGGGTCGGGGTCGGCGTCAACCGGATAGCCCAGGGATCCGGCGAGGCGATTGAAGAGCGTGAAGCCCATGCGGATACAGAAACGCGTCTGACTCGGCGCCGTGGTGGGCGTGAGTGCCAACTGCATCGCCCCGGCGTCGAGGACCGCCAACAGACCGATGATCCAGTTGAGCCACGGTTCGGGAGAGCGAAAGAGCAACAGCACCGGATACGTCGTGTGGCTCTCGGTCACCTCCGCGGCCCACTGCTCCCAATCGGCGTAGAGCTGGGGCAGGGCGTCGTTGATGCCCACGAGTTGATGGCGCGCGAGCAGTTCCGGTCCCCACGCCGGTGATCCGGCACGACTCTCGACATCGTGACCAGCGCCTCGCGACGACTGAAGGAGTTGTAGAGCGAGGGCAGGTAGGCGATCTGGAGGGCCACGATCACGACCCACGTCGCGCCGGCCGCGATGTCGAGGGCCGTATTCGGCACCCCGCCGGTGTGGATTGCGCCGACCGTGAAGAGCGACGTCACGGCCTGGGTCAGCCCGTGCACGAACGAGTGCGTCGTGTCCATGAGCATCAGCGCGAATCCGAGGACCAGGCACACGGCCCACCACAGGAGCTGCGCGATCAGGCCACCGGGGCCGTCGGCGCCAGGATCGAGTCCTTGACCTCGTAGGTCTTCGCGATCCGCGAGAACACGACGAAGGAGTAGTGCACGGACTTGTTCACGATCACCGTAGCTTCTCCAGGCCCTGGGGCTGGCGGGGGAGGACCAGGATGAAGAGGACGCTGACGACCGTCACGAAGACGATGAGGAGCCCAGACGTACTCGACGACGTACACGTGAACTCCTCTCGCGGCGGTCGACGCGTCACTATCGACTTCGCCGAATCATAGAGAGTAGGCGCGGCGCGGACTTCATTCGGGCGCTCTCGTACAGTTGGACGATGAGTTCCTCGCTGTCCGTACCCTCGCGGCCGCCACGTCACCCTGACGCCGCTCAGCTTGGACGACGTGCCCGGCCTGGTCGAGGCGGCCTCGGGCGACCGATCCACCTTCGGTTGGTCGTCGTCCCGCCACGACCGACGGATGGAAGTTCTGGTTGGTCGACTACTCGTCGAGCGCGACCAACGAAACGGCGTGCCGTTCGCCACACGGCGCAGCGACACCGACGAGGTCATCGGCATGACACGATTCCTCACGCTGCGATGGTACTTCGAACGCGAGTACCCCGACGGTGTCGAGATCGGCGGCACGTTCCTCACGGCCGCGGCCAGCGCACGGCCGCCAACACCGAAGCGAAACTGCTCATGATGACCCACGCCTTCGACACGTGGGGTGTTCGTCGCCTCGATCTCAAGACCGACGAACGCAACGATCGCTCACGACGCGCGATCGAACGAATCGGTGGTCAGTTCGAGGGCGTCTTGCGCAATTGGCAGGCGGCCCAGGTCGACGGCGAGGCGGGTCGTACTCGAAACTCCGCGATCTACTCAATCCTGGATTCGGAGTGGCCGGGCGTGC
>CAVXRB010000033.1:0-72485 GCA_963764095.1 uncultured Acidimicrobiaceae bacterium | reverse complement strand
CAAACCCTCCACCTCCAAGAAGAAGTAATCGGTGCCTTCACGTTCGCCCGGACGGGCTCGCGCGTGGTGGCCGAGACCGAGTACAGGAGCCGCTCGCGGCGAGCCTTGAGACCCTCCACCAGCGTGTCCTTCCCCGCACCTGACGGGCCCGACACGACGAACAAGAGACCGGGCCCGGTCACAACGGCCAGCCTCCCTTACGAACGGGTCAAACTTCAGGACAATACGCAAAGGGCGGGAAAGCACCTGCTCCCCTTCGCCTTTTGGGACACCCGTGACCACCGATTGGATTCTGATTCGGCGTGCCGCCGCCGAGCTCGACCGCGCCCTGGCCGGCGCCCGGGTCGTCGACGTGGGCCTGCTCGACGACGGGCGGATCGGGCTACGCTTCGGCGGCCTGCGGCGAGCGCGTGGTGACAAAGGCGAGGCGGCCAAGACGCTGGCGATCGATGCCTTCGCCTCGCCGCCGCTGGTGACGCTCGTGGACGACGAGCTGGCCGTCGGCGTCGATCCGGGCTGGCTGCGCTCGGCCACGACAACCCTGCGCGGGATGCGGCTGACCGCCGTTCGGTCGCGGCCCGGCGACCGCGTCCTGGTGCTCGCGTTCGCGACCAGCCTCGCCATTCGGCGTCGAGACCGAGTCGCGATTGGTCGTCGAGCTCGTCCCGCGCTACGGCAACGTCGTGCTACTGCGCGACCGCGTCGTCGTCGCCACCGCCAAGCAATTCTCGCCGGCCGAGAACGAAGCGCGCTCGGTTCAGGTCGGTCTCCCCTACGAAGCGCCGCCGCTGCCGCAGCCGGCGCTCGACGCGGCGGGGTTCGCCGCCGCCCTTGAACGTGCGGGTGACGCGGTGACGCGCGCGCGGGCGCTGGGCGGCTACCTGCCGGAGTTGCCGCGGTTCTCGCGGCGTCGCTGGTCGCGCAGAGTACGGATTGTCGCGGCGCTTCCGCCCGCCGGCCAGGCGGCCGAACTCGAGGAACGCGCGCGCGCCGTGCTCGCCGAGGCGGAGCGCGCCGCCGCCGAGCCCGGCGATCTGTTCCTGTACCGCCGCGACGATGCCGGCGCGATCGCCGCCGTCCACGTCGTGCCGCTGGCGCAGCACGCCGCCCTCCCGTACGCGCGCGTTGCGTCAGTGCTCGACGTGTTCCGCGAGGCGCGCGCGGGGACGCTGCGCGTGCGCAGCGGCGACGCGACCGAACGGCGGCGCGCCGCGCTGCTCGCGCGCGTCGCGAAGCGCGCGAAGGCAACCGACGGCGAGCGCGGCCGCCCTAGCAGCGCGCATCGTCGACGGCGACGCGCGCGACCGGTTGCGGCAAAGCGGCGACGCGCTGTTCACCTACGGCCAAGAGATCCCGCCGGGTGCGACGAGCTACGTACCGCCTGCGGATCCGGCGCTCACGATCGCGCTCGACCCCGAGCTCGACGCCAAGGAGAACGCGCAGCGCTACTACGCGCGAACCGCAAGGCGGCCGACGCGCTGCCGCATCTCGAACGGCGGCGTGAAGCGTTGGCCACGCGGCGAAGCGCGCTCGAAGTGCTGGCCTTCGAGGTCGAACGCGCGGATTCGCCGACGATCCCGGAGCTCGAAGCGGATCTCGACGCGCTCGAAGGACGGCCGCCGCAGCGCGCGCCGTCGGGCAGTGCGCGCCGGCGGCCGCCGCTGCGGCTCGAACGGCCGTCCGGCGCGCGCATCTACGTCGGCCGTTCGCCGCGCGAGAACGCCGAGATCACCTTTCGCATCGCGAAACCGGACGATCTGTGGTTTCACGCGCGCGGTATCCCCGGCTCCCACGTCGTCCTCCAAGCACCGCCGGCCAAGAGCCCGGCGACGACGATCTTCGACGCCGCCGCAAACCTCGCGGCGACGCACAGCAAAGCGCGTAACGTGCCACGCGTCGAGATCGACTACACCGAACGCAAGCACGTCCGCAAGCAGCGCGACGGCGCGCCGGGCCTGGTCTGGTACACCAACGCCCGCACATCGCATCGGGCGCCCTTCGCCCGAAGCCTGAGCGCCGGTCGAACCATGCTACAGTCCCGCGCGGTACTCCCGGACTTGATCGGCTAGGCGCGCGTAGGCGGCGTCGATCGCGTCGATGCGGTCGCGCGCGCCTTCGAGGTTGCCGGCGCGCGCGCGGTCGTCGAGCTCGATCGCGAGCTGATAGACGGCATTCGCGCCGATGTTGCCGGCGCTGCCCTTGATGCCGTGCGCGGCGCGGGCGACGACGGCGGCGTCGTGGTTCGCCAGGCCTTCTTCGAGCAGCCGGCGATGTCTCGCCCCGGTTTCGAGCGCCATCTCTAACAGCTCCGCGATTCCGGCGCGGTCGTCCTCGAACGCTTCTTCGAGCCGCGACAGGTCGAGGACGGACTTATCCGGCAACCCGCACCCCGCGCGCGAAACGCTCGACGAGCGCTCCCAGCGCGGCAACTGCACGGGCTCGGCCAGATAGTCGTCCATCCCCGCACTCAGGCACGCTTCCGATCGCCCTCGATCGCGTTGGCCGTCAAGCAATACGTAGTCGAACGAAGAACAGCAGCAGAACAGAGCCACGTATTGCTTCAGGACCAGCATCGTGCCGATCACGATCGTCACCAAGATGACGTTGCCGACCACGTTCGAGAAGAGGTCGGTGAAGGCCTGTTGCGCGCCGATCACGTCGTTGTTCAAACGACTGATGAGGGCGCCGGTCTGTGTTCGCGAGAAGAAGGCGACCGGCATCTCCTGGATATGGGTGAAGACCTTGGTGCGTAAGTCGAAGATCAAGCCTTCGCCGATGACCGCCGAGGTGCGACGCTCGAAGAGCGACAGGACCGCATCGAAGAGCGCTAACCCGGCGCCGACGGTCGCCAGGCCTATGGCCAAGCCGGTGCTCTTCTCCTTGATGGCGATGTCGATGATGGCGCGAAACAACAACGGCGTGACCGATGACTGACCACGGCGTCGAGCACCACGGCAATCGAGGAAGATGACGAGCAGTCGCTCGGTACTTCCTCGGCGTAGGTGAGCATCCGCGGCAGGGTCCCCTTTTTGATCTGGTGTTCGAGGATGTCGCGGTCCGTCGCATCGATCGAATTCCCATGCGGCCGCCGCCGCCCCTCCCCCACCGTGCATGCTCATCGCGTCTCCATTGCCCAGTCGATTGTAGGAACGGCATCGAGGGAGCGAGCGTGTCGATCATCTCGGCGTGACCTTCCAGCGTGCGCTCGTTGTTGCTGATGCACGCGCGATCGCGCCGGATGCGACCGCCGCACGGCGTCCGCTCGTATCGTCCCTCCCATATCCGCACCGACACGGGATTGGCATCTCGTTCACCCAACACGTCGTAGACCGCTTCGCGCGACATCGCCACGACGCGCATGAGTCCGGCCACGTCGTTCGCTTCGTAGCGCCAGTTCGGCTTCGGTCCGGGCGCCGGTTCGGACCAACCGGCCCGACGCAGTTTCTCTTCGTCTTCCGGGCTCAGGGCCACGGCATCACCGATATTGAGATTCGATATCACCTCGGCGATGACGGCGCCGTCGGGTTCGACCCAGAACTGCACGTAACGGATGTCCTCGAACTCGATGATCGCGATGAGACAACGCGGGTCGACGCCATCGCGCCGAGCATCTCGGGCAGGTTCGCGATGAACGAACCGACGTTGGACGACATTCGTTCATCGTTGTCGCCCGACGTGCACGGTTCCCACAGACGAACGTACGAAGTTGGTGTGACACGAAAGCAGCGTCTATGACGTCAGCGCACGTCACCGATGATCACGCCGAGCGTCATCATCACGCACGCGCCCACCGTTCGAAGGACGACCAATCGTTGCGGTGAGTCCGAGAGCCACTCACGCGCCGTGCCCGCGATCATGCCCCACGTGCCGTCGCTGAGAAGGCCATCACGCTGAAGATGCCACCGAAGATGAGCAGCTGCACCGTCACGCTGCCCTTGGTGCGATCGACGAAGTGGGGAAAGACCGCGGCGAAGAACACCAGCGACTTCGGGTTCAAGATGCCGACAGTGAAGCCCTGGCGAATGACCTGCACGTTCGACGGTCGGTACTCCTCGCGCTTGGCCATGGCAGCGGCGTGCGCGTGTCGGTGTCGCATCGCGCTGATCCCGAGCCACAGCAAGTACAGGCCGCCCGCCAACTGCAAGGAGATCGAGAACGCCTTGGAGTGGCTGAGGAGCGGTCCGAGTCCCACGGCCACGATGATCGAGAGAATCAGCGTGCCGATCGAGTTCCGAGCACGGTCAACACCGCCACGGCGCGGCCCCAGGCGACGCCGCGCGCGAGCGTGAACAAGACGCTCGGCCCAGGCACCATGATGATGGTGATCGACGCAATGAAGAACTCCGCGAGTTGGCTTCCCGAGATCACGCCCGCCACCAGTGCAACGTCCGCTCCATGACGTTCAGGTTCGCGCCGATGCTGAACCCGATGGTCGCCGCGAAGAACGCCGTGGCAACGCCGGGGTTACCGCCGAGCAGCCAGCCGATCGTGAGCACCACCGCTTCGATGGTGAGTCGGATGTAGACGATGCTCACGTTCAGTCGCTGGTGCAAACCGGTCATGAGTCCGTCACGCGGCCCCGGTCCGAGGTTGCAGGTCAGATAGAACGCACTGCCGATACCGATCGACAGCACGGCGCCGAGCACGTAGACGACCTTCAGCCACGCGGCGTGCGGCGCCGCGACCGCGTAGGTCGTCAGATCCAGACGTAGGCGATGATCATGACGTTCGAGATCGTCCCGAATCCCGGGCGTTGGCGCAGCGGGATCCAGGCGAGCAGGACGACGACGCTGATGAGCGCGGTCGACCACCCCAAAGAGATCTTCGCGTGCCTGGCGATACCCTCGGCGAAGACGGTCCACGGCGAGGCGCCCCACTGGGACTGGACGAGGAGCCCCTCACCGAACCCGAATGCCGCGAGTCCTCCGAAGAGCGGGAGCACCATCCGTGGTCGTAGTGCCCAGGTGCTATGCGCTCGCCACGGCGTCTCGGGTATGGCGTGGCTGAGCTTCATGGTCTTTGAACGCTATCAGTGGCCCTCGCGGTCGAACGTCGAGCGCTCACGTTGTCGTGACCTGTCGCGACCTCGAAGTGATTCAGCGAGTCTGGCCGACCAGTCGTTCGACGGCGTTGGTCACCGCGGTCACGACCAACGGATTGAAGACGGTCGGCACGATGTAGTCGGCCGAGAGTTCGCCCGGCGTGACCACGTCAGCGATCGCGCGACCGGCGGCGATCTCGATCTCCTCGGTGACCTGCTTGGCGCCCGCGTTCAACATGCCGCGGAAGATCCCTGGGAAGGCCAGGACGTTGTTGATCTGGTTCGGCTCGTCGCTGCGACCGGTCGCGACGACCGCGGCGTACCTGCGCGCCAGCACCGGGTCGACCTCGGGGTCGGGGTTGGCCAGCGCGAAGACGATCGAATCGCTCGCCATCACCTGCAACTGGTCCTCCTTGACGAGGTTGGGTCCCGAGACGCCGATGAAGACGTCGGCGCCGGCCATGGCGTCGTCCAGTGATCCCGTTCGCTTCTCCTTGTTGGTGTGCGTGGCCAACCACCGCCGCTCGCTGTCGAGGCTCTCGTCGTCTTCGGAGATGATGCCGCCGCGATTCACGCCGATGACGTCGCCCACGCCTTCTTTCAGCAGCAGCTTGGAGATCGCGACGCCGGCCGCGCCGACGCCGAGCACGACGACCCGCACGTCCTTCATCTGCTTGCCGACGACGCGCAGGGCGTTGAGCAGCGCCGCGAAGACGACGATGGCCGTCCCGTGCTGGTCGTCGTGGAAGACCGGGATGTCGAGCAGGTCGCGCAGGCGTCGCTCGATCTCGAAGCAGCGCGGCGCCGAGATGTCCTCGAGGTTGATGCCGCCGTAGACGGGGGCGATGCACTGGACGATTCGCACGATCTCATCGACGTCCTGGGTCGCCAGACAGACCGGCCACGCGTCGATGCCGGCGAAACGCTTGAACAGAAGCGCCTTACCCTCCATCACCGGCAGCGCCGCCTCCGGCCCGATGTTGCCGAGACCGAGGACCGCCGACCGTCGGTGACGACGGCGACGGTGTTGCGCTTGATGGTCAACTTTCGCGCGGCCGACGGGTCCTTGGCGATCGCCATGGAGATCCGCGCCACGCCCGGGGTGTAGGCCATCGAGAGGTCGTCGCGGGTCTTGAGCGAGACCTTCGGCTCGACCGAGATCGTGCCGCCGAGGTGCAGGAGGAATGTCCGGTCACTCATCGCGATCACCCGAGCGCCGTCGACGACCTCAACGGCCGCGCGCAGCAACTCGGAGTGACCCTCGTCGACGGCGTTGCACGTGAGGTCGATCGTCATGCCCGAACCGTTGGGATCGACGACGTCGAGCGCCGTGACCGCACCGCCGGCGTCGCCGACCGCGGTCGTGACCGCGCCGATGCGCGAATGATTCTCGAGGGTCACGCGCATGGTCACCGAATACGAAGCACTGGGAACACTCATGGGCACGGTCCTTACGTTGTCGAGGCCCGGGATCTGGTCAGGTCGCCACGATGGCGCGACACGAACCCGTGACGCGTCACTAATTCTAAGACGACCAGAATCGCGCCCGAATCCATTCGCCGGAGATCGGATCCGTCGAGCGTTCGAAACGACGGACGTCGGCGCATCGAGCGGGCGAAGCGTGCGCGTCGAGAGGTAACGTGACCTTGAGCAGTCGACATAAAGGAGATCCCATGGGATTCATGGACAAGGTGAAGGAACAGGCAGCCTCTGCGGCGTCAGCGGCCAAGGACGCGGCGGCCAAGGGTCAGGCCAAGGTTGGCGAAGTCCAGGCCAAGCGCGGTGCCGACGGCGTACTGCGTCAACTGGGACTCGCGGCCTATCTCCAGACGCAGAACCGCGCGCCGGCCTCCACCGATAGCGACATCGAGAAGTACATCGAGACGCTCAAGACCTACGAATCCGAGCACGGCGAACTGTCCGCCGAGGACTCCTCCGGCTCGTAACGTTTTATTCCGTTAGCAGGACCACCCGGCCGAAGGCCTGACGACTCTCGATGAAAGCGTGCGCCTCCTCGGCGTCGGCCAACGCGAATCGGCGATCGATCTCGACGCGCAGATCCCCCGCGGCGACGTCGTCAAGCAGCGCCCGCGATCATGCGTGGGCCCGTGAGCCGACGAACAGTTCAGGCCCGAGGAAGTAGCCGATGAGGCTCTGATTCGACCCGCCCAGCATCGAGGTGTCGAGTTTCATCACCTCGCCGCGTCCGGCGTTACCGAACGTGACGCATCGTCCCCGGTAGGCCAGCGCCTTCAGACTCTTCTGCAGGTTCTCACCGCCGACCGAATCGAGGATGACGTCGGCGCCCCGGTTGTTCGTGAGCGCCCGGACCTCGGCGACGAAATCCTTCTCGCGGTAGTTGATCCCGTCATCGAGCCCGAAGTCACGAAGGCGCTCAAGTCGTTCGTCACTCGAGGCCGTCGCGATGACGCGCGCGCCGGCGCGCTTGGCCATCTGGATGGCCGCCAGTCCGACCCCGCCGGCACCGGCGTGGATGAGGGCCGTCTCGCCTTCGACGAGGTGTCCGAACTCGAAGAGACCGTCGTGGGCCGTGCCGTAGGCGACCGGGACGCAGGCGGCCAGTTCGGTCGCCAGTCCGTCGGGGATCTTCCAGGTCGTCAGCGGGTGCGCGACGCGCAGTTCCGCGTGCGAACCGTGGAAGGCGAGACCGACGACGCGGTCCCCGACCGCGAATCCCGAGACGTCCGGTCCGACGCTGAGCACGACACCGGCGTTCTGGTAGCCGACGATGTGCGGCACGGTGACGAGCGGTCCGCCCAGTCGATTGAGCGTGTCGCCGCCTTCGATGCTGATGACCTCGACGCGCACGAGCATCTCACCGGGTCCGGGGACGGGATCGGGGACGTCCTCGTAGCGAAAGACACTCGGGGCACCGTTCTCGTAATAGACCGCGGCCTTCATGGCGCTCCTCACCTGGATTCGTTCGCGCAACACGCTAACGGCTGCATTTGAGAAAACCGCGCACCGTGACGCTGTGAGGCGCGCTCGACGGCGGATTCTCGCGCCGTCTATTCTCCCGTGGAGGGGACGTACCTGTCGGTACGCACTTCACCGATGACGTGGTGGCCGTTGAGAGGACAGTGATGAGCACGACCATGGAGCGAGAAGAGACCACGGACCAGACGATCGAACACTTCGACGTCGTCATCGTCGGCGCGGGCATCTCCGGGATCGGCACGGCCTATCACCTGCAGGAGCAAAACCCGGGCCGCAGTTTCGTCATGCTCGAGTCCCAGGAGAGCTTCGGCGGGACCTGGCACACGCACCGCTACCCGGGCATCCGTTCCGACAGCGACCTCTACACGTTCGGTTACCGCTTCAAGCCGTGGACCAGTGCGCCCATCGCCACGGCGGCCGAGATCCAGAAGTACCTCAGTGACGTGATCGCCGAGAACGACCTCGCGCGCCACATCCGCTACGGACACCACATCGACTCGGCCTCGTGGAGCAGCGAGAACAACCGCTGGACCGTGAACGCGACACGCACCGACACCGGCGCGACGGTCCAGTTCAGCGCGAACTTCCTCTGGATGTGCCAGGGCTACTACCGCCACGACGAGGGCTACACGCCGCAGTGGCCGGGCATGTCGAGGTTCCAGGGCACGATCGTGCACCCCCAGACGTGGCCCGAAGACCTGGACTACCACGATAAAGAGGTCATCGTCATCGGTTCCGGGGCGACCGCGGCGACGCTGGTGCCGGCGATCGCCGAGGACGTCGCGCACGTGACGATCCTGCAGCGCTCGCCGACCTATTACTTCACCGGGGAGAACCGCAACCTCCTGGCCGATCACCTGCGCGAACTCGAGGTACCCGAGGAGTGGGTGCACGACATCGTGCGCCGCGAGAACCTCTTCAACCTGCGCGCGCTCACGCAGCTCGCCCTCGAGGAGCCCGAGTTCGCCAAGGAGGCGCTGATCGACCTGGTCCGCGCCGCCCTGCCGCCGGGTTTTGACGTGGAGACGCACTTCACGCCGCGCTACATGCCGTGGCGCCAGCGCATCGCCTTCCTGCCCGACGGCGACCTCTTCAAGTCGATCAGCGCGGGCCAGGCCTCGATCGTCACCGACGAGATCGAGACCTTCACCGAGGAAGGCATCGCGCTCAAGAGCGGCGAGGAGCTCGACGCCGACATCATCGTGACCGCGACCGGCTTCAACCTGAGCGTCCTGGGCGATATCGCCTTCTCCATCGACGGCGTGCCCCTGGACTTCGCCGATACGGTCACCTACCGCGGCATGATGTTCTCCGGCGTGCCGAACCTGGTGTGGGTCTTCGGGTACTTCCGCGCGAGTTGGACCCTTCGCGTCGACCTCGTGAGCGACTTCGTCAATCGCATGCTCCTGCACATGGACCAGCACGGTGCCACGCGCGTCACCCCGCGCCTGCGGCCCGAGGACCGCGACGACAAGTGGCTCGAGTGGGTCGACGTCGAGTACTTCAACCCCAACTACCTGATGCGTTCGATGCACCTCATGCCCAAGCGACTCGACAAGCCCGAGTGGCGTCACACCCAGGACTACTGGGCCGAGCGAGACGAACTGCCCTTGGTCGACCTCGACGAGGGCTGCCTGGTATTCGAATGACCGAGCGTTAGATGCCCGTCGCCACGAACGGTCCCGTGGAGTTGTACTTCGAGACCTTCGGCAACCCGCAGGACGTTCCGCTCCTCCTCGTGAACGGTCTGGGCAGCCAGTGCATCAACTACGACGTCGATCTCTGTCAGCGCTTCGTCGACCAGGGGTTCTTCGTCATCCGCTTCGACAATCGCGACGTCGGACTCTCGACCAAGCTCGAGGACTTCACGCCGCATCTCAGCGACGTCGCGGCCGCCGTGCGTGACGGACAGGTGCCCAACGTCCCGTATCGACTGTCCGACATGGCCAGCGATGCCGTCGCGGTCTTGGACGCGCTGGACGTTGCGAGCGCCCACGTCGTCGGCATGTCGATGGGCGGCATGATCGTCCAGCAGTTGGCCATCGACCACCCCGAGCGCCTGTCGTCAATGACGTCGATCATGTCCACGACGGGCGACCCCGACGTCGGCAAGGCGAGTCCCGAGGTCGCGCTGCTCTTCTACGCACCGCCGGGACACGACCGCGCGTCGGTCATCGCGCGCGCCCAGTCGCTCGAGGCGCTGTATTACAGTCCCACCGAGTACGACCCCGCGCGCACGGCCCGACGAGTCGGCAACGCCTTCGATCGGTGCTTCTGTCCCCGGGGTGTCGCGCGTCAGCTGGCGGCGATCATCGCCTCGGGCAGCCGCACCGCGGCGCTTCGATCGGTGGACGTGCCGACGCTCGTCCTGCACGGCGAGGCCGACACGTTGGTCGACATCAGCGGAGGCGTTCGCACGGCGCAGTGCATCCAAGGGGCGCGCTTCCTCTCGATCGAGGGCATGGGGCACGACCTCGCGCCGCGTTACTGGCCGCTCGATCGTCGAGGAGATCACCAATCACGCCCGGGCGGCCGCGAAGACCACTGAAGAAGTAACGCGAGATTCTTCACTAATTAAGTTGACACTTACGTAAGCCATCGCTTACACTACATCCGTGGACGTCGCCCTCAAAGCCATCGCCGATCCGAAACGCCGAGAAATACTGCGTTTGGTGTGGTCGACGGAGATGCCCGCGACCGACATCGCCGCGCACTTCGGCGACGTCACGCGTTCGGCGATCTCCCAGCACCTGGGCGTACTGCGCCAAGCGAATCTGGTCTGCGAACGACGCGCCGGCAATCGACGCCTCTACCTCGCCAACGTCGACGAAATGGCTCGACTGCGCACCTTCCTCGACCAGTACTGGTCCGGAGGTCTCGATCGACTTAAAACTGCCGCGGAAGCGGCCCAACGAAAGAAGGACAACGAAAATGGCTGAACTTACGCGAGAGGTCCTGGTCAAGGCCGAACCGTCGACAATCTTCAAGTTTTTGATCGAGCCGGGGCTGCAGTCGTGGTTGGGTACCGACGTCGAGCTCGACGCCCGCCCCGGCGGCATCTACAAAATCAACTACGTGGGTAACCACCACGCACTGGGCGAGTTCACTGAGGTCGTCGAGAACGAGAAGGTCGTCTTCACCTTTGGGTGGAACGAACCCGGGCACCCGATCCCGGCCGGATCGACCAAGGTCGCGATCACGCTCATTCCCGACGGTGACGAGACGATCGTGCGACTCGTGCACAGCGGACTGCCCGAGGACGCCATCACCGACCACGAGAACGGATGGCAGTTCTTCTTGGACCGACTGGCGGTGGTCGCCGTCGGTGGCGAACTCGTCGACACCGGCGAACGACCCCCGGATCCCGAGAACTAGAGGTGGCGCGGATGAGCGACGTCCAATCGACCTGGCAGATGATCCACGAAGAACGCGCGCGTTCGGCCGACATGCTCGAGTCCCTCTCCCTCGAACAGTGGACCGCC
Organism: uncultured Acidimicrobiaceae bacterium; assembly: GCA_963764095.1. Lineage (GTDB taxonomy): Bacteria > Actinomycetota > Acidimicrobiia > Acidimicrobiales > RAAP-2 > RAAP-2. The sequence continues at coordinate 61,004 of CAVXRB010000033.1, read as the reverse complement.
CGAACGCTCTGCGGGAACTGGAACGTCCGAGAGGTCGCGGCGCACATGATGATCGCGGGCGAACAGACGACCGGGCGGTTCATGAAGGGACTCGTCGCGAGCGGATTCCGCTTCAACGTCATGATGGACCGCGCGGCCCGCGCGGCCGGTCGACTACCCCCCGGTGAGATCATCGCGCGCATCCGGGCACGGACGACGACCACCAACAAGCCACCGGCAGCTGCGATGGCGATGCTCGGCGAAGTCGTGGTCCACGGCACGGACATCCGCCAACCACTCGGCATCCCCGATGACACCTCGAGTGCGTCGAAGTTGGCCTGTCTCGATATGTTCAAGGCCTCGAACTTCCCACTCGCCACGAAGAAGACGATCGCCGGTCTACGCCTGCGCGCGACGGACGCCGATTGGTCCTACGGCAGCGGTCCCGAGGTGGCCGGGCCGATGATCGCACTGGTGATGGCGATGGCCACGAGGCCGCTGGTCGATTCGTTGAGCGGCGACGGCGTCGAGACGCTGCGGAGGCGACTCATCAAGTAGCGAAGTAGGTTCCGACCAATCGAAAGGAAGACGCAGTGGTCAAAGGCACGAAGAGCGATCCCTGGGAGTTGACGACACCGCCCGGGTCGTCCAAGTATTCGATGTACCGCGATGAAGAGAGCGATCCCCCGGCGCTCGTGTGCGTCGTCGGATCCACGACCCTGAAGTACCACCTCTCGGCGATCGACGACCTGCACGCGTGGCTCGTCGCCCAGGGTGACTGGGTCGCGTTGGGCGCGGCCGACGAGAACAAACCGGCCGTCGACGGAACGGTCGAGGCCTGGGGACGATCGTCCACGAATCCCGTCGGCGGTTGGTACGGACTGCGCAAGGGCTATCGCGGACGCTTCGGGATGTACCTCCCTCCCCTGCTCGAAGCCCTCGGCCTCGCCGAAGTCACCCACGACGCGCGCAACAACAAGATGCGAGCGCTCTAGGCCACTCGGCGTTTCACCCACCAGTAACTGAAGCTCCACTAAAAGACCGGCGAATACGATGAAGATCGACAGTCTCAATCCACTGGAACGTCCAGAACCGATTCGCCGGTTGATAGAGAGCACTTGGTGGAACGCCGCGTGATCTTGTCCACGCACTCGGTGAAGGCCTTGGGCCGGATACCGGTCGTGACCTTGAGGCCCTTGCTCGGACTGGGCTAGCCCGAATTGCACAGTGGCCGGGGCAATGGTCTCTAAGCCACTGCTGTGTCACTTTGCCGCCGTCTTTTCCGACGATCTGTGTACTGAACGACAGCGAATTGGGCGATTGGCGTCACCGGACAACAAAACTCATTCCGTTGGGCGTTCGTTCGAATCCGATGTTCTGCCGCGTTCTTCAGCGACGTGATCTGGCGTGAGCGGTGTCAAGAGTCGCGGTCGCACGAAGTGGAACGAACGGGACGCGGACGGCGATGAAGACCACCAGCGTCGTCGCCATTGCCGGTACGGTCCGACGCCAGAGAACGCCGGCCGCCACGCCCAGCGCGAACGCGAACGCCGCGTAGCCGATGGGCGCGATGTAGCTCGAGTCGAAGATCACGAAGCGAAACGATTGGCGTTGAGCGTGTCGACAGGGACTCGCCCACCATGTCAACATCCAACTCATCAGCCCGGCGGCCACCATGCTCGCGCCACCGACGACGGCCAGCTTGGTGAGCACCCATCGCGACCTCGTGACGCCCTGGGTCCACGCCAATCGGTAGGTTCCCGATTCGAGTTCGCGCGCGATGAGTGGCGCACCCCAGAACATTCCGAGGAGCGCCGGCAACGCCACGCTAAACGCCTGCACGAATGGGATAGATCTTGTTGTACCCGTTGAACATCGAGTTGCTCAGTGATTGGCAGTCCCCGTTGGCCTTGCAGGTCTTGAGTTCGTGGTAAGACTCGCCAAGTGCGGACCGGTGAAGGCGAAGAACACTGCCACGACGACCAAGAGGCCAGCGACGATTGCGGCCTGGATCGGAACTGTCGCCAAGCGAACCACGTCATTTCGCGCCGCCTTTCGACCGGACGAGATCTCGACGTTGTTCTTCGGCCTGGCCCATGTAGGCCAAGACCAGGTCCTCGAGGGTATCACTTCGACGCTCCACGCCGGGTCAAGGATCGGTTCGGCACTCGACACGATCGCCGTCGTCTGTCGATCGGTGTGACTCACTTCGATCACGCGCGCCGATTCGGGCAAGTTGTCCAGGTCGCGACGAGTTCCCACGAGTCGATGGTGCGTTGACAGGAGTTCGTCGATCTCGCCGTTCACTTGTACTCGCGCGGAGGCGAGGACGACGAGGTAGTCACACACGCGTTCGAGGTCGGCCACGAGGTGCGAACTGAGGATGACGCTGACTTCGTGCTCAACCACCACCGCCATCAGCGTGGCCAGGAACTCACGTCGGGCCAACGGGTCCAGACTCGCGACGGGTTCGTCCAGCAAGAGCAGTGACGGCCGCTTGGCGATCGCCAGCGTGAGGGCGAGTTGCGCGCGTTGGCCCCCGGAGAGTTGACCGGCCCGTTGGTCGGGGTCAAGACCGAGTTCGTGGATCCGCTGCTGGGCGAGCTGTGCGTCCCAATTCGGATTGAGGGCCGCGCCCATCTGCAAGTGCGTGGCGATCGAGAGGTTCTCGAAGACCGGCGTGTCCTGGGCGACGAATCCGATATGACCGAGTTGTTCGGCGCTACTCGCCGGCGCCTCACCTAGGACCGTCAGCGAACCGGAACTCGGGTTCAAGAGTCCTACCGCGAGATGCAGCAACGTCGTCTTTCCGGCACCGTTCGGTCCGACCAAACCGACCACGTGGCCGGTCGGGATGTCGAGCGTGCAGCTACTCAGCGCCCACTTTCGTCCGTAGCGCTTGCCGAGGTCGACGGCGTGCAGTGCCGAGGTCATCGCACTACCTCTTTGGCGCGAAGAGAAATGTGTCGACGAACAGCGCTTCGATGCTTTCGTCGTCCAATCCGGCTCGACGCGCCTTCTCTATCCAGACCTCCAACGAGCGGCGCAGCGTTCGCTGCGCCGCGTAGGTCGTCTCGTCGAAGGAACTCACTACGAAGGTCCCGATGCCGGGGCGCGCCGACACGAGACCCTCGTGTTCGAGTTCTCGGTACGCCTTGAGCACGGTGTTGGGGTTGATCGCGATCTTGCCCACGACTTCTTTCACCGTCGGCAACTGATCGCCGACGCGCAGGCGACCCAGGCGCAGGGCGCTCCTCACCTGCTGGACGATCTGTTGGTATGGCGAGACGCCAGAATTGCCGTTCAGTCGGAACTCGATCACGTGGTCACACTTTCACTAGGAGACTAGATGAATAAAGTATTACCACATTGAGCGGACGTCGCCCATCCGGAAGAACCCTGACGTGGATTGCTTTCGCGACCGGGACGCTCGCCATCGAAAGAATCGTGACCCGCCGATCTGGGGATCGATTGCCCCTGATCGGACGGCCCGTGCGCGGCAAAACCCGATCACTTTCCGCTGAATCATTGGTGATTCGTTGTCAGAAAATGAGGTGTACGATACAGTACAGTACTCATTATCGACTAGGACAGGAATCGTCCCGATGGATCAGACCGACGTCGTCAATCGTCGACTGGGACTGCAGGGTGGCCACGGCGCCGACATCGCGGACATCCCGCTGGACACGAGCCGCGACGTCGCCATCCGTGACGCCGCGCTCGACCTACTCACCGAGATCGGTTACGACCGATTGACCATGGACGCAGTCGCGGCACGCGCCCACGCGAGCAAGGCGACGATCTACCGCCGCTGGCAAGGAAAGGCCGCCCTCGTCGTCGACGCACTGAACTGTTCCAAGGGAACGATGGTCGAACCCGACACCGGTTCGCTCGCCGGCGACTTCGCCGCACTCGGCATGCCTCTGCGGCCAAGAGAGTCGATTCAACGCGCAGATCATGCTTGGCCTCATTACCGCACTGGCCCACGACGCAGAACTACGTGACGTGTTTCGCGAACGAATGATCGAACCGCGCACGCGTGTCATCCGACAGATCTTCGAGCGAGCGGTCGCGCGCGGCGAGGTCTCGCCCGAGCGCAACCTGGATCTCCTCGTCGCCACTCTTCCCGGCCCTGATGATCCAACAGGTACTCATCACCGGTGAACTGCCCGACGCCGACTTCTCATCGCACGTCATCAACGACATGATTCTCCCCCTCGCCACCGCTCCAACCTCCCCGTCAACCCCTAACCCTCAAGGAACTCCCCATGTCAACCACTGAAGCGCCGGAACTCACCGGCTCCAATACCGAAGGCAAGCACCTCGGACTCGCCCTCGCGGTCATCGCGGGCGCCCAGCTCATGATCGTGCTCGACGCGACGATCGTGAATGTGGCGCTGCCGACGATTCACCACGACCTGCACTTCTCGGTCAACAACCTCGAGTGGCTGATCACCGCGTACTCGCTGACGTTCGGCGGACTGCTGCTCTTCGGCGGACGTACCGGCGACCTCTTCGGCAAACGCAGAATGTTCATGATCGGCATCGCGATCTTCGCCGTTTCCTCACTGCTCGGTGGCTTCGCGACGACCGACGTTTGGCTCATCATCACCCGAGCGTGCCAGGGCGTCGGCGGCGCCATCGCGGCGCCGACCGCGCTGTCGCTCATCGCGACGAACTTCCCGGAGGGACCCGAGCGCAACCGCGCCATGGGCGTCTACGCCTCGATGGCCGGCGCCGGCGGCGCCGTGGGCCTGCTGCTCGGCGGCATCCTTGTCGACCTCGTGTCGTGGCGCTGGATCTTCTTCGTCAACGTCCCGATCGCGGCCTTCATCCTCTTCCTCACACCGCGCGCGCTGAACGAATCGTCAACGACCTCCGGCAAGCTCGACGTCCCCGGTGCCCTCAGCGCCACGGGCGGCATGCTGGCCTTGGTCTACGGGCTCTCGAACGTCGCGGGCCACAGCTGGACGGCCACGAGCACGCTCATCTCGCTCTTCGTCGCCGCGGTCTTGTTGATCGCCTTCGTGCTTGATCGAGACGCGCACGACAGAGGCGTTGATGCCGCTGCACATCTTCGCGAACCGCAACCGCTCCGGCGTCTACGCGATGATGCTCTGCATCGGCACCGCGATGTTCTCGATGTTCTTCTTCCTCACGCAGTTCCTGCAGAACGTGCTGGGTTGGAGTGCCATTCGCACCGGCGTGGGATTCTTGCCCATGACGCTGGGCATCATCGGGGCCGCGGTACTGGCCTCGAGGATGATCAGCAAGATCGGCATCCGGATCCCGCTGCTCGTCGGTCCGGCCGCCGCAGTCGTCGGTCTCGAGCTCTTGACGCGACTCACGATCCACAGTGGCTACGGATCCATCGTCGTACCGCTCCTCATCGTCTCACTCGGCATGGGGCTTCTCCTTCGTGCCCCTGACGCTGGCGGCGGTCTCCGGCGTCGCAGCCCGACGAGGCCGGTCTCGCCTCGGCCCTGCTCAACACGACCCAGCAGGTCGGCGGCGCGCTCGGTCTCGCGATCCTGTCGACGATCGCGATTGACGCCTTTAAGTCGAAGATCGCCAGACTGTCCGGCGGTTCGCACGTCGTCTCGCACCAGGCGGCCGAATATCGCCACGACGCACGGCTACACGACGGCGTTCCAGGTCGGGGCCTTCATCGCCTTCGCCGGACTCCTGATCTCGGTGGTCGTGATCCGGGCGCCGAAGCAGTTGGACACCGACGCCAATCCGGTGCCCGCGGCGCTTTGAGGGCCTCCAACCAGCCTCAGCATGGCGCTAGTGTGGCGCGCAGATTCCGGTCGTCGTCGTATCCAGCGCGCCCGAAACGCGCAAAACCGTTATCCTCAACATTCGCCAATTTCTTCACCAACATTTCCGAACTTTTCACCCGGCGACTTCCCGGGTCCAAATTATTTGTGACGGAGTTCCACTTTCTGCGATGAAAGGGGTGAGATGTCGCACGGGTTCGACGAGCAGAGTGAATCCGCACGACTACGAAACCGGGACCCCGCGGCGTGGGAGTCCTTCTACGAAAGGGTCTACCCGATGATGTTGGCGTTCGCGGAACGGCGGATGGGTCGCGGCGAAGCCGCTCGCGACGCCGTCTCCGAAGCGCTCGCGCGCACGGTGAAGACCGTCGCTCGCATGGAAGAGCTCGCCGCGACGCCGGAAGCCTGGTGTTTCGGAATCCTGCGCCACGTCATCGCCGACTGTCAACGCCAGATGTACCGCGATCGACGCGTCGGTCGAACCGTTTCACGCCGACTCGCCGGACCCCACCGCCGACCTCGAGATCGACGTCGAACACGAGAGCGTGCGACAAGCGTTCGACCAATTGAGCGAGAGCGAACGCGAACTCCTGGAACTACGCGTCGTCGCCGGCCTGTCCAGCGACGAGGTCGCCAAGGCGCTGTCCATGCGGCCGAGCGCCGTGCGCATGGCCCAGATGCGCGCCCTCGAGAAGCTCCGATCGTTGATGGTGGAGGTGAGTGTCCATGGCTGAACTCACCGACGTCGAACTGTTGTCGCGACTCCACGTCGCTCTGGCACCGGCTCCGGCCCGCCCCGATGAGGCAAGCTTGGCGAGACTGCACGCCACGTTGGCCGAACTCGACGCTGAGATCGAACCGGTGAACATCGCAACGGCGAGGCGTCGCCACGGTCGCGTCCGTTCCGGTGTTTCACGTCGAATGAGCACGCGGGTCGCCGCCGCCAGTGTCCTCGCATTCACACTCACGGCCGGTGTGGCGGCGGCGGCCGTCGCCACCGACACGTTGCCCGGTCCGACGCGCGCCTTCGCCTATGACCTCGGTCTCCCGGTCACCTCACCGGGACTGCACAGCGCCCAACAGAGCGCGGCGGCGTTGCACCAGTCGATCCTGTCGCACAACGTCGCCCAGCAGAGCGTGCTGGGACAGCAACTCATTACCGAACTGAAGACGCTGAACGCCAGTGACCTCTCTCAAGATCCGCGCGACCGCAGACACACTGTTGGCCGATGCCGGTCTCACAGTGCCGACGTTTGCGAGCACCAGCGGATCGTCGATTACGCCAACGGTCACGACGCCATCGGTCCCGGTGCCATTGGTCTCGGTGCCACGGTCTCAGTGCCAGGTCCCGCGCCCACCCTTACGACGCCGACATGTCACCGTCCCCAGTGTGACGACACCGAGTGTGAGGTGCCGACTGTCACGACGCCAGTGGTGACAGTCCCGACGGTGACGGTGCCGGGCGTGAGCATCCCGAAGGTGACGGTGCCGAGCATCCCGCTACCCGTCGTGACGATTCCGATCGTCCACCTGCCGGGACTTCCCTAAAGGAACCGCAGACTCTGGCACTCGATTTCGCGAAATGGCTCGCGAGTCGCTAGGCCGTCCGTGTCGTCGACCTTGCATTCGTCACGCGAGTGCGAGAGTACACGCCACAACGTGACTTCCTTTGAAAATCCTGAGAACCGAAAACTTCTTGTGACGGTCCGCGTTCGACGCGCGATGTAGTGAGCGAAGGGTTCGGAAATTCCGGATCCCATCAAGGAGATTCCAATGTCGTCATTTCGTACAACCATGTTTGCCTCGGTGACCGCATTCGCGTTGGCCGGTGCGGGCACTGCCATCGCGTTGAGCGGACAGCTGTCCAGCGCCGGCGCGTCAACGAGCTGCTCGACGTCGGGCACGTCGGTCACCGCGACGTCGCACCACGCAACGATTGGAGCGGACACCACCACCGGTGCCTCAGCCAGTGTTGGCGCGGGCCGGGGTTCGACCTCCGGCGGCGACGCGAGCGGCAACGCAGGCGTCAACACGGTGGCAACTCGAGCGGCAACGCGAGCGCGAGCACGGGCGCCTCGACGTCACCGTCATCGTCCCTGATCACGGTCAACACCGATACGAATGGCGCCGCGGGCACGACGCCCTCGACGGGCGGCAGCACCATCACCGTCAACGGTGGTCAGGTCGGCGCGAAGGGCCTCGTGAACTCGGTGCTCGGAACGGTGACGCACGCCGCTGCGAAGCACGGCAGCGGCCTCATCGGCACTAACGGCCTGCTCGGCACTAACGGTCTGCTCGATGGCAACGGCTTGCTCGGTGGACTGTCGATCAACGGAAACGTGAACGCGAACAGCTCGGCCAACAACGGCTAGTTCCCCCTACGAAGGGTTGCCGGCGCGCGAGCCCTTGCGCCGGCAACTCTTCGCTTCACCCAGACGGGCCAGCCTCTGATGAGGACGAGCGACTGAAAGGAAACAGAATGTTCTTCGTTCGAACAGACTCCAATGTCTTCGAAGCACTCTTCACGCAGTCGGTCGATCCCATCGCGATCACCAACCGACACAGTGGCGCCGTCCAGTTGAATCCCGCCTGGCACGACGTACTCGGTTGGTCCGTCGAGGAGTTAAGTGCTCACTCGCTCTTGCACTACGTCCACTTCAACGATCTGTCATCGATGCTGCAAAGTCAGGCGCAACTAGGGCGCCCAGGAACGCGCTCCATTCACGGAGAGCTTCGATTCGCCCACATCGATGGCGAATGGCGAACACTTGAGTTCAACGCCACGTCCTTTGACGACTATCACTTCACCATCTACCGCGATATCAGCCAGCGAATCCAGTCCGAACTGGCGGCACTGACATCACTCGATAAGACCGTCACCGCACTCGAGGCGTCACGTCAAGCGATCAACGACGCGAGCGTGGCGAAGAGCGAGTTCTTGGCGAGTCTGAGTCACGAGATGCGATCTCCTCTGAACGCGGTCCTCGGATTCGCCCAGATCATCCAACTCGAATCCGAGTCGACTTCCGACGTGGAGCTCGCCACCCGGATCTGCACGTCCAGCCGACACCTGCTGGACCTGACGGACGACGCGATGGGCTTCGCCCGCGATGTCGACGATGACTTCGCGTGTCCGAGCACGCCGATGAAGATGAACGACGTCATCCGCGAAAGCGTGGAGTGCATCACGCCGATCGCCCGCCAACACCACATCGATCTGATGTTGCGACACACTCCGGACGTCGAGGTGCGAGCCAACGGCCGTCGCGTCAAGCAGATCTTGATCAACCTGCTCTCCAACGCCGTCAAGTACAACCGTCAAAATGGCGTGGTCATCGTGGGCTGCAAGGTTTGCGGTCCGCGAATGCGGATCTCGGTCAGTGATACCGGCGACGGGATCGACCCGCAGTACGCCGAACGCCTCTTTTCACGTTACGACCGCCTGGACAAGGGCGGCACTGACATCGACGGTTCGGGATTGGGACTCGCGCTGTCGAAACGATTCGTCGAAGCCATGGGCGGCGAGATCGGGTTCGAGAGCTGTCAAGGCGAGGGTTCGACATTTTGGATCGAACTGCCACTCTCGAATGACGATCGCACGCTCCTCGCGAGTTGAAGCGTCGACGTCAGCGAATCTGAAAGGTCCGACGCACGCTCCCCGCGGTGCACGTGATCGCCGCGGTCGCGGTGCCGGGATCGGTGCTCGGCCCAATCTCCCAGGTCCACGTGACGTCGCCGGCGGCGTTCGCCCGAGCGGTACCGAGGCCGCGCGACTGACTCACGTAGCCACTCGGCAACGTGATGGACAGGTCGCAGGAATCGTCGGCCTTGGGCGAATGCACGCTCAAGGAGTCTTCGGCCCCGGGGCTCACGGAGTCTTCGATTGACGTCACGGTAACACCACTCCCGCCACCCGAACTCTCCGGCGGCGCGGCTCGGTGAGTGACCGTCGTGCCCACCGCGTAGTCGTCGTTCACGGCGGAGTCGACCGCGCGCACTACCTTCGGCGTCGTCGTGATCACGCCGAGCTCGCGGTTGTACGAGAGCGACGAGGTGGAGAAGTTCTCGCTGCCGACGAACACGGTGCCGGCACCCCCGACGCAATCGGCACAGATCACCTTGGCGTGGATATAGACCTGGGACGACCGCAGGACTCGCACGTGGACGCCGGACGACGCCAGCGTTTCCAAGGCCGCGGTCCACGAGGAGGACTCGGTCATCACCACCTTCACCGAGACGCCGCGTTGGGCGGCCGAGCGCAGTGCCGATTCGACGGTGGACGAGTCCATCTCCTCGTTCTCCACGAGTAGCGAGTGTTTGGCGCTGTCGATGAGTCCCACCAAGGCGGACGTCGACCCCGGACTCCACACCAGGCCGCCCGATTGGTACGTCGTGGCGACGTGGGCGAAGTCAGCGTCAAAGGTGCTCGACATGGCCTTGACATCGGCGGCGCGAGTGTCTTCGACCCAGAAGTCCCGCGTCGAGGAGTAGTCGATCGTCTCTAAGTTGCCCGTACCGATGTAGGCCACGCGGGCATCGATGACGGCGTACTTGGCGTGGAAGATCTGGTTGGAGGGTGCCCACTCGACGTGAACCTTGCTGGCGTGAAGCAAAGCGAACGCGGTCGCGTTGTGCGTGGTCCCGTAATAGTCGGCGTTCAGTAGCACTCGAACGTCGACGCCGGCGTCGGCGCGTGCAATCAGGTCATGTTCGATCGTCGAGTCCGAGAGCTCGTACATCGACAGATCGATGCTGTGATGCGCCGCGACGATGGCCGCGTCGAGGAAGCCGTAGCCGCTGTCCGGCTCCGTCCACTCGTTGACAATCGGTGAGTTCGAATGGGAAGCAGTTGCCGCCGCCGTCGCGACGTGCGTGAACGCCAAAGTCACGAGCACGGCCGCGCTGACCGTCACCCGAATCGTCGATAGCGCCCTCACCGACGCTCAGTTTCTCTGAGTGATTCGCTGAGCAATGTCAGAGAACGTCAGTTCAATCCTGGTTCGCCGGCCGCCGCGAGGAACGTCTTATACGAAGTAACGATTCCAGCGGCGGGCGCCGTGATCGTCGAACTGCTGCCGTAGTTAGAGAAATTAACGATCAGATCGCCGGATGTGCCAACGCCGTTCACCGACTCGCTGATTAACTCTTCTTCGCGAACGAGCAGGTGGTCGCTGTTGAGCCAGAGTTTGAGGACCGGTGGATTCAACGAAATGACCTTGAGACCTCGCTCTACGGCCTGGGCTACGGCGCCACCTTGTGCTTCCACGCGCTTGAGTTCAGCGGCCATCGCCTGCTTGGTGATCGTCACCTGATAACCACCGACGACTTGGCCATCAATCGTAGTGTCACCGAGCGGCACCACTCGAGTTTCCGGCTGGGTCAACAGCTGCAGGTAGTCGAGAATGTTCGGTGCGCTCCCGCCCGGTCCCGAAGACTCCAATGAACTGAACGGCAACTGAACCCACTGTTTTCCGGGCACATAACGCGTGATTTGATTCTGATTGTTCAGCACAATCTGCATATAGGCATCGCCGGCGGCAACCAGCACGGATTCTTGTGCCGGCACGTTCTCATCGCTGAACTTGAGAGTGATCGATTCAAGGCTCGTGGCACTGTCGGCGAAGCCCGATCCGCTGAGTGGAACCGTCTGGCCGTTCGACGACAGCGAGCCGCTCAGCGTCAGATCGACCGAGTTTCTTGGCGAGGGTCGTGCGGGCCCCCAGGACTACCTGGGCCGCAGCCTCCTTCGAACCCGGGCCCCCGGCGCCGATGACAACGAGCGAGATCACAATCACCGCCGCGACGCGGCGGCGGCCAGCGTCCAATAACGGTGCTTTCGATTCGGGGCGGACTTCTGGCCAGAGATGACCGTGTTGTTGCCGGCGATGTCGTCGCCAGCGTCGGGGTCGCTGGTGAATCCAGAACTACCTGAAGCGGACGACACTACGACTGGCTGATCGTCGTCTTCCATAGTGGCGCTCTCTTCTCACAGGCTTTCGGATTCCTGCTCCGTTTTCCGAAAGATAGCATCGCGGCGGCTGAAAGCTCCGGGAAACTGCCTTCCAGCCTCGTTTTCGGATTGCCGAGAGCGTTGAAGGCGTTTTCTGGCGCAAATCAGTGCCAAGATTTCTCGGTGAGCGCCTATACCGCCGCCGCATGGCACGACTTCTTCATGGCGGCCGTCGGGGCTTCGGCGGCGCTGCTCGGACTGCTCTTCGTCTCTCTTCGATCAACATCCAAACGATCCTGAAGTATCCCTATCTCCCCGGCCGCGCGGCGGCGACCCTCGGATCTTGTTGGTCGTCCTCGTCGTCTGTTTCTTCGGTCTCGCACCGAACGAAGGAACGACCACCTTCGGTTGGGTCGTTGTCGTCGTCTCGCTCCTGTCGGCCGGACAGACGATCTGGACCTCGGAGCGTCGAAGACGTTCCGGCGACCGGCTCACCTGGACACTCGGGTCCCTCGCGCAGCTGCTCCTCCCCGTACTGGCAATCTTCGGTGGAGGCGTCAGTCTCCTCGCCCGAGGCGGCGGTGGCATCTATTGGATTCTCGTCGGCACCGCGATGGTCTTCATCGCGGCGTCGGTCAATGCGTGGGTCCTCTTGGTTCGGGGTCCTGCGATAACGGCGACGTCGAGTCCACCGGAGCAAAAACGGTCAATCTGAGATATGGTCAGCCGAGTTCCGCAAAGCGAAATGATGTCGGGAAGGGCACGTGTGGACTACGAACCCCATCGAGGTGCGCGACATGCGCATCATCCACGAGACGTTTCGCCGCGCGTACGAAGAGGGGGCCCAACTCGTCGTGCCGATCCGACGCCCTCGCCGGAGCGCGTCACGTTCCTGGCCGATCACATCGACTTCGGACTCACCATGCTGCACCATCACCACGAGGGTGAAGACGAATCCTCTATCCCCTGCTCGTCCAGCGGGTTCCGGACCACGCGGCGCGCACCGAACAGATCGACCTCGAACACCAAGCGGTCAAGGGCACCGATCGACGACGCGCAAAGGCCTGCGCCCGGTGGCGTTCGGCGCCGAGTGCCGTGACGGCCGAAGCGCTGGCGACATCATTGGACCAAGTCAATGCCGCGTTGGTGCCGCATCTCGACAACGAGGAACGAGAAGTCGTGCCTCTCGCGGCCGTGACGGTCACCCAGAAAGAGTGGGACAGCCTGGCCAAGCACGGGATCGCCGCTATTCCCGGGAACAAGAAGCTCATCGCCTTCGGAATGATCCTGGAACCACTGAACGAGACCGACCGCGTCTACATGCTCACCAATCTTCCGCCACCGGTGAAGGTGCTGTATCGACTCGTGGGCAAACGGGCGTGGAATAAGTACGCCACGACACTCCGAACTGGGACCTAACGCGCTTTCAAGTCAGCCATCGTTAGCCCGTCCTAGGACGGGATCGTGAAGGCCCTCGCTCCAAGAGTCGCCGCTGTCCCGAGTCAACGCAATGAATCAGGCGTTGGGTGCGATCTCTGACGTGAGTGCGGGATCGATTCGCGCCGTGTAGGTGTACGTCGGTGTGGTGCACGGTGCACCCGAAAGTTGCACGGTTCCGACGATGACGCTCGCGCTCTTCACCTTGCCGGTGAGGCGAACGTGCACCGAGGGCAGCGTCTTAGAAGCCTGACCGGGATAACTCGCCACAACGTTCGCCACGTTGTAACTAGAGAGAACGAAAAGAAGCCGTGGACGGGTTTCAGGACGATTCGGGGATACCCCGGGCTCGTCAACGCTTTTGCTGATACGCCAGGGCAGTTCGTCAAGACCGAGCCCTCGACGTATTGACTGCCGCCGAGGCCCGCGAGTGCCGGGTCGATCACGGTCGCGCTATGGGAGATGAAGGAAACTCGAAAGTGTGCCGTCGTTGCGACATAGTCACGATGCGCAGTCAATCGCGGCACCGTCGACGCAGTCAACGTTCCCACGACGAAACCCGAGAACTATCGCCACCATCCCCAAATGAAGCCGCTGCGGCTCGACCGAGCGCTTCGCTTATGCATCATCTTTCCCCCATTTCTTCGACCAACACAATAGTGTTCCCCGACTCGAATCATGATTTGGCCAACAATGGAGACGCGAGACAGGTGTCCACACCTCGGCGTGCCTCGTACTACTACCACTCATCGTCGCCACTGTCACACCTGGCAATTGACGCGGGGCCACCATCATCCTCACATTCGATGGCGCGCTCGAACTCATCGACAATCCGATACGACTCTGTCGTGCCTGGTGGCGGTTCTTTTCGGAACGTAGTCGGGACGAGCCCCGATTCGAGTCCTCGAGGCGCCGGTCCCCGCGCGCACTACCCGCCACCACGCAACCTCAGAGCCGAGATCGCGCCATAACAGTACCCACGGCTCGTCCGCCACGGAGATCCAAGTACCGATGCGACGTCGCCGTACGTCATCACCCGCCCCGACGGAATCGCGCGAACAATCTCCGATACGTGCTCGGCGAACTCGACCGGGTCTCAGTCATGCTTCTGGACCCCTCGCTCACGAGTTGACTATTTCTCTCGGATCATGAGCGATGCGCCGAGCTACCTCTCCTGGGCCCGCACCGCGTGAAACCGAGTTCTTCTCTCGACAATTTCTGTACGGACTTAACTGACTAGTTCGACAGGCGTCGCTAGCTTTCTCGCCGGACTCTCGGAGTTTTGTCCATCGCTTGATGGCCCTTTTCGCCACGGCGTGACTACCTCGCTCACTGCTTTCGCAGCAACTTCTTTGGCTTTGTCTTTTGCGGTGCGAATGGCCTCATCGGTGTGTTGTTTTGCCTTCCGCTTCGCGTTTTCAACTGGTTGCTCGTTGATATTGCGCTTTGCTTTGCCTTTGAGAGCTCAGAACTTTCTTTCGCTTGGTCCCCAACCTCGCCCAAGATCTTGGCGGCCCTTCTCTTGGCCTTGTCCACGATGGCCTTCGCCCTGTCGTTCGCTTCCTCGGCGATCTTTTTCCGCTAGACGTTCAGCTTTTCTCGAAGTCTTCTTCTTTTCGTTTCCTCTGCCATGGCCCCGGTTCTTTGCTTCCTCTAATTATTCGTAGCGAATTTCTCATGGTTCGTGCACCAGTGTCGTGCCAAGTGCCAACCCAAGTGCCGAACGTGTTCGTGGGCGCTAGAGGACTCGAACCTCTGACCTCAGCCGTGTGAAGGCTGCGCTCTAACCAACTGAGCTAAGCGCCCGAAAGTGCCAATCCTACTTCGAGCACCGACCACTCGCTTTTGTCGGCCGTTGTAGCCTTCACTGTGCCGACAACGCTGATCCGACCTTCCGAGACGCTCGCGTTTCACGTACAGGGCCGACGGCCATCCGTTGGCGCCTCGCGAAGTCGTCTTCGGGATGGACACTATCGAACGAAACGTGAGCCTTTTCGGCGTCGCATCGCGATGATCATCTCGCTCGTCTCTCTGGTCGCACCGGATCAAGAAGTCGCCGGTCATCACGACCGAAGAAGTACGTCAAGGGGAAGGCCTGTCCCGTAGGCATTTCCGAAGCACGTCTGGCCAGTTACTGTGAACACATCCTTGACGCGAGCCGTCAGCTACTGGGCCCGCGGTTCCTCTTCGTCTTCGTCGTCGCGATCTTCTCTTGTCCTTCACCCTGCGACGCAAGCGGGCCGGCGTCGCCTGTTTTGCCGTCTTCTTGGGTATCGGTCTCGGCATTGCGGGCGTCGTGTTCGTCTTCTCTCGGCGCCTGGCTCATCGTGCGCGCCTTTCGCCTACAGCGCTACGGCGAGGCCTCGTGGTCGGGTTCCAACAAGGCCGCGAGGGAGATGGCCCAGGCACGACAAAGAAGGCCGCGACCCCACACCGAAGCTCCGCCGCCGAAGCTACGCCGCCGGCTCCTGGACCAACGGCCCCACCCACGGCGTCCAAGCGCTACACGCCGAAGCAGAAACCGCGCAAGCGTTGATCCGTGCCAAAACTCGGGCTTGATTATCCAACGAAGTGGGGCCGCTCCCCCGGCGTCCGAGTCGTCCGCAACCTGATCCATTCGACATTCCTCGTCCCCTACACGCGCTACCTCTCCACCTTGAAGTGCGCGGCCTCGACAAGATCAAGGGCGAACAGCCCTTCATCTTCGTGGCGAACCACACGAGCAACATGGACACGCCGCTCGTCATCGCGGCACTGCCGGGCTCGATCCGACGCCGCCTAGTCGTCGCCGCGGCGATGGACAACTTCTTCATGGATTCGGGCCGGGCATTTCGCACGGTGCTCGTCTTCAACGCCATCCCGATCGACCGACACAAGGTGAATCGGCGCAGTGCCCAGATCGCCTTCGACCTGGTGGAGGCAGAACTGGAACCTGCTGATCTACCCCGAGGGCGGCCGCACGCCCGACGGTGAACTCCACGAGTTCAAGGGAGGCGCGGCCTACCTCGCCGAGCGATCGATGAAGACAGTCATCCCGATGTACATCCACGAGTCGGGCTGGCTCCAGGGACCGAAGTATGCCAAGGCCGCCAAGTTCGCCTCAGCCCCCGATCAGCATCGACACCACGTCATCGTCGATCTTCGGCGACGCCATGCGCATCGAAGAGGGTGAGAACATCCGCCGGTTCAACAATCGCATCGTCGACGCGGTCGAACAACTCGGTCGCGAAGTCAGCGGCGACGCCACCTACGGCATCAAACAGGCCGAGGGCCTCTAGGCGCTCAGTACGCGGCAGCGCTCTTCGTAGAGCAGGTCGGCGACGCTCGCCAGCGGTTCAAGTTCGACGCCGTAGACCGCGGCGAGGATCTCGTCGCAGAACCAGGGTTCATCGCGAGGACCGGTCCGTGCGCGTACGTCGCCCAGATGTTCTTCGTTCGGTAGCCGTCGAGCTTCGCCGTCGTTGCCGCGACCCTTGACGACGCTGCCCAACGCTTCGACGCCGTGGAGAGTCGTGCGTCCACCATGGTTCTCGAATCCGACAAGGAGCTGATCGCCCACGCGCGTCGCGAGCTCCCCGACCGAGCGGCGCTCGCCGCGACTCGTCACGACGTCGACGAGACCGAGCCCTTCGTACTCGTCATCGCCCTCGACGCAGAACGTGATGCCCAGGATCTGCAGGCCGGCGCAGACCGCCACGCACGTTCGCGCCGTCGCGCACGCGCGGGGCGAACGACGACGTGCCGAAGGAGATCGGCGGCCAGGCGTTGCGGACCGTCCTCTCCCCCGCCGAGGAGGTAGAGGTCGGCGGCGGGGACTTCGTCGTTCAGCCCCGCGCTCGACCAACTCGGCGTCGAGGCCCCGACGGCGAGCGCGCTCGACGATCGCCAGGCCGTTGCCCCCGTCGCCGTAGGTGCCGAGCAGGTCCGGGTAGAGGACGCAGATCGTCGTCACGACTCGGACCTCGCCAGCCAGTCACTGAAGGCCGTGTAGTTCGCCAGCAGCGAGATGGTCTCCTTGGACTTCGGCACCGACGCGTCGTCGTCGACCACGACGAAGTCGACCTGTCCATAGTCCAATCGCGTGGCGAGATCGAGGCGACGATCACCGAAGCAGTAGACCCGGTGTCCGCGCAACATCTCGAAGGGCGCGTCGTAGAGCCACGACGGGTCGTGCCCGTCGGCCACGCGGGCGTTGATCGCCACCCACACGTCCGAGCCGTCATCGGGCAGCGTCGCCATCATCGCGGCGAAGCCCGACGGGTTCTTCGCGAGTAACAGTCGCAGCACGTGGCCGTTCCATCGACGAACGCTGAATCGCCCCACGACACTGGGGATCGCGTTCACCCGACGCACGGCCTCGGCGAGATCGACGTCGACGCAGTGCAGCGCGGTGAGCGCCATGGCCGCGTTCGAACGGTTGAACTCACCGGGCATCACGAGGTCCAACTCGACGGGCGTTGCGTCGATGACCAGCTCGTCGCCGAGCGATGTCGTGACGTGCGCGGGCTTGGCGAAGCCGCACGTGCAGTGCCAGGCCGAGCCCACGTGACTGATGGCGAGCGTGCACTTGGGACACGACAGCGCGTCGGCTAACCACGACGTCGGGACGTCACACCACAGCGTGTTCGCGCGCACTTCGGCCGCGTAGACGACGAGAGGGTCGTTCGCGTTCGCGACCACCACCATCTGGTCGTCGCCGTGCGCCTCGAGTGCCTTGCGCCACCGTTCGGCGAGGTGGCGGACTTCATTCGCGCGGTCCATCTGGTCACGCGAGAGGTTCAACAGGACGACGACGTTCGGTCGAGTCGAAGTCAAGGTATCGGCGAGCCACGCCTCGTCGACTTCGAGGGCGACGTGCTCGCTCTTCGACTCCACGAGAGCTGCCAAGTGTCCGGCCGGCATGTTGGCGCCGGTCTCATTGGTCGTGACCGATCCGCCCCATCCGGCCACGACCATCGACGTCGTCGTCGTCTTGCCGTTGGTCCCACTCACGAGGATGACGGTGCGCCCGCTCGCCAAAGTGGCGACGAGGTCCGGGGCGATTTTCATGCCCACGCGGCCCCCCACGACGGTGCCGGAACCGCGCCCGGTCATGCGAGAGAGTCGATTGACCGTTCGCACGGCCGCCGACGCGACCTGGTCTCGTGGAGAGGATTTGCCCATTACTTCAACGCTAGGTCCCGGAAAACACAAAAGGGCCAACCGGGGGGTGGTTGGCCCTTCTGCAAAACCAGTGCTTCATCAATTGGGGGGAATTGAGAAAAGCAGGCTGACACAAGTATGCCGTTCGGCTCCGTATCACACAACAGCATGCAGGAGATAGTTCCTATCTGTATAGTCGATATGTGGAAATACGCCAACTCGAAGCCCTGATCGGGATCGCCGACCACGGATCGTTCTCCGGCGCCGCCGAAGTGCTCGGCACCGTGCAGTCCAATATCTCGAACCGCATCGCCCACTTGGAGAGTGAACTCGGCACCGAACTGGTGAACCGTTCGAACGGACTCTTGACCGAGTCGGGCGAGATCGTGGTCGACCGCGCCCGACGGATCCTTGGCGAGCTGCGCGGTATCGCGTCGGACGTCTCGGAACTGAACGCCGAGATCCACGGTCAGGTCGTGCTCGGCATGATCGGTTCGGCCGGACGGTGGATCGTGCCGCTCCTCCTTGAGGCGTTGAAGGAGAACTACCCGCACATCGCGCTGCACATCGTGGAGGGGACCAACTCGGTCATCGAGCCGCAGTTGGTGAAGGGCCAGCTCGACCTCGCCGTCGTGGCGTGGCCGATCTACGCGCCGGAACTGATGGGCGTCGACATCTTCAGCGAGGACCTGGTGGTCATCGTCGACAAGGAGCACCCGCTCGCCCAACTACCCGAGCCACTGAGTTTCGCCACGTTGTCCGAGTTCGAGATACTGCTCCCCTTCAAGGGGACGCCGATCCGCCGTGAGATTGACGAGGCGAGTCGCATTCAAGGCGTGGAGTTGAAGCCACTGATCGAACTTGATGGACTGCGCACCATCGCGTCACTCACCTTCGACGGCTACGGGCCCTCGATCCTCCCGGCGACCATGCTGTCGCGACACCTGCGCGACAAGTTCGTCGCTCGACATATCGACAACATCGCCAAGCGACGGGTCCTGTTGGCGACGCGTCGATTCGGCTTCCCCGCGGCGCCGGTGCGCGCCATCCACGCGCTGCTCATCGACGTCGTGGCTCACGCGACCAACGTGCCCGACGGCGTCTACTTGGGCAAGACACCCCCTCAGTAGCCTTCGAAGGTGCCCAACCAGAAGCCCGCCGACGTCGCCGCATTCATCGCCAAACGTGACCGGGCCTTCAAACCGATCATCGCCTTCTCGGGTCCTCCCCCGCTACGGCGACGCGCCGCTGCTGTCGATGACCGCTTTCCTTCGCTGGTTCGATCGATCACCCATCAACTGCTCGCGACGAGTGCCGCGACGACGATCCACGCTCGGGTCGTCGACGCGTGCGGTGGCGTCGTGAACGTGAACACGATCATCTCGGCCGGTCCCGCAAAGCTCCACGCGGCCGGTCTCAATCGCACGAAGGCGCAGGCGATGGTCGATTTGGCCCACGACGTGCGCGACAGTCGCGTCAACCTCGCGCGACACGGACGCATGAGCGACCTCGACATCGTCCAAGACGTCGCGTCGGTGCGCGGCATCGGCCCCTGGACCGCGCAGATGTATCTGATCAGCACGATGTCGCGTCCCGACGTGTGGCCGATCGGCGACTACGGCGTGCGAGTCGGCTGGACGATCCTTCATGGTCTCGACGAGACGATCAGCGAAAAGGAACTCCTCGTCGCCGGTGAGCCCTTCGTGGGCGCACGAACGTCGGTCGCCTGGTACTGCTGGGAGGCCGTCCGCTGGGCCAAAGCAGCGAAGTAACCTCGCATAATGCCACTACTTGACCTTGCTGACTTCGAACGTGACGCGCTCGACACCCTCACGACCTTCGCCACCATCCCGTGCCTCTCGCCGGGTTTTGACACTGAATGGGTCCAGCACGGCCACATCGACCGCGCCATCGAACTGCTCTCGGACTGGGCGCTGGCGCGCACCTTCGCCGACTTCGACGTCGAGATCCACCGGCTCGACGGTCGCACGCCGGTCCTCACCGTCACGATCGCCGCGACGGCTCCGGGCGACGGCACCGCCGTGCTCTACGGGCACCTCGACAAGCAGCCCCCGCTCGGCAACTGGTCCGACGGCCTCGGGCCATATGAACCGGTTCGTCGCGACGATCGGCTCTTCGCGCGCGGCGTCGGCGACGACGGCTACTCCACGTTCGCGGCCCTGCTCGCGGTCGAGGCGATGGAGGCCAACGACATCCCCCACAGTCGCTGCGTCGTCCTGATCGAAGCGAGCGAGGAGAGCGGCAGCCCGGACCTCGAGGCCTACCTCGACTACCTCAAGGACCACCTCGGCAAGGTCGAACTCATGATCTGCCTCGACTCCGGCGCGCTCACCTACGACCGACTGTGGGTGACGACGTCGCTGCGCGGCGTGGTGAACGTCGACCTCGAGGTCGAAGTGCTCTCTCAGGGCCAACACAGCGGATCGGCGAGCGGCGTCGTGCCGTCATCATTTCGGATCCTGCGCGAACTGCTCGACCGCGTCGAAGACGCCACGACCGGCGAGGTGCTCGTGCCGCAGTTGACGGCCACGATCCCCGACGCGGACGTCCGCTCCGCGTCGGCGCTCGCCGAAGAGTTCGGCGACATCATCGGACGCGAACTTCCGACGCTGGAAGGCGTGGAGCTGATGGGCGCGAGCGCCGAGGAGCGAATCCTTCGACGAACGTGGTACCCGACTCTGTCGATCGTCGGACTCGGCGGCGCGCCGTTGCCAGAGATCGCGGGCAACGTGCTGCGACCGTCGACCACGGCGAAGCTGTCGTTTCGACTGCCGCCCAGCGTCGACGCCGAGACTGCCCGTGACGCACTGATTCCCGTGTTGTCGACCGATGTACCGTCCTCGGCCAAGGTCTCGCTGAAGAACTGGGAGATCGGTTCGGGCTGGGCCTCACCCACCTTGGCGCCGTGGCTCGCCGAAGCGCTGGATACCGCTTCGCAAGAGGCCTTCGGTCGCGCGCCCGGTTACACCGGCGAAGGTGGTTCGATTCCTTTCCTGGCGTCGTTGGGCAAGCGCTACCCCGACGTGCAGTTCGTCGCCACCGGGGTCATGGGGCCCCAGTCCAACGCGCACGCGATCGATGAGTTCCTCGACCTGCCCATGACGGTTGGCGTCACGAATTCGGTCATTACCGTGTTGAGTGCGTACGCCACTCACTAGGAGAAGACCATGAGCCAAGTAGTCGATCTTTGGGTAGACCCCGCCTGTCCCTGGGCCTGGATCTCATCGCGATGGCTGCTCGAGGCCGCCGCCGTGCGCGACCTCGACGTCCGCTTCCACGTCATGAGCCTGGCCGTCTTGAACGAGAATCGCGAACTCTCGCCGGAGTACACCGAGTTCTTGAAGACGGCCTATCGACCCGTGCGCGTCTTGATCGCGACCGAGGAGCGTCACGGTAACAGCGCCGTCGAGCCGCTCTACTCGGCTATGGGCACGCGGCGTCACGTCGGCCAAGAGAAGGACTGGGACGAGATCATCACCAAGTCCCTCGCCGACGTCGGACTGGAAGCCGATCTGGCAACGGCCGCCGACAGCGAGGACTTCGACGTTCGCCTGCGCGCGAGTCACGCCGAAGGCATGGACCCCGTCGGCTACGACGTCGGCACACCGGTCATCCACGTCGACGACATCGCCTTCTTCGGCCCGGTCGTCACCCCGGCGCCCAAGGGCGAGGCCGCGGGACGTCTCTTCGACGGCGTCATGATGGTCGCCGGCACGCCCGGCTTCTACGAGATCAAGCGTTCGCGCATCGCCGAGCCGTCCTTCGAGTGAGCGACTCGAAGGCTCCCGCCGGCTTTCCGGTCTACGCGTCGGGCAAGACCGACGCGCCGCGCGCGGTCATCGTGCTCCAAGAGGCCTTCGGCGTGAACGGCCACATCCGTAGTGTCGCGGACATGTTCGCTGACGAGGGCTACCTCGCCGTCGCGCCGCAACTCTTCCACCGCGACGGCTCGCCCGAGATCCCCTACGACGACTTCGCCTCGAGCCTGCCCTTCATGGCGAACCTGACCAAGCAGGGCCTGACGAATGACCTGAACGCGACAACGGACTTTCTCGCCACGCTCGGATTCGGTGCCGCGAATATCGCTTCGGTGGGATTCTGCATGGGTGGCACCGTGTCGTTCTTCGCCGCGACGCTCGGCACCGTCGGGGCCGCCGCGAGCTTCTACGGCGGAGGAGTCGCCACGGGTCGATTCGGTCTGCCGCCGTTGGTGGAACTCGCCGCGGACCTCAAGTGTCCGTGGATCGGTCTCTACGGTGACCTCGACCAGAGCATCCCGCCCGACCAGGTCGAAGTACTACGTGAAGCGATGAACGCGGTGTCGGTCACGACCGAGATCGTCCGTTACCCCGAGGGCAAACACGGCTTTCACTGCGATGCGCGTCCCGACTCCTACAACGAAACAGCGGCGCTGGACGCACGAAGCCGCGCGCTCGCGTTCTTCGCCGAGCACCTCAGCGACAGGTAGTCAACTTCGCGGGACGTCCTTCCACGAGACGTCTTTGTCGTTGCGTGGTTCGCCCGGGAGACCGAGGACCCGTTCGCCAATGATGTTGCGCATCACTTCACTGGTGCCGCCCTCGATGGAGTTCGCGCGCATCCGGATGAAGGCCTTTCGCATGTCGCCGCCGGTCATCGCCGACTCGGTCGGGCGGATCTGCGGGTAGCTCGAGCCGTAGAGCATGCCTTCGGTCCCCATGAGGTCGACGCAGAGTTCGCTGGTCTTCTGGTTCTCCTCGGCGAAGGCCAACTTCGCGACCGAACCCTCGGGGCCTGGCGTGCCGGCCTTTCGCAGGTCACTCGCGCGCCAGTTCGTCAGACGCCCGACTTCGTTGCGCACCCACGACTGCATCAGTTCGCTGCGCACGGCCATCGCGTGCGCGTCCTCGCGGCCGGTCCAGTGCTTCTTCCAGATCTTCACCGCTTCGCCGATCAATCCTGAGCCGCGCGGCGGCACCGTGCCGCCGATCGACACGCGCTCGTTCATCAGCGTGGTGATCGAGACACCCCAGCCTTCGCCGACGCCACCCAGGCGCTGGCTGTCGGGCACGCGCGCATCGACGAAGAAGCACTCGTTGAACTCCGCCTCGCCCGTGGCTTGGAAGAGCGGCCGCACTTCGACGCCGGGGGCGCGCATGTCGACGAGGAACGCGGTGATGCCGCGGTGCTTGGGCACGTCGGGATTGGTGCGCGCGAGGATCAGTCCGAAGGCCGATTCGTGGGCCAGCGTCGTCCAGACCTTTTGTCCGTTCAAGAGCCACTCGTCGCCGTCCTTCTCGGCCCGACAGGCCAGTCCGGCGACATCAGAGCCGGCACCCGGCTCTGAGAACAGCTGGCACCAGATCTCCTCACCGGTGAACAGCGGTCGAAGGAATCGGCTCTTCTGCTCCTTGGTGCCGTGGGTGACGACCGTCGGGGCGACCATGCCGTAGCCGATGACGTTGCGGCCGATGGCCGACGGCGCGCCCGACTTGGAGATCTTGCGCAGCGCGTAGAGCTGATCGGACGGCGTGCCACCGAGGCCCCCTTCGCCAACCGGGAAGTGGACCCAGGCGAGACCGCGGTCGAACTGTTCACCGAGGAACTTTTGCGGCTCGGTCTCACTGGGAGGAAAGGTCGACATCAGATCGTCGATCAGTTCATCAATCTGGGCTTCAGTCGTGGCCATCGCACTCCTCGGTTCGATCTCTACGTTCGAATACTCAAGAGTAACGCCCGGCGTGACAGCACCCCTTGGCCTTCAACTAAAACAGTGAGATGACAACTCCGCGAATACTGGGCACCTCGGGCGGCTTCGTCGAAGGACCAGTGCAGATGTCCTGGCGCCTCGGCACGATGATCACCGACGCCCTCGCCTCCACTGGAAAAACCCGACCACGGGTCTGTCTCGTCAACACCGCGATGGGTGACAACTTGATGTACTACGCGATCTCATATGAGGCCTTCAACTTCGCCGGCTGTGACGTGACCGAGCTCAAGGTCTTCCCGCAACCGTCGGCCGATCCCGAAGAGCGACTCTGCAGCGCGGACCTCGTGTGGGTCGGCGGGGGTTCGGTCGCGAACCTGTTGGCGCTCTGGCGACTGCACGGTATCGACACGGCCATGCGCAGCGCGTGGGAGAAGGGCGTGATCCTGGGCGGCGTCTCGGCGGGCAGTCTCTGTTGGCACCTCGGCGGCACGACCGACTCCTTCGGACAGATCTTGCAGCCAGTCACGAACGCACTGGGATTCCTCCCCTACGCCAACGGCGTCCACTACGACGCCGAGAAGCAGCGGCGACCCCTGCTGCACGAACTCATGAAGGGGAAGGTCCTGACGCCGCTCGCCTACGCCACGGACAACACCGTGGGCATCTGGTACGAGGGCATCGAGCCGACGACGGTCGTCTCGGACGCCGCGGTCGATCCCGGGACCGGGCCGGCCGCCTACAAGGTCGAACTGATCGACGGCGAGATCCAAGAGACGCGCTTCGGCGTTGGCGCTTCGTTCACGTGACGTTATTTTTCGACCGATAGAATTGGCCTCGTAACCGTCCATTATTGAGCAACTCAGCGCGAGTGCCGACCGGAAGAGAAGCACTGCAATGATTTTCGCCGCCTCCACGATCACTCGAACGTTCGGGATCATCGCCCCGACGCTGACGATCTTCCAGTGTCTCGCCCAGGCCAATCGCATCCGAACGACCGGCGCCAAGGGCGTCTCCCTGGCGACGTGGATCCTGTCGGCCTTCGTCTCCCAGATCTGGTTCTGTTACGGGATCATCTTCCACGTCACGGCCGAGATCGTGGCGAACGTTCCGGCGATCGCCGTGTCGCTCGTCGTCGCCTTCCTCGCCGCGCGCAGCCAAGACAAGATGTCGCGCAGCGTCATGGGCTATCTCACCGTGACCGTGGTCACGATCCTCGCCACCTTCGCGGGCTCTTTTCACGATCTGCGTTGGGTGCTCTCCAGCGTCGCGGTGGGCAGTTCGATCATCATCTACCTCCCGCAACTCGCCCTGGTCATTCGACCGAAGGACCTGAGTGGCGTCTCGATCATCAGCTGGTGCCTGGCGACGCTGACGTCCCTCGGCTGGTTCGTCTACGGCATCCTCATCCACCAACCGCCGCTCGCGATCCCGAGCCTGGTGATGATGCCCTCGGCCTTCATCATCTTCGTGCAGGCCTCGCGTCATCGCATCCAGAACAACTCCAAGACCGGACTACAGGCGCCGCTCGTCGAGTAACTCAGCGCGTAGGTTGTGGCAACGCCGCGCGCACCGCGTCCATGCGTGCCGACAGCGCCTCGGCCTTCTCGCGCGCGTCGTTCGAACCGCACTCGGTGAGCCAGTTCGCCAACATCCGGTAGCCGTCTTGGGTGAGCACCGACTCCGGGTGGAACTGCACGCCTTCGAGGGGCAACGTGCGATGGCGCACGCCCATGATGAGACCGTGGGAGCGCGCCGTGACCCTGAACGTGGACGGAAGTCCTTCGTCTTTGACGACGAGCGAGTGATAGCGACCGACCACGAGCGGATTACTGACGCCTTCGAAGACGCCGACGTTCTCGTGTTCGACGAGGCTCGATCGACCGTGGAGCAGTTCCGGCGCGCGGTCGACCGTTGCCCCAAACGCTTCGCCCAAGGCCTGGTGGCCGAGACAGACGCCAAACATCGGAACGCTCTTCTCGGCGCAGTAACGAATGATCTCGACACAGTTACCGGCGTCGCGCGGGTGTCCCGGTCCGGGCGAGACCAGTACGCCGTCGGGGGCCATGGCGGTGACCTGGGCCACGTCCACCTCGTCATTGCGACGGACGGTCACCTCGGCGCCCAGTTCGATCATGTACTGAACGAGGTTGTAGACGAACGAGTCGTAGTTGTCGACGACGAGGATCGAAGGCGAGCTCATTGACGAATTCTAGGTCCGGACCGGTTAGTAACATCCTTTAATGGAGCCCGTTGACGTCGCGTCATTTCTCGGGCTCGTCGCCAAGGGCTTCAACGTCGTGCCGCTCTCCGAGACACTTCAGTTGGATCGCGAGACGCCGGTTTCGCTGTATCAACGATTCAGTAGCTCGAGCGATCTTCTTGCTGGAGAGCGCCGCGCTCGGTGAAGCGACTGGTCGCTACTCCTTCATCGGACTCGATCGTCGCTGGCGCGTGACGACGCAGAACGGCGCGACCGTCGTCGAAGGAACGGACGGTGGCGATCCGTCGCTCGCGCCACTGGACGCGATTCGCCACATCCTCGCGCGCTACCGGACCCACGCGCCGCGTCATCTGCCCGACTTCTTCGGAGGCGCCGTCGGCTTCGTGACGTATGACTACGTACGCCGACTCGAACGACTGCCGCGTGACGCGGTGCCGGACATGTGGCCCGACGTGGATTTCTCCTTCCCCGGGGCCGTCTTGATCTGCGATCACGTGCAGCACTCGACGACCGCGGTCGTGAACGCGGTCATCGACGAGGGCGACGATCCGGCCACCGTCTTCGAACACGCGCGCGAACGGCTCCGAGAGATCGTCGACGTCCTGCTCGGCGCCGAACCCCCGAGTGACCCGGCGACCGAGCGCCTCGTCGCCACGGCACCCAGTCAGCGCGCCGGCATCGACATTCGCACGATCGCCAAGGGGCTCTCGAACTTCACCGGCGCGGCCTACGGCGACGTCGTCGAGCGCGCGCGCGAACACGTCTTCGCCGGCGACGTCTTCCAGGTCGTACCGAGCCAGCAGTTCAAGCGCGCCAGTGACGTCAACCCCCTCACGCTCTACCGCGTGCTGCGCGCCCTCAACCCCTCGCCGTACATGTACCTGCTCGACTCCGGTGAGATCCAGATTGTGGGGGCGTCGCCCGAGATGCTGATGCGCGTGCACGACGGGCTGGTCGAGCTACCGGCCGATCGCCGGCACGCGCGCGCGCGGCGTCAACGAGGCCGAAGACCTCGAACTCGAGGACGAACTCCTGCACGACGAGAAGGAGATCGCCGAGCACGTCATGCTCGTCGACCTCGGTCGCAACGACGTGGGCGTGTCGCGCGGCCCGGGACGGTGCGGGTCGACCGCCTCGCGCACATCGAGCGTTACTCGCACCTCATGCACCTGGTCTCCCACGTCGAGGGCCGACTAAGGAGGGCCTCGATGCCTTCGACGCCTTCGACGCGCTCTTCCCGGCCGGGACCCTGACCGGCGCGCCCAAGGTCCGCGCGATGGAGCTCATCGACGACTTCGAGCCGGTCTTTCGCGGCCCTTACGGCGGGGCGGTCGGCTACTTTTCGCTCTCGGGCAACGCGGACTTCGCGATCACGATCCGCACCTTATCCCTGCGCGGCGGCGTCGCGACCGTACAGGCCGGCGGTGGCGTCGTCGCGGACAGCCAACCCGAGTTCGAATACGAAGAGTCGATCAACAAGGCCTCGGCGCCGCTGCTGGCCCTCGAAATCGCCGATCCGTCTTCGTAGGGAGCAGTCAGTCCTCGTCGTCGAAGGACGGCGCGGGCTTGGGCTTCGAGTCGCGGCGTTTCTTCTTTCGCGACGAGACTTCTCGTTCGCGACTGAGCTCCTGTTGGACCATCTCGTCTCGGATCGTCCGCCAACTCTCGAGTCGCCGCGCGGACAGTTCACCGCTCGCCACCGCGGCCTCGACCGCGCATCCCTCGTCACCGCTGTGTGCGCAGTCGCTGAAGCGACAGTGCATGGCGATTCCGTGACGTCGGCGAAGGCATCGTCGAGTCCCTGCTGGCCGATCGTCAGGTCGAGCAGTCGAATGCCCGGGATGTCGAGCAACACTCCCCCGCTCGAGAGTCGATAGAGCCGGCGGGTCGTCGTGGCGTGACGCCCCTCGCCGCTGCGACTTACCTCGACCGTCAGTTCGTTCGTGCCCTTCCAGGCGTTCAGCAGTGACGTCTTTCCGGCGCCGGACGCGCCCAGCATCACGGCCGTGACGCCCTGATGGAGGATGGAGCGCAACTCCTCGATGCCGTGACCGCTCTGTGAGCTCGTGGTCATCACCTGCACGCCGGGGACCGTCTCTTCGGCGTCGTGCACGATCGAGTCGACCACGTCCGAACCGTCGGACTTGGTAAGCACCACGATCGGGGTCGCGCCGCTGTCAAAGGCCATGACCGCGAGACGTTCGAGCATCAAGACGTTGAGTTCTCGATCGATCGGCAGGACGACAAGGACGACGTCGATATTTGCCGCGAGCACCTGGACGTCACCGGGCGTGGCGCCGGGACGTCGCAACTCGGTCGACCGGGGCGAGACGGCGACGATGTACCCGTCGCGAATGCTCACCCAATCACCGGCGACGGGACTCAGGTTGAGCGTGGTCGCGAACTGACTGGTCGACGTCGTCTCGCGACCGGTTCGTCGCACCAGATCACGTCGGCGGTCGGCCGTGGACGATGCTGACACGTCCGGGGTTCGAGTCGGCAGAGAACTCAACGCCCGAATCGCCGCCCAGTCCCAGGGTCCGAAGGACCCCGAGGGCCCGCTCGCCCAGCGCGGCGTTCGACGACGATGGTTCCAAGTTGTCCTTTGCGAGGGTACGTCCGCGGGGCCAAATGACCTTCCGTAAGGATATTTGACGACGCGCACGCGCCGTGCACGCGCCGGTGGGTTCCCGAAATCCGTCCATCACCGGTGGGATGATTTCACCATGAGCAAAGTCAGTTGGCCCAGTTTCTGGCACCTGCATCCGGGCGTGCGCCAGCGAGAGGAACTCTCGGTCGGCGAGCGCGCCGCCGACCGGATGCGCAACATCATGGGCTCGTGGCCCTTCGTCTTCAGCTTCTTCGCCGTCATGATCCTGTGGGCCGCGACCAACACCTACTTCCTGCAACGGGTGATCCATCACAAGGCGTTCGACCCGTATCCGTACATCCTCTTGAACCTCTTCCTGTCGATGTTGGCCGGTGTCCAGGCCGCCGCACTCCTGATCGCGGCCAAGCGCACCGACTCCATCGCCTCGGAGATCGCGCTGCACACCGTGAAGAACACCGACGACATCCGGCGCCCTGTTGGACGAGAACACGAACCTGACCAAGGAAGTGAAGAAGGCCACCGATCTGCTCGACGAGATCCATCGCCACGTCGCGGCGTTGAGCCCGGGTGCCGGCCAGTTCCCACCCGGCGGTTCACCCCCTCTTCGTAATCCGTATCCACCCCAAAAACGTCACCTTCGCAAAGTTGGCGTGTCAGGCTGGGCCATGAGACCACAGACCGTCAACACCGAGCTAATTGGTACCACCTTCGTCGTCGCGATCAACCGTCCCGAAGTCCGGAACGCCGTCAACGGCGCGGTCGCGGACGCACTCGCCGCAGCCTTTCGAGATTTCGAATTGAACGACGACGCCAAGGTCGCCGTACTCGCGGGCGAAGGCGGGACCTTCTGTGCCGGGGCCGATCTGCACGCGATCGGGACGCACGACGCCAATCGCGTGCGGAGCGACGGCGATGGACCGATGGGACCGAGCCGCATGGCGCTCTCCAAACCGGTCATCGCGGCCATCGACGGCTACGCCGTGGCCGGCGGCATGGAACTCGCGCTCTGGTGCGACCTGCGTGTGATGGAAGAGGACGCCGTCGCTCGGCGTCTTCTGTCGACGTTGGGGCGTTCCGCTGATCGATGGCGGGACGGTCCGACTCCCGCGCATCGTTGGCGCCGGAGCGCGTTGGACCTGATCCTCACCGGTCGCGCCGTCGGTGCCACCGAGGCCCTCGCCATGGGACTCGTCAATCGCGTCGTCGAGCGGGGTCACGTCCGCGCCGCCGCGTTGGACTTGGCCGAAGAGATCGCCGCCTTCCCGGAGGTCTGCATGCGTGAGGATCGGATGTCGATGTACGAAGGTCTCGGTGCTCGGAATCGGACGCCATGGCTATCGAGTTCGCTCACGGCCTGACGTCGCTCGGCGCCGACATGCGCGAGAACGTCAGTCGATTCGTGGCCGGCGAAGGTCGCCACGGAAGCTTCTGAACGGCTAGAACGCTTCCCATTCGGGATTCAGACAGACGGCCCGAGCCCGACCGCGCATTTTCGCTTCGTACATCGCGACGTCGGCGTCGTGCAGGCCGGCAGTCAGCTCTCCGGGAGGTGCCAGAGCTACGCCGACGCTGAAACTCAGGTTCAGATGGAGGTCGCCGACATCGATGGGAAGGTCCAACGTGCGCAAGACCGCTACCGCCGCCGCCTGTACGTGCGACATGTCCTTGACATCGGGTAGGAACATCGCGAACACATCGCCACCGAATCGTGCCGCGACAGTTCCCGGTGAGGTGATCGCGACGATCCGGCGATTGACCTCCTCGAGCACTGCATCCCCCACCGAGTGACCGCGCTCGTGGTTCACGAAAATAAAGCGATCGAGATCCGCCAGCACGACGCCGACGGGTTGCGTGACGTTGGATTGCGTCACGTGATCGAAGCCATGACGGTGCATCAGCACGGTCACCCTCTGTGCCAATTGCTGCGCCTCAGGATCCTCGATCATCGGGGGCGTCGTGCTCGATTCAGCGCTTTGTGCCTCGGAGCCAGACATTGACATAGGAACCACTATCGCATCCGGTTTCTGACGTTCGGAGCCACTTGAACGATCAATGCCACCCGAG
Source organism: uncultured Acidimicrobiaceae bacterium (assembly GCA_963764095.1). Classification (GTDB taxonomy): domain Bacteria; phylum Actinomycetota; class Acidimicrobiia; order Acidimicrobiales; family RAAP-2; genus RAAP-2. The sequence goes on along the minus strand of CAVXRB010000033.1, from coordinate 30,110 downwards.
CCCGGTTGGAATGGTCCGGGACTCGAGTGGCACGCCGATCAACGTTACTGACCGCGCGGTCTCTTCTCCACCTCACAATGAAGATCTGGACCTTCGCGCGGGTGCGAAGTGCTTGGTGGGGCGACGGGTGCAAAAACTCGAGCGTGGCGCGTTGTACATTCTCTGGGTGACTCAGCGCAAACTTCGATGGTTCTTGCGCTCAGGCCTCCTCTCCATCGTCCTCAGCGCGCTCGTCGTCGCAACGACGGCCACGACGACTTCCGCAGCACACAACGGTCCGGCATTGGCGACCACGACAACGACGACGATTCCCGGTTCGTGTACAACGACCACACCACCGCCGACGACGACCACGACCACGACCACGATTCCGGTGACCACCACTACGACCGCGCCGACCTCGACCACGACGACGTTGCCCGTCACGACCACGACGAGCGCGACAACAACTACCTCGACGTCGACGACGACGACGACGACGACGCACCACCACGACGACGACGTTGCCCAAGAGAACAGTGTTCTCGTGGCCGGCCCACGGCAGTGCCGCGTTCGCGATACCGAGGCTTTGTGTGTCAGCGGCGCCGTCGTATCAACCGCGAGTTCCGATTGCGAGTCTGACCAAGATGATGACGGTCTGGGTGGTGCTGCATCAACTTCCCTTGACGTATCAACAACGCGGTCCCTGTCTCGTCGTGAGCGCCCATGACGTAGCGCTCTACGACTACGACGTCGACACCGGTCAGTCGAATGCGCGCATCGTCGTCGGCGAACACATCTGCGAGAGCACGCTCTTGCGCGGATTACTCGTGCACTCGGCCGGCGACTATTCGCAACTCTTGCAGAGCATCATCGGTTGGAGTCCGGCCACCTTCGTGCGCGTCATGAACGCTGACGCGAAGAAGATGGGACTGACGCGAACTCACTACGTCGACCTGTCCGGCATCTCACCGGGCGACCAGTCGACCGCCGGCAATCAGGCGACGTTGGCGGTCAATCTCATGACCGACGAGCCGATCGTCGATCAGATCGTGGCTCTCACGCACGTGGCACTCCCCTACAACGGCGTCGTCGAGTCCTACACGCCATTGATCGGCGTGGCCAACGTCGTGGGCGTGAAGTCCGGCTACACGGACCCGGCCGGCGGTTGTGACGTCATGGCCGTCAAGGTCACGATCGGTGCCAACACGTTCTTGACCTACGCGGTCGTTCTCGGTGAACACGGCTGGAACGCTCTGGATATCGCCGGGGACGCCGCGCTGGCGCTCTCTCGTTCGCTGCGCCCCGCGATCAAGCAGGTGCGCACTTCGTCAGGCGTCCAACTCGAATGGACCGGTCCAGCCGCGGACGTCAAGAGATGAAACTGCTTTAGGACAGGGCCCGGCGCAGGTCCTCCAGCAGGTCCTCGGCGTCTTCGATGCCGACGCTGAGGCGCACGAGATTGTCCGGGATCTCCAGCAACGATCCGCTCGTCGACATGTGCGTCATCTGCGCCGGCAGTTCGATCAGGCTTTCCACGCCGCCAAGTGATTCGGCCAGAGTGAAGACCTTGGTCTTCTCGACGAACGCCTTGGCGTGCGCGGCGCCACCCTTGACTTCAACGCTCACCATCCCGCCAAAGCCCCGCATCTGATCGAGGGCGACCTTGTGGTTCGGGTGGGTCTCCAAGCCCGGGTACCAGACCCGTTCGATCTGATCGTGCCCGAGGAGCATCTCGGCCACTTTGGCCGCGTTCTCCTGGTGCCGGTCCATGCGCACCGCGAGTGTTCGAATCCCGCGCATGATCAAGTAGCAGTCCAGCGGACCAGGGATAGCGCCAATTGCGTACTGGAAGAACTTCAATCGCGCGTTCAGTTCGCGCATCGTTCGTGATCGAGCATGCCCGCCGATGGCGTCGGAGTGTCCGCCGAGGTACTTCGTCGTCGAGTGCATGACGACGTCGGCCCCGAGCGTGAGCGGCGTCTGCAGATACGGCGTGGCGAAGGTGTTGTCGACGACCAGGCGGGCGCCGTGACGATGACTCACGTCGGCCAGCGCCGCGATGTCGGAGATCCGCAGCCAGGGATTGCTCGGTGTCTCGGACCAGACGATCTTCGTGCCCGTCTTGCCACGACGACTCGACGGCGTCGATGTCCGAGAGGTCGACGACGTCCGTCTCGATCCCCCACGGACCGAAGATCTTGGTCAGCATCCGAAACGTGCCGCCGTAGGCGTCGGCCGACAACATGACGCGGTCGCCTGGCGCCAATGTGCGCAGCATCGCGTCCGTGGCCGCGAGTCCCGAGGCGAAGGCCACGCCGAACTCGGCCCCTTCGAGGCTCGCCACGACTGCTTCAAGGGCCGCGCGCGTCGGGTTGTCACCGCGTCCGTAGTCGGCGAACTTGACGACGCCCACGGACTCCTGGGCGTAGGTCGACGTCAGGTAGACCGGCACGTTGACCGCACCGGTGGCGACGTCCGGCTCTTGTCCCACGTGGATGGCCCGAGTAGAAAACTTCACGGAAGTCCTTTCAGTTACGAATCAGGTGCGTTGTTCGAGAGAAACCGCAGCACGTCCGAAGCGGTGACGACGCCGCGAGGTCGCCCGTCAGCGAGCACGAGCAGTGCCGGCGTCGTTGCGAGCCGTCGCGTCACCGATTCGAGGGGTTCGCCGACGCCGATCGTCTCGAGGATCGGTCCCATGACCGCTTCGATCGGTCGATCGAGCATCGTGGGATCCTTGAAGCCGAGTTCCATCAGGTCCAGTTCGATCGCCGTGCCGACGACTTCTTTGGCGGCGAGGGGCAACTCGTCCGTGACGGCGATGACGACCTGGGAGACGCCGCGCTCGCGCATGAGGTCGGTCACCTCGCGCACGCTCTGTTCGGTCGTCGCCAGGATCAGGTCGGTCGCGTTCGCGCCCTTGACGTCGAGGATGTCGCCGGCGGTCGGACCGCTCTCTGTCGTCAAGAAGCCGTAGCCGCGCATCCAGTCGTCGTTGAAGATCTTCGAGATGTAGCCGCGCCCCGTGTCGGGCACGAGGACGACGACGCAGGAACCGGCCGGCGCGCTCGCCGCGACGCGCAGGGCCGCCACGACGGCCGTCCCGCCCGATCCGCCGATCAGCATGCCCTCTTCGTGGGTGACGCGTCGGGCCATGTCGAAGGCGTCGGCGTCGCTGACGGCGATGACCTCGTCGACGAGGCTCGGGTCGTAGTTCGCGGGCCAGAAGTCTTCGCCCACGCCCTCGGTCAAGTACGGACGACCCTCGCCACCGGAGTAGACCGAGCCTTCGGGGTCGGCCGCGACGATGCGGATCGCCGGGTTCTGCTCCTTGAGGTACTTCGCCACGCCGCAGATCGTGCCGCCGGTACCGGCGCCGGCGACGAAGTGCGTCACCGTCCCGTCGGTGTCGCGCCAGATCTCAGGTCCCGTGGTGGAGTAGTGCGCGTACGGATTCGCCGGGTTCGAGTACTGGTCGGGCCGAAACGCGCCCGGCGTCTCGCGCGTGAGTCGTTCCGCGGTCGAGTAGTACGAATCGGGGTCTTCCGGCGCGACCGCGGTCGGACAGACGATGACTTCGGCGCCGTAGGCCTCCAGGAGGCGGACCTTTTCGGCGGCCATCTTGTCGCTCATGACGAAGATGCACCGGTAGCCACGCTGGGCCGCGACGATGGCGAGACCGACGCCGGTGTTTCCGCTCGTGGGCTCGACGATGACGCCACCGGGTTTAAGCAGTCCGTCGCGCTCGGCGGCGTCGATCATCGTGAGTGCCGGCCGATCCTTCGAGCTCCCGCCGGGATTCATCGACTCCAGTTTCACCAGCACTTCGACGCCATTGGGCGTCTCGAGCCGATTGAACCGAACGAGCGGCGTTTCACCGATGAGGTCCAGCAGAGAGTTCGCTACGCGCATGGCACCACCCTATTTGGGGAAATGCCGAGGCCGGGGCGAACGCGCTCCGCGCCTCAGATTTCGCTCCCCGCCACGGCCGCGGCTCCACCGGTCGGCGCGTCAAGCCCGTGACGAACACGCCACTCGATGACACCGATACTGATCCAACCGACGATGATGACCACCCAGAACGTCAGCAGCCGGTAGACCAGCACGACGGCGAGGGCCGGCACCTTCTTGGCACCGTAGGCGACGAGGATCACCGCCAGGCTGCCTTCGACGATGCCGAGGCCGCCGGGGATGAGCGGCAGCGACGCCACGATCTGTGACACGCCGAAGGCCAACAACACGCCACTCCACGGAATCGGCGCGTGCACCGCGCCGAAGCAGCACAGGAGAATCAGAAAGTCCGTGAGCCAGAGCGCGGTCGCCATGGCGACCAACGCGACCGCGGCACCACTGGACAAAGGGATTTCGCGCATCCGCTCCAGCGTGGACTCGATGCGTCGAAGGACGTCGCCTCGCGGATGGCCAGTGATGCGTCGACAGAGGCGCACGACGAGACTGAGGAATCGCAACAGCAGGTCGCGTCGGACCAGGAAGACACCCGCCAGCACGACGACGACGAGTCCGGCGATCACCACTCCTCGCGCACCCTCACCGGTGTGACCCGACAGGGCGACGAGTACACCCACGAGGAGGAGGAGCGACATGCCGATTGCCTGGGCGATCAATATGGTCAGAATCGACCAACCGGCGCTGGCACCACTCGCGCCGTGACGTCGAAAGAATCGATACCGATAGGCACTCGAGACGGCCGGCTCGCCCGGCACGGTGTAGGCAATGGCGTTGTTGGCGAGCGAGACCAGCGAGAGTGACGCCAGCGACAGCTCAGCACCGCCCCAGCGCAATACCTTTTGTTGCAGGTAGCCGTAGCCCACGATCGACAGTGACTCGGCCAGTACCGCGCCCGTCTCCCAGGCGTAGTTGAGGTGGTCCAGGTGATGGATGGCACCGGTAAACTCGCCGCGCTTGCCCACGAGCAGCACCAAGATGAAGACACCGAGCGCAATACCGAGCGCGTATCGGATGATCATCCACATCGTGCGACGACTCCGAGACGGCGCGCTCTCGTCGGTCACGAGTTCACACTACTGACGCGCAAATGAGGCTCCGTATCGAGTCGTCGGCGAGGTCAGCCCGACGAACGCAACAACTACCATTTGCCATGGCCGAGAGCGACGTCGTAGACGCATTCACGCCAATCGAGCGTCCCGTGCGCACCGCGATCATCGGTCTCGGACGCGTCTTCGACCTCAATATTCGCGCCTACGTAGACCATCTCGACGCCGACGTCGTGGCGATAGTGGACCCCAGCGAGCAACGCCGCGCGCAACGTCAGGCCGAGTGGCCCGGAGCCACGGCCTTCGCCTCGGTCGATGATCTCGTTGCCAGCGGCATTGCCGTCGATGCCGCAGAGGTGTTGGTGCCGACGCAGCGCAATGAGGAGGTCGTCATGGCCTGCCTGGGCGAAGGTTGGCACGTCAACCTGCAAAAGCCGTTTGCGAACGACCTCTCGAGCGCGCTGAGGATGACCGGAGAGGCCCGTCGGCGAGGTCTACAGCTCCGCGTCATGGAGAACTATCTCTTCTATGAACCCCTACTGAAGTTGAAGCAGTCCATCGAAAGTGGTGAACTCGGACCGATCAGCGGCTACCACATGAAGATGGTGGCAAGCGGCCGAGGAGGTTGGGACGTTCCCGGTGACTCCTATGAGTGGCGATTTCGACAGTCGGCCGACGGTCGCGGCCAACTTGTCTTCGACGACGGATGGCACAAGCTTTCGACGGCGCTCTGGCTCTTCGGACCGGTCAAGGAAGTGCGCGCGTGGATCGACAGCACTGAAGTGATCCCAGGGATCGACGTCGACGCCCCGACGACGTTGGTCTGGGAGCACGAGAACGGCGTGCGCGGCGTGTGGGACGTCACGTTGGCCGTCGACATGTACCTACGGTCCGACTACTACACCAACGACGAACGATGGGAGGTCACCGGCCGACGGGGATTCGCCCGCGTGAATCGCTGCACCGGACGAGGCATCCAGGAACCGAGTTTCGAGATCTACCTTGACGGGGAGCTGCGATCGTTCCACGCCCTCGATGACGACTGGGCCAGCAGCTTTCGTGACTCCGGTCGGCATTGGATCGAAACCTTGCGAACCGGAAAGGTTCCACTCCTCTGGAGCGCCGAGGAGGCACTTGACGTTCTGCGCTTCGCTCTCGCCGCCTACGAGAGCAGCGCCAACGGAGGGATCGGCGTCAATCCCACGTCACTCGAGCCCGTGCTCGGTGAGTGACGACGACCTCACGGCGCGTCTGGCGGATGCCGGATTCGTCGCGGCGCGCGAAGAGGCGCGCGAGCTGCTCGAATGCGCCCACGGTGATGACGCGCTGCTCGAGCCGCTCGTCGAACGACGCCTCAGCGGCGAACCCCTCGCGTGGATCACTGGTGTCGCCACGTTCTGCGGTCAAGCGATCGCGGTCCATCAGGGGGTCTACGTGCCACGATGGCAGAGTGAGCCACTGGCGCGCAGAGCCGCTTTCCGATTGCCCGCTCGCGGCGTGGCGGTCGATCTCTGTACGGGTTCGGGAGCGATCGCCAAGACGCTGCTCTTCGAACATCCCGAAGCGCGGGTCGTCGCGTCCGACCTCGATGGACGAGCGGTCGCGTGCGCGACTGCGAACGGCGTCGACGTCTACCACGGCGATCTCTTCGAACCGCTGCCGGAAGGACTATGGGGTCTTGTCGACGTCATTGTCGGCGTCGTGCCGTACGTTCCGACACGGAGCATGGAGCTGTTGCCGCGCGACACCCTTCGCTTCGAGTCGACGGCCTCCTACGACGGCGGCGAGGAGGGCGTCGACGTCCTCCTTCGCGTCGTACGCCAAAGCCCGCGCTTCCTTCGTGCTGGCGGCGCTCTGCTCCTGGAACTCGGCGGTGACCAGGCGCAACTGTTGGCGGGTGAGTTGACGACGCACGGCTTTTCCGATGTCGCCGTCCTCACGGATGACGACGGCGACACCCGCGGCATCGATGCCACACGCATCTGAGACTGAGACCTGTGGCTCGCAACGAATGAAGGGGTGGTAGTACGAGGGGCGAACCTGCGGTTTCCTCTCTTCCTTTGGCATGTCGTTTCGAACAGACTGGCGTCAACATTCGGGCGGGACTATGGGGAGGTCATTGGTGTCATGAACCAGGCCCTACGAATCGCTTGGTTCCGCTACCGGGCAAACTCCCGTCGCCGACTTTCGGGACTTCTCACGATCGTGGTGCTGATCGCGTCGATCGGCGGTGTCGCCCTCGCTTCGGTCGCGGGTGCCCGACGAACCGACGCTTCGTTCCCGACGTACCTGGCGAGCACGAATCCGTCGACGGCCGAGGTCATCGCCGTCTACGACGCACCGGGCCTCGGCGTCAAATCCGGATTCAACGCGCAACTCGTCGCCAAGATCGCACACCTTCCTCTGGTCGAGCGCAGCACGAACGCAGTTATCTTCGACGGCAACATCAACCTGAACGCGATAAAGGGCGTTCACCCGCACATAATCGCCGGCGAGACGCCGCCAACGTTCATCGGCAGTGACGACGGAGAGTTCAGCCAAATGGACCGCGTCTCGCTCGTCAAAGGCAGGTTGGCGAACCCCGACCGTGTTGGTGAAGCGGTGATGAACGCCCAAGCAGCCGATGAAATGGGCGTGCATATTGGCTCGGTGATTCAGGTCCCCATCTACACCGACGCACAGACCCGATTGCCAAACATTGGCAAGCCCTTTCGGATCCTGAAGATAAAGCTGGTGGGCGAGATTGTCGAGTCGAACGGCGTCGTCGACAGTGATTTTGACGCACTCGGTTCTCCGGCGGTCATATTCTCTCCCGCGCTCACGCGTTCGCTGGAGACGACGTGCGCCACGGGGACCCTCACGTCGTTTCAGTTGAAGGGAGGCGATGCCGGTATCAAGCCCGTCTTCGCGCAGATCGAACGGATCGATCCGAACGTGGAGTCCTTCGGCGGAATCCAGGTCACGTCGAAATTCGTGCCCGCGGTCCAGCAGGCGATCGAGCCCGAGGCCGTCGCACTCGGAACCTTCGGCGGCGTCGCGGGCCTCGCCGTCTTGTTGATCGTCGCACTGATGATCGGTCGAATTCTGCGGGTCGAAGCCGAAGAGACCCGCACCCTTCGGGCACTCGGTGCGAACCGATTGGCGATGCGCGCCGACCAACTGATCGGCGTGATCGGAGCCGTCGTGCTCGGTGCAGCCCTCGCGGTCGTCGTCGCGTTCGGTCTTTCTGCGTTCAGTCCGTTAGGTCCGGTGCGACCGATCTATCCGGACCCCGGTGTCGCGTTCGACACGACTGTCCTCGGTCTCGGCTTTCTCGCCTTCGTTGTTCTTCCCAGCGCGTTCGCGCTGCTGACGTCCAATCGTGAACTGCGACGGATCACGGCAACGGGCTCCTCACGATCAGCCAAGCGCGAACCATGGCTCGTTCGCTCGAGCGCCAACGCCGGTCTACCGATTTCGGCGGTGACGGGTGTGCGCTTCGCTCTCGAATCGGGGAAGGGTCGCAGCGCCACACCGGTGCGATCGGCGATCGTCGGCACCGTCTTCGCCGTCACGATCCTCGTCACGACGCTGACCTTCGGCGCGAGCCTCGATGGTCTCGTGGCCCGTCCCGCCCTCTACGGATGGAACTGGAACTACGCGATCTTGGCGAGCTTCGCCGGTGCCGAGGACATGCCGGCACATCAGAGCGCGGTGATCTTGAACAGGGATCCCGACATCCAGTCCTGGACCGGCATCTACGTCGTCGGCGCCAAGCTCGACGGACAAAACGTCGGCATGGTGACCGAAGCTCCCAACGCCACGATCGCTCCACCGATACTTACCGGGCACGGACTCGAGACCGCCGATCAGATCGTCGTCGGCTCATCGACCCTCGCGACACTCCATAAGCACGTCGGCGACACGGTGACGTTCAGCAATGGCGTCACGAAACCGAAGTCGCTGCTCATCGTCGGCACTGCGACGTTGCCGGCAATCGAAGATGGTCTGGGCATGGGCACGGGTGCATTGGTCGCCACGAGTAACTTCACGACGGCGTTGCTCAACGTTCAAGACGCGACAATCCCTGGACCCAACGCCTTTCTCGTTCGTACTCGCCCGGGCGTCACCCCGGCCGCGGCCTATCGATCGCTCCAGAAGGTCAATCGCGAGATAAACGCAGTACCCATGGCGACGGGGCTGGCGGGCGGCGTCGTCAAGGTCCTGCGGCCGGTCGAGATCGTCAACTTTCATTCCATGGGCACGACGCCCACCATTTTTGCCGCGTGTCTGGCGTTGGGGGCAATCGTTGCGCTCGGCATCACGTTGGGCGCGTCGGTGCGACGCCGGAGACGCGACCTGGCTCTCTTGAAGGCTCTGGGATTCCGGCAGCGCCAACTCGCGTCGGCGATTGCCTGGCAGTCGACCGTCGCGGCCGTCTTCGGCGCCCTCTTTGGCATACCGCTCGGCATCATCATCGGGCGCGAACTATGGATTCTCTTCGCGCGCAGCATCAACGCCGTGCCCGATCCGTCGGTCCCCCTGGTGTCGATCGTCCTGGTCGGCGTCGGTTCCGTGATCTTCGCCAACGTCGTGGCCGCGGTGCCCGGTCGAATCGCCGCACGAACCTCGACCGCACTGGTGCTCCGATCTGAGTAATGACCACGGCGTCGAGTCTGAATCATCCTCGACGGACCGTCGCCAAAGATCCGACGGAGCGTTTGTGACGTATAACTGATGTGCCATCGAATCGTCGCCGGTCCACGGATCGCCATCCCCTGAACGCGTGGCGGCTGAGCCGCTTCATGGGCGGGGTCGCGCTGATCGCGACCGCCGCCATCCATCTCGACCTCTATCTCACGGGTTACCGCACACTCCCGACAATCGGGTGGCTGTTCCTCTTGCAGATCATCGGCGCCTTCGTGCTCGCCCTCGCGACGTTGGTCCTGCCGCTGCGATCGGTGTCGAGCGCCGGGGCCGGACTGCTCCTGTCGACATTCGTGGGATACCTGATCTCGCTTCACGTGAGCCTCTTCGGCTTTCGCGAGGTTCGAACGACGGCGGGCATCGTCGCCGGTGTGATCGAAATCTTCGGATTCATCGCCCTCACGGCCTTCGCCCTGGGCCCCGAGCGACCGGCTGAATGGTCCGTTCGTCCTCGACGAACGTCTCCGAATCAGCGGTCGCTGTTGCTCATCGGTCGTTGGATTGCGGGCGTCATCGCCGTGCAGGCGGCGATCGCATTGGTCGTGTTGCTCCCCAACGCAGTGGCGACCGAAGTCGGTGCCGCTACGAGCGTGACCATCAACGTCGCCGACATCCATGGCGCTTCGGTACTCACCACGAAGCACGGCTACACGCTGTACTGGTTCGCGCCCGATTCATCGACGGCATCGCACTGTTACGGGACCTGTGCGGCCTACTGGCCGCCCGTCGTCGGTTCGCCGGCACCCAGTGCCGGAATCTCCGGCACGTTCTCCACGGTGAAACGGACCAACGGCGCCGCGCAGGTCACCTACAACGGACACCCGCTCTACACCTACATCGGCGACGCGGCGCCTGGTCAAAACACCGGGAATCGCGTTCGCCTGAACGGCGGCTGGTGGTACGAGATGAAGGTCTCGGGCTAACGACGCACCGCGGAGACTCGGGTCACCACAGTCCCGGCACCAGGCGCCACGGGACTCGCAACCGGTACTCGCTGTAGGGACCGCTCGACAGGAGCAGTCGTTCCTCGACGACGGCGCGACCGATGTTGCAACTGCAGATGAACACCACGATGAGGGCGTTGCGAAGCGAGAGGCTCTGCAAGAGATAGCCGATCTGCAAAAAGAAGTACGAGGCGTAGATCGGATGACGCACGAGTGCATACGGTCCGCGCTGGACGAGTCCCCTATCGGCCGCCGCGAAACCGAAGGAGCGGCCCAGCGAGATGAACGACGCCACGCAGATCACGAGGCCGATCATCTGGACGTCGAAACCGGCGACGACGCCCCAGTGCGGGTGCGCGCCGTCCGGTCGCAACAACACACCGCCGAACGTGCCACCGAAGGCGAGGAGCCAGTCGACCGGTCGCTGACTGAGCACGCGGGCCGGGCGCCGTATCAGGTACGCGGCGACGATCCACATCTCTTCGGCGAAGAACGCCCCGCCGATGAGCGAGTGCGTGCGCAGGTAGTACGCCAGTCCGGCTCGCGCGAAGAGCGCCGCTCCGAAGGCCGCGATGACGTTCGCCGTGATTCGTAGCACCAGCACCGTCCGAGAAGAACGGCGCGCCGCCGTCGCGTTCGGGCGACGACGGCGCACAACCTCAAGTACTTCGGACCCGGTGTCGACGGGTCGCTGTCCGTCCGTGAGCGTCACGGGTCTCTCAGCAGTCCCGCGCGATCGAGGCGGCGTTCGATCAGGGCGTCCACGCTGAATCGGCCCGGACCGAGAAGGACGATCACCAGCGCCATGACGGCGAGCGCGACGTTGAACTCGTATCCCGGGGTCAAGGATTCGGAGTTGATCCCGTTCGCCCACGTGACGGTGATCATGGCCATGACCTGGTCACCGAAGAGCGAGATTCCGGCCAGTCGTGATCCGACGCCGAGCGCCAAGGCGATCGCTCCGCCGAACTCGATGACGCCGCCCAGCACGGCGAAGAACTCTCCGGGATGCAGGTGCGCGCTGTGCGCCATGAATACGGCTTCGTTATGCAGTCCCGGGCCATTGAACCAGCCAAAGAGCTTTCCGGCGCCGTAGTAGAAGAAGATCCACACCAGTGCGATGCGCAGTGCGGCGAGCGCCAGGTCGTGCGCCCGGTCGTCGGGACGCGTGGAGAATATCAGGCGCAAGATCGATCGAACTCGGTACTGATCTCCGCCCGCCGACTTCGGCGTCACCGAATCGGCCCGACTGAGTTGACGTCAAAGGAATCGATCGAGTGTTGAACCACCGTTCTCATGTGCCACGGCGTTCAAAGCCTTCGTGAGGGGCGAAGCATCGTTCGCACCTCGCTCGCGCTGGTTGAGTGGTCGAAAGGGACCTACGAGTTGCGCGAGGAGTACAGAAAGGTGTCGGGCGCGCGGCCCGCTCTGCTCCACCGTGAGCGAACGTCCCGGAAGGCCGGTGTCGATGCGGATGGTCTCATTCGTCGGGAACACGGCGCGCCCGGAGAGTTGGTCCCAGATAGTGAGCGCGAAACCGAGGTTCACGTCCTGGCGTCCTTCGACGCGATGGTGGATCCGGTGGTAGTTGGGACTGCAGAAGATTCGATTCAGCGGACCGAAGCTCAAGTTCGTATTGGAGTGCTCGAACGCCACGACGGCGGCGTAGACGACGAGGAGCGTGGTCGTGACCGAACCGTTGGCGAGCAGGATAATGCCCGGGATCAGTGCGATCAAGTACGAGACGTGGATCAGGGGGTGCGTACGAAAGACCGTCAGCACACTCATGTCCTCTTGGGAGTGGTGCAGTTCGTGGAAGCGCCACAGCATCCGTACTTTGTGATTGGCCAGATGGGCCGACCAGTTGCACGCGTCCATGGCGACGAAGATGATCGCGATCGCGAGCCAACGGGGCAAGAACTCGTAGTGCGGCAGGATGACCCACGGCAGTGACGTGCTGGCCAGGTGCGCGAAGGACAACGAGAGCGCCACGACGAGCGGGACGACGAGTGTCGCGTTCAAGATCGTGTACAGGAGGTCCTGTCGGTAGCCGCGGGCGAAGAATCCCCGACGCTGGGCCGGTCGGAGCCGTTCGATGACCAGGAACAGACAGAGGATCGCGATCGTGACCGGTCCAACGACGATCACCTTCTGATTCGTGATCGACGCGGCGAAGCTCGTACCGCCCCAGTGACTGACGAGGCCGATGGCGATCAACACCACCGCGATGGCGACGATCGAAAGCGCCGGCCAGTAGATGCGCGACGACAGCGAACGCCGAGTGACGTTCGCTGTCTCGCGTGCCGGAGGGGATGAAACGACGCTCTGAATCCCGTTCGGCGAGTTAATGACTGTCGTCATTGCGACCTCTCAATCACCTAGGGTTTAGAACCCGACTCCACCACCGCCGCCAGCGACCGTCGTCGTCGTGACCGGCTTGCCCGCGGGCTTCGCCAGTACGACGTCGGCCCACTTGCCCCACGTGTCGGTGACGTTACCCTTCACCTGTCCGGCCTTCTTATCCTGGAAGAACCAGAAGAGTGGCTTGCCGCCGTAGGTGACTTGCGTGCCCGTCGCGGTCTTGAGCGTGCCGAGTTTGGCGGCGCTCACGCCAGCACCGGCGGATGCCTTGGTGACACCTTTGGGCAAGAGGACCTGAATCCAGACCTTGTGACAGGCCGCCGTGCAGGCGTGCGCGTTCGGCTTCAGGGTGTAGAGGGTGCGGCCGTCGGACAAGATCGTGCCGACCTTGGAGCTCTTGAATGTCGAGATGACCACGCTCTTGGCGGCGTGACTGTGCTCGGCCGCCGAGGCACCAGCCAAACCCACGGTCGTGGCGAGGCCAGTCACAGCCAGCACCGCGGCCGCGACTCGCCTCATCGAGTTCCGGTGAAATCCGAAGTTGTTCGTTGCCTGTGTCATGTCGTACGTCTCCTCATGCATTGGTTGTCGGACTTCTTGATGACCAGTACTACGGGCGCGAATCTCGATCGGATCACCGCGCGACAGCTCGTTCGGCGGTCACGCCGAGAACGTGGCCTGTGCCAGCACGGCGCCACTGCCATTGACGATGCGCGCCGAACGAACGTCGCGTCCCGAAGCCCTGATGGGAGCGACCCACGATCCGTAGCCGTGGGAGATCGTGAACTTTCCGACGGTCTCGCTTCGGCCGTTGGCGAAAGTTACCTCGCACCACACGAGACCCGACAGTTTCCCGGTGTCAACGTTCATGATCATCCACGACGGGCTGCCGGCCGAAATGGTGACTTCGCCCAGGACGTGTCCATCCGAGACCAACCGGCCGGTCAACGGGCGTTGCGTCGCCGTGGGGTGGCTCCCGCCACCCTGAGACGTCGCCACCACGCCGATACCGACACCGAATACCACCACCAGCAGTGCGGCCACGGCGAACAGACTCAATCGTCGTCGCCGATCTATCGGCCGGACGTTTCCGGTACCGCGGAACCTCTCGATGACGCGCGTCTCGAATCCCAACGGTGGTTCCGCCTCTGGGGCCAGCCACAACAAAGTGTCAGCGGCTTCGGCGAGGGCTTCGGATTCGGCGGTGCAGTGCGCGCAGGTCTCCAAATGGTCGAGCACGAGGGCTCGACCGCGGCCCGAGAGCGTGCCGAGGGCGAACTCATTCAAGTCGTCACGCATCGCCGCACACTCGCTGGACTGCTCGGGAACCCGACTCATGGGTGTTCCATCATCGCGCCAGCGTTGCGCAGCTTGGCCAGTCCGAGCCGGATCCGGCTCTTCGCCGTTCCGAGCGGAATGGACTCGAGTGTGGCGACTTCGGCGACGGTTCGGCCGTACATCACGGCCAACACGATCGCGCGACGTTGATCGACCGGCAGCGCCGCCAGGGCGACGTGGGCGTGCTTCACCGACTCCGACATCACCGCGGCGTCATCGGGTGCGCGTTCGTCACTGACGAGCGAGAGAAAGACACGATCTTCCGGCGCCGTGGGAATACCCCGCCGGACCCGCACCGCGTCGATGGCGAGATTACGCGTGATCGTGAGCGTCCACGTGGCGACCGAGCCGCGGCGCACGTCGTAGACGGCGGCGTGGCGCAGGATCCGGATGAACGCTTCTTGGGCGACGTCCTCGGCCATTCCCGGGTCACCGACGATGCCGAGGGCCAAACCGAAGAGGCGGCGCTGATAGCGCCGGACGAAGGCGAGCACCGCTCGGTCGTCGCCCACCGCGACGCCCGAGAGGAGTGCCTCGTCCGAAGTCTCATCGTCATAACTACTACGCGCTCTCATCAACAGATAGTACGGCTGGGGTGTCCAATTAGATCATTTTGCGCGCGACGTACCAGTAATCCAGCCGATTTCAACGTGCTCGCGGCGAGGTTCAATCGATTCGATTGATCGTCTCAGGGACTTCTCCCGTAGTCCTGTCATCGATCGAGTGAAAGAGGTCACCATGAGAGTTGATGCCACGTCGCGATTCACGTTTCAGCGCATGGCGGCGGTGCGCGTCGCAAGCGCGCTCCTCGTCGCCGGCGGCGTCGTCACCATCGGCGTGACGAGTGCGTCGAGTGCGCCGCACGCTCATGCGAAGAGCTTCGTGATTTCTACTTTCAAAAGCGCCAAGTTCGGCACGATCCTCCAAGACGGCAAGACGCTCTACACCTTGAAGCCGACCGCCACCAAGTGCGCGGCCACCTGTCACAAGTACTGGATCGAAGCGCTCCTGCCCAAGGGCGCGAAGAAGGCGACGGCCGGTCCCGGCGTCAATGGCGCCAAACTCGGGACCATCAAGGTCACGGGTGGGCTCCAAGTCACCTACGCGGGCAAGCCGCTCTTCTGGTTCTTCGAGGACAAGTCACCGGGACAGGTCAAGGGCAACGTGTCGGACACGTGGGGAAAGTGGTCCGACGTCGTGCTGGTGAGGCCAGCCGGTAAGCCCTCGACCACGACGACCAATCCGCCGCCGACGACCACGACGACCAAGGGCGCGGCTCCGACGACGACCACGACCGTCAAGTCGACCCCGCCGCCACCGGCCACGACGACGACGGTCGCAGGAGGCGGCGGTGGCGTCGGTTTCTAGCGCACGTCGATGGTGAGACATCAACGTCGCCGTCGTAAGGCTTGGCGTTCGAACGAAATCCAACTCGAACGGCTATTAGCTCGAGAAGGTCGCTTCTAACGGCAGCGCTGCGGCGCGGATGCCTTGAAGGCGCTCGAAGTCACCCTTCACCTCGTTCGAGCTACGCGGTCGGCCGAAGAGGTAGCCCTGGATGAAGTCGCAGTCGAGTTCGGCGAGGACGCAGCGTTGGGCCTCTTGCTCCACGCCTTCGGCGATGCAGGTGAAGCCCATCGCGTGACTGAGATCGACGACGCCGCGAACGACCGCCGAGCCTTCGACGTCCGGGGACATTCGATCGATGAACGATTTGTCGATCTTGACGAAGTTGATCGGCAGGTCGGCGAGGTAGCTCAGCGACGAATAGCCGGTCCCGAAGTCGTCGATCGCCAATCGCACGCCGAGGGCCCGGAGCGCGAGGAGCCGGCGGACCATGACCTCGAGGTTCTCGACGAGGGCACTCTCGGTCACTTCCAACACCAGCCCGTCGGGCGCGAGTCCGGACGCTTCGAGCGCTCGGGCCACGGTGTCCACGAGACCGGCGTCTTGGAGTTGATGGGCCGAGAGGTTCACGCTGATGTAGAAATCGAGCTCGACCGCCCCACACTGTTTCCACGCCTGGGTCTGGCGCAGCGCGGCGCACAACACCTGTTCGCCGAGCGGAACGATGAGGCCGGTGTCTTCGGCGACTGCGATGAACTCGATCGGCGCGAGTAGTCCGCGCGTCGGATGGTTCCATCGCACCAACGCCTCGGCCGCGATGAGCCGACCGGTGTGCGTATTGACGATGGGCTGATAGAAGACTTCGAACTGATTCGATGCGAGACCCTCGCGGATCCCGACTTCGGTCTCGAGGCGCCGTAAGGCGTCTTCGTGCATCTTGGGTTGGTACATCTCGTAGCGCCCTTTGCCGTTGCGTTTCGCGACGTACATCGCGATGTCGGCGTCGCGCAGGAGTTCGTCGGGCGACACCCGGGGTTGATCGGCGACCGCGATACCGATGCTCGGTCGCATGGCGACATCGTTGGTGAACACTCGGAACGTCGGCTGCAGGGCGTCGATGATCCGCTTCGCGACCTCTTGTGCCGCCACGGGCATGAACCCTGCTTCGACCAAGACCGCGAACTCGTCGCCGCCGAAACGCGCCACCGTGTCGCCCGGGCGTACCGCCGCCTGCAGGCGCTTCGCCACTTCGATCAGGAGTTCGTCGCCGGCCGGGTGACCGAAGCTGTCGTTCACCGCCTTGAAGTCGTCGAGGTCCAAGAACAGGACCGCCACCGAGTTGTCTTCGCGGCTGCTGCGGTCCATCGCGTGCGAGAGTCGATCGAAGAACAGCGAGCGATTGGCCAACCCGGTGAGCGTGTCGTGCAGCGCCTGGTGACTGAGTTCTTGTTCGAGAGCGTGGCGTTCGGTGACGTCGCGGCCGTTGAGCACGATGCAGCCGACGTCGGGTTCGTCGAAGAGATTGGTGATGACGACGTTGATGATTCGCCACTGTCCGTCCGCATGTTTGACGCGCACCTCGAAGACCGAGGTACCCCCAGTCCCCCGTCGAGGACCTTGGTCAAGTGCGTCTGGGCGGTCAGGATGTCATCGGGATGGATCTCCTCGTCCATCGAGCGTCCGACGAACTCTTCTGGCGGCCGCCCCAGGATCTTCATCACGGCGTCGCTCTGATATGAGATTCGCATATCGCTACCGAGCAGGGTGGTGACGTCCGAGGAGTACTTCACCATCGCTCGGAATCGGCGCTCGTTGCGCGCTCCAACGACCACCCGCGTCAGTTCAACCCGTTCGAGTGCCAAGAGCACTTGGACCACGATGTCGTCGAGGACCGCGCGCAGGTCGACGGGGAGCGGGCGATCATGGGCGACGAAGATCGACTCCTGGCTGCCTTGGCGCTCCGTCGAGATCAGCTGCGTCCACGTCGTCGTGGCGGGCGTCGCCCCAACGGTGGCACCGCCGCCCAGGCGCAGCCCACGCTCATCGCTTCGGGCGTCGGGAGTCGTCACCACGACGTTTCGACCGACGTACTCGGGCCACGTCGCCGCGACGATCGTGTCGTAGCGATCGGCCGTCAAGGCGACGACGCATCCGATGACCCCGGCCGCGCCGATGTCCATCATGGCGAGCAGACCGGCGTTCCACACGTCCGAGCGATCGGTCGCCGAGACGAGTGACTCCGAAAAGCCTCGAAGCGTCTGCTGGCGACCCGCGTCAACGGACTGCACCTGCGCCAGGCCGACCAGTCGGACGATCACCAAGACGAACACGAGCAGCGAGACGGCGGCGAGGATGCCACCATCGGACTTGTCGCCGGCGACGTCGCGGAGAACGAGAGCGATCGGAGCGACCAACGCCGAAGCGCTGAGGACGGCGAGTTTGACGCGACTGAGGTGAAGGGCACGCAAGGGCCGTTGCGTTGTCAAGTCGCGCATCGCTGGGTGCAACGCCGCCGCACCCCAGCAGACGTAGAAGAGCACCCAGCCCAAGTCGGTCGGGCCGCCCACCTGCCAGACGCCGTGTAGTTGGATCCACCCGTAAATGCAGTCGGCACTGAGGACGCCGACGGCGCCGAGCACCAACAGGCGCACGGACGTCCCTCGTGTGCCGCCGCCGAAGACCAGACGCATGAGCACGCAAAGGATGAGTATGTCGCCCAACGGATAGGCGATCGACGTGACCTTGACGAACCACGTCATGTCGGCGTCCACGTACGGCTGGATGAGATAGATCCACGACAGCGCGCCGAGGCCGGCGGTGACGAGGAGCGCGTCGATGCCCGCGCCACCTTCTCCGTCGCGCAGCCGCCGCGCACGAACCATGAGGACGAGTCCCGTCGCCAACAGCAGGTACGTCGCGATATAGAAGGCGTCGGCGAGAGAGGGAAAGGGGTTGACCTCGTGCATGAACTCGGTCAGCACGTCATAGGTGATGTCGCCGAGGGCGAACGTCGCCATGCCAAGGGCGATGACGATCCACGCCGCGCGGTGATCCGGTCGATTGCGCGCGACGCCAACGACGATGGCCGCCGATGAGCCCAAGCCGAGGAGTCCCCACAGGTAGACGTGCTCGGCGGGCAGTGCGTACACCGCCCCCACCAGGACGGCGCTGAGCGCCACGTAACCCCACGCGACGCGCGGGCGTAGTCCTTCAGGTCGCGACATCATCGCCGGATCGGTCCGAGGTCGCCAAGACACCAGCGAGCCATCACATCACGAGACCGAATGCGTCGAGTGACGGCCATTGACGAAGCTCTCACGTCTACCTAACTAAAACCCCATCAGGGAAGAGCCCAATGACATAAAGGAACGTTTTGCCGACAAACAGCGTTCACGACCATCCTGACAGTGCCTTCACTGATTTCTCGCTACATTCACGCAATAGTTCGTTCAGCACAGTGCGCACCTGATGAGACAGGTATTCGTCGTCCGATTCGAACGACGCCATCCGCAACGAAACGGACAACAGTTCAGACGAGATGCCTAGAGAGAACGTCAGCGACGGTGGCTCTTGTTCCAAGAAGAAGGAGATTCGTATGACAACCGTTCGAGAACACGTCGATACTGCTCCGAGGTAAGACGCCCACCAGTTCCGCGACGCCCGGATGGAACGGGTCGTCGTCGCCGGAGGCGACGCGCACCGCAACGTCCGCGAGAGCGCTCGCGTGCCCGATGACGTCACCCTTGTCGAACGCCGAGACCGAGGCGAACGCACCCGAATAAACGGCACGAGCCTGCTCGTACGTCGTCCAGACGGCCGGGCTGATCGCGGCGACCGCCGAGGCAAGGCCGGGATTGCGCTCGGCGATGGCGAGCGCACCGTAGCCGCCCATCGATATCCCCATGAGACCGATCTTCTCCGGCGACACACCGAGTCCCATCCGCTGACAGAGGGGAATCAGCTCGTCGACGACCATGGCCATGGGGTTATCGCCGGGATGGGGATTCCAATACCCGTCGCCCCCGTCGACGGTCACCAGGGCCATCGGCGCGAGCACCGTGTCGTTGACGGTGATCGCCACGGCCTGAGCCGGCGTCATGCCAACCAGCGCTGTCGCGTGCGTCTGACCGAATCCGTGCAGCATCACGATCAGCGGCAAAGTGTCGCCGGCGTGGTAGCCCGGCGGATAGCCGATCGTGTAGCCCACGCTCTGTCGACGGGCCCTGGAGTAGAAGTGTCCGGATTCGTTGCGACCAATCGATCCAAAGAACAACGGCGTCGACGGAACGCTGCAGCCACCGTCAATCTCATCGAGCGTCTGCTTACCCGGGAGGACACCGTGATTGACGAGTTCAAAGCCGGTCGCTCCAACGACGACGACTGCGCCGACACCGCTAACGATCCACTTCAATACGTTTCGACGCTGAATCGTGGCTGCCGGAATGGATGCACTCGATCCATCACTCGGCGAATCGGCGTCGCCGATCATTCGTCGAGAGCGAACAGCTCCGTGAGCGAATCAACGATTTCGCCGTACAGCGCCGGGGGAAGATCGTGTCCCATACCGGGGACAATCTTGAGCGTCGCGCCCGACACGGCGTCGGCGGTGGCGCGTCCTCCCGAGACGTCGACGAGCGGGTCATCGGCGCCGTGGATGACGAGCGTGGGCATACGCAGCGATTGCAGGTCCGACGTGCGATCCGGCTGGGTCACGATTGCGGCGGTCTGTCGCAACATTCCCGCCGGATGAAAGGCGCGGTCGTACGAGGAGGCGGCGTACCCGCGAATGGCTGACTCATCGAAGTCAAAACCGGGCGAGCCGATCACTTTCGCCGACTGCACACTGCGCTCGATTGCCTCGTCGCGCGACGCCGGCGGCGGTCCTAACAGCGCTGCGAGCGCCTCGGGCGACGGTTGTCCCACCGCCAGGTCGCCGGTCGTCGACATGATGGACGTGAGTGTTCGCGTCTTCGCCGGGAAGTCGATCGCGAAGGTCTGTGCGATCATCCCGCCCATCGAAGCTCCGACGATGTGTGCCGACGCGATGCCGAGTGCGTCAAGCAGTCCAGCGGCGTCGGCGGCCATGTCCGACATTGAGTACGGTGGCGCGACGTTGCCCGCCATCACGTCGCCGAGCTCAACCTCGCCTGCATCGTCGAGCCACGTTGATAGTCCGATGTCTCGGTTGTCGAATCGAATCACGTAGAAGCCACGATCGGCGATCGCTTGGCAGAAGACAGGATCCCACAACGTCATCTGGGCACCGAGACCCATTATCAATAGGACCGGCGGCGATGCGGGGTCTCCGAACGTGTCGTACTCGATTTGAATTCCGTTGGCTGTTTTGCTGGGCATGGGGCGAGACTAGTGCGCGTTAGGACTCGGCAATGTGGTCGCGCCACGAGTGTTGGGGAACGTAACCAATGAGGCTGCGGGCGCGGTCAATCGCCAGCAACGTTTCGTACTCTCCGATGTCGCGCGTGAGCGCTACCTCGGGGAACACCTCGTGGAGGACTGCCACCGAAGGGCGGTTCATCACCGTGTCCGCCGCCGCGATGATCAGACCCGGGCTCCCATCGAGCGACGCTGAAGGCGCCTCGAGGGCGAGGCGACAAGCGGCCGCGACGTCCCGACCGTCGACGTAGCCCCACAGGTTCCACTTGCGCGCGTGCGGATCGGCCCACATAGCGAGGAAAGCCCTGGTAGTCGTCGACGTCCATGATGTTGGAGAAGCGCAGAGCGACGAACGGAATACCGGACCACTCCGCGATGTTGCCAGCGATGGTCTCGCTCGCCACCTTCGACAGCGCGTACGTCGACGTCGGTACCGGGTAGTGGTCTTCATCGACCGGCGCGTAGCGAGGCGGCAGTCCCCCCGTCTCGGTGAACGGCAGTCCGAGCGTCGTCTCACTGGACGCCCAGACCACGCGCTTGAGTTCGCAACTGGCCGCGGCGTGAAAGACGTTGAAGTTCATCGTGATGTTCGTATTGAACGTGACGGCCGGCGTGTTGATGCCGGGCGCCGGAATGTTCGCGAGGTGTATCACCGCATCAACGTCTTTGCAGTACTTCGAGCGCCTGGCCGTAGTCAGTGAGGTCGGCGCGCACGGCGCCGTGCTCCACTTCGGTCTTGGACGACGCAACGTCGGTCGCCGTGACGTCGTAGCCGTGTGAGCGGAGGTCGCGTACGACCGAGCGTCCGGCCTTGCCGCTGGCGCCCGTCACACAGACGCGCTTGATCGTCGAATCTGCCATGTTGACTGCCTCTCATTCGATGCCAAACCGCTAAGTGGAGCATTACATCCGTTTACCTATAGTGTCGCTCCACGGAGTCGCGACTCCGCCTTGACATGGGAGAGAGTCGATGACCGGAGGGACGGAACGCAGGCCCTATCAGGCAACGTACGCCGTCTTGGCCCTCGCCGTCGGCGGCTACGCGTTGCTGCAGTCCCTTGTGATCCCGGTCCTTCCAACGATCCAAGCGGGACTCCACACCTCGCAGAACTCCGTCACGTGGGTCCTGACCGCCTACCTCCTGTCGGCGGCGATCTTCACGCCCATCATGGGTCGCCTCGGCGATATGTACGGCAAGGAACGACTGCTCGTCATCACGTTGGTGGCACTCACGCTCGGATCGCTCTTAGCCGCGGTCGCGAGTTCGCTGTCATTGATGATCGTGGCGCGCGTCATCCAGGGCGTCGGCGGCGGTGTCCTCCCGCTTTCGTTCGGACTCATCCGCGACGAGTTCCCGAAGGAGAAGGTGATCGGCGCGATTGGCGTCATCGCCGCGCTGGCCGCGGCGGGCGCGGGACTGGGTATCGCGCTCGCCGGTCCCATCGTTGACGCCCTCGACTACCACTGGCTGTTCTGGATTCCGATGATCGTGATGGCCCTGGGCGCGGTCGCGGCGCACTACGTCGTGCCCGAGTCCGAGGTTCGCACGCCCGGAACCATCAGCTGGCCCGGCGTGTTCTTGCTCTCAGCGTGGCTGGTTGCTTTGATACTCGGCATCAGCGAGGCGCCGACCTGGGGGTGGAGTTCGACGAGCGTCATCGGCCTCTTGATCGTCTCGGTCGTCCTGGCTGTCGACGTGGGTCATCGTCGAAGCACGCTCGCGCGCACCCGTTGATCGACATGAACATGATGCGGATTCCCGCGGTCTGGACGACGAACCTCGTCGCGTTGCTCCTCGGCGTGGGGATGTACGCGGTCTTCGCCTTCCTGCCCGAGTTCTTGCAGACCGCGCTCGTCGGCGGGCTACGGCTTCGGCGTCAGCATCACCAAGTCGGGACTGATCTTGTTGCCGATGAGCATCTTCATGTTCGCCTTCGGAATGTTGTCGGGCTCGCTCTCGAAGCGCTTCGGCAGCAAGTCCGTGCTCGTGACGGGTCTCCTGATCGGGATCTTCGTGTACGCGCTGCTGACCCTCGCCCACGCCGCCCAGTGGCAGATCCTCCTCGCCATGGTGATCCTCGGCGTCGGCTTCGGCCTCTCCTTCGCGTCGATGTCGACGCTCGTGGTCGTCGCGGTGCCACCCGAGCAAACGGGCGTCGCGAGCGGCATGAACGCGAACGTGCGCACCATCGGCGGCTCGATCGGTGCGGCGGTCATGAGCAGCATCGTCACCTCGGGCGTCCGCGCCGGATCGATCCCTCGTGAGTCCGGCTACACCCACGGCTTCGCGCTCTTGACGGTCGCCGCGATCGCGGCCACGATTGCCGCCTTCTTCGTTCCCGGAAGGCTCCGGGCGCCCGCAACGGTCACCGAGGCGACGATGCCACACGCCGAGCTCGGCATGGTCGCCGCCGGAACACTCGTCGGCGACGAATCAGAGTGACGTGACTTACGCCGCTCAGACGTTCAGTGAGTCATCGAGAAGTCGTTCGATGTTTTCCGTGGCCTGCATCACGTACGTGAGGTAACGCCCGAGATGCTCGGTCGCCTCGACGTCGACGCCGAGGCGCGTTCGCGCAACCGGCGTGAAGAGGTCGAGTCGTGCGGTCGCCATCCAACTGTCGATTTCGGGAAACTCGCTCCAGCACGCTCGATTCGCCAGTTCGGTCCGGTACATACGAAGCCAATCGAGCGGAACCGTTGGCGGGACGATCGGCGTGCAGATCCGATTCTTCGTCGCCTCGTCCATGGACGTCGACTCGATGAAGCCAATAAAGGCAGAACTGAAGGCGATCTGACAGGTGCGGACCCACTGCAGCGTGATCCGTTCGCCGTCAAAGACGGGGACGGCAGGATGCGAAGGGATACCAGCGGCCGAACAGTCGATGTGCAACGTCATGGGTCCCGTGGGGGCCGTCCCCTGATCCAGTCGAATCACGTCGCCTTCGATGGCCTTGACGCGACCCAGGCGAAGGACGCCCTTGATGCGCCGAAGCTGTGCCAACTCACGATCACTGAGGGTCGCGCAGTGATACGCCTCCGGCACGACGCTTGGATCGATTCGGCGCAGGTCGCCGGAGGCTTCGAGCCGCGCGAAGACGTCGTCGACGGAATCGGCGAGCGCCACCGATTGGGCCTGGTTTGCGATGCTCTTGCAGAGGTCAACGAAGAACTCGTCGCCCGACTGCAGGTTGACCCGGTCCAGGACCCATGAATCGACGAGGGACGATCCAGCGAATGCGCCCGGGATCTGCTCCGTTTTCGAGGAGCCAGATGCAGGCATCCATGCCGGTCTTGCCGGCGCCAATAATCACGAAGTCCTCGTAGTCCGACGCGAGGCGGGGCAGTTCGTTCGGCGGAACGCAGGCGATGCCCGGCGCAACGCTGTAAGCAGGCGGCGTCGTCAAGGGGATGCGCATCTTCGAATGAGTCGCGTCGACGAAGCGTCGGGCTTTCACCTCGCGACGCTCTCCGGACAGGAGTGAGGTGACGACGCCGTTGTCGTGACGCCACTCATCGCGAAGTACTGGACGCGACCCGATGGTAAGAACCGGTGTCGCATCGTGACGTCGTAGTGACTGAGGACCTCGTTGCCGGCAGCCAGTTCGTAGAGACCGGCGTTGAGTCCCACGTGATCGATGGTGCCCGAGCCGAGGGCCAACGAGTTCACGCCGTAGAAGCGGGCCGGTTGGTGCAGGCGTACGAATCAGTAGGCGTCGTTCCAGTGTCCACCGGGTCGGTCGTGTCGGTCGACGATCGCAATCGTGGCGTCGGTTTCGGTGAGGAGGGTATCGGCGAACGCCATACCGGCGGCACCCGCGCCCTTGATCAGATAGTCCACGGTCGCCAACGGTTCGCTCATGTCCGGTACCCCAAACTCTCGAAGTTCCGCGAGCCTAACGGAGTGCACCGCTCAAATCTTGACCGAGTTCTGATCTGGTCTCACTGAACGTGAGCAGCGAAGCGAGACACCGGGGTGTTGCGCCGAACGGGCATTACGAGTCTCGCGCAATCGACATTTCGAAGTGCGAACGTGCGACATGTTGAGAATCCGTCGTGAGCGGTGTGCGTTGGTCATGCCAAGGTTGGAAGATACTAAGAAGGCAATATTTTGAGTACATCTCCAATCGTTCGAGTCGCCAATGTCGTGGCAGCATCCGCCCTTATCGCCGTGGTCTGCTTCGTCGCGTCACCGATTCGTGTCGCATCGGCAGGTCCGTCGGCGACGCTGTGGCACGTGGCGACTGAGCCGTCACCCACGGGCAGTTGGAACGCCGTGATCTACGCCGACGGGCAGTGGGTCGCACTCGGTGACTCGGCGTTCGTCGCGGTTTCCACCAACGCTTCGACGTGGACCGATACCCCGTGCCGGCCGGATCGCGGCACCGGTCGCCTACGGGAACGGGCGCTTCGTGGCGCTTTCGTCCTCGAGCGCGAATCCGGAGGAACTCGTCTCGACCAATGGGCGCGATTGGACCGCGGTCACCGGACCGACCGGACCGGGACGCGCCATGACCTTCGGCAACCGGCGCTTCGTTGCCGTGAGCGCGGACGGAGAGATCGACACGTCGACGAACGGAATGCAGTGGACGTCGGTGTGGCATCACGGCAATCTCGACTTCACGTCGGTCGCCTACGGCGGCGGTCACTTCGTCGCCACTGTACTTCGTGGCGCTGGGCGCTATCTGGGCTCCCACCAACGGCATCAACTGGAGCTCGCCTCCTTCCCGCGCGTGACACGGTGACCAATTGGGGATCCGCTGTCTACGCGACGGTGAGTTCATCGTTCTCGAGGGTGCGAGCCCGGGCTACTACGTAACGTCCGTGTACGGCTACGTCTGGACACTTCATTCACTGTCCCCGCCGAGTCGATCAATGCAGCGACGTTCGGCTGCGGCAGCTTCGTCGGCGTCGGTCAGTCCGCGGCGTCAACGGAGAACTTCATCTCGTCGACCTCGGGTACGCGTGGACCACCATCGCGGCACCGACTGATCCACTTCCACTTGGAGCGCCGTCGGTTACGGCGCCCGTCGATTCGTTGCGGTCGATGTCGGGGCAACATCGCCTGGTCGAGGACCGAGCGCCAACTGCGCCGCGATCATCCCCACCCGCCGCAGCAGGTTCGGGCAACATCCTGGGGCAAGGTCTGGACCTACATGCATCCGCCCTCGAGCGCCGGCGGTGGGCGCCGGTCAACAGTTACCGCGTGACTATTCGCGACGGAACTTTCACCAAGCATTGCTCGCACCGTGTACTTCGAACCCAACTGCATCATCGCCGGCTCCGGAATCACCGGGTGTACACGCTCACCGCACAGTCGCACAATCGATTCGGCTATTGGTGCCGAGGACCCCGAATTCGTGATCCCCACTTGCGTCATCGGGCCTGAACGCGATACCTTTACGGCCGGTCGTCTCTCAAGGCGCTCCGGTGGTGGTGCAGGTCGACGGGTGTCACGCCAACAGCCTGAGGCTATCTATCCGATCACGACGATCACCGTGCACGTAGGCGCCGACCGTCGCCCTGGTGCCACCCGAACCCTTTGGGGAGTGCCTCAGTGACCTGTCTCGAATGCATCGATTGGGTCTGACGCGATCTTCGCGACGTACACCGGTTTCGGTCGGTCATATCCATCGCTCGATGTTGCACGTCCGGGTCGAGTAACTGTTTGCCGAGATCGCACCGCGCATCAATGCGCGATCGCCTTACTGCGTGGAACGAGTCCCCTGCGTGTTTGGAGGCGGGAAGGAACCCGGCCTTTCATGTCTTCAGCCATCGTGTCGCCGTCGACGCTCACCGCGAACTTCAAAGTGAGTTTCATCGGGGTGGTCACGTTCCTGGCAGCCACGTCAACTGGTCACCGTCAGCCGCCACGTCGAAGAGCTGTCGGACTCTTTGTCGGTACGCCCGACGCCACTGATCGAACCAATCCTGTTCCGT
The DNA here is from genome assembly GCA_963764095.1 of uncultured Acidimicrobiaceae bacterium. Taxonomy (GTDB): domain Bacteria; phylum Actinomycetota; class Acidimicrobiia; order Acidimicrobiales; family RAAP-2; genus RAAP-2. The sequence goes on along the minus strand of CAVXRB010000033.1, from coordinate 3,103 downwards.
GATGTCGAAGTGGGCCTCGATCGCGCCAATCGGCGTATCAATTGTCACGTCCCATGTTCCTGCGAATGTAGCCACTGGTAAGTCGTCCTCTGAGGTTTGCAATACTTTTATCAACGTTAATTGTCCGTGAGACGGCAAATAAGGCTTCTCGAGTACCGCGGAACGACAGACATCGCCGACCACTTTGACATTGAGCGTCACCACTGAATCCGTTTGTCACCTCACCAAACTCCTGACACAATGGGGCGACGACGTGGCTCGTCACACCAGCCGGGGGGTGCGTGAATGGGCCGTTGCCGACTAGTTCGTCTGCACGCGCCAGACCGTGGCCCCCAGTTCATTCGCCCATCGGCGAAAGCGGTTCGAACGTGGCGAAGGATTGCACACCGCCCTCGAGCGCAGCGTCTCACGATGGTATTCGGGGCACTCGTGGTGGCTTCGACGTCGCTCGTCGTCCTCACACCGTCGACGGCGTTCGCGAAAGGGATCCTTGGCACCGGTGCCGACTGGTGCGGTCAGAAGCGCAATGGCGGCTACACGCTTCAGAACCACTACGTCTCGACGATCGGCGGCCATGTGTACGCCTGCGGCCCAGTGCCCGTGGACGGTCACGACGATACCGGTCCCTACGCCACCGTTTTGGCCCACGGACGACGAAGGTGGCTACCAGTGCACGGAATTGGCGAGTCGCTACTTCTACGCCGCGACCCACGGCAAGGAGATCTTCATCAACTCGGCGATGGAGCACTATTCCGATGGCACCGGCAAACACTTCGTCGCCGAAGTAGCGGCCCACTTCCACATCGGCCCGATTGGCGCGCACCGCAACGGCCATTCGTCAAGCGAACGACCCAAGATCGGCGACATCGTGAGCGAGATGGCGAGCCCGGCGGCTACGACGTCGACAACGACGCCGTCACCTACGGCGACGTCGGCGTCGTCACCGCCGTCAGCCCATCGCGGATCACCCTGTTGGTGGGACAAGTACCAGACCGGCATCAATTACATCGCAGATCAACTCCCCCACCAGTTGGAGCATCAATGCCGAAGGCGGCCACTTCGACGACACGACCTTCCAGTGGTTCAATCCGACGTCGACCGTCACGACCTCGACCCCGAGCCCGCCGGTCGCCCCTTGGCGAGTTGGGCCGCCCGGACGTCCCTCCAATCCCGTTCCGATGCCGTCATCGAGCTACTCCTTCACCATCTACGGGACGAAGTCCTTGCAGGAGTACGCCGCGCCGTCCACCGCCGGCACACCGGTAGTAACGTTGCCCGAGGGCCAGCTCAGTGAGCATCGAATGCCAGGGCGCCGGGATGCGCGTGAAGGGATCGTCGGTGTGGGATCAGTCGGACGACGTAGACCTGGGTTTCGGATGATTACGTTGATACTTCCAACGTGGGGACGTTCAGCGTACCGATCCCACTCTGTACTTGACGCCGACGCCTGCGACGGTTCCTCGTCCGATCGACCCTCTCCATTCGATCGGGCCCCTCGAAGTCCGACCGGGTGACCCAAACACCGGACTCCGGTGCCACTCTTCGGTACCGGGGTCCGTTCCACGAACACTCTGGCGGCCCGGCGTGGGACTACGTCGTGAATCAGGGTGACACCCCTCTGGATACCTACCCGCCGCCGACCTGTTGCCCGCGTCCGGCCCGCAGCCGACGGTGCCGCGCTGTCCCGAGGTCACGAAGAGCGAGACGTCCACGAGCTGGACAACCTGGTCCGTGATCCTGAGTTCTCGTCGCCGACCGTGAGCGGTGGTTACCAGACGTTCAAGGGAGGGAGCACAATCGGTCCCTGGCACGTGACGGGTAACTCGGTCGACCTCGTCTCGGGAAGCTTCATCGGCGCCTTCACCGGCGCGACCCAAGACGTCGACCTCTCGGGCACCAACTATGGCGGTGACAGCGCGGGCGGGCTGACCAGGACCTGACGACCGTCCCGGGTGCGCACTACGTCTTCACTATTTCGAAGCAGGTGCCAACAGCCAGGGTGCACCGAGCGTCAAGAGTTTGACCGTGAGCTTCGGCGGAAAGGTGCTCGGCACCACGACCTATGACGACGGCGTGCGAAGCGGCTACGTCAAGCACATCTTTGACGTCGTCGCCACGTCAACGACGACGCGCGTGTCATTCACAAGCAACGTGAGTGCGCTCTACGGCCCGCTTCTCGGCGAGGTCTCGGTGGTGGCGTCCACGAGTTGAGTGTGCAACTGCTCATGACTTACGGCCTACCGCTGCGAACTCGGTCGTTCGCTGGCCCGACACACCCCTGTTGACTGCGGCAACCCGAACGCACGTTCGACCGTTTGTCGTTGAGTACTCCACGCCTTTCGGGAAGATGGCGATCGCTCCGTGCGGGCCTACGGGATCAAGGCTGAGCGCTGAGAGCGAACTAGGCAGCGGTGAGTGCGGCGGTCGAGATCGATTGCCAATGGTGTCCTCCGTCGTTGCTAAAGCCGAGGAGTCCGCTATTCTCGGCGTTCCAGCTCCACAGGATTGAGCCGTCATTGCTTGCCCAAGTCTGGGTCTCCTTGTTGCCGAATATTTCCGACGTAGGGATGTTGCTGGCGGTCGCGCCTTCGCTCCCTTGTGAGAGAAGTGTCCAACTTGCGCCGTGGTTGAGCGACTTGCCGAGATACATCGTTCCCTGGCTCATGCCTCCTCCTTGGTAACAGGTGAGATACCACGCAGTATTGGTGACTCGGAGGTCATCGATCGGAATTTGGATTCGTATCCCTGTCGATCCGCGAAGCTGGTAGCAGGGATTTGGCCACTTTACTACGTCGATCCACCATTCGACGTTTGGAGGACCGGAAAGTTGCCCTCGTTATCCGCGACGCCGACGATGGCACGCGTCGTACCGGCGACGGCGAGGAGTCGGACGCTCGCGAGCCGAGACGGGTCACCGGGAAAGGCGTAACGCAGAGGAATTGATTCAACCTTGAACGGTCGCGTCGCGCCAACGCGGAACTCGTCGAGATAGCCCGGACACCAGTTGTCAAGGGCCGTGTTGAGTTCGTCTTTCGTGCAACGCAACGTCACGAGCGTCAAGATTCCACCCCAGAATTCCTTATAGCTCTCGTTAATGGGAGTA
>CAVXRB010000032.1:0-7771 GCA_963764095.1 uncultured Acidimicrobiaceae bacterium | reverse complement strand
CCGCGACCTTGCGCCGGAGTACACCGAGTTCTTGAAGACCGCGTACCGACCGGTGCGCGTACTAATCGCCGCCGAAGAGCGCCACGGCAACGACGTTGTCGAGCCGTTGTATTCGGCGATGGGCACCCGCCGTCACGTACGCCAGGAGAAGGACTGGGGTGACGTCATCGCCAAGTCCCTGGCTGACGTGGGGCCCTCGAGGCCGATCTGGCCAGAGGCGCAGCCGATAGCACTGACTTCGACGCGCGACTTCGACTGAGTCACGCCGAAGGCATGGACCCCGTCGGCTACGACGTCGGCACACCGGTCATCCACGTGGACGACATCGCGTTCTTCGGTCCCGTCGTCACGCCCGCACCGAAGGGCGAAGCGGCCGGACGTCTCTTCGATGGCGTCATGATGGTCGCCGGCACACCCGGCTTCTACGAGATCAAACGCTCGCGCGTCGATGACCCATCATTCGAATGAGTGCAACACCACACCCGCGGGCTTTCCGGTCTACGCCTCGGGCACTACCGACGCGTCGCGCGCCGTCATCGTCCTGCAAGAGGCGTTCGGCGTCAACGATCACATCCGCAACGTCGCCGACCGATTCTCCGACGAGGGCTACCTCGCCGTCGCCCCGCAACTCTTTCACCGCGACGGTTCGCCCGAGATCCCGTACGACGATTTCCAGGCCGCGTTGCCCTACATGGGTAACCTGACCAAACAGGGCCTCACCAATGACCTGAACGCCACGATCGACTTCCTTGCGACGCTCGGTTTTGGCGCACCGAACATCGCCGTCGTCGGCTTTTGCATGGGCGGGACGGTGTCGTTCTTCGCCGCCACGCTCGGGACGATCGAGCGCCGCGGCCAGTTTCTACGGCGGCGGCGTCAGGAGCCGGTGGATTCGGTCTGCCCCCACTGATCGAACTCGCAGGCGGACCTGCAAAGTCCGTGGCTCGGCCTCTACGGCGACCTCGACCAGCATCCCGGTCGAGCAGGTCGAGGCGCTGCGCGACTGCGGTCGGACGTCGGCGTCGGTCACGACCGAGATCGTTCGCTACCCGAGGGAAACACGGCTTCCACTGCGACGCGCGTCCCGTAGGCCTTCAACGGGGTCGCCGCAACGGACGCGCTAGCGCGCGCACCCTGGCGTTCTTCGCCGAGCACCTCAGCGACAGATAGTCAGCTGCGCGGGATGTCCTTCCACGAGACGTCCTTGTCGTTCCGCGGTTCGCCAGGCAGTCCGAGGACGCGCTCGCCGATGATGTTGCGCATCACTTCACTCGTGCCACCCTCGATGGAGTTCGCGCGCCTATGATGCGGATAAAGGCCTTTTCGCATGTCGCCACCTGTCATCGCCGACTCGGTGGCGAGGGACGGACCCTGGGGGTAGTTCGAGCCGTAGAGCATGCCCGAGGTACCCATTAAGTCGACGCAGAGTTCACTCGATCTTTTGATTCTTCCTCGGCGAAGAGCCAACTTGGCGACCGATCCCTCGGGTCCGGGAGTACCGAGCCTTTCGCAGAGTCACTTCGCGCGCCAGTTCGTCCAGTCGCCCCGACCTCATTGCGCACCCAGGACTGCATGAGTTCGCTGCGCACCGCCATCGCGTGCGCGTCCTGGCGCCCACTCCAGTGCTTCTTCCAGATCTTCACGGCCTCGCCGATCAGTCCGGATCCCCGAGGCGGCACGGTGCCGCCGATCGAGACGCGCTCGTTCATCAACGTCGTGATCGAGACGCCCCAGCCCTCGCCGACGCCACCAAGGCGCTGCGTGTCCGGCACGCGCGCGTCGACGAAGAAGCACTCGTCGAACTCGGCCTCACCGGTCGCCTGGAAGAGCGGTCGAACCTCGACGCCCGGCGCGCGCATATCGACGAGGAAGGCGGTGATGCCGCGGTGCTTGGGCACGTCGGGATTTGTTCGGGCCAGCAACAGGCCGAAGGCCGACTCGTGCGCCAGTGTCGTCCAGACCTTTTGACCGTTCAAAATCCACTCGTCGCCGTCTTTCTCCGCGCGACACGACAGTCCAGCGACGTCCGAGCCCGCGCCTGGCTCGGAGAACAACCGACACCAGATCTCCTCGCCGGTGAAGAGGGCCGCAGGAATCGACCCTTCTGTTCCTTCGTGCCGTGGGTGACGACGGTGGGCGCCACCATCCCGTAACCCGATGACGTTGCGACCAATCGCCGAGGCGCGCCCGCCTTGGAGATCTTACGCAGCGCGTAGAGCTGATCGGCCGGTGTGCCGCCAAGTCCGCCTTCGCCGACGGGAAAGTGCACCCACGCGAGCCCGCGGTCGAACTGCTCACCGAGGAACTTGACCGATTCGGTCTTGTCGGGCGGATAGGACGTCACCAAATCGTCGATCAGTTCATCTAGGTGGGCTTCACTCGTGGCCATGACACTCCTCAGACGGTTCGATGCGTGTTCGAATACCCAAGAGTAACGCTGATGTCGTCGACAGCCCTGCGACCATCTACTAAACCAGTGGGGTGAAAACTCCTCGAATCTTGGCCACCAGCGGCGGGTACGTCGAAGGCCCCGTACAGATGTCCTGGCGCCTCGGCGCGATGCTGGTCGACGCCCTCGCCTCGACCGGCGAGACCCGACCGCGCGTCTGTCTCGTCAACACCGCCATGGGCGACAACCTCACGTACTACGCGATCGCCTACGAGGCCTTCAACGCGGCCGGCTGTGACGTCACCGAACTCAAGGTCTTTCCGCAACCGTCGGCCGATCCCGAAGAGCGTCTCTGCGGTAGTGACCTCGTGTGGGTCGGTGGCGGCTCGGTCGCGAACCTGCTCGCTCTGTGGCGACTCCACAGCATCGATTCGGCCATGCGCAGCGCGTGGGAGCAGGGCGTGATCCTGGGCGGGGTCTCGGCGGGCAGTCTCTGCTGGCACCTCGGTGGCACTACTGACTCCTTCGGCCAGATACTCCAACCGGTCACCAACGCGCTGGGCCTCTTGCCGTACGCCAACGGGGTCCACTACGACGCGGAAACACAGCGTCGACCGTTGTTGCACAAGCTCATGAAAGAGAGGAGCTCTGACGCCGCTCGCGTACGCGACTGACAACACCGTGGGCGTCTGGTACGAGGGCCTCGAAGCGACGCGCGTGGTCGCCGACGCCGACGTCGATCCCTCGACCGGAGCGGCGGCCTACAAGGTCGAACTCGTCGACGGCGAGATCGTCGAATCGCGCTACGGGGTTGGCAGTCACTTCGAGTGATCGATAGGGCGGCCGATAGAATCGAGGCCGCAACACTCGTCACCGGAGATCGTCACCGCGAGTGCCAACCAGAAGAGATGCACCGCAATGATCATCGCCGCCTCCACGCTGACTCGGACCTTCGGGATCGTGGCGCCGACGCTCACGATCTGTCAGTGCTTGGCCCAGGCCAATCGCATTCGCACCACCGGTGCCAAGGGCGTCTCGCTCGCCACTTGGATCCTCTCGGCCTTCGTCTCCCAGATCTGGTTCTGTTACGGACTGGTCTTTCACGTGACGGCCGAAGTCGTGGCGAATATTCCGGCTATCACCGTGTCGCTGGTCGTCGCGTTCATGGCGGCCCGAAGCCAGGACAAAGTGTCGCGCAGCGTCCTGGGCTACGTCACCGTGACGGTGGTGACGATCCTCGCCACCTTCGCAGGAACGTTCCGTGACCTTCGCTGGGTGCTCGCGGTCGTCGCCGACGCCAGTTCCATCATCATCTACCTGCCACAACTCTCGTTGGTGATCCGACCCAAGGACCTCACTGGCGTCTCGATCATCAGTTGGTGCCTGGCGACACTCACGTCACTCGGGTGGTTCGTCTACGGGTTCCTTATCCACCAGCCGGCGCTCGCCATTCCGAGCCTGGTGATGTGCCCCTCGGCGTTCATCATCTTCGTGCAGACCGCGCGACACCGGATCCAGAACAACCCCCGAACCGGTCTCCAGGCACCGATCGTCGAGTAGCCGATTAACTCCTGGGCTGCGGTAGCGCCGCGCGCACGACGTCCATGCGCTGGGTGAGGGACTCCGCGCGTTCGCGTGCGTCGCTCGAACCACACTCCTGGAGCCAGTTCGCCAGCATCCGATAACCGTCCTGGGTGAGCACGGACTCCGGCTGGAACTGCACACCCTCGAGCGGCAGCGTACGGTGGCGAATGCCCATGATGAGACCGTGCGAGCGCGCGGTCACGTCGAACTCCGGGGACAGTCCCTCGTCCTCGACGACGAGCGAGTGGTAGCGCCCCACCACGAGGGGATTACTGACGCCCTGAAAGACGCCGACGTTCTCGTGATCCACGACGCTGGAGCGACCGTGCAACAGTTCCGGCGCGCGATCGATCGTCGCGCCGAAGGCCTCACCGAGGGCCTGGTGGCCGAGGCACACGCCGAACATCGGGACGCGAGCTTCCGCGCAGTACCGAATGATCTCGACGCAGTTGCCCGCGTCACGCGGGTGTCCCGGCCCCGGCGACACCAAGACGCCGTCGGGCTCCAGACGCGCGACGTCGGCTGCGGTGATTTCGTCGTTGCGACGAACCGTCACCTCGGCTCCCAACTCGGCCATGTACTGGACGAGGTTGTAGACGAACGAGTCGTAGTTGTCGACGACGAGAATGTTCGGCGCGGGGTTCATTGAGAAATTCTAGGTCCGGGTCCGTTCACTAGCATCTCGTGATGGAGACGAACAACCTCACGTCGTTCCTCGAACTGATCGACCAGGGCTTCAACGTCGTGCCCCTTTCCGAGACCCTCCAGTTGGACCGCGAGACCCCGGTCTCGCTCTACCAGCGATTCGGCACCCGGGCGATTTTTCTGCTTGAGAGTGCCGCGTTGGGCGAGGCGACCGGCCGCTACTCCTTCATCGGACTGGATCGTCGCTGGCGCGTCACGACCAGCGACGGCGCCACTGTCGTCGAAGGCACCGACAGCGATGACCCTTCGCTGGCGCCGCTCGACGCCCTGCGCCACATCCTCGCGCGCTACCGCACGCACACGCCGCGCCACCTCCCGGACTTCTTCGGTGGCGCGGTCGGCTTCGTCACCTACGACTACGTTCGTCGACTTGAACGACTGCCACGCGCGCCGGTCGCCGACATGTGGCCCGACGTCGACTTCTCCTTCCCGGGCGCGGTGTTGATCTGTGACCACGTCCAACACTCGACCACGGCCGTCGTCAACGCGGTCATCGAAGACAATGACCCGACGATCGTGTACGAGCGCGCGATCGAACAACTGCGTGCCATCGTCGACCTGCTGCTCGGCCCGGAGCCACCGAGTGACGCCGCGACCGAACGCCTCGTCGCCACCGCGCCGAGCCAGCGTTCGACGATCGACATCAGAAGCGTCGCCACAGGTCTGTCCAACTTCTCTATGGCGGACTACGGCGACGTGGTCGAGCGCGCCGCGAGCACGTGTTCGCGGGTGACGTGTTCCAGGTCGTGCCGAGTCAACAGTTCCAGCGCCCGAGCACCGTCAATCCGCTCACGCTCTATCGCGTGCTGCGAGCGCTCAATCCCTCGCCGTACATGTACCTCTTGGATTCGGGCGAGATCCAGATCGTCGGCGCGTCCCCGGAGATGCTGATGCGCGTACACGACGGCCTCGTGAGCTACCGGCCGATCGCCGGCACTCGGGCCCGGGGCGTGAATGAGAGCGAGGACCTGGCGCTCGAACACGAACTGCTCCACGACGAGAAGGAGATCGCCGAACACGTGATGCTCGTCGACCTCGGTCGAAACGACGTCGGCCGCGTCGCCAAGCCGGGCACCGTGCGCGTGGATCGTCTGGCCCACATCGAGCGTTACTCGCACCTCATGCACTTGGTCTCGCACGTGGAGGGTCGACTCAACGACGGGCTCGACGCCTTCGACGCCTTCGACGCGCTGTTTCCAGCGGGGACGTTACGGGCGCGCCCAAGGTTCGCGCGATGGAATTGATCGACGAGTTCGAGCCCGTGTACCGCGGACCGTACGGCGGCGCCGTCGGGTACTTCTCATTGTCGGGTAACGCCGACTTCGCGATCACGATCCGGACTCTGTCCTTGCGTGGCGGCGTCGCGACCGTGCAGGCCGGCGGCGGCGTCGTCGCCGACAGTCAGCCAGAGTTCGAGTTCGAGGAGTCGATCAACAAGGCCTCAGCGCCGTTGCTGGCGCTCGAGATCGCCGATCCCTCCTCATCCTCATCGTCGAAGGAGGGCACCGGCTTCGGTTTGGCACCACGGCCCTTTTTCTTACGCGACGCGACCTCGTGCTCACGGCTCAGTTCTTGTTGGATCATCTCGTCGCGAATGGTGCGCCAACTCTCGAGTCGACGCGCCGACAGCCCTCCACTCGCCACCGCCGCCTCGACCGCGCAGCCCTCATCGCCGCTATGGGCGCAGTCGGTGAAGCGACACTGCAGGGCGAGTTCCGTGACGTCGGCGAAGGCGTCGTCGAGGCCCTGTTGACCGATCGTGAGATCGAGCAGACGAATGCCCGGGATGTCGAGCAGCACGCCCCCACTCGACAGCCGGTAGAGCCGTCGAGTGGTGGTGGCGTGACGGCCCTCGCCGCTGCGACTGACCTCTACCGTCAACTCGTTGGTTCCTTCGAGCGCGTTCAACAGCGACGTCTTGCCGGCGCCAGAAGCACCCAACATCACCGCGGTCACGCCCTCGTGCAAGATCGCTCGCAACGCATCGATCCCGTGACCGCTCGCAGAACTGGTCGTCATGACCTCGACACCGGGCACGGTCTCTTTGGCCTCGCGCCGCGTCGATTCGACGACGTCGGAGCCGTCGGACTTGGTGAGGACCACAATGGGCACGGCACCGCTGTCAAAGGCCATTACCGCGAGTCGCTCGAGCATGAGTACGTTGAGTTCGCGATCGATTGGCAAGACCACCAGGACCACGTCGATGTTGGCGGCCAACACCTGGACGTCTCCGGGTGTTGAACCCGGGCGTCGCAGCTCGGTCGCGCGCGGCGAGACCGAGACCAGGTAGCCGTCGCGCACGCTGACCCAGTCGCCCGCCACGGGACTCAGGTTCAGGTTCGTGGCGAATTGACTGGTCGACGTTCTCTCGACGCCCTCGTCGTCACACCAGATGACGTCAGCCGTCGTGCCGTGCACGATGCTGACGCGTCCGGGCTGGCATCGTCGGCGAACTCGACGCTGGCCGAATCGGCCAGCCCCAGCGTGCGCAGCGACCGCGGCGACGTTCTCCTTCACTGGCGCGCTCGTGTAACGATTCCCATTGATCCTTTTTGGTGAGGCCCCGATCGCGGGGGTTGTTGCAACCTTCCAAGGCTATTGGAAGCGCTGCGCGCCGGTGGGCCCACGTCGAGGGTCTCCCAATTGACGCGACACGGGTGAAAGGATTTCACCATGAGCAAAGTCGGCTGGCCTTCCTTCTGGCACCTGCATCCGGGCGTTCGTCAGCGCGAGGAACTCTCGGTCGGCGAACGAGCAGCCGATCGCATGCGCAACATCATGGGTTCGTGGCCCTTCGTCTTCAGTTTCTTCGCGGTGATGATCCTCTGGGCGGCGACGAACACGTTCTTTCTCCAGCGCGTGATTCACCACAAGGCCTTCGACCCGTACCCGTACATCCTCTTGAATCTGTTCTTGTCGATGTTGGCCGGCGTGCAGGCGGCGGCCCTGCTCATCGCGGCCAAGCGCACCGACTCGATCGCCTCGGAGATCGCGCTGCACACGGTGAAGAACACCGACGACATCCGAGCCCTGTTGGACGAGAACACCAATCTCACGAAACAGGTCAAGGAGGCGACGGACCTCCTAGATGAC
>CAVXRB010000031.1:0-15940 GCA_963764095.1 uncultured Acidimicrobiaceae bacterium | reverse complement strand
GTTATTGCCGCCTGTACTTGGTTCAGTTGGTCCTTGTTGAGCGCCGCGGTGAAGAAGTAAGCGCGAGGAACGCGATCGGCAACAGCCAGAAGTACGCGTAGTCCGGTGAGTGTTGCACCAGCAGGAGATACGCACCGAACACGCCGAGCTGGATGAAGAAGTAGAACGTCGCCGCGCCGACGTTGGCGAGCGCGAGGATCTCGCGCCGAAACGAAAATTTCTTGACCAGCCGGGAGACGACGATTACGCCGGTCGCCGTCTAGAGCGACGTGTTGAGCATGTTCCACACGACCATGCCGGCGAACAGGTAGACCACGAAGTTCGGGATGCCGTTCTTGAGGGACTTCGCGAAGACCAGCCAGTAGATGGCGAGGAACAGTGTCGGCGTCAACATCGACCAGACGATGCCCAACGCCGAGTTCTTGTACTTGATGCGAATATCCGACCTGATCAGGCTGAACAGTAACTCGCGCGATTCCAGAGGTTGCGCAGTCGCGTCGCCAGGCTGTCGCGGGCGCTGACGACGCGAAAGGCGTCGTCCTCCAGTGAGCGTCGATCGGCTCGCGCCGACGAGCCGTCGGCCACTAGGCGCCTAGGCGAACGGCCGAATGTTCGATGACTGCGTCGATGAAGCCGTACTCCAGCGCTTCTTGCGCCGGTGAACCAGCGATTGCGATCCGAATCGGTCTCGATCTGTTCGAGCGACTTGCCGGTGTGGAACGCGATGCGCTCGGCGAGCTGCTTCTTCATGAAGCCGATCTGCTCGGCCTGGATCGCGATGTCCGAGGCCTGGCCCTGCATCCACCCATCAAAGGTTGGTGCATCAGGATTCGGCTGCTCGGCAACGAGAAGCGCTTGCCCGGCGCCCCGGCGACAGCAGGAACTTCCATGGAGGCCGCCATGCCGATGCAGATCGTGCGCACGTCGGCGTTCACGTACTGCATGGTGTCGTAAATGGCCAGTCCATCAGTGATTACGCCACCGGGCGATCGATGTAGAGGCTGATGTCACGGTCACTGTCCTCGGCGTCGAGCAACAGCAGTTCGGCGCAGATGCGGTTCGCGGAGTCGTCGTTCACTTTGGACCGAGGAAGACGATGCGCTCGCGCAGTAGTCGCTGGTTAAGGTCGATCGCGCCGAATCCTTCGGCCCTGTTGGAGATACTCATGGCACCAATCTAATGTCTGAGACTCCTGTCACCCCGGTGTGCGCCGTAGACTGATGGCTCTTGCGGGCGTGGCGGAATTGGCAGACGCGCTGGTTTTAGGTACCAGTTCTTCGGAGTGTGGGTTCGAGTCCCTCCGCCCGCACTATGTCGCACTCGCGATTCGATACACGCGCTGGGAGTCTCCGCGCTCTGCTAGAGTGGATTGACTGTTTCGCCGCACATCGCGGTGGAGACCGACGACTGTAAAACCTCGAGTTGGGCTCATCTCAACTTGTCGGAGTTATATGTCCGTGTCCTTCGCCGCGCTCGGCGTGCCGTCCAATCTGGTCGAGCACTTGAAACAACGCGGCATCTTCGAGGCCTTCCCCATTCAAGAGGCCGCGATTCCCGACGCCCTCGCCGGCCGTGACGTCGTCGGCAAGGCCATCACCGGTTCGGGCAAGACCCTCGCGTTCGGACTTCCCCTGATGGCGCGGCTCACCAAGGCCCGCCCCCGCCAGCCCGTGGCGCTCGTGCTCGTGCCCACGCGCGAGTTGGCCGCCCAGGTCCAAAAAGAGCTGGCCCAGCTCACCGACGACCACGGTCGTCGCGTCATCTGCATCTACGGCGGCACCTCGTACAACGTCGCGCGCAAGGCCCTCAACTTCGGCGTGGACGTCGTCGTCGCGTGCCCCGGCCGCCTCGAGGACATGCTCGAACAGGGCGCCCTCGACCTCTCTCGGTCGCGACCGTCGTCGTCGACGAAGCCGACCGCATGGCGGACAGGGTTTCTTCCCTGCGTGCGCCGGATCGTCGGCGCCACACCCCGCGACCGCCACGTCATGTTGTTCTTGGCGACATGGGACCCGGACGTCAAGTCACTCGTCCGTGAGTTCACCCACGACGCCGCGGTCCACGACGTCGTGGGCGACGAGGCGCCGAACGACGTCGACCACTACTTCTGGCGCGTGGCGCGCGAACAGCGCCCCCAGTTCACCGCCGACATCGTCGAAGAGTACGAGCGGGCGCTCGTTTCACCCGCACCAAGCATGGCGCGGACCGACTGGCCCGCCAACTCGGCGAGCGCGGCATCTCCGCCGTGCCGCTTCACGGCGACCGCACCCAGGCCCAGCGCGACGAGCCCTGCGCAGCGTGAAGACGAGGTCCGCGTCCTGGTGGCGACCGACGTCGCGGCGCGAGGAATCCACATCGAACTCGTTACCCGTCGTGATCCACTACGACCCGCCGGCCCAGGCCACCGACTACCTGCACCGCTCCGGTCGCACCGGTCGCGCCGGCGCCACCGGCGCCGTCATCTCCCTCGTCGGTGAGGACGTCATCGGACAGGTGAAGCGACTGCAGAAGGCCCTCGGCCTCGAGACGTCGATCGAACTTCGCGAGGACGCCCTTCCGATCCGACTCGGCGCCGTGGACGACGCCGTGGCCGCGGAGCGTCTGGACGACGTGGTGGCAAGGGCCGCTTGGACGATCCGCTCCTCGCGTCCGCGAGCACGGTCCGCGAGGCTTCGAACGCGCTCCTCGCGGCGATCGCAGTTTCTCCGACCGCGCACGGCCGGAGCGAATCGCGGAGCCCGTCCCGCGAGGCTTCAAGGACCGACCGAGCGCCCGTCGCGTCGAGCGCACGTTCGCCGAACGGGCATCTGGGGTCGAGCGAACGGACCGCTCGCCGCGGACCGAGCGGGTCTTCACCGACCGCGCGCCCCGTCCCGACGTTCGAGCGCACGCAACGCGCACGTCACGAAGGGCGCGACCATGCGCGCACAGCGAAGCGGTCGTGAGTTTCTTCAACGACGCCAAAGGCTTCGGCTTCGCGAGCGACGACAAGGGCGACGACCTCTTCATCCACTTCTCGAACATTGTCGGTGACGGCTTCAAGTCACTCGCCCAGGGCCAGAAGATCACCTTCGAAGAGGCCAGTGGTCCCAAGGGTCGCGAAGCCCGCAACGTGCGCGTCGTGGGCGGTGGCCGCGAGCGTCGTCGCTAGAATCTCTCTCATGTCTGAGAAACCACTCGTCGATCCGCACCTGGGCCCCGCGCCCGATGATCTCCTCGTCGAGGACCTCATCGTGGGCACGGGCGACGAGGCGACCGCTGGACGCCAGGCCGTGGTGCACTACGTCGGCGTGGGTGTCACCAGCGGCGAAGAGTTCGACGCGTCATGGAACCGTGGCGAGCCCTTCGTCTTTCCGCTCGGTGCCGGTCACGTGATCAAAGGCTGGGACCGGGGCGTCGTGGGCATGAAGGTCGGCGGTCGTCGTCGACTGGTGATCCCTGCCCACCTCGGCTACGGCCAACAAGGTGCCGGCGGCGTCATCGCGCCCGGCGAGACGCTGATCTTCGTCGTCGACCTGATCGAACTGCGTTAGTCGAACGGACTCGGTGACGAATCAATCGCCACCATTCGCTGATAGTCGCCGTAGCGCTCACAGCAGATCTCGGCCACCAGCCGCAGTCGACTGTTGGGGTCACTCAGGCTCAGCACCTTGAACTGGTCCAGCGTCGACATCGGCGTCATGGAACACAACTGCCAACTGCGTACCCACGGGTCGGCGTCCATCTCACAGTTCGACTGCAGGCACTCATCGGCGAAGAGTTCGCTCTGGAGCGCGCGAATGGCACGAACCGCGGACTCCGTCGACTTCAACAGCGCGGCCATCACGATGTCCTCGTCACAGCAGCGGTCCTTCACGAACGCGCGCGGGTAGGGATCATCTCCAGCCACCGCGCGACCTCGAAGCACTCGACGCCCTCGGCCATCACCACGGTCTGACCATTGGGCAGCGCCTGCGTTCCGAGAACCTGCATCAAGGTGCCGACCGAGGTTCGCTCGTCAAAGCCACCGACCTCGGAACCGCGCGCGATCAGACAGGTGCCAAAACGCTGGTGGGTCTCGATGTCATGAGCATTTGGTGATAGCGCGGCTCGAAGACGCACAGTCCCACGATCTGATGCGGAAAGATGACCATGCCCAAAGGAAACATGGGCAGTTCGCTGGTCCATCACGTCACCACCCTAAGGTGAACTTCTCGTGAACTGACTTATCCTCGGCGCGAGTTTTTCGCTGAGCGCGCGGAGTGCGCGAGCCGCGGTGCGACAGGCGCGTTCTTCTTCTCCGGCGACAGTTCGGCCAAGGTCCGACCGTCGGCCTCGCGGGGCGAAGACCGGGTCATATCCAAATCCCTGATCACCGCGCGCGCGTCGCGATCACGCCGTCGAGTTCGCCCTCCACGCAAGACGAGGCCCCGTCGGGGTAGCGCCACGGAGATCACGGTGACGAAACGCGCCGTTCGCGGCACCGGGACTTCCGTTAGTTCCGCCAGCAACTTCGTCACGTTCTCGTCGTAGCTCGCGTCCTCCCCGGCGTAGCGCGCGCTCGAACGCCGGGCCGCCGTCGAGCGCGTCGACGAACAGTCCGGTATCGTCGGCGATCGCGGCCTGTCCGGTCGCCTCGACCAGCGCGCGGGCCTTCAAGAGCGCGTCGCTTCGAGCGTCTCGCCGGTCTCCTCGACGTCCGCGACGTCGGGCGGTCGAGCAATCACTCGATACCGAGTGGTGCCACGACCGCGCGCATCTCCTCGGCCTTATGCGCATTCGCCGTCGCCAGGACGAAGGTCGTCACGGACGAGGCGGCGGCGGTGTCGCCAGCACCAGACGTTGCGCGGCGTGGATCGAGGCGATACCCGTCGCGGCGAGGTCGAGCAGCCGGTCGAGTTCCTCGCGACTGAAGGCTTCCTGTTCGGCCGTTCCCTGCACTTCTACGAACTGACCGGCGCCGGTCATGACGACGTTCATGTCGGTGTCGGCGCGCGAGTCCTCTTCGTAGGGAAGGTCGAGCAGCGGCGATGCCGTCGACGATCCCCACCGAGATCGCCGCCACCAAGTCACTCAGCGCGTGCTCGCGCAACGTCCCCTTTTGGACGAGGCGCGTGATGGCGTCGTGCAGCGCCACGTAGCCCCCGCATATCGAGGCCGTGCGCGTACCGCCGTCGGCCTGCAGGACGTCACAGTCGACGGTGATCTGCACGTCGGCGAGGAGCTCGAATCGCGTGACCGTGCGCAACGACCGTCCGATGAAGCGCTGAATCTCTTGGGTGCGACCCGACTGCTTGCCCCTCGCCGCCTCGCGGCTGGCGCGCTCCGGCGTCGAGCCGGGCAACATCGAATACTCCGCAGTCACCCATCCCTTGCCCGTGCCGCGCAACCACCGCGGAACGTCCTTTTCAACCGACGCGGTGCACAGAACGACCGTGTGGCCAAAACTCACGAGCACGGATCCCGCGGCCATTGCCGTGAAGTCACGCTGGAAACTGAGGGGCCGAGCCTCGTCGGGGCTGCGGCCGTCGGCGCGCGGTGTTGACATGTGTCTCCTCACGTTGAATGGTGCGCACTACGGTATCTGGACGACCTCGCGTTAGAAGTAAATAATCGACTTGGCGCGCTCAACGACATCATCGATGTCGTCGCTCCAGCGCCCCGGTCGAGAGATACTTCCAACCGTCGTCGGCGACGATCGTCACGATCGTCGCCGTGTCGTCATCGCCAATCGTGTTCGCGCACTTGACCGCGCCGGCCATGATGGCGCCCGAGGAAAGACCGACGAACAGTCCGACGTCAGTGAATCGTCGGGTCCACTCGATGGACTCGCTTGGCCGCACGACGACCCGACGGTCGAGCAGGTCCGCGCCGTCGTTGTCGATGAAGATCGGCGGAATGTACCCGTCATCGAGATTGCGCAGTCCGTCGACCATCTCGCCAGAGGGCGGTTCGACGGCCCAGATCTGCACGTCGGGTCGCTGCTCGCGCAAGTAACGTCCGACGCCCATCAACGTGCCCGAGGTTCCCAGTCCCGCCACGAAGTGCGTAATCTCCGGGACGTCCTCGAGGATCTCGGGACCGGTCGTGCGATAGTGCGCGTCAGGATTGGCGGGATTGGCGTACTGGTAGAGGAACGTCCAGTCGGGATTGTCCGCGCTGAGTGACTGCGCGAGTCGCACCGCGCCGTTGGATCCCTCGGCGCCCGGTGAGTCGATTATTTCGGCGCCCCACGCAAGGAGGAGTTGACGCCGCTCGGGCGACACGTTGGAGGGCAGGACCGACCTTCAGGTGGTAGCCGCGCAGCCGACACACCATGGCGAGCGCGATCCCGGTGTTGCCCGAGGATGGTTCGATCAGGACCTGGTCGGGCTTGCCCGCGATCAACAGTCCGTCGCGTTCGGCGGCGTCCACGAGTGACACGGCCACGCGGTCCTTCACCGAGCCCGCGGGGTTACGTCCCTCGAGTTTGGCCAGGATCGTGACGTTGGCTTTGGGCGACAACGCGCTGACGTCGATGACCGGGGTATGACCGATGAGATCGAGCACCGACGCGTAGCGCGTCACTACAACGAGCCCCCGGCGACGGCGGGGAGCAAGGTGATCTCGTCGCCGTTGGTGACCGGCGCGTCGACGCCGCCGAGGTAGCGCACGTCGTCGTCGTTCACGTAGACGTTCAAGAAGCGGTGCAGCGTGCCGTCCTTGTTGAGCAACTGTCCCTTCACGTCGGGGTGGTTCTCGGTCAATTGGTCGAGCACCTCACCGACGGTGGATCCCTCCACGGTCACCGACGTGTCGCCGCCCATCGCCGGACGCAGAACTGTGGGAATTCGAACTAGTGCCGTCATCGCGACTCTCCCGGTTTGGTTGATTCCTGACTAACTGAGTCGACATTACTAGGCGGCTGTCACGTCGTGACCGGCGGGGCCCGAAAATCAGGCCGGCTCCCCCACAAAACCGTTAGCCAATGACGTCTTCTTCTTCGATGACCCCGTCGAGGATACGAAAACTGCGAAGTGACCGTCGGGACGTCGCGCAGTGAGACGACCACGTAGTGCCACGCCGGATCGGGCGCCTGGGCGACGTCGGTCGGACTCGGATAGGCCTCACTGTGCGTGTGGGAGTGAAAGACGCCCACCACGACCTGCGCGTCCTCGTCGCCGCGTCGAGAGGCCCGCAGCAGCACGCGACTGTCGATCTCGTAGACCTTGGCCGAGTCGGCCATGTTCGCACTCGCGAGCACCTCAGTGACCGCCCCGTCGCTCGAGCCGAGTAACAGTCCACATCCCTCATTCGGCAGCGCGCGAACGCACGTGGCCACGATGGCGTCGCGCTGTCGTGAACTCAAGGTCAACACCCGAGCACCTTAGTGATGTCACCTCGGGCCCGCGAACACCTCTCACTACGCTGGATACATGGCTCGAGCCAAACAGATTCAAGCGAAGCGCGCGCTCAAGAGGATCGACGCGAGTACCGGTGACCGGGTGGTCGCCACGAATCGTCGTGCCCGTTACGACTACGAGATCGTCGAGACTCTCGAGTGCGGCATCATGCTGAGTGGCTCGGAGGTCAAGTCCCTTCGCGAGGGAAAGGCCCAGATCGCCGAGAGTTACGCGCGCTTTGACGACACCGAGTTGTGGCTGTATCAGATGCACGTGCCGCCATGGGTCTACGCCACCGGCTTCGGGAGCCACGACCCCGATCGCCGACGCAAACTGTTAGCCCACCGTCACCAACTCGATGAGTGGCAACACGAGACGCGAACCGAGCCCCTCACGATGGTGCCCCTGAAGTTGTACTTCAAGGACGGTAAGGCCAAGGTTGAACTGGCGCTGGCCAAGGGCAAGAAGTCCCAGGACCGTCGACAGGCCATCGCCAAGCGCGACGCCGAGCGCGACATGGCGCGCGCCACCCGACACACGGAGAAATACGGCTGATATCGAAATTTCCCGGTGCCCGATAGGCTGGTTCTTCAGTCAAATCGACTGAGAAGTGACGAGGGGGTGAATGGTCTCGACAATGGTCGTCGAGGTGAAAGAAGCGAGCCGTGGTCTCCGGAACCACGTTAAAGAGCCGGAAACAATAAATAAACGCCAAGCCTTCGCTTGCGCTTGCTGCTTAGGTAGCAACATCCGCCTAGACCCAGCCCTGCGGTTTAGATATCGGGTGTCATGAAGTAGGGCTTACCGACAGTGTTCGTTAGTGATGCCGTCGGGACAATTCAGCTAACTACGGAACGTCACAGGCGCTGGCAGCAGTGACGTTCCCGACAATCTTCTGTCAGCTGCGCTCGGAGAATGTTCACCAAGAAGCCGTTGGACCGGGGTTCGAATCCCCGCACCTCCACCCGGTGCCTGCAACGCCAGACCCGGACTACTCACGTGAGTGGTCCGGGTTTTGTGTCGTCGTGCCCGATGAGGGGCCGGAGTTCGAAATTAGGATTTCGCGATGTACCAGTTGGAACGCGTGCGCGCGGATCACCAAGGCGCGATCATGGACTTCGAGGTCGCGAATCGCGCGTACTTCGCTCAGTCGATCAGCGACCGCGGCGACGAGTACTTTCAGAATTTCGCAGACGAACACCGCGATCTGCTGGCCGAACAGGCGACCGGCAACTTCGCGTTTCACGTGCTCGTCGATGACCGCGGCGCGGTCGTCGGTCGATTCAACCTCTTCGATCTCGATGTCGGCTCGGCGAACGTCGGGTATCGCGTCGCCGAACGGGTCGCCGGCCAGGGCGTGGCGAGCGAGGGGTTGCGACAACTTTGTCAACGGGCGCACGACGACTACGGACTGCGAGTGCTGCGTGCCGTGACCAGTAATGAGAACGTCGCATCACGACGAGTCCTCGAAAAAGCGGGATTCGTCGAGGGCGGTCCGACCGAGGTCGCTGGCCGAGCGGGCGTCTCCTACGAACTCGATCTCGCGGCGCTCGACGAGCGTCCTTAGGCTGGCGGTTGACGTACGCCGATGATGTTGCCGTCGGTGTCGCGTACTTTCGCCACGAGCAGTCCCATTGCGACGTCCCTCGGCTCTTGCACGACGACCGCGCCGGCACCCTGAAGGGCCTCGAGCGTCGCGTTAATGTCCTCGACGTCGTAGTACGCCTCGGGTCCCGTCATCCCGTGATCGTGCCCGCCGGGCACGAGACCGATCTCGGAGCCGTCGATTTCGTACCCGACGTAGTACGGCGAATCGGCGTGCGGTGCAACGCCGAACAGGGCGCTGAACGCAGTTTTCGCCTGATCGAGGTCCTTCACGGGATACAACACAGTTTGAAATTTCACCGACATGGTGTCCTCCTCGGGTCACATTTGACCACGCTCGTGGGTCAATATGAATGACACCGTAGCCCCGGAGAGTGTGACACGTGGACGCCAAGAGTTATCTTGCGCAGCAGTTCGAAGCCAATCGACCGCACCTGCGCGCGGTGGCCTACCGCATCGTGGGCAACGCCCACGACGTCGATGACGCCCTGCAAGACGCGTGGCTTCGAGTATCGAACGCCACCGGCGACGAGGTCACGAACGTCACCGGTTGGTTGACGACGATCGTGGCGCGTATCTGCCTGAATACGCTTCGCACTCGACAACGACATGCGACCACTTCGATGCGCGAGGATCTCCGGGATCATCAACTTCTCCAGAGCGTGGCGACGACCCCTGAAGATCAAGCCGTCCTCGCGGACTCCATCGGTGTGGCGATGCTGGTCGTCTTAGAACTGTTGTCCCCCGCTGAACGAATCTCGTTCGTACTGCACGATCTGTTCTCGCTCTCCTTCGATGAGGTCAGCGAGGTACTTGGCAAGTCACCCGAAGCGTGTCGACAACTCGCGAGTCGAGCCCGGCGGCGGATTCGCACGTCCAATGAACCGAGCGCAGATCCGGTGTTGCAGCGAAACGTCGTGGACGCGTTTCTGCGTGCCGCCAGGTGTGGAGACTTCGAGACACTCCTCTCGCTGCTCAGTCCCGACGTCGCGCTCGTGGCCGACGCCGCGGCCGTCGCCCTCGGGGCACCGGAACGAAAGGACGGCCCGTTCGACGTGGCGACCCGGTTCTCCGGTGGCGCGCAGGCGGACGAGTGGCGCTCCTTGATGGATGGGCCGGTCTCGTATGGGCCCAGGGCGGCACGACCAAGGTCGCGTTTGATTTCACGCTCAACGAGGCAAGGGTCATCCGTATCGACATGATTGGTGACAGTGAGGTCCTCGAGGAGATTCGCGTCGAGCTCGTGCGACGCGAGAGAGATTCGTGACGGCTTGCCAAGCGACGGTACGCTTCTCGCGCGGCCCTCACTCATCATGGGGGCCGCATTCTTGTCCTTCGGCAGATACGTTCGCCTGAACTCGTCGCTGCGGTTGTTACTGGACAACCGATACAGTTTCCGACATGACCATGCGAACGAGCCCACCCTTCCGCGCCGATCACGTAGGAAGTCTGTTGCGGCCACCGAAACTTCTGGAAGCGCGAGCGTCATTCACGGCGGGCACGATCGACGCCGACGCACTTCGCGTCGTTGAAGACGAGGCGATTCGCGAGGCCGTGGCCTTACAAGAAGACCTCGGATTCCAAGGGGCGACCGACGGAGAGTTCCGTAGGACGTCGTGGCACATGGACTTCATCTATCAACTCGGCGGCATCTCGAAAACGAACGAACAGTTGCAAGTCGCCTTCAAGAACGCCGAGGGTTCGACGTCGTTCACGTCGGCCGCGCTGAAGGTCGACGGGCCCGTGCGCCTCGAGCACACCATCTTCGCCGACGCCTTCGAGTTCCTGAAATCCGTGACGACGACCGCCACGCCAAAACTCACCATTCCGTCACCGAGCATGGTGCACTACCGCGGCGGCGCGGCGGCGATTGATCCGAGCGTGTACAACGACGTTGACGAGTTCTGGCACGACCTGAGCGCGGCCTACGCCGAGGAGGTCCGTCGACTCGGGGGACTCGGCTGCACGTACCTGCAGCTCGATGACACGTCGCTGGCGTATCTCAATGACCCGGCGCAACGTCAGATGATCAGCGACCGGGGTGACGACGCCGAACACCAACACCTGCGTTACATCAAGCAGATCAATGCGGCGATCGCCGGTCGGCCGGAGGGCATGTCGATCACGACGCATTCGTGCCGAGGGAACTTCCAGTCGTACTGGGCCGCCGAGGGCGGTTACGACTTCGTGGCCGAAGCGCTCTTCAGTGAACTTGACGTCGACGGTTTCTTCCTCGAGTACGACGACGATCGCTCAGGTGGCTTCGAGCCACTGCGTTTCGTGCCCGAGGGCAAGATGATCGTCCTCGGACTGATCACCACGAAGAATGGGACGCTCGAGAGCAAGGACGACATCAAGCGTCGCATCGACGAAGCCAGCCAGTTCGTCGCGCTCGATCAGCTCTGTCTCTCCCCGCAGTGCGGATTCTCCTCGACCGTCGAGGGCGATAGCCTGACGTTCGACGAAGAGGTGGCGAAACTTCGTCTGGTGCAGGAGGTCGCTCAGGAGGTCTGGGGCTAATCGGCGTTCAGCACCGAAGCACCGCAGCGACGCGCTGACGGGCTCAGCGACTCACGCGTCAAACGGTCCGACCACTCGACGGAGGAGACCACTCAGCACGTCACGGTCCTCCATGGTCAGCGATGCCAGAATCGCGTTCTCGCGCTCAACGAGGTCGGCCAATGCCCGGTCCACCACCTTTTTTCCGCTGGCGGTGATCCCGACTCGAACCGATCGAGCGTCGAAGGGATCCTGTTGACGGCGCACCAGTCCACGCTCTTCGAGTCGATCCAGGCGGTTCGTCATCGTGCCCGACGTCACGAGCGTCTGCGCCAGCAGTTGTCCGGGGGAGAGATTCGACGGACCGGTCGCTCGTCGTAGGGCGGAGAGCACGTCGAAGCTCCAAATCTCCAAATCGTGACGGGCGAAAATCACGGTTCGCTGGCGATCCAAGTATCGCGCCAGTCGAGACACCCGTGAAAGGACTTCCAGGGGACTGACGTCGACGTTCGGCAGCACTCTGCGCCAACCACCTAGCAATCGATCGACTTCGTCTCTCCATGCGGCCCCCGCTCTGTAGTTGGTGAATTATATCTTGACATCAAGACAAAGTCGCAATAAACTTCTCTTGATATCAAGAACATTGTGGAGGCGAAGCCCCTGTGAAGTCAACGACACCGATCACGACGGGAAACGGCGAAAGCGCAGGTAAGAGGCCAAATCCGACACCAATTACTGCACGGGTACTGGCACGTTACGCGTTCCTGGCGGAACGAGTGGAGGAGGGGCGAATCCTCCTTGATCGGCCACTGACGCTAGCCGAGAAGGTGCTCGTGAGCCACCTGCGTTCTCGTGACGTTCACTCCCCTGTCCGTGGCGACACCTACGCCGACTTCGACCCCGACCGGGTCGCCCTCCAAGACGCCCTGGCCCAGATCGTCGCACTCCAGTTCTGGTCACCGGCCTCGACGAGGTCCCCGTACCGACGACGGTCCACTGCGACCACCTCATCCAAGCCGAGCGGGCGCGGCCGTCGACCTGGGCGACGCCCTCGACGCGAACGCCGAGGTCTACGACTTCCTGCGGACAGTGTGTGCCAAATTCGGCATCGGCTTCTGGGGGCCCGGCTCGGGGATCATCCACCAGGTCGTCCTCGAGCACTACGCCTTTCCGGGCGGGATGATGATCGGCACCGACAGCCACACCCCGAACGCGGGCGGGCTGGGCATGCTGTCCATCGGCGTCGGGGGCGGTGACGCCATCGACGTCATGACCGGCTCCCCCTTCAACCTCCGTTGGCCCCAGCTCATCGGCGTGCGACTCACCGGATCGCTGTCGGGTTGGTCGTCACCCAAGGACGTGATCCTCAAGGTTGCCGAAGCGCTCACCGTGACCGGCGGTACGGGGGCGGTCATCGAGTATTTCGGTCCCGGGCACAGACCATCAGCGCCACGGGCAAAGCCACCATCTGCAACATGGGGGCCGAGGTCGGCGCCACCACCTCGCTGTTCCCCTTCGACGCGAAGACGGCGGCCTATCTGCCGCGCCACGGACGGGGCGCACCTGGCCGACCTGGCGTCGGCGGTCGCCGGCGACCTGCGTGCCGACGACGAGGTCCTCACCGACCCGGAGCAATTCTTCGACCGCGTCATTTAGATCGACCTGTCGTCCCTCGCTCCCATGATCAACGGCCCCGACTCCCCGACCGGGCCCACCGGGTGGGTGAGGTGGGACCGTGGGCGGGCGCCCACGGGGTGCCGACGGCGATCTCCGTCGCCCTCATCGGGTCGTGCACCAACTCGTCCTACGAGGACATGACCCGGGCCGCATCGATCGCCCGGCTGGCGTCGGCGCACGGCCTGCGGGCGCAGACGCCACTCCTCATCACCCCCGGTCGGAGCAGGTCCGCGCCACCATCGAACGCGACGGCGTGCTCGACGACCTCGTAGCCATCGGCGCGACCGTGTTGGCCAACGCCTGCGGTCCCTGCATCGGCCAGTGGGACCGCCCAGCGGTCGACCCGAGCACGTCAACACGATCGTCACCCAGCTTCAATCGCAACTTCCCCCCGCGCAACGACGGCAACGCCGCCACGAAGGCATTCCTGGCCTCCCCCGAGATGGTCGATCGCCTACGCCCTGGCCGGGACGCTCGACTTCGATCCAGTCCGCGACACGATGACGGGTGACGGGGCGCGGGTCGCCTCGAGTCCCCGTCGGCGAGCGGCTGTCCCGCGCGGGGTTCGACCCCGGCGAGCCCGGCTTCCTGGCACCCCCGACGACCGCGCCGATCGTCGATCGCCGTGTCCCCGCCGACCTCGGACCGGCTGCAACTCCTCGCACCGTTCCCGGCGTGGGACGGCCACGACTACGTCGAACTCCCCGTGCTGGCAAAGCGAAGGGCAAGTGCACGACCGATCAGATATCGGCGGCCGGCGCGTGGCTGAGCTTACCGCGGACATCTGGAACATCTCGGCCAACCTCTTCTCGGGGTCGTCAACGCCTTCACGGGCGTCACGGGCGAAGGCGGGGACCCCTCGACGGCGCCACGCGGTCCTACGCGGCCACCGCCAAGCACCTCGCCCGGGCGGTGTGGTTGGTGCGTCATTGGTGACACGAACTACGGCGAGGGCTCGTCCGCGAGCATGCCGCCATGGAGCCGCGCCATCGCGGTGGGCTCGTGATCCTGGCCCGCTCTCTTCGCCCGCATCCACGAGACCAACCTGAAGAAGCAGGCCTGCTCCCGCTCACCTTCTCCGATCCGGCCACCTACGACATGATCGAGGAAGACGACCGGATCTGCGTGCTGGGACTCGCTTCGATCGCTCCCGGCGAGGATGTCGCGTGCGTCAATCACGAAGCCGGACGGGCAGCGCATCGACTACGACGGACGTCACACGTTTCAGCGACGACCAGTTGACGTGGTTCCGGGCGGGAAGCGCCCTTAACGTCATACGCAATGAGAGGGTTCGCGATCAACATGAGGTTACGACGCCGAACTGACCTTCACGTCGCCCGAGACGGTCTTCGCGCTGATCGAGACCGCGTCCTTCGACGTGGCTCCCCCGCGCCATCGAGTGGCATGGTCGAAGTGAGTCGACCGGATATCGACGAGGCGTCGACATCGACTTCGAGTCCTTTCGCGACTGACACGGCGACGTTCCCCGAGACGGTACGCACCGAGATGTCCGACGGGACCTCGACCGACAGGCGGACGCTGCCTGACGCCGTGCGGATCTTGGTCGACGTGCCGGCCCCGTCACAGCGCACATCGCCGACGCGCTGTGAACCAGCAGGCTGTCCGCCACTCGCTGGCCGTCGAGACGTCGCCGGAGGCGGTCTTCATCTCGAGCACGCCCACTTCGTCGGCGACCGACACGTCACCCGACGCACTGGTGACATTGGCCTTCTCGAGGACGCCGATGATCTCGGTATCGCCGGAGGCAGTCGTCACTTTCGACCGTGGAACCCTCGGGCAGTGCGACGTGGACGTCCGGATCGGAGCTGAACTCAAACCACGCGCCGCGTCGAATTGCGGCGCGAAAGCCGCGCGCATCGAATTGAAGTTCTCGTGGGTGCGTGTGCGCACGACGAGCGTGTTCTCGTGTCGATCGAACTCGATGACCGCCTCATCGAGCAGCCGCTGCTGGGACGCGTCCTTAACGCTCAGGGTGACCTCGATCACGTTGCTCTCCGACGCACCGATGGTCACGTCGCCGCTGGCGGTGGTGACGCGCGCGGTCGCTGGACCCATGGCCTCAAAGACTTCATGGCGTTCTAGTTTGGATATCATTGCTTCTCCCCCTCGGTACACCGACGACTTGTCGGACGTTGCACTGCCGGACTTGTGATTCCATTTCATGAGGTGTTACGCGCGACCCTTACCGCGAAGTTGACGCGGATTGTGCGATGTCGATTCCGACGGATCACTGCGTACGGAGCGTTCGAGCGTGCGCACGATCCATGAGTTGACCGACGACCCGACGTCTGTCGCGAGGTGCTCGATGTCCTCTTTCAGGCCATCGCTCAGTCGCAGCGCGATTCGTGCGGAGAGGTCACTCGGGGTCGGCGCCGCGACGTTGTCCTCGACCGCCACGACGCGACTCATCCGAATCTGGTCGCCCTCGAGGTTCAGCGTGAGGGCGACGCTGTCGAGGAGATTGAACTCCTGGACCACGTCGTTGCTCATAGCTTCGAGGAAGTGCGTGCGCAGCGACGGCTCGATTGCCGCGCCCAAGCGTTCAGCGATGAGTGCGGTCTCGGGTCCCCGAGCTGACCCAGCGCGGCGAAGTCCTCGCGAATGCCATTGAGTAGTTGCTGATATCAACATGATGTCAGTGTGAACATCACTTTGATATCAGTGTCAAGTGATGGCGTTGTGTGCGCTGACAAAAGGGATGAGTATTTTAGGGCCGGTCTTGACCTCGGCGGTGATATCACATTTCGTCCACATCACTGCGCCGCTCGCCCTCGTTC
>CAVXRB010000030.1:0-154433 GCA_963764095.1 uncultured Acidimicrobiaceae bacterium | reverse complement strand
GACGCCGACGCCGACGTCTACTTCGCCGAGCGCGCCGGACTTTCGTGGCGAATCGACGAGTTGCGCGAAGCGGACCGCGTGAGCCGGCGACGACCACTGGGTATCGGGCTATCAGATCGTGATTATCGAAGACGTGGAGCTCACGACGACCGGCTCGTCGCCGAGCGCGCCCGCGCTGTTGAAGTCTCTCGAGGAGACGCCGTCGCGAACGATCTTCCTCTTGACCGCCGAGGACGTGCCGCCGGCGCTCGACACGATCGCCTCGCGATGCGTGGAGCTGAAGCTCAAAGGTCTCAGTGAAGAGGGGATCGCCGAGGTGCTGATACGCGAAGGCGCCACTGCGCTCGCCGCGCGCGCGGCCGCCAGCGCGGCGAACGGCAACCTGCGGCGCGCGCGGATTCTCGGTCGCGACGATGAACTGGCCCAACGGATCGCGCAGTGGCGTTCCGTGCCCGATCGACTGAACGGGACGCCCGCAACGTCGGCGGCGCTCGCCACCGAGATCGCGCGCGCGCTCGATGACGCCGTCGCGCCGTTACAGCAGGTCCAGGATGAAGAGATGGAGTTGCGCATGAGCGAAGCGCGACAGATGGGGCAGCGATCGGTATCGAATCGACGCGACACCGAAGCCCAGTTCAAGCGTGAGCAACGTCGTTTTCGGATCGACGAGTTGCGCTTCGGGCTAACCGCGCTGACCAACGTCTACCGCGACCGCATGGTCGAGAGCCTCGAGGGCAGTGAACTCGGCGACGCCCGTGATCAGTACCGCGTCGGAGCCTCCATTCGCGCCATCTCGGTCTTGAGCGAAGCCACGCGTCGTCTGTCCTCCAACGTCGATGAGACGTTGCTGCTCAACGATCTCATGCTGTCGTTGATGGAGTTTTGACGGTTCACCCAGTTGAGCGCGGGGACCCATGAAGTAGTGTTGCTGCTTGCGCCTGGGTAGCTCAGTCGGTAGAGCAACGCATTCGTAATGCGTAGGTCAGGAGTTCGAATCTCCTCCCAGGCTCCATTTGGGCTGTAGTGCAACGGCTGATGGTTGACATTTCACCATCACCCGATAGTTGAAAAAACAACATCCGATCCTTGACACGACATCACCAGAACCTTGACAGCCGTTACCGACTGCGTGTTGGTATTGCAGTCGTACGTCCGTTCAGTTGCGCCTTAAGGGCCAGCGATGAGTTCCAGAACTAACGCCGTGAAGTCCTCGGATCGTTCTTCCCAGTTCTTGTAGAGATCGAAGCTCGGCGCGCCGGGTGACAGGAGGACGACGCCTCCGGCCCCGAGGGCTTGGCGGGCTTCACTCACGGCTTCGCGCATGGAGATCACCGGGATCTGGAGCAGTTCGGGGGAGCGCCGGGCCACCTCTTCGCCGATGCGTCGTCCGGCCTCGCCAAGCACGATCAAGACCGTTGGCGGGCGCCGCGCCGCGATCGCTTCGGCCAGCGGCGTGTAGTCGACGCCGCGGTCGAATCCTCCGGCGATGAGCGCGACCGCATCGTGCGCGAAGACCTCCAGCGCCGCGACGACCGGCAGCGCCGACGTGGCGAGTCCGTCGTCGACGTAGCGCAAGTTTTCGCCCTCAACGACCTCACTCGCCACCGACGTGAGTCGACCGCGCAGCGGCTCGAAGTTCGCGGCCGATTCAAGGACGCGCGTGCGTACGTCGTCGACACTGCGCTTCGTGAGGAGTGCGGCACTGCGCAGCGCGAGCGCGACGTTCGTGTTGCTGTGCGCGCCTAAGAGGCCCAACGCGCCGGCCAGGTTCGTCTCCTCCGGCGCCACGAACGTGACTTCGCCGCCTATCTGGCTGGCGTAGTCGTGCATCGTCGGCGTATCGGTGACGAGCGTGCGATGTTCGCCAGTCGCTCGGGTCAGTGACAGCTTGTCGCTGCGATACTGGTCGAGCGAGCCGTGCCAGTCGAGATGGTCCTCGCCAAGCGACGTCACGACCACGAGGCCGGGCGCCACGTCGATGTCGACGCTCTGAAAGCTGGAGACCTCGATGATGAGCCATCCCTCGGCGACGTCGAGATCGGGATCGTAGGGCGGTTGGCCGTAGTTGCCGAGGGACTGCGCCGTCTCACCGAGGAGTTGAAGGAAGAACGTCGTCAGCGCCGTCGTCGTCGACTTACCCTTCGTCCCCGTGATTGTGACGACCCTCGTTCGGTCAATGTCGTGAAGCCAGAGGTTGAGCGACGACGTCACGGCGACGCCGTGGTGTTCGAGATCGAGAACGTCGGCGCGACGCCGTGGTATCCCCGGACTCTTCAGCACCACGTCGCACTCGCGCAGTGCGTCGAGGCCGCCGTCGTCCGTGACGATCACGTCGTGGTCGACGGCGTGGTCGTCGACCAAAACGACGGCGTCGGTGACGCCGTCCAAGCGACGCCGCGTCGCTCGGCCTTCGACGCCGTAGCCGAAGATCCCGACGCGCTTGCCGGCGAGGTCAGCGAAGCCAGTTGGTCGGAACACGACTCGGTCCTTGTGATTCGAGCAGATCGGAGAGGCGTTTCTCGGTCTGCAACTCCTTGGCGAGTTCAGCCAGGTTCGTCACGTCGCGCCACTCCTCGAGCCGGCTGACTGCGGTGAGCGCCACGGCACTCTCGTCGGGGTCGCCGACGCACTCGAACGGCTTGTGCTCGGCGCCTAGTCCGACCAGCGTGCGCAACTGCTCGCCCCGAGCGGAGTCACTCAACGGCTCGCTCGCGAATATGGACCACAACGCCGGTCGCGACAGGTACGGCGCCAGCACCAGGTTGACGAACAAGCACTTGTCACACTCGCCGCACCACTGTGCGGCGCGGTCGCCGGGACTGTGCGCGAACGCCCGATTGCAACTCCGAAAGACGTGGTGGTACTGCTCGAGCTCGCTGAAGGCCTGGGCGACCCAGAGTTCACTGCGATCGCGCAGATAACTGGCCACCATGAGTTCGCCGCCGACACGTTCGGCGATCGCGTTGGCGATCAGGTTCTCCGCGTTCCAGGACTTGCTCCATTGGTGATTGATGTCCGAGTTGTACCAGCGAAGGTTCGCGATCGACGACGAGTATTCGTTACTGAGCGCGACGCCGCCGCGACCGGAGGCCACCGCGGCCACCGCGGCCAGCAACGTCACCATCGTGGTGACCGGCACGTGACCGTTGAAGAAGGACTCGTCGCCTCGCACGATCTGGGGGTCGAGCGTGCGCGTGGCGCGTACGACGTCGAGGCCGGTGACGGCGGCGGTCTCCTCGAGCGGCGTGAAGCGGCCCGATGACGGACTCACGACGAAGAGCGCCTGATCGACGAGACCGCGTAACTTCTCGACGGTCACGACCGAGTCGATGCCGCCACCGAAGGGCGTGAGCACGCGACCGGTGTCGACGAACGGCTCGTAGGTCTCGACGCCGACGCGGCCCTCGATCGTGACGTCGGTCAGTTGGATCTGGTTGCGGTAGGCGAACTCACCCAGACCGTCCGAGAGCGCGGCCTTGAGCAGTCGGCGGCCGTTCGTCCCGAGCCGCGTCACGCCGACGTCGATTCGGCGCGCGGCCCCGGCCTTGTAGTACGAGAGACCGGCGATCAGGTACCAGAGTTCGGCCAACGCCACCACGGCCGGTGATTCCAGTGACTTCACGCCTTCGAAGGTGACCGTTTCGACGAATGTCCGGCCGTCGAGGTCGTAGAGGCCCGTGAGCGTGTCGGAGGTTATGTCGAGACCGACGTAGCGAAATAGCTCGGCGCGTTGCTTCACGCGATCACCCGGCGCGCGACGAGTGCGAACCGTCCACAGGGGCGCTGCGCGCGGTCGCTGAAGAACGTCGCGCCCCCGTCGGTCGACTGGGTCGCCACGGTTACGTGGTGCTCGGAGACGTCGAGGGCCAATAGTTGCGCGACGGCGACGGCGCGCAGGTCGAGTCGCGAACGGTCCCCGGCGTCGGGCGTCAACGCGCCGGGGACGTTGGTGAAGTTCTGGGCGACCTCGGGACCGACTTGGTAGGTCGCCGCGGAGATCGACGGACCGACGAAGGCGTGTACCGCGTCGTGGTGCTCGAAGTGCTCGAGCGCACTCTCGAGGACGTTGTTCTGCAGTCCCCGCCACCCGGCGTGGACGACCGCGAGGGTGGGCGAGTCCTCATCGACGAGCAAGATGGGCAGACAGTCGGCGACGAGCACGGCGACGGCGAACTCGTCGCCGTAGTCGATGATGACGTCTCCGGAACTCTCGGCCGTCGCCTCATTGGCGTTGACGACGTCACGACCGTGGACCTGAGTGACGATGACGAGGCGGTCCGCGCTGACGCCGATGGCCTCGGCGACGCGCCGGCGGTTCTCGATGACGTTCGCCGGATCGTCACTGACGTGGTCACCGAGGTTGAGCGAGTCGTACGGCGCGGAGCTCACCCCGCCGTTGCGACCGGTGACGAAGGCCCGGACGCCGAAGTGGCGAGCGAACTCGATCGGATAGACGTCGAGCACTCCGTGCCGTGACGGCGTCAGGTTCAGTTCGACTGGCACGAGGAGCAGATCCCGTTGAATTCCACGACATGTCGCAACTCGCGATACCCGAAGGTCTCGCCGATGTCGCGCGTCCACTTTTCGAGTTCCGGCGCGTCGACTTCGACCGTCGCGCCACAGGCGCGACACCAGAGGTGGTGGTGGTGTGATTCCACGACGCACCGGCGATAGCGACTCTCCCCACGCTCGGTCATGACGACGTCGACCTCGCCGTTCTGGACGAGCCTCTTCAACTGCGTGTACACGGTCGCCAGGGCAATATGTCCACCGTCGCGCTCGATCAGGGAGTGGAGCTCCTGGGCACTGACGAAGCCGGGTACTTGGCTCAAGACCCCCACTACCTCCCGGCGCTGAACGGTGTTTCGTGCGGTGCTCACGCTCGAAAGCCTAATCGTGGGCGATGTGTTCTCTGTAATCGTTCCAAGTAATGCGACTGGAATCACAACAGAAAAACTCCTACTGGTTCTGACCCTTCCTGACTCGACCGTCACCGCGTAAGGCCGACGTGGCTTAGGTCTTGGAGCGAGACCCAGTGCCTCATCAACGGGCACCTGCCTAACCTTTGGCCCATGAGTTCCGAACTATTGGCGCAGTGCCACTTCGCCGACGCCCCCACGCCCGTGGACCTCGCTGTCTCCGGAGGTCCGGACTCCCTCGGACTCCTCGTGCTCGCCCTTGAAGCAGGGCTCGTCGTCACCGTGCACCACGTCGATCACCACGCGCGACCGACGAGCGGCGCTGACGCCGAGCACGTACAGGCGATCGCGCAGCGACTCGAGGTCCCCTTCGTGCGCCACGACGTGGTGGTCGAAACGGGCGCGAACTTCGAATCGCGGGCCCGCAGCGCGCGTCGAGCGGCGATGCCGGCGGGCGTCCTCACCGGTCACACGATGGATGACCTGGCCGAGACGGTCCTGTTGAACATGCTGCGCGGCGCCGGAGTGGACGGCCTCTCGCCGATGGTCAACGATCCGACCAAGCCCCTTCGCGACGTGCGTCGCAGCGAACTGCACGCCTTCGTGGCTTCGACGCCGTTCGTGGCGCTGCACGACGAGACGAACGACAGTGCGGACTTTCGCCGTAACCGAGTCCGCCACGAATTGATCGGCCAACTCAATGACGTGGCCGGCCGCGATGTGGTGCCGATCCTGGCGCGCCAGGCGTCGCTGATGCACGACGAGCGCACGTGGCTCGACGATCTGGCCCTCGACGATCACGCCATGTCGCTGGGCGACGCCGACTGTCGCGAACTTCGCTCGTGGCCGCGAGCGCGCCTGCGACGGTGGTTGCGGGTACAACTGCGCGTCGCCGACGAAGGTGACGGCAGCCATCCGCCCAGCGCCGACGAGGTCGAACGAGCGATCGACGTCGTCGAAGGAAAGGTCGTCGCGACGGAGTTGAGCGGCGGGCGTCGACTGTCACGACGGGACCAACACCTGTCGTTGGAGTAGCGCCAACAGGTACGCTTTCGGGACATGGGTAGCCACTCTTCCAACGACTTCACCGCTCTGTGGGCGCAACACGACCTCGGCGAGGTCGTCGTCTCGGCCAAGGAAGTGCACGACCGGGTCCTGGAACTGGGTCGCCAGATCACGAGTGACTACGCCGAGAATCCGCCGCTGCTGGTGTGCGTCTTGAAGGGCGCCATCAACTTCATGTCCGACCTGATGCGCGCCATCGAACTGCCGGTCGAGGTCGATTTCATGGCGGTCTCGTCCTACGGCGCGGCCACGAAGACCAGCGGCGTCGTGCGCATCGTGAAGGACCTCGACGTCGACCTGCTCGGACGCGAAGTGCTGATCGTCGAAGACGTCGTCGACTCCGGGCTCACGCTCAACTACCTGCGCCAGTACCTGGGGGCGCGCAGTCCGCGGAGCCTCGAGGTCTGTGCGCTCCTGCTCAAAGAGGGCGAACAGCGCGTCGAGCAGTCCTTGAAGTACGTCGGCTTCACGATCCCCTCGGACTTCGTCGTCGGCTACGGCCTCGACGTCAACGAGCGCTACCGCAACCTCGACGCGATTTACACCTTCACCGGCGAGGCCTAGGCGTGGTCGATCACGAGCGCGTGCAGAGCCTCGTGCGCGAACTCCTCGAAGCGATCGGCGAAGACCCTACGCGCGAGGGACTCGTCGAGACGCCGCGCCGCGTGGCCGATATGTACGTCGAACTGTTCCAGGGCAACGAGGCCGACCCCGGTGAGCACCTGCGCGTCACGTTCGACGCCGGCCACGACGAGATGGTGATGGTGCGCGACATCACCTTCACGTCGCTCTGCGAACACCACCTCGTGCCCTTCGTCGGTCTGGCCCACCTGGCGTACCTCCCGGGGCCCGGCGGCAACATCACGGGCCTCTCGAAGTTGGCGCGACTCGTCGAGGGCTACGCGCGTCGCCTGCAGGTCCAAGAGCGTATGACGACCGACATCGTCGAAGCGATGGAGCGCGAACTGCACCCGCGTGGATCGATCGTCGTGATCGAGGCCGAACACTTCTGCATGTCGATGCGCGGCGTGAAGAAGGCCGGGACGACGACGGTCACCTCGGCCGTGCGCGGCTCGTTCCGCACCGACGCCGCGAGCCGGGCCGAGGCCCTGCAGTTCATCCACCAACGTCGCTCTGCATGGCGCTGAGCCCCAGCGTGATGGGTATCGTCAACGTGACACCGGACTCGTTCTTCCCGGGTTCGCGCACAATCGCCACCGACGACGCCGTGGCCCGCGGGCGTGCACACTTTGAGGCCGGCTGTGATGTCGTGGACGTGGGCGGTGAATCCACGCGACCCGGCGCGACGCCCGTGGCGCCCGACGAGGAGATCGCGCGCGTGGTGCCGGTGATCGCGGCCCTGCGCGCCTACGGACCGGTCTCGGTCGACACGCAAAAGGAGTCCGTGGCGCGCGCGGCGATCGCGGCGGGAGCGAGCGTGCTCAACGACGTCTCGAGCACGTTGGTCGACGTGGCCGGAGAACTGGGCGTGGGCTACGTGGCCATGCACCGCCAGGGCGATTCATCCGTGATGCAGGTGAACCCGACCTACGACGACGTGGTCGAAGAGATCGCCACCTTCTTGGTGGCCATGGCGAAGCGTGCCAAGGGCGCCGGCGTCGAGCGACTGTGGCTCGATCCCGGCATTGGGTTCGGCAAGACGACTGAGCACAACATCGCGCTCTTGGGCCACGTGACGCACTTCGTCGAGGTCGCGCGCGCCTACGACGCCGGCGTCTTGATCGGCACGAGCCGCAAGCGCTTCCTCGGCGACTTCGGCGCCGAGGCGCTCGACGTGGACCAACGTTTGGAGGGCTCGATCGCCACCGAGGCGTGGGCCCTCTTGCAAGGTGTCAGTATGGTACGAGTACACGACGCCGCGGTCGCCGTTCAGCTCCGTGAGCTGCTCGTCCGTCCCGTCGAGGAGGTAGTCGCGTGAGGGGCAAATGGGCTGCCGGTATCGAGCCGCGAAGTTTCACCTGGGTGTACAAAGGGATCCTGGCGGTCTCGGAACGTCCCGGCGGATCGACCACCGTGCACCGCCGCGTCCGCCGCGACGAGGAACTGCTCTGGTTGAAGCACCAGGGATTCGGCCGGGTCATCTCGATCCTGCCGGTGATGCAGAACCTCAGCGCCTACTTCGAACACGGCCTCACGGCGAGCCACTACGCGCTGCGCGGCGGACCGCAGCAGCGCGAGGTCCTCGAGGCCTGCTACCTCGACCTGGCGAACTCGATGTCCAATAAGACGATGGTCCTCTTGCACAGCGACGAGGTCTCGGACCGACTCCTCGGCGTGATCGCGGGCTACCTCGTCTGGAGCCAGCGTGTACCGACGGTGCCGCTCGCGATCGCCTACGTCGAACGGCTCTTCAAGCGATCCATCGGTCCGGACGGGCGAACCGTGCTGTTCGACCTCCCCGAGGTCTCCGCGTGAACGACGTCATCGAGCTGCGCGAACTTCGCTGCAGCGCGATCGTCGGGCGTGCTTGGCCGAGGAACGCGACCGGGCCCAACCGCTCGTCTTCGACCTCGAACTGGTCCGTCCCTTCGAAGAGGCGGCCATCAACGACGACATCGCCGAGACCACGAACTACGCCGACGTCTTAAGCCTCACCGTGCGCACGGCGACCGAGGGTCGCTACCTCTTGCTCGAGACGTTGGCCTACCGCGTCGCCTACGAGGTCCTCGCGCTCGACGAAGAGATCGCCTCAGTCACCGTCGCGGTGAAAAAAGTCCGTCCGCCCGTCGTGGAGGACGTCGCCTCGGTCGGCGTGCGCTGCACCGTCCAACGCCCCTAGTGCGCCGGGCCTATCTCTCGTTGGGATCGAACATCGGTGATCGTCGCGAACACCTCATCGCCGGTGTCGCGATCGTCGCCGAGAACGACGAGTACCGAACCTCGTCGGTCTATCTGACCGAGCCGGTCGGCGGCGTCACCCAGGACCACTACTGGAACCTGGTGCTCGAACTCACGACCGACGCCACACCGCGCGAGCTGCTCGAACGCGCCCGTCGCGCGGAAGAGGCGCGCGGCCGCGTTCGCGAAGTTCGCTGGGGAGCGCGCACGCTCGACGTCGACGTTCTGCTCGTGGGCGATGAACGCAGTGAGGACCCCGAGATCATCGTGCCGCACCCGCGCCTGTACGAGCGCTCCTTCGTGCTCGTGCCGCTGCACGAACTGGCGCCAGAACTGGTGACCCAAGCGCAACTGGACGCTGGCGTCGGGGCGGTCGCGCGACTCGGTACACTCGGAGTCGTTGCACTAAGACCGAACGGCACCCGCGTGGGGCTGGAACGGACAGGAGCAGTGATGAGAATCTCTATCGTCGGAGCCGGTCGTGCGGGCTCGTCCTTCGCCACGGCCTTGGCGCGTGTCGGTCACGAGGTCCAGCTAGTGCATCACGACGATTTGTCGTCGATCGGTGACGCCGCGCTGGTCATCCTGAGCGTCCCCGACGACGCGATTTCCTCGGTCGCGGCGTTGATCGCCCCGAGCGCAGAACGGGTCATCGCGCATGTCGCTGGCTCGCGCAACCTCGACGTCCTCGCGCCACATCCACGCGTCGGTTCCCTGCACCCGCTGATGGCGCTGCCGTCGGGGAGTGACGCCGAGCGTCTTATTGGCGCCACCTTCTGCGTCGCCGGCGATGCGCTCGTGCGCGAGGTGGCCCTTTCGCTGACGGGACGCGTCATCACGCTGCGCGACGACCAGCGGACGATCTATCACGCGGCCGCCGTGGTCGCGTCGAATCACCTCGTGGCCCTCATGGGCCAGGTCCGCACGCTCGCCGAATCGATCGGACTCAGCCTGGAGGACTTCCTCCCGCTGGCCGAACAGACGCTCCTCGACGTCGCGCGCTTCGGTCCCGACGACGCCTTGACGGGTCCCGCGTCGCGCGGCGACATGGCGACCATCGACGCGCACCTCGCGGCGATACCGGAATCGGAACGCTCGACCTACGTGGCGCTCGCCAACGCCGCCTTCGAACTCTCAGAACTGCGCCGCTCTCAAACACCGGCCTGATGCGCCTCGTCACCAAGGTGGAGGAGTGGCGCTCTATCGCCGAGGCGCAACGCGTCGCCGGACGTCGTGTCGGCCTCGTGCCGACGATGGGCGCGCTGCACGCGGGACACGCCTCGCTTTTCGACGCCGCCGCAGCGCGCGGCGACGTGGTGATCGCCACCACGTTCGTGAACCCTCGACAGTTCGACAGTCAACACGACCTCGGGCGTTATCCGCACTCGCCCGAGTCTGACCACGCGCTCGCCGAGACGCACGGCGTCGACTATCTGGTCGCGCCAGAGCTCGCCGCGATGTGGCCCGACTATCCCGATGCGACGGCGACGACCGTGACCGTGCGCGGTCTCGGCGACGTACTGGAGGGTGCCGCGCGACCGGGGCACTTCGACGGTGTGGCGAGCGTCGTCGCGAAACTGTTGGTGGTGACTGGCCCCTGTCGCGTCTACTTCGGCGAGAAGGACTTCCAGCAGCTGGCCGTCATACGTCAGATGGTGGGCGACCTCTCGTTCGATGCCGACGTCGTCGGATGTCCCATCGTGCGCGACGCCGACGGCCTGGCGCTCTCGAGTCGCAACGTGTTGCTCAGTGACGACGCCCGGCGTCGCGCACGGACGCTCTCGCGTGCGATCGCGCGCGTCGGCGAGGCTCCGGCGAGCGCAAGCGAGCACCGACGCGTATTGCGCCAAGAACTGGGCAACGGCGACGTCGACGTGGTCTACGCCGAGGTCGTCGACCCGGCGACGTTCGCCGCGTCGGGGGACACCGACTCGGGTGACGCGCGCGCCCTCGTCGCGGCCGTCATCGACGGCGTGCGACTGATTGACAACGGACCGGTTCAACTCAAGGGAGAACGCTGATGCTGCTGGCCATGGACGTAGGTAACACCGAGACCGTCATCGGACTCTTCGGACCCGAGACGCCCGAGACGCCCGACGCCATGGGCTTCGCGCGTGCCACCGACGAGCGCGGATTGGCCTTTCACTGGCGGATCTCGACGGTCGCGGACCGCACCCCGGATGAGCACGCGATGGTCCTGACGCAACTGCTCGACCTCGAAGGTCTGGACCTGCGCACGGCGGTGAGCGCGATCGCGATCTCCTCCTCGTCGCCGATGGCCAACACGCAACTGCGGCGCATGGCGAATCGTTGGTTCTCGGCGCTGGACTTCACGGTCATCGGTCCCGGGACCAAGTCGGGCATGCCGATCCTCTACGACAACCCCCGCGAGGTCGGCCCCGACCGCATCGCCGACGCGGTCGGCGCCTACGACCTCTATCCGGGCGCGTCAATCGTCGTCGACCTGGGGACCGCGACGGTCTTCGACGTGATCTGCGCCAAGGGCGAGTACCTCGGTGGCGCGATCGCCCCCGGGGTCGCGATCTCGCTCGACGCGCTCTACTCGCACGCGGCGGCGCTGCGTTCGGTCGAGCTCGTGCGACCGCGTTCGGTCATCGGTCGCTCGATGGTCGAGTCGATCCAGTCCGGCGTCCTCTACGGCTTCGCGGCCCAGGTCGACGGCATGGTCGAGCGCATCCTCGAAGAGCTCGGCGAGGCGACGGTCATCGCGACCGGGGGCTTGGCCGGACTGATCGCGCCGCACACCAAACACATCCAGCACGTCGAACCGTGGCTGACCCTCCACGGATTGCGTATCGTTCATGAACGGAATCATTCGGGAGACAATTCGTGACAGTGCCGTATTCATTTGCCCACAACGCGTTCGCCGCGGCGCTGCAGGCCAGCTACGACCACCTCGCCGACGGCGAGGAGTCGGGCGACTCGGTCAACGTCGCGGGGCGACTCATGCTCGCTGCGCCGTCAGGGCAAGCTGGCCTTCGCCACGATGCGCGACTCGAGCGGTGAGATCCAGCTCTTCGCGCTCGACGTCGGTGACGGCGGACTTCGAGGAGTTCACCAAGCTGCACCTGGGGACTGGGTCGGCGTCGAGTGGCGAAGTCGTGCGCACCAAGCGCGGCGAACTGTCGGTCAAGGTCGCGACGTGGGTGACGCTCGCGACGGCCCAGCGCAACTTCGGCGACAAGTGGGCCGGCATCGCCGACTTCGACCTGCGCTATCGCCACCGCGAGGCCGACCTCTGGGCCAACCCGATGTCGCGCACGACGTTGAAGCGTCGCAACGACGTGATGCGCGCCGTGCGCGAGCGCTGTTGGGCCCAGGACTTCATGGAGGTCGAGACCCCGATCCTGCAACGCGATCGCCGTCGGGCTCGGACGCGCGACCCTTCGCCACGCACCACAACGCGCTGGACACCGACTTCTACCTGCGCATCGCGCCCGAACTGTGGCTGAAGCGTCTCGTCGTCGGTGGCTTCGAGCGGGTCTTCGAGATCGGTCGGGTCTTTCGCAACGAAGGCGTCAGCCCGCGCCACAACCCCGAGTTCACGATGCTCGAGATCTACGCCGCGTACTGGAACTACGAGGACATGATGAACTTCACCGAGGAGTTGACCGCCGGCGTGGCGATGGACGTCCTCGGCACGACCGAGGTCGAATACCAGGGACGACCGTTCTCCTTCGCGGCGCCGTGGCCGCGGCGCACGATGGCCGAACTGGCGAGCGAAGGAGTGGGCGAGGACGTCTCGGTCCACACGCCGCGAGAGAAGTTGGCCGCGATGCTCCAAGAGCGCGGCGTCGAGGTGCACCGGGCGTGGGGCGCGGGGCGCTGCCTGGCCGAACTGTTCGAGGCGACCTGTGAGGCGTCGCTGTGGAATCCGATTTTCGTAACGGACTTCCCGGTCGAGATCTCACCGCTGGCGCGCCGACACCAGAGCGACCCCGATCTGGTCGAGCGATTCGAGTCCTACGCCGTCGGGCGCGAGCTCTCCAACGGTTTCTCCGAGTTGGTCGATCCCCTCGACCAGCGCGTGCGATTCGAGGATCAGGCGCGTCTGGCCGCCGAAGGTGAGCCCGAGACGATGCACATCGACGAGGACTACATCAAGGCGTTGGAGTGGGGACTGCCGCCGACGGCCGGTCTCGGACTCGGGATCGACCGCCTGGCGATGTTGATCGCCGACGAGTCGAACATCCGCGAGGTCATCGCCTTCCCGACGTTGAAGCCGATCACTGACTAGTAGGTCGGCAGGTCCTCGAGCAGTGACTCGATGAGCGACGCGAAGCCCGCGCGCAGCCGGCGCTCGGTAGCGTCGACAAGGCGACGTGGGCCTGGGCGAGGTAGGTCTGGGCCGAGGCGATCGTGCGCTCGATGCCGTCGGTCGCCACGACGAGCTTGCGCGCGCGTTCGCGGTCCTCGTCGTCGAGGACCGCGCCGAGGACGCCGCGCAACTGTTCGCCCACGTTGGCGTCGCGCAGGGCGAAGATCGTCGGGAGGTTGTAGATGCCTTCGGCGAGGTCCTGGCCGGCCGGCTTGCCCAACTCGTTGTCGGTGGCGATGACGTCCAAGATGTCGTCGCGCAGTTGGTAGATCATGCCGAAGCACCGTCCGAACTCGGTGAGCGAATCGCGCTCTGCGTCGGAGAGATGTGCCGTGAGCGCACCGACGCGACAACTCGAGGCCATCAGCGCGGCGGTCTTGCCCTCGATCGCGGCGAAGTAGTCGGCCTCGGTGCGCTCCACCGAAAAGGCCGTGCGCACCTCGGAGACCTGGCCCCGGGTGAGCGCGGCCAGCGTTCGCGCCAACAGTCCCGCGACGTCGGTGCCGAGGTCGGCGGCGATGGCCGCCGAGCGGGCCATGAGGTAGTCGCCGGCCACGATGGCGATGAGGTTGCCGTAGCGCGCGTTCACGCTGTCGACGTTGCGCCGTACCTCTGCCTCGTCCATGACGTCGTCGTGGTAGAGCGACGCGAGGTGCATCAACTCCAGGGCCACGCCACCGAGGAGGTCCTC
The DNA here is from genome assembly GCA_963764095.1 of uncultured Acidimicrobiaceae bacterium. Lineage (GTDB taxonomy): Bacteria > Actinomycetota > Acidimicrobiia > Acidimicrobiales > RAAP-2 > RAAP-2. Next base: position 140,560 of record CAVXRB010000030.1, on the reverse strand, counting down.
CGGCGTGGCGCCGCGTTCGCCGCTCGTCGCCGAGGCGACCGCGAGAATTGGCCGTAAGCGCTTCCCACCGGCGTAAATGAGGTGCGTGGTGACCGAATCGAGGTACGAGTCGCCGAAGATGACCGATTCGGCGAGTAAGGTCTCCAACCTCGTGAGGTCGTCTTCGACCGATGCCAGTCGCAGTCGCTCGTGCGGGTTCACGTACCCACACTAATTGAGGGTCCGTTGGCCATTCTCTGAGGTCCGAGGGGTGGGGCTCAACAGCCACACCTCACCGGTACACTTTTAAGTATTGACGCACAAAGGATGACAATTGTTCGAACGATTCACTGACCGTGCCCGCCGAGTACTTGTGCTCGCGCAGGAAGAAGCACGTGACCTCAACCACGCGTTCATCGGCACCGAGCACATACTGCTCGGTCTGATCCGCGAGGGCGAGGGCGTTGCGGCCAAGGCGCTCGACGCCCTGGGGGTCACCTTCGACGTCGTGCGCGAGAAGGTCGAAGAGGCCATCGGCGCCAACACGAATCCCTCCCCGGGGTCGCCGCCGTTCACGCCGCGCGCGAAGAAGGTCCTCGAGCTCTCGCTGCGCGAAGCGCTGCAGCTGGGACACTCCTACATCGGTACCGAGCACATGTTGCTCGGGTTGGTGCGCGAGGGCGACGGCGTCGCGGCCCAGGTCCTGTCGGACCTCGGGGCCGACATGGCGCGTGTGCGCACCCAGGTGATTCAAATGATGTCCGGCCAGGCCGGCAAGGAGTCGGGCAGCCAGAGCACGTCGGGCAGCCAGAAGAGCGACCCGGAGGGTGCCGGCGGTTCGGCCGTCTTGGACCAGTTCGGTCGCAACCTCACGCAGTTCGCCCGCGAGGGCAAGCTCGACCCGCTGGTCGGGCGCGAGAAGGAAGTCGAGCGCGTGATGCAGGTCCTGTCACGACGCACCAAGAACAACCCCGTCCTGATCGGCGAGCCCGGCGTCGGCAAGACCGCGATCGTCGAGGGCCTCGCCCAGAAGATCGTCGCCAACCAGGTGCCGGTCACCTTGGCCGACAAGCAGCTCTACACCCTCGACCTCGGCGCGCTCGTCGCCGGTAGCCGCTACCGCGGTGACTTCGAGGAGCGTCTGAAGAAGGTGCTCAAGGAGATCCGCACGCGCGGTGACATCATCTTGTTCATCGACGAGATCCACACGCTCGTCGGCGCCGGCGCCGCCGAAGGTGCCATCGACGCCGCGTCGATTCTCAAGCCGATGCTCGCGCGCGGCGAGCTCCAGACCATCGGCGCCACGACCATCGACGAGTACCGCAAGCACATCGAGAAGGACGCCGCACTCGAGCGACGGTTCCAGCCGGTGAAGGTCGAGCAGCCCTCGGTCGCCATGACCATCGACATCCTGAAGGGTCTGCGCGAGGTCTACGAAGAGTTCCACGCCGTCAAGATCACCGACCAGGCCTTGATCGCCGCGGCGAACCTCGCCGATCGCTACATCTCGGACCGATTCCTGCCCGACAAGGCGATCGACCTCATCGACGAGGCCGGCAGTCGCCTGCGCATCCGTCGCATGGACACGCCGCCGCAGCAGAAGAAGTTCGACGAGGACATCATGCGCGTGCGCGCCGACAAGGAGAGCGCGATGGCCAGCGGCGCGCTCGAGCAGGCCAAGGCACTCGATGAACAAGAGCGTGAGCTGGTCGCCAAGCGCGACGAACTCGATCTGACGATCCAGGCCTCGGGTGGCGTGGTCTTCGACCTCGTCGATGAGGACACGATCGCCGAAGTGCTCGCGGTGTGGACCGGTATCCCGGTCTATCGCCTCACCGAAGAAGAGACCACCAAGCTCTTGCGCATGGAGGACGAACTCCACAAGCGCATCGTCGGACAAGACGAGGCCGTCATCTCGATCAGCCGCGCCATCCGACGTACCCGCGCCGGTCTGAAGGACCCGAAGCGTCCGGGCGGATCGTTCATCTTCCTCGGACCGACCGGCGTCGGCAAGACCGAGCTCGCCAAGACCTTGGCCGAGTTCCTCTTCGACGACGAGGACGCGCTGATCCAGTTGGACATGTCCGAGTACATGGAGAAGCACTCGGTGAGCCGACTCGTCGGTTCGCCCCCCGGCTACATCGGTTACGACGAGGGCGGTCAGCTCACCGAAGCCGTTCGTCGCAAGCCGTTCTCCGTCGTGCTCTTCGACGAAGTGGAAAAGGCCCACCCCGACGTCTTCAACACGTTGTTGCAGATCCTCGAAGACGGTCGTCTCACTGACGCCCAGGGACGCGCGGTCGACTTCAAGAACACGATCCTGATCATGACCTCGAACCTCGGTACCGCGGACCTGCGCAAGGCGGCCATCGGCTTCGGCAAGGCCTCGGACGTCGCGGATCACGAGCGGATGAAGGAGAAGGTCCACACCGCCTTGAAGGCGCACTTCCGTCCGGAGTTCCTCAACCGCATCGACGACACGATCGTCTTCCACGAGTTGAGCCGCGAAGAAGTGATCTCGATCGCCGACATGTTCATCGCTCGTCTGCGCGACCAGCTGGCCGTGCAGGGACTCGGTCTGGAGCTCTCCGCCGCGGCCCAGGGCTTCCTCGCCGAAAAGGGCTACGACCCCGAACTCGGTGCGCGACCGCTTCGCCGCGCCGTCCAGCAGTACGTCGAGGACGCGCTCAGCGAGAAGATCCTCTTCAAGGAGTTCCACGCCGGCCAGACGATCGTCGGTGACATCGCCGAGGGTCCCGACGGCCCGTACTTGACCTTCGAAGGTGTCGAGGGCCTCCCGCCCTCGGTCGACTTCGAGGATCTCTCCGACAACGCCTAACGGCGAGGTCACAGCGCACTCGTAACCTCACGAAGGTGAAGTCTCATTCCGTGCACGTCTGTCGCGAATGCGGCACCTCGTCGCCTCGTTGGAGTGGGCGATGCTCGGGCTGCGGCGAGTGGAACACGCTCGACGAAGAGCGGACCACGTCGAAGTCGCGAGTGATGTCAACGTCGACGACGTCATTGCGCGATGTCGCCGCGGCGAGCGCGACCGTACACTCGACCGGCGTCGGTGAGCTCGACCGGGTGCTTGGTGGTGGCTTCATCCCTGGATCGACCACCTTGCTCTTCGGTGAACCGGGCGTCGGCAAGTCCACGCTCGCCCTCATGTCGCTTCGCGAGTTGGCCGCGGCGTCCACGCCGGTCCTGTTGATCGCTGCCGAAGAGTCGGTCGCCCAAGTGGCCCAACGAGCTCGTCGACTCGGTGACGTCGCCGGGGCTCGACGTTGCGGCCTCGACCAGCGTCGACGTCGCTGAACAGCTTGTCCGCGAACGACGTCCGACACTCTGCGTGATCGATTCGATCTCGGCGATGAGCGATGAGGCCATCGGCAATGTCGCGGGATCAGTGGCGCAGATCCGCCATGTCGCCGAACGACTGTGCTCCGTCGCCAAGGAAACCGGCGTCGCGCTCTTGATGGTCGGTCACGTCACCAAGGACGGCGATCTGGCCGGACCGCGCACGCTCGAACACCTCGTCGACACGGTCATCCGCATCGAGGGCGACCGCAACGGATCGCTCCGTCTCATTCGCGCTGTCAAACACCGCTTCGGCGCGACCGGCGAAGTCGGTTTGCTCGAAATGGTGCCCGAAGGACTGCGCGAGATGCCCGATGCCACGATCCTGCGCGGTCCGGACCTCGACGTTCCCGGCGTCGTGTTCACGGTGACCAATGACGGATCACGCTCGTTTCTGATCGAGATGCAGGCGCTGGTGGCGACCGGTTCGGGGTCGCCGCGCCGCGTGGCCCACCAGGTCTCCTCCCAGCGACTCGCGCTCTTGCTCGCGGTTCTCGAGTCGCGCTGCGCCGTCGACACCAGCGGACTGGACGTCTTCGCCGCGACCGCCGGTGGGCTTCCGGCCAATGAGCCGGGCGTCGACGTGGCACTCGCACTGGCCGTCGCTTCGGCGGCGTTGAACTTCGCCGTCCCGCGCACGTTGGCCGCGATGGGCGAGGTCGGCCTCGCCGGAGAACTGCGCGCGCGTCTCCGGTCTCACGCGCCGGGTCCGCGAGGCCCAGCGCCTGGGCGCGACGCGGGTCGTGGTCCCGAGTGACGGGGAGTTGGAAGAGGTCGCGGGCGTCGAGGTGGTTCGCTGTCGAACGCTCGCCGAGGCCATTGAAAGGGCTCAATCAGTCACGATTTAGGGAAGTCTGGTAGAATAACTAGTCCCCCTAACGCCTGTTCAGGCAGATTTTCATTGAGGAGAACCTCGTTTATGACTGTTCGCAAGTACAAAAAGGGCGATCGACTCGTCTACCCCCACCACGGCGCCTGCACCGTGGAAAAAATCGAGAAAATGACGGCTTTTGACGTCAAACAGGACTATTTGAAGCTCAAGGTCGCCTACACCGACCTCGTCCTGATGGTCCCGGTCGCCAACGCCGAATCGGTCGGCCTGCGCGACGTCATCAACGACGAAGAGGTCGAAGAGGTCTTCGCGGTCCTTCGCAAGAAGGAAGCGCGCATGCCGACCAACTGGTCGCGCCGCTTCAAGAACCACTCTGAGAAGTTGCGTTCGGGCGATATCTACCAGGTCGCCGAAGTCGTGCGGAACCTCTCGATCCGTGACAAGGACAAGGGACTGTCGGCCGGCGAGAAGCGCATGCTCACCCGGGCCCGCCAGATCCTGGTCTCAGAACTGACGTTCGCGTTGAACGTGGACACGGAAGCGGCTGAAGAGAAGCTCGCCTCGGTCCTCCCGTAGTCATGACGGTCGCGGCCGTGGTCGTCGCCGCCGGTCAGGGCCAGCGCTACGGCGGACCAAAGCAGTTCGCCATCATGAATCACGACACCGTAACGCCGCACAGCGTCCGAGCGGCCCGCTCCGTCGCCCGAACAGGTCGTACTCGTCGTGCCCCCGAACTACCAAGGCAACGGCGAAGGTGCTGACGTGGTCGTCGTCGGGGAGCGACTCGCGCGCCTCCGTGCGCGCCGGCCTCGAAGAGTGTGCGACGCCGACGTGATCGTCGTGCACGACGCGGCGCGCCGACTGGCCACGCCGGCACTCTTTTCCTCCGTCGTCGACGCCGTTCTCGCCGGGGCTGACGGCGCGATTCCCGGGTCTCCCGATCCCGGACACCGTGAAACGATACGGCGCGACGGCGACGTCACCGTGGTCGGCGACACCGAAGCGCCGCGACGAACTCGTGACCGTGAGACCCCCAGGCCTTCGCTCGCGACGCGTTGATCCGGGCCCACGCCAACGGCCTAGACGCCACGGACGACGCTGCGCTCGTCGAGGCGCTGGGCGGTCGAGTCGTCGTCGTGCCGGGCGAATCGAGAACGTCGAAGATCACGGTCCCGGGCGACCTCGCGCGGGCCTCGTCGATCGAGATGCGACGATGAGGATCGGTCACGGCCTCGACGTGCATCGGGTGAGCGACGACGCCGTCGCGTTCGCTCTGGCTCGGTCTGGTCGGAGATTCCGGGCGCGCCCGGCCTCGTCGGTCACTCCGACGCCGACGTCGCGACCCACGCGCTCTGTGACGCCCTGCTCGGCGCGGCCAACCTCGGCGACCTCGGCCGCCACTTCCCCGACACCGACCCCCAGTTCGACGGGATCGTCATCTCGTCGCCTACTCGACGAGACCGTGGCGCTGGTGGCCGCGGCCGGTCTGCGCACGATCTCGGCCGATCATCACGATCATCGCCGAGCGCCCGAAACTGGCCGACTTCATGCCGAGGATGTCAGGACAGCTCTCGGCGGTGGTCGGTGCGCTCGTGACGGTCAAGGCGACGACCGCCGAAGGACTCGGCGCGCTGGGTCGCGTCGAAGGTCTCGGCGCGAGCGCGGTCGCGCTCTTGGAGAGGCCTCGTGAGTCCCCGTCCGCACCGCGCAAAGGTCCGCCCGGGCGTCCTCGCGCCAAGGCGGTCGGCCGATGACCGGTGGTCAGGTCGGTGGACCTCGACGAGCACCGAGCGGTCGTGAGAAAGAGGGTCTCGGGGCGAGCAGGTCGAAGGACGTCACGCCGTGCTCGAACTCCTCAAGGCCCGTCGACGCCAGATCCAGAAGATCTACGTCGCCGACGCTCAAGACGCCAGCGAGACCCTCGACGCCATCGAGTTCGAGGCGCAGCGTCAGCGCGTGCCGGTCCAGGTCATCTCGATGACCCGCCTCGATCGTGAAGCGCGCACCGAGGGTCACCAGGGCGTCATGGCGATCGCCGCCCGACTCGAGACCGTTACTCTCGACGAGTTGCTCGAGCACCGTCATCCGTTCTTGTTGGTCTGTGACGGCTCACCTATCCGCGCAATCTGGGCGCCATGTTGCGCAGTGCCGATGGTGCCGGCGTGACCGGGGTCGTCGTTCCGCGTCATCGCTCCGCGCGAATCTCACCATCGGTCACTAAGACCGCGGCGGGCGCCATCGAGTACCTCACCTTCTGCGACGTCGGCGGCGTACCCGCAGCACTCGACGCTCTCAATAAGGTCGGCGTGCTGACCGTCGGGCTCGCCGGAGAGTCTTCGCGAATCGATCTACGAACTCGATCTGGGTACGACGCCAGTTGCCCTCGTCGTCGGTGGAGAAGAAAGGGGACTCTCTGTGTTGACGCGCAAGCGTTGTGCGGCCGTTGTGTCCATACCCCAATTGGGAAAGATCAGTTCATTGAACGCCGGAGTCGCCGTGTCAGTGGCAGCCTTCGAAGTGGCGCGTCAACGAAGTCGACATTCGTAGAGGATCTGCGAATAGGGACTTCGGTACCCTACTTTGTGCGAGTGCACGATGCCTAGTCTTGCAAGGCAAGGGAAGACTGCAGCAGAATTTAAACGTCCCTAATGATCAACGTAGAGACGTCACCATCCGGCTAGCGCTCGTCGCTCTTCGACTGGTGGCTGCGGGAACAACGCCCGTTTACACAAGAGCGCCAACTTCTACGAAAGTCGTCCCATGCGTACCTTGTCCGTCTCAAAAAATGCCGAAATTCTCTGCGACCGGATGTGGTCGTGATATTGGAACATTCATCGCGACCGAATGCACTTTTTCGGGCCGCCTGTGTCTTGCTACTTATCCTCATGTACATTCGCCGTCTCGGTTCCAGCGCAAGCCTTTCCCATATCCCACGTCGTGACGTTCTTCGAGAACGTAAGTGCAAATGATTCGGTGACTTCCTCCGAGATGAGTAATACCGCTCAACCGCTCACACTTGTTCAAGACATGGACCCGAATTTTGCAAACGTCGGCTACACATTCCAAGGTTGGAATACGTCAGCCGATGGCAATGGAACCGCCTACGCAGATGGCGCCATTTATCCGTTCACCTCAGATATCTCATTGTTCGCACAATGGTCGCCGACTCCAGTAGTTCATGATGTGACATTCTTGGAAAACGTCAGCGCAAATGATCCAGTTGAAGCACTCCAAGATGCCTTTTCACCTCAATCTCTAACGCTTCTACAAAATATGAGTCCGAGTTTTTCAAATGCCGGCTATTCATTCGAAGGTTGGAACACCTCGGCCAATGGTGAAGGTACTTCGTACGCTGACGGATCAACTTTCTCATTCAGTTCCGATATCAGCCTTTACGCTCAGTGGACCCCTATTACATTTGTTCACGACGTGACATTCCTCGAAAATGACAACGCAACTGACTCCGTTAGCTCGGTCCTGTCGGGCAGCGAGCCAACCCAACTGACAACATTTGTTGGTCTTCAACCATCTTTCAGTAATCCAGGACACAGCTTTTCCGGATGGAACACGGCTGCCAATGGAGGCGGCACGGCATACGCAGACGGCTCTACATACTCCTTTGAGTCCGATATCAGTCTCTACGCGCAATGGGTGGTTAACGTCGTATCTCACACGGTCACATTCCGCGAGAATGACAACGCAGCCGACTCAGTCAGTATTTCATTGACTGAAGCGGCCGCTTCATCGCTCACACTATTTTCGAACCTTCAACCCGCATTTGCCAACCCCGGTCAGAGCTTTTCAGGCTGGAACACGTCCGCCAACGGAAGCGGCACGTCGTATATGGACGGAGCAGAATTCTCCTTCGCAACAAACCTGACTCTGTACGCACAATGGACAGCGATGCCAACGGTTCACACTGTCACCTTCAACGAAAATGACAGTGTCACTGACGATGTCAATGTGATTATGTCAGAGAGTGCGCCTTCCGCCTTCACGCTTTTCGCAAACCTAACTCCGATATTCCAGAACGGATCGTCCACGTTTTCCGGTTGGAACACATCTCGTAACGGGACGGGCACTTCCTATTCAGACGGGATGCAGTATGCGTTCACATCCGATTTGGTTTTGTATGCGCAATGGATCCGAAGCCAATGTCGAAACCGTTACATTCAGTGCCAACGGTGGCAGCGGCACAATTGCCTCAATCAACGGACCAGTTGGTTCGACGATTTCGATTCCAAATCAGTCTGGATTGATTCGTTCTGGTTTTGTTCTCGTTGATTGGAACTCGAACGCCAACGGAACAGGGACGAAATATGCAATTGGTGAGAAGGTTCTTTTCCCAAACTCGATCGTTCTCTACGCACAATGGAGTGGCCACAAATTGGCGACACTATTTGGAGCAGTTGGGACATTCAAGAATGGTTCTTCGTCGTTGTCGGCGTCGTTGAAGAGTCAGATCAATCGAATTGCAATGATCATCAAGTCCCGAAAGTACACGAAGGTTGATCTCTTTGGCTACTCTGCCGCGACCGGATTGAAGTCACTGAACATATCGCTCAGTCGAAGCCGAGCTCGAAAGGTTGCGACGTATCTCGTCGTTCGACTGCACCAACTCAATGTGCATGGCGTCAGTATCTCTTCGTCCGGACAAGGCTCGATTGCCGGTCAATCGAATAGGGAATATTCACGGGTCGAAGTATTCGGAGTCTGAATTAGTTCGGAGTGACTCTTGCTGAGAGTCGTGGCGCGAATGAGCAACTAACTTATCAATCGTGAACACGGCTCTCCGAGTCTGGATCGTGAAACTGGTCGACGACGAGAATTGATAGCGGTCTCAGAAATTTTTTGAAGTGCCGGCGGAGGGATTCGAACCCCCGACCTGACGATTACAAATCGCCTGCGCTGCCAGACTGCGCCACACCGGCTTGGAAGTCCAAGGTTAGTGAAAAACGTCTGGTCTCAATATGTAGGCTGAGACGAATGAGTGATTCATCCCAGCCCCATCACAGCGCAAATCCGCCAGGCTCTCACTACCAACCCGCTCTGAGTGTCGTGTTGATAATCGTTGTTCTCTTCGTTGCGGCTGCGTTCCTCATGCTTCGATACGTCAGCCCTGCGGCGCCCGCCAGCTCGGTGACGACTCTTCCTCCTTCGGAAACGACGACGACGCTTCATCACAAGACGGTTGCCAAGTCGACGGTTCGTGTGCAGGTGGCCAACGGAACGAAGGTTTCCAACTTGGCTCGCGGGACCTCGCAGGAACTACTGACGCAGGGATGGAACGTGTTGCCCGGCGTCAACTTCCCCTCGCTCCCGCGAAGAAGACTGTTGTGTACTTCAATCCCGGATTCAAGTGGGCCGCAATTCAGATCGCGCACAAGATCCACGTGGGTCTTCACGCCATCCAGCTTCCAATGGTCAGCGACCGGTGGCCGGCGCGTCGAGTGACGACGTCATCGTGATCCTCGGGAACAACTTCGTCAGATAGTCACGACTGTGGCGGGAGGTGCACCGAGTAGCGCTTCAGCGCGGCTCGCAACACGTCCATCGACATCGGTCGCAACTCCTCGAGCGGTCGATTGCGATGACGACGTACACCGAGATCGACCTGGGCCAAACTTCGCACTCCGAACTGACGAGCGATGTCGATCAACAACGCGATCTCGACGCCGTACGCCTTCTCCAGGGTGATGGCGTCGAACGCGCTACGTCGTCCGGCCGTCTCGCCGGCCAGGGGCTGACGGATTTCACCGAGCCCGGGTAGAGGAGCGAAAGAATTGGGCGCGCCGCGAGCTCGTTGACCCGCCCGCCGCCAGTCGGCATGTTGTGGAGGGGGCGCTCGTAATACCCCTTCACTAACTGGGTTTCTGGCCGCTCGAGGAGTGGCTGGATCAGGCGGGCGACGAACTCCGAGGTGGTATTCGATGACGTCGGCGTCGAGGAAGACGACCAGCTCCGGACGTCGTCGCGCCGAGCCCGGCCCGCATCGCTTCGCCCTTGCCGCTCGGACCATCGAAACGGACCACGCGCGCGCCGTGATGATCGGCGACCGTCGAGGTGTCATCGACGGAGTCGTCGTTGACCACGATCAGCTCGTCGACCAGTTCGCGATGGGCGAGGACGGCGTCGAGGACCGCGCCGACTGTTGCCGATTCATTGCGGGCCGGCACGATGACCGCGACGGTCGTCTGCGGACTTCAGCTCGGCAACGCGCTCGAGGTTGAACTCCTCGCCGGTTAAGCGTCCACGGGACGTCTGGGCTGCTCACCCGTACGAGACTACGGGTCGAGCCAGCAGTCCGAACTTGACACGGGCGGTGCCGTTCGGCGAGAATTGAGGGGTCATCAAGAGCGACTGAGGGACGGCCCCGTTGAAGTCGCGACAACCAGTGTGATACACGAGCTACCCGCTCATCACACCAGGTGCCAAAGGCCGAACGATGAAAAGGGAGTTATGAGTTTCGCTACAGGTCTTTTATGTCGAGAGTGCGGTGCCACCTATCCCAGTGAGGCGCGGTACTCGTGTGATTTCTGCTTCGGTCCGCTGGAGGTCGACTACGACCTCGACGCGGCCCGCAAGGTCCTGACCCGCGAGTCGATCGCGAATGGTCCGAACTCCATCTGGCGCTACGGCGCGCTGTTGCCCGATCCCGGCGTCGAACCTGTGGATCTCGGCGCCGGTTGGACTCCGCTACGGCGTTCCAACCGTCTCGCTGACGTGCTCGGCGTGCGCGAACTGTGGCTGAAAGACGACACGCGCAATCCCACCGGATCGTTCAAGGACCGCGTGGTCTCGGTCGCGCTCTCGAGCGCGCGGCGTCTCGGATTCACCACGGCGGCCTGCGCCTCGACCGGCAATCTCGCGACGTCCGTCGCCGCCCACGCGGCTTCGATTGGATGGCCGAGCGTGACGATCATCCCGGCCGACCTTGAGAAGTCAAAGATCGCCATGGCCGCGATTTTCGGGGGCACGGTCCTCGGCGTCGAGGGCAACTACGACGACGTCAATCGACTGTGCGTCGAACTGGTCGCCGAGCACGAGGACTGGGCCTTCGTGAACGTGAACCTTCGTCCGTACTACGCCGAAGGTTCCAAGACGTTGTCCTTCGAGATCTGCGAACAGCTCGGTTGGCGCACGCCCGACCAGGTCGTGGTGCCACTCGCGTCGGGGAGCCAGTTCACCAAGGTCGCCAAGGGCTTCAAGCAGTTCGTCGAACTCGGACTTGTCGACGGTGAGGCACCGGTGCTGTTCGGTGCGCAGGCGACGGGCTGTTCGCCAATCGCCACGGCGTTCGCCTCGGGCGCCGAGGTCGTCACGCCACAGCGCCCCAACACGATCGCGCGCTCGCTCGCGATTGGCAACCCGGCCGACGGCCCCTACGTACTGGACGAACTTCGCGCCCGCGGTGGCGACTGTGGTTCGGTACCAGACTCGGAGATCCTCGAATGCATCGGTCTGCTCGCCGAGACCGAGGGCATCTTCGCCGAGACGGCCGGCGGCGTCACGATCGCGTCACTGCGCCAGATGATCAACCGGGGCACGATCGATCGCGACAAGTCGATCGTGGCGATCATCTCGGGACACGGTCTCAAGACGCTCGACGCGATCGTCGATACCGCGACCGTCAGCTCGACGATCACCCCGTCGCTCGAGGCGGCCGAAGAGGCCCTGCGCTTTCACCGATTGGTCACGGCGTCATGAGCGTCATCGTGCGCCTTCCCAGCCAACTGCGCACCCTCGTCGGGGGAGCCGGTGAGGTGCCGGTCGAGGCGCTCACCGTTCGTGAAGCGATCCTCGCGGTGGATGCGACGTACCCAGGGATTGCCTTTCGGGTCCTCGACGACCGCGGGGCGCTGCGCCGGTTCGTCAACGTCTTCGTGGCCGATGAGGACGTCCGATTCCTCGACGGCCTCGACACCCTGATCGAGGCCGGCCAGACGGTTTCGCTCGTCCCGGCCGTGGCCGGGGGCTGATCGCCGTTAGCACTCGCCACCCTAGACTGCTAATATTGCGTTGCACCAAAAGGGTGTCTCGCTTTAGGAGGAATCACAGTGGCGAAACTGATCGCATTCGATGAAGAGGCCCGCCGGGCGCTAGAGCGCGGCATGAACAAGCTGGCCGACGCCGTTCGCGTCACGCTTGGACCCAAAGGCCGCAACGTCGTCCTGGACAAGAAGTGGGGAGCGCCCACCATCACCAACGACGGTGTCTCGATCGCAAAGGACATCGACCTCGAGGACCCGTTCGAGCGCATCGGCGCCGAATTGGTGAAAGAAGTCGCGAAGAAGACCGACGAAGTGGCCGGTGACGGCACGACGACGGCGACCGTGCTCGCGCTGGGCCATGGTGCGCGAAGGACTCAAGAACGTGGCCGCCGGTGCGAACCCGATGTCACTGAAGAAGGGCATCGAGACGGCCGTCGAGGCCGCCGTCGCGTCGCTCCACGAACTGGCCAAGCCGGCCGACACGAAAGAGCAGATCGCCCAAGTGGCGTCGATCTCTGCCGCCGATGACGAGATCGGTGCGATGATCGCCGACGCGATCGACAAGGTCGGCAAGGACGGCGTCATCACCGTCGAAGAGAGTCAGTCCTTCGGCATGGAGATGGACCTCGTCGAAGGAATGCGTTTCGACAAGGGCTTCATCGCCCCGTACTTCGCGACCGACACCGAGCGCATGGAGGCCGTTCTCGAGAACGCCTACATCCTGCTTGTCTCGAACAAGATCACCGTCGGTTCGCGACGTGCTCCCCGTCCTGGAGAAGGTCATGCAGTCCGGCCGTCCGCTGTTGATCATCGCCGAGGACATCGAGGGCGAAGCCCTCGCGACGCTTGGTCGTGAACAAGATCCGCGGCACGTTCAAGTCGGTCGCCGTCAAGGCCCCCGGATTCGGCGAGCGCCGCAAGGCCATGCTCCAGGACATCGCGATCCTGACCGGCGCGCACCGTCATCTCCGAGGAGATCGGTCTCAAGCTCGAGACCGCGGACGTCGAGATGCTGGGCAGCGCGCGCAAGATCGTCGTCACGAAGGACGAGACCACCATCGTCGAAGGCGCCGGATCCGAGGACGACATCAAGGGCCGCATCAACCAGATCAAGGCCGAGATCGAGAACACCGACTCGGACTACGACCGCGAGAAGCTCCAGGAGCGTCTCGCCAAGTTGTCCGGTGGCGTCGCCGTCATCAAGGTCGGTGCCGCAACCGAGGTCGAGCTGAAAGAGAAGAAGCACCGCATCGAAGACGCGGTCTCGACGACGAAGGCCGCCATCGAAGAGGGCGTCGTGCCCGGCGGTGGCGTGGCCCTACTTCGCAGCCAGGTCCGAATCTTGGAGACGGCCGACAAGCTGAGCGGTGACGAAGCGACCGGTGCGCGCATGGTGGCGAAGGCCGTCGAGGCGCCTCTCAACCAGATTGCGGTCAACGCGGGCCTCGAAGGTGGCGTCATCGTCGACAAGGTTCGCAATCTGAAGAAGGCGACCGAAGGACTTAACGCGGCGACCGGCGAGTACGAGGACCTCATCAAGGCCGGCGTCATCGACGCGGCGAAGGTGACGCGCTCGGCGCTGCAGAACGCGGCGTCCATTGCGGCGCTGTTCTTGACGACCGAGTGCGTGATCGTCGACAAGCCCGAAGAGAAGGTCGCGGCGATGCCCGGCGGCGGGATGGACGACTACTAAATCGTCCGCTTTTCGAACGATGGAGAACCGTGGGGCCTTCGGGTCCCACGGTTTCTCTTTGGGCCAACGTCCAAGTCGCGTAACTGCGGACAGGTCCGTAGCATTGGTCCATGACTCCCGAACCGCTCGCCCCCTCTCGCGGGCTCAACGTCCTGCACCTGTTCTGTCACCCCGGCACTGATATCGACGCCGGCGCGCTGCGCAAGGCCGTCGACGACGCCCGGGCCGACGGGCTGCAAGTGATGACCGTCGCGATCATGGGCGCCAAGGCCGACGTGTGTTTCATGATCCTCGGTGAGGACCTCTGGGCACTACGCCAGTTGCAGTCGAAGATCCAGGCGTGCGGGATTCCTCGTCTCCGAGAGCTACGTCTCGGTCACGGAGGTCAGCGAGTACGCGGCCGGCATGCCCGAGCAGATGCTGCACGACCGGCTCTTCCCGACGCTGCCGCCCGAGGGGAAGCGCGCCTTTTGCTTCTACCCGATGTCCAAGCGCCGCGACGAGACGAACAACTGGTACGCGCTCGCCTACGAAGACCGCGAACGGCTCATGCGCCAACACGGCGCGCTCGGGCGCGAGTTCAAGGGTCGGATCCTCCAGGTCATCACCGGTTCGACGGGACTCGACGACTGGGAGTGGGGCGTCACGCTCTTCGGCGTGCACGTCGACGACCTCAAGGAGTGCGTCTACACGATGCGCTACGACGAGGCCTCGACGTTCTACGCCGAGTTCGGTGCCGTTCTACACGGGACTCGTCGGCACGCTGGACGAAGTCGCTCGACGCCACGTTGGCCTAAGACGCGTTGGTAGCGTCATCGAGCGTGGAACCGATTCCTGAAAAGACCCTCCTGCGCTGGGCCGAGTCATTGGCCGGCGTCGCGCGAACCGGCCTCGGATTCACCGAGAGTCAGTACGAACGCGAGCGCTTCGAAGAGGTCTTGAAGATCGCCGGAGACATCAAGTCCGCGGCCGAAGAAGGTCTCGACGGCGTGCTCGACGCCGACGGCTACGTGGCGGAGTGGATGAAGGACGTCGGCACCGGTGTCGCGGGTTACCAGACACCCAAGGTCGCGGTCGGCGCGGCCGTGACGAACGATCGCGGCGAGCTGCTCCTCATCCAGCGCGCCGACTCCGGAGTCTGGCTGTACCCGACGGGCTGGTGCGACGTCGGCTACTCCGCGCCCGAAGTCGTCGTGAAGGAGGTCCTGGAAGAGACGGGCATCGAGGTCGAACCGGTACGGCTCATCGGCGTGCTCGACGGCATGCGGCTCGGCTCGTCCACGGATTCCGCTCGTACTCACTGCTGTTCTTCTGTCGCGCCGTCGGCGGGCGAGATGAAGATCCACCCGCTGGAAGTGCACCGACGCCGGATGGTTCACGCGCGACAACATGCCGACGCCGATCATTGGCGCCGAACGCTGGGCCGAGCCGATCTTCGCGGCCATCGACGGCGAACACCGCGACGTCTTCTACGACGACCTTCGTCGACCGGTGTGGCGAGGGGACCAGTGAGCGTCACAGTCGAAGTCGTCCGCGAAGTGACCGACGAGTTGGTCGACGAGCCTGAATGATCTCCTGCCGCAACTCTCAACGAACGCCGCACCACCTCGAGACCGCGGACGTCGAAGAGCTCGTCGCCTCACCCGCGACGACCGTCTTCATCGCTCGCGATGACGGTCGAATTGTTGGTTCGTTGACCCTGGTCGATCTTTCCATCCCGACCGGGCTGCGAGCGTGGATCGAAGACGTCGTGGTCGACGGCGCCGCTCGAGGCACAGGCGTGGGCGAAGCCTCTGACGAATGCCGCGTCGAAGAGTCACGTCCGCCGACACGTTCGTTCAATCGACCTCACGACGAGACCTCGCGCGAAGCGGCGAATCGACTTTACGCACGACTTGGCTTCGAACTCCGTGAGACGAATGTCTATCGTTTTGTGGTTACAGAGGCAGTCCCCAAGGATTCGTAGCAGCGGGCCGAGAAGATGACTGGCGGTACCATCTTGAGATGAGGCCCACCGCTTACATCGAAGTATGTCGCACGAGCCATCGCCGCCTGCTCGAAGGGTTGGCGCCACTGAATGATGAAGACTTCCTGACGCCGAGCCTGCTCCCGCGATTCACCCGCGGGCACGTGGTTACGCACCTCGCTAACAAGGCCCGGCTACAGTGACCGTATCTGGTAAGCCGAGCAAAAATCTTCCGATCTTCATCGAGATAAGCATTTTCCGCCAAGCTGGAATAGCGAGGAGACGTTAATGGCTGAATACGTGATAATCATTGAAAAAGCCGGAAATAACTACGCCGCAATGGTTCCTGACCTACCGGGATGCATCGGTGCCGCTGACACAATCGAAGAACTCGAAGAGTCGATGCGCGAAGCGGTTGAGTTTCATATCGAGGGAATGCGCCTGCACGGCGCAGAGGTTCCACCACCAAGTACTCGTGTCTCAACGGTCCGGGTGGCTTCGTAAGTAGGCGCGCAGTCACTTTTATCATCGGTCGATAGACAAATGTGTACCGTTTTTTCCTAGAAAAGTAGCTAGCCAGACACGCCTTCACTTTCCCGCGTTCATCTCAAAACTGTCGCAACCGTTGTGAGGTGTGAAGGTTCGAGAGATCATCAAGGAACTTGAGCGCGACGGCTGGGTACAGGTACGGCACAGAGGGAGTCATCGCCACTACCACCATCCGACGAAGGCTGGCACAGTCACGGTGCCGGGTGCGATGGGAGACGACCTGCACCGAGAACTGCTCGGTAGCATTATGAGGCAGGCCGGAATAGAACGGAGAAGGCGATGATTGAATACGCAGTAGTTATTGAACGCTCTCCGAATAACTACGGGGGTGGGTACCCGATCTCGATGGATGTGTCTCGACAGGCAAGACGGTCGAGGAAGTCAAGGCGAACATCGCCGACGCCATAGAAATGCATATTGAGGTAATGCGCGAGCACGGCGAGATCGTCCACCGCCGTCCGCACAAGTGGCAGTCGTGCAGGTCGCCTGATAGGCGGTGTCGTAGAGTTCGTTAACCTCGGCGAAGACCGCAAGAGGACTGGTTCTCTTCGATCTCGACAACACGCTCGCTCGATCGTGACGCCGGCGTTCGCAAAGTGGGCTTTGTTATTCATCAACCACCACGACCTCGACCACGATGCATTGGCGGTAATCGGAGTCGGCGGACGAAGAAGGCTTATGTCCGCGAGGTCAGTTTTTCAATCTCCTTCGGACGTCGCTATCAATCAGGCGAGCACTGGCGAGCTTCTTGACGCGTACCGCGACGAATACCCACGGTGCTATACGGTCGACGACGAGACGGTTGACGCTGTTCGTCGACTTCGAGTCGAGGAATGGAAAGTCGGCGTGGTCACCAATGGACCACCTTCTCAGCTGTTGAAGGTCGACGCCACAAATCTCGCTAGCGAGTTTGACGCAATCTGCGTTTCCTCGATTGTCGGCTCGAGAAAGCCTGAGCAAAGGATTTTCGAAGTGGCAGCGCAAATCTGTGAAGTCCCGCTCAATGGCTGGATGGTCGGAGACTCGCCGCACGCAGACATAGAAGGGGGACGCGCGGCAGGTCTCGCCACGATTTGGATGGCGAGGGGCCGTGATTGGGATCACTCGACCTTCGCGCCGCCTGACGCCGAAGTCGCCACCATCGTTGAGGCAGTCTCTAGGATTCTCGATCACCAGGACGAATAGTTTGCTGGCATTCCGAAGCAAACAGACGAACGTCTACCGATACTCTTTCGGGAACTAAACATCGCTCCAACTCGTGCGCGCGAAGTTTCGAAGAGGAGGGTCGAGTGACCGATCAGTACTACGACAGGACGAACCGGCCCGACGCCGTCTCCGGGGGTCCGGATGATCCCGATTACGACGCCATCGGGAAAATCGTTCAAGGTCTGGACCAAGCGAATCGGCAACAATCCTGCGCTCAGACTCCACTGCACGGTGGCCCCGGTGGGACGCATGACTGCTTTGAGTGTTTTGACAGCTTTTTCCCAGCGGCGGGTATCGAGTACTACTACTACGACCAACTGGGATCGGGTCGCAGGGACAACCCGGCCGACCCCGATCTCTGGCAACCTCGCCCGCTACGTCGAAGAGGTTGAGCAGGTGCGCACGGCCCTGAATCTGGGACCCGAGAACTTCATACTCTTGGGCCAATCCTGGGGTGGCATTCTGGCGATGGAGTACGCCCTCAAATACGGTGAGCAACTCAAGGGTTTGGTGATCTCCAACATGATGTCGAGCGTCCCGGCCTACAACCGCTACGCGGCCGATGTGCTGATGCCGGCGATGAATCAAGACGACCTGACCGAGATCCGTGCGATCGAGGCAGTCCGGGACTTTGCCAATCCGCGCTACCAGGAACTGCTCATTCGCTCGTACTACGTTGACCACGTCTTGCGTGCCAGACCGGGCGAGTGGCCCGAACCAGTGCGGTTCTCCTTTCAACAGATGAATCACGATCTCTACCTGATGATGCAGGGCCCGAGTGAGTTGGGCATCGCCGAAGAGGCTACGTTGGCCCGTTGGGATCGCACGAATGACCTCCAGTACATCAGCACCCCGACGCTGGTCATCGGTGGTCGTCACGACACGATGGATCCCAGATTTCTCGAGATGATGGCGACGCGCATTCCCCGGGGCTCTTCGCACATCTGCGAGAACGGGAGCCACATGGCGATGTACGACGACCAGGAGTCCTACTTCGGGGCGCTGCTCGGCTTCCTCTCCTCGCTTTGATTCGTTCGCACACCGTGCGGTACCGACCCCTCGACGCTGCGCAACCGGTGGCCTTCGTAGTCGCTGAAGTGCCAGACTTTACGAATGATTGAAAGCCAATGGACCACTGTCGATGAATACTTTGGATCGCTCCTGTTGCCAGCCGACGACGCGCTCGATGGAGCGGTTGCCGAGAGCACCGCGGCGCAACTGCCACCGATCAGCGTCGCTCCGAATCAAGGGAAGTTGCTGGAACTGCTCGCGCGGATGCAGGGCTCTCGGCGCATCCTGGAGATCGGGACGCTCGGCGGCTACAGCACCATCTGGTTGGCTCGGGCTCTGCCGAGTGGCGGAAGCCTGGTGACACTGGAGCTCGTGCCCCGACACGCCGAGGTGGCACGTACGAACATTGACCGAGCGGGGCTTGGTGGCTCGGTTGACATCCGCGTGGGCCCGGCGGCGGCGTCACTGCAGGGACTCATCGATGAGGGTGTCGAGCCATTCGATTTCATCTTCATCGATGCGGACAAGGAGAGCTATCCCACGTACTTCGAACTCTCGTTGCAACTCTCGCGCGCGGGAACGGTCATGGTCGCCGACAACGTGGTTCGCGACGGCGAAGTCGTGAACTCGAAGAGCTCGGACGAACGAGTCCACGGCACTCGGGCCTTTCTCGAGTTGGTGGCCGCGAACGACCGGGTCGAGGGTACGGCGATCCAAACCGTTGGCAGCAAGGGCTACGACGGCTTCGCGCTGCTGCTCGTCACCAGCTAGGTCGATCGAATGAGGATTCGTCGGGCGCTGCCCGAGGACGTGACCACCGTTCACCAACTCATTCGCGACCTCGCCCTCTACGAGCGAGCACCGGAGATGGCGCGCGCGACGCCCGAACAGCTACGCGAAAGTCTCTTCTGCGACGCACCAAATGTCTTCTGTGACCTCGTCGAGACCGATGACGGTGACGTCGCTGGATTCGCGGTGTGGTTCCTCAACTACTCGACGTGGACGGGGACGCACGGCGTCTTCCTCGAAGACCTCTATGTCAAGACCGAGTTCCGAGGTCGTGGATACGGAAAGGCCCTGTTGGTCCATCTCGCGAAGGAGTGCGTCGCGAAGGGATACCACCGTCTCAAATGGTCAGTGCTCGACTGGAATCAACCATCGATCGATTTCTATCGGTCCATCGGGGCTGAAGCCATGGACGAATGGACCGAGTTTCGACTCACGGGCGACGCCCTTTCCCATCTCGCTGGTTCGGGGTAACGCAGCGACGATGTACAACAGGGCCGAGGTGTATTCGCACCATCGACAATTACGATTAGCCGATGGAGATCGTTGAACTCACGGGCGCCGACGCCGAGGCCGTCGCCGACCTGTGGGCTGCCACCGGGTTGACGCGGCCGTGGAACGATCCCAGCGAAGACTTTCGGCGCGCGATCGAGGGATCGACGTCCGCCGTCCTGGGTATGAAGAATGACGGCGAGCTCCTCGGCACGGTGATGGTCGGAAGTGACGGCCATCGAGGATGGGTCTACTACGTCGGAGTGCGAGCCGATCATCAACGCCGCGGTGTGGGCTCGCAACTCATGGCGGCCGCCGAGACGTGGTTGCAAACCAATGGCACCGAGAATTGTCAGATTGATGGTTCGCGACGAGAACGCTTCGGCGCTGACGTTCTACGCGCATTTGGGCTACGAGCCCAGTGACGTGCGAGTTTCCGACTCGGCTGTCGCAATAGATTCGTCCCGACACGACACCCACGCGCGCCGATAGCGTCCACATTGTGGGTCCAAACGGCAGTGACGTATTGCAAGAGTTACTCGACGACGAGTTGTGCACCGATCCCACGACGGTCCGCGGACTCACGAATCACCTTCCGATGGCGCTCGTGGCCAAGAACGGTCTCGGCGCCGACGCCGAAGAACTGCGACGTTTCGCCGCCGCGTACTCGTCACGAATCACTGCACTCGACGAGCCCGCGCTCGGCTCGACGAGCAGACGTGGCAGGGCGCGATTGGCAACTACGAGGCCGCCGCTGACCTCCGGGAGTACTTCGTCAGACAGGTCAATGAAGCGGGTGTAGACACGACGTTGCGCTCCCACTTGACAGCGCTTCTCCCGGGTATCAGCGGTGCTGCCTTCCACGGGGTCATCCGGTTGGCCTACGCGATCGAGGTCGCGTCACCGTCACGGGTCGCGGCCGGCCTGGCGTATCTCGCCGAAGTCGGAACGCCCTTACGAGCGCTGACGAACGGCGACGACGCGGTGCAAGATCCGGTGATCATCTTGGCGGCGTTGTCGATGTCGCCCAATCGGCCTCTCCCCGAAGAACGTAGGACCATCGGCGAGGAGATGCACGCGGTCGCCCAGAGTGACCGCTTCGACGCCACGGTGTCATCACTGGCGATCGACGACGAAACGGACGAGAAGCTGTCTCGCGCGGCGCTTCACCTCTATGCGTCGACCGACGACTTCACTGCCCTTCACGGTGTGACCGGCATGGAAGCGATCTCCTTGATACGACCTTGGATCGACGACACGCACTTACTGTCACGATTCGCATTCCAGGCACTCGTCGCGGCCTATCTCTCGATCGGCGCGCCGCCGGTGTGGTCGCGGGGCCGACTCGACGAATTCGTCGGCGCCGACGAGAGCGAACCGGATGAAGTGGCGACGGTTGCGGCGTTCAGCGACGACGAGCACGTTTCAAAACTTGTCTACACCGCACGACGCAACTGGGAGAAGACGGGGGACCGCCTGTACCTCGCGGTGGCGGCGAGGAAGGCGCGTCCGCGCGACCGAATATTTCGCCAACTCCGTGCGACGAAGTCCACCGAAACGTCGAAGCATCGTCACCAACACGTCACACGGTGTCGATGCTATTAACGGGTTCTCGTAGTTGCGAACTTTGAAGTCGAGCGGAGAAGTCGATGGCCAATGCAGTCTCACGTCGGCGATCTCGCTGGATACTCGCGAGCGGGTGCTCGTTGGTCGCGGCGATCCTGGTGGTCGTCATGACGACGCTGAACACGAACGGGGCCGCACGATCGGTTGCGACGACGATGACGACCGCTCGCACCACAGTGCCAGTGCCGTCGGGACCGCACAATTTGCCAACGGCATCCGTCGCACGCGATGCGCAGTTTCTCTCTGACGTCTCGGAGGTCGATCCCGCGCTCACGTCCTACGAGAAGAGGAGCGGCAACGTCGCGCTTCGATCACTGCTCACCGACGGCACCGCGTTCTGCGCATTCTTGAACCGAGATGGTGATCTCGATACGGCGATGGTGTCGGTCGTGGTGGGTGCTCGTCACGTCGAGTCTCAGACACATCTCCCGTTGTCGGTGACCACGTTCAACACGGTGGACTCGGTGGCGCTCCTCACCCTGTGTCCGTCACTCCAATCGGACGTCCCGCCAGCGGATCTGGCCAAGATTCGCCAACTGGGTGCCGAACTCGCGGCGAACTGATCTGCGGACCCGCGACGTCGATTGATGCACGCTCGATACGCTTTCGTCACCCAATGATTGCATTTCGCCAAATCGTCGCATCTCGTCCCGCGCGTAACGGTCACGGAAGAGTTGCAGATTCGTGTGCTGTTCGATGGCTTCACTTAACTCGACGTCGTTACCGTGCGCCGTATGAACTCATTCACTCATCCAAGTACCGTCTGCGAACGCTCATCATGTCGTTCGTCCTAATCCTGACCACGGTGACCGGCATCGGTGTCGCCACGTCCTTCGTGGGCACTACGACGTCGTCGCTTCGCCGACGTCGTGTCCCGTCGGCAGCACGCTGCAGGTGGCGCGCGGCGGCTCAGCGAATGACGTCCAGTGCGTGATCACCTCGACCGGGACGCCCGTCGGGGGATCAAGCACGTGTGGCTGATCATCCTCGAGAACAAGTCCTACGACGAGACTTTCACCGGCCTCAACCAGAACAGCTACCTCTGGCAGACGCTGCCGGAGCAGGGTGCCCTGCTGACCAACTACTACGGCACCGGTCACTTCTCGATGGACAATTACATCTCCCTGGTCTCCGGACAGTCGCCCTCCTACGGCGTGCAGGACGACTGCTCGACGACGGCCAACATGACCAACAACAACGGCGGCATCATCACGACCGGCGCCGTCGGCACCACGACCGACACCGACGGCACCACTGACGGAGCGGCACGAACACCACGGCGCCGAATCCGACGGCGGCGGGCAACGGCAACTACGGTCAGTTCCTCGTCCACGGTGGCGTCGACGCGGCGCTCAGAACAACGGCTGCGTCTACCCGACCGAAGTCGCAACGCTCTTCAACCAGTACAACGCGGCGGGCGTGTCGTGGAAGGCCTACGCACAGGACCTGGGCGGCGCCCAACCCGTTGGATCGACGACGTATGTCACAGGCACGACGCCCGGCGTCTCGGACACGGTGCCCGGTCGTGACGACGGCACCTGCGGCTACCCCGGCGGCACGACCGCCGACCCCGTCACGAACCCGACCAACTTGGTCGCACCGACCGGCGACGTGACGAGTTACACCGGGGCACAGCCGGCCAACGCCAACAACAACGGCGACCCCGCCGACCAGTACGTCGCCAAGCACTTCCCGACGGGTTGGTTCACGGCGCTCACCGGCGAGTCCGCCGGCACCCAGAGCACCGTCAACTATCCCGCCCAGCCGGCACTCAATGAGCCGTCCACGCCCGAGTACGACGGTCCCGGCGCCCCACTCGGGCTCGAGCGACACAACTGCGACGCCAACCACGTCTCGAACTTGGACGACCCGACCTACGGCCTGGCCCACGACCTCTCGCTGCCGGCCAACGAAGTTCCGGCCTTCAACTGGATCACGCCGAACAACTGCAGCGACGCGCACGACGCTTCGTGCCAGGGCAACAACCTCTCGGGCGCCTTCAACGCGAATGGCACGCCGAACTACAACCCCTCGGGTTGCCGGCCGACGACCCCGAAGCGACGACGCCGCTCAACTACACCGGCGGCCTCTACGCGGCCGACCTGTTCCTTCGGTACTACATCCCGCTCATCGAGCAGTCGAAGGCCTTCGCCGACGGCGGACTGATTGACGTGACCTTCGACGAGGCGAACCCGCCCTTCACGGTCGGCAACAGCTTCAACAACGTCCCCGCACCGGGCGACGTCACGACCTCGGGCGCGCCAGCCGATCAGCCGACATTCGGCGCGACCGGTACCACCGCGCCGGGCGCCAACTCGCTCTACGGCGCTTACGGTGTCTTGGCCGATGCGGCCGGCGAGAACATCAACGGCACCAACGTCTCGACGGAACCCACGGGCCGAACGACCCCGAGGTGACCAACGTCACGGGACAACAGCTCCAGCCCGGACCGGGTGCCTCGGGCTTCATCGACCGCCCGACCGGACTCACGGGTGAGAGCCCCAACCTGAGCGGGTCACCGGGCGCGACGACCGAGCCGGCGCTCGTCGCCGCGGGATCGAGCATGGTGCTCGACTCCAAGATCAACGCCGACGACACCGGTCGACTGGTCTCGGGGACCGGTATCCCGGCCGACAGCTTCGTCGGCGCCGTCAGTGACACCGGCCCGATCTCGTTGGCGAACAACGCGAGCGTTGCGACCCCGTCGAACAACTACGCCAAGCCCTGGATGGGCAGTTTTCAACTCTTGAACGACAGCGGTCAGCCGGTAACGTTGACTGCCGGCTTCGTCGGCAACATCACGCTCGGTGCCGAGGGTGCCGTATCGACGGTCGGAACGTCGGGCTGTCCGAGCGGCGCCGAGGCGGCGACAACCTCTGGGTGCGTCACGGTCGACCCGCTCTATGACCCGACGGACTTCACGCCCGGCGGCGGCGACACGGGCACCGTGTTGATCAGTCCGCTGATCAAGCCCGGCACCGTGTCCGGCACGTACTACAACCACTACAGCACGCTGCGCACGTTGGAGGACCTGCTCCTCACCGGTCAGACCTGCACCGACCCCTCCAACGCCGACACGCCGCTCGCGGCGGGGACGGTTTGCGGAGGACTCGACGGCAAGGGCCACATCGGTTACGCGGCCCAGGCCGGACTCGCGACATTCGGGCCGGACGTCTTCACCGCGCAGTCCTTCACGACGCTGCCATTTCCTCCCGGATTCTTCGCGGTGAGCGGCAACGGCTCGTCGACTGTCTACTGCCCGGCCTACTTCCGACTCGGACGAACCGGATCGAAGGGGTTCAACGGTTTCGGCAAGGACGGCGGCAGCGGTGGCTCCGGCGGCGCACCGGGTTGCGGAACGAACGGCGGCAACGGAGGCTGGGGCGGTGCCGGATCGACCTCCGCAGGTGCCGGTGGCAATGGCGGCAATGGCGGTAACGGCGCCTGCGCGCCCGAAGAGTGGAGCAACGGTGAGTGGCTCGACCGCCTCGGGCGCCGCGACAACGCCGTATGACACACCACCGTGCAACGGAACGTGGGGTAACGGCGGGAACGGCGGGAACGGCGGGAACGGCGAACATTCGACACCGGGACAACCCGGAGGTAACGGCGCGAACGGCACGCCGGGCAAACCGGGATCCAATGGCACCAACGGCGCCAACGGTTAACGCGACAGCCGGACCGCGATGAATGTGAAACGCAGCACCACGACGCGCACGCGAGGCCGGGCCATTCGGCCCGGCCTCGTGGTACTGGTCGGTGTGTTGGCCGCGGCTCTGGTGCTGGCCGGGTGCGGTACCGCGACGTCGTATCCGTCGTTCCTCCCGAAGAAGACGTTGTCGCCCGAGGTCGACCAGGTGATGATCGGGTCTATGGCCAAGCCGGCGCTGCAGATCGAGGGCCTGCCCGTCGCGGTCGACACTAGGGCTTTTCACGTGCGCGTGACGGTCAGCGGGCCAGTCGTCCCCGGCGAAGGATTGCCCTACCAACCGGACGGCACGACCTGCACGTGGACGGTCACCATGAAAGACGCCAACGCTGACGTGCCGGTCTCCGTCGCGGACTTCCACTCCGTCGATCACCTGGGCGCCGTGTTCTTGATGGGTCTCGTGCCCGGCGAAGGACCGCTCCCCAAGGTCTTGCACCCGGGACAGACGCTGACATTCCAGTTGCGTGCCTACGAGTTGGTGGGCGAGGGGATGATGCAGTGGGCGCCCGATCATCGTCACGTCGTCGCCTATTGGGACTACACGGTCGAGAACGACTGATCAACGCCAGTTGCAGGCGGGCTTTCGCCCGCAGCCACCCGCCTCCGCTTGTAATGTGCCGACATGATCGAAGTCATGAAGTTCCGCCTTACCTCTGACGTCGGACCGGAGGTCTTCTTAACGTGCAACGCGGAATATCAGCAGCGCTTCGTCTACCAGCAGGAAGGTCTGCTGCGTCGAACGGTGGCGAGCGGCCTCGATGGCGAATGGATCGCCATCACCTCGTGGCGGTCGATGAAGGACGCGAGACGATCAACGTCCGTGGCGTTGACGTCGCTGGTGGCGACTGAGTTCGACGCACTCCTGGATTCGACGTCAGTCTCGACCGAGTACTTCAAGGAGTTGCCGGGCTGACGCCAGCTACTGCTGTACCAGCATGACGAAGTTGCCCTCGGGGTCTTCGATCGCGGCCAACGTCTGACCGTTTTCCAGGTCAAAGGGCGCAATGGTCTCTTTGCCGCCGAGGGCAACTGCTTTGTCGATCGTCGAACGCAAAGTCACCAACTTGCACGTACAGCGAGACGTCTGGATGCGCCCCCGGCTGGATGTGACCCGCCGGCCCCGGTTCGGGACCGCCGATACCGGCCGGTATGTCCATGATCGGTCCGTCGCCGATCGCCCAATTGAACAGCCCGGCGTAGAAGGCGCGCTGACGTTCGGGATCGACCGCGACGATTGACCAGTGAACGACGGGCCGTGCCCAATCTGACGTCATGAGGCCACGATAGTGAAACCGTCAACGGCTGTGCCGTGGCGGCAAATAGTCTGACCGGATGGGTCTCGAACTGGTGAGTGTGATCGTCAAGGAGTACGACGAGGCCATTGCGTTTTTCGTCGACGTTCTCGGATGCGTCCTCGAAGAAGATTCGCCCTCACTCGACGGGGATGGTCAACCGAAGCGATGGGTCGTCGTTCGACCGCCGGGATCGGGCTCGGGAATCTTGCTCGCCCAGGCCCGGGGCGAGGAGCAAGAGGCGCTGGTGGGACGACAGTTCGCCGGGCGCGTCGGACTGTTCTTACGGGTCGACGACTTCTTCGCCGCCTACAAGCGCATGACCAACGCCGGCGTCGAATTCCTCACGACACCGCGGACCGAGTCATACGGCCAGGTCGCCGTCTTCAAGGACCTCTACGGCAACAAGTGGGACCTCCTCGGCGCCGCGTAGTCGACTCCGCACGTCCAAAGTAACGTCGAGATACGAAGCCGAAGTGAGTCCCATGACGCAAAAGAGACAACCGTTCCGGATCAAGGGGATTGCCACACTGGCGCCCCACCTCAATGCCACCTACGACATCGACGTCGCTGCCATGACCGAGTTGGACCTAGGAGTCATCCGCGTCGACCGTCACGATGGTCCCAGCTGGGTGGTCCGCAGTCTTCCCGCTGTCACGATCAGTCGACGATGTCCGTCGAGATGCCGTCGTGCTCGAGCGTTTGGAACAGGGAGGTTCCCCGCCGAAAGAGTCGCCGCACCGGATCCTGTTTCGACGCACGAAGGACAGGCCGTTCTGGTGACCGAGTTCATCGTCGGCGAGGCGCCCCGGTCCGGCGGACGCACCTTTGCCTATCTGGGTGGTCTTCTCGGCGCGCTCCACTCTCGTGACGGCACGAACCTGTCACCCGGGGGCGGCTGGCATCACCTCGTACCCTCCGGTACACCGAGCGATGAGGTACGTGCAATGCAGGCGCTGTTGGAGGACTTTGCGCCGTCGGTTGCGGCGGCGGACGGAGCGGACTTCACGGCACTCTCGACGGCGGTCTCCGATATCGACATATGTGACGATCTACCGCACTGCTTCGTGCACCCTGACATGGTGCCAACGAACGCCATCGAGACTGGCGACAACTCGATCGCCATAGTGGACTGGGCGAATGCCGGACGGGGACCGCGACTCTGGTCGATCGGCATGTCACTGTTCGCCGCAGGGATGCGCGACATGCGACTCGTCGAAAAGTTCGTCTCGCGCTACGTCAAGTGGAGTTCCCTCGAGCCAGAAGAGTTGGACCGGATCGACGGAGCCATTCGTGCGCGACCCGTTGACGATCCACGCGTGGGAGGTCGTGTACGGACGAAAGCCGTTGAGTGAGAGCGCCCAGATGATCCGCTTCTTGAAGAAGGCATCGGTGGAGATCGTTGGTGTGGCCCGTGCATCGTTCGCGTTACCGCGCGAGTCGTGAGTAGTCATCGGAGCATTCCTTGACGGAGTCGCCGCGGTACGTTGCGTTCATACGCAACGTCATGATCGGCAGAGCGGGACTTCACCGCGACCTTCTGCTTCGTATCTTCATCGATGCCGGCGCCACCGACCCCCGCTCGCACCTCGCCACGGGCAACGTCTCATTTGGCTCGGACCGTGACGAGATGACCGACCTGATCGACGCAGCCCAAGCCAGAATTGCTCAAACGATGGGCCGGTTCGAGCCCGTCTTCGTGCGAAGCGTGATGGCCCTGCGGAACCTCGGTCGAGTCCACGCCGTTTCGAATCACGCCCATTCGAGATGTCGGTCACCGATGCGTGACATTCACGGAATCGTCGAGTCGACTCGAGCTTCCGGTTGTCTCATCGAGAAGACGCGTAATATCGATGCGATCGGAGCGGATCTGATGTCAGTGACCGACTGGTCGAGGGCCGGGATGGAAACGTGAATCGCATCGTCGAAAAGGCACTCTCGTGCCCTGCGACGACGCGCAACTGGAACACGATCGAACGCATCGTGACGCTGCACGAAGCGGCGACGTAGAGCATTCAGAGTTGACACCTCTGGGACGGTGTGTTTGGATTTCGTCATGACGATCTCAAGGTCCAAGTGGTGTCGGTTCCTGGAGCGACCCGGATGGGCGAAGGACTTCTACGTGAACGTGCTCGGCATGGACTACTCCAGGACATGCCCATGAGCAGCGACATGCGTTGGGTTCAAGTGGCGCCAAAGGGGTCCGGAGCGTCGATCACGCTCGTCACGTGGTTCGAGTCGATGCCCGCGGGCTCATTGAAAGGACTGGTTCTCGAGACCGAAGACATGGAAGGCACGATCGCCGAAATCGCAGCGAAGGGATTCGTGATCGAGAGCGAGATCGACGAGCAGCCCTGGGGCCGGTTCGTCACGTTCGATGATCCCGACGGCAACGGGATCGTGCTTCGGGCGCCCGCTCGTTCCGGAGCCGCCGAGTGACGGAGCGTACAGTTCCGCGGCCGTTCACGATCGACCTCAGCATCACGATTGCAACAGGGAGCGCCCCATGTCCGCTGAACCATCGACCACCTACGTATGGCCGTCACTCGCGGCACGAAACGCCAGGGCCCTCGTCGACTTCTACGTCGAGGCCTTCGGGTTCACCATCTCGGTCCTTTACGGCGAAGAGGACCACGTCGATCACTGCGAGATCCTTTGGCCGCTCGGCGGCGGCGTCATGCTGGGCGACGAGAAAGACGGTGGTGGTGATGAGTGGGTGCTCAAGCCGGGCACCTTCGCGGTGTACGTCGTGACTGACAATCCTGACGCGCTGCACGACCGTGCCATCGCCGCGGGTGCGACGTTGGTTCGAGGACTGAACGACACGGACTACGGGTCGCGCGAGTTCTCGGTGCAGGACCCCGAAGGCAATCGTTGGACCTTCGGGACCTATCGAGGCGCGGAGCACTCCCACCCGCACTGAGTGGTGACAGCGGCGAGCGTGTTCGCTTCGTTCGATTCCACTATTCTCAGCGACATGTCGACTCCGAACGTTTCCTCCATTGAAGTGCCAGCGGCCACGCTCGTGGGGGTGTCCGGTCTCTTCATAGGTGCGATGGATCCAAACTCTGATGCGCAAAAGGTGATCCCACAGTTGTGGAGTCGCCTCATGGAGTCACACGGGCACGCACTCCATGACGCACACTGGGCGGTCGGCGTGATGCGCGAAGTCGAAGGGAGCTCGGCGATGAGTTACCTCGCGGCGATTCGGCTCGAAGACAGCGAAGGCGATACGCAAGGGCTCGAGACCTTGGAGCTCGCGGGCGGAACGTACCTCGCCTGCGAACACGTCGGTCCGCTCAGCAACTTCAGTCAAACAGCGAAGTGGTTCTACTCGGAGTACCTACCGTCGTCAGGGACGACACTTCGCGACGATTACCACCTCGAGATCTACGACGATCGCTTCGATCCGGAATCGAAGGATTCGGTCGTGCTGATCTGCGCGCCTGTCTAACGGCGCTTCGACGACTCTTGCGCGCTCGCCAGCGCACGCTTTATCTGGGTGACCAGTTCGACCTGTTGATTTCGCGTCGAGACCATGAGTCGAGTGAACGGGTCTTCGTAGCGGAGCCGCACATCGACGAAGATCCCCTCCGGGTCGTCGTGAAAGTGCAGGAAGGCTTTGGACCGGCGATAGAAGACGCCCGGGCTCTTCTCGACCAGTCCGTCGATGGTCCGAAGCTGTTCGAGGAGCGGGGTCAGCCGCAGCAGGGTCTCGTGCGAAGCGTGTCGTATCGAAGCGAGTGTAGCCCTGGGCGCATTTACGTACGGCGCACAATGTCATCGACTTGCAACGCGCGCAACTCGTCGAATGACGGCGTCGTCCTTAAACTCAAAACGTGACCAATCGTCGCCCCGGTGAAGGTCGCTACGCGCGCGTCGAACGCGAACAGCGGTGGCTGTTGGACCGACTGCCGTCGGGACTCACAAACGAGCGCGTCATCGTCGACCACTACTGGCGGGGCACCACGCTGCGCCTTCGGATGATCCAGGATCACGACGGCGTTCTCTACAAGCTCGGACAAAAGGTCCGGGTCGATGAGGAGAGTCCGGAAGTGGTCAAGATGACCTCCCTCTACATCAGCGAAGCCGAGTTCCGCGTCCTCTCGGTGACGCCAGCGACGATCGTTTCGAAGAGCCGCTGGAACGCAACGTCCGACGGTGTCGACTACGTCGTCGACGAGTTCAAGGGTCGACACTCGGGACTCGTCCTGGCGGAGGTCGAACTAGCGGAGGACGAACCTCGAAGGAGCGCTCCCGCGTTCGCCGTCGCCGAAGTGACCGACGAGAACGAGTATTCGGGCGGCTGGCTGGCAGCCGCATCGAACGAGGAACTGCATCGGATCATCTCGCGATAGCCGGCGTTCGACCTTCTCGACAGAGCGCCGTTGCCAATGGATGGATCGATCGCTTCAATTACGATGGCGCTCGAGGCGGCATCAACGCGGACGGCGCCCGAGGTGACGAACTCTTGGAGGGATCTGTGAACCACGTCGAGAACTGCCACGCATTGGACGTCGAAGTCGCGCGCTTCTCGAACGTCATGTCGACACTTGCGCCAGGAGTCGCTATCTCGACGTGTCCCGGGTGGACCGTGCTCGACCTGGCGGAGCATCTCGGGGTGATTCACCGTTGGCCGAAGAACTGGTCCGGCGTCGCTCGCCGGAGCGCATCCCTCGCGACGTACCGGCGTCATTGCGAGACGACGTGAATCCGGATTGGATCACCGAAGGAGGCACACGGTTGGTCGCCACGCTCCTGGCGGCGAATCCGGATGACGAGATGTGGGCGTGGGGGCTCGATCAACACGTTCGATTCTGGTCTCGTCGTCAGCTGCACGAGACATTGGTCCATCGGATGGATCTGGAGCTCGCGGCGGCGATGGTGCCGAGCGCCGAGCCGGCCATTGCCATCGACGCCATTGACGAGTACCTCTCCAACATCGAAAAAGTGGGTAAGCACTCGCCTGAACTGGCGCCGCTGCGAGGTCACGGAGAGAGATTGGCGTTTCGAGTGCGCGACACCCCAACGCTCTGGGCTATCACCTTTGACGAGGCAGGATTCAACGTGTCCCAGGCCGACGGCGCATTCGATGCCACGCTCGTCGGTTCACCCGTCGACTTGCTGCTGGCCATCTTGCGTCGTCGTGACGTGGCGCAGGGTAATACTGAGGTGGAGGGCGACCGTAGTCTCGTCGAATTCTGGTTGGAGCACTCGGCCTTCGATTGAATCGAAATCCTTCGAGAACTAATCGTGCGTCAGCCGGCTACGCAGGCGCTGCACTCAGAGGCGCCCGCCGGCAACGCTCGTACCGCAGTTCTTGCAGAAGGTCGCGGGCCGGTCTTTCGGCCCGCAGTCGTGGAAGAGTGAACGGTTTCCCGGCAGCGACTCGGCGCACCACGGACAGAACTGCCCTCCTTTGGCGATCGGCGCACTCGGTGCAGCGGCCGGGCCGGACCCGGGGCTTGCGCCCGAGGATGCCACGACGCGAGCCGGCGCCGCAGCGCTCGGCGTCGCCGCGCTCGGCGTCGGTCGAACCGGCGGAGGGTTTGGGTTCACGCGAGTTGCATCGGGTGCGCTTGGGCCATCGACATTGGGTGCGCGGTGCGTGCCCGACACCGGCCAGCGCGAGAAAGCGAAGATGATGTAGAAGAGCCAGTTGAGAAAGATGGCGAGCTCGTCCAAGCGCCAGATGAGACCATTGGTGTTGATGCCTCCGGTTCCGAGCGAGCCGCCCAAGAGGATCGTATGAACGTCATGCCAGAAGATGATGTAGCTGATGATCGTCAAGAAGAGCGGCGCGATCGGGAGCAGGATCCACATCGGTGAATAACCCGCCTGTGTGATGATGCGCGACGTCGCCCAGTAGTTCAACACGATCAGTCCCAGAATGATCAAGAGAGCGATGAAGGGTCCGGCCGACGTCGCGATGATCGTTGCCATAAGTCCCATAGCCGTCACCTTCTCCCACTACGAGACCCCGCACGGGCGGCCATCGATTAGACCCAAATCGATTGTAACCCCAGGGTTTCGAAGATTTCGGCGAACGACGCGACGAAATGCCGTTGCGACACTCAGCGCTCGTCAGTGATTTGTAGGCTGCTGCGGTGCCGGCGGAACGTGACAAGACGGAGAGTCGACTGTCGCGTGTCGTCGTCCAAGGTGCTTCGGGCAGTGGCAAAACAACCTTCGCGACTGCGCTCGCCGACGCACTGGGCGTTCCGCGCCTCGAACTCGACGGGCTCTATCAACAACGTGACTGGATCCCCCTCGACGTTGATGAGTTTCGATCCCGCGTCGAGACGTTCGCCGCGCAGCCACGTTGGATCGTGGACGGAAACTACAGCCACGTCCGCGACATCCTCTGGCCGAGGGCCACAGCGGTACTGATCATCGATCTGCCGAAACGAGTCGTGATCACGCGCGTGATAAAACGAACGATTCTGCGAATCGTCAAGCGCGAAGAGTTGTGGAACGGCAATCGCGAGTCGTGGCGCAACGCGCTCTCGCCTGACCCGAATCGCAACATCGTCCTGTGGTCCTGGAACTCGCACGCGAAATACCACGACATCGTTCCTCGTGATGCGCGAGACGCGCTGGGACCGGAGCGCGTCGTGATCCTCACCGACACGCGAAGCGTCCGGCGATTTCTCGAAGCGGTAGCCGCCGATCGTTAGGGCGAACGACTACCCACGTCTCTTCGCGTAGGCGAGGGCGTTCTCTAACCCTCGATATCCGATCGCTCCGTACGTCAGTTCATCGGACTCGCCCAGGAGGATGAACATGAGTCCAAAGTGGATGGCCCAACCGAGTGTGCGCTGCATCGTCGCGCGATCCACCGGTCCGTACGTCGCGAAGAAGCCGTCGATCGACTCGAACGGAAGAGTGCAGAAATCCCCCGGCCAAATCGGTAGCGGGATCGCCCGCGCACATGTCGCCGAAGTCAATCACGCCCACGAGGACATCGTCGCGAAAGATCAGGTTCGCGCTATGGGGATCGCCGTGGATCCACTGAGGCGTTCCAGCCCACGCGGGAGCGTCGAGTGACGCCTCCCATACGCGCTGCACGGCAACTCGGTCGATCGCAGTTCCGACGTCTTCGAAGCGGTCACCAAAGCTCACCTCGTGGGCGCGCAGCGCCACCCCCCTGAACGGGTTGGTCGGAGCGTCGGTGGGTGCGTCTCGATGCATTGCACGAAAGAAGCCGCCGAGTCGAGCCGCGGCCGCCCCCAAGACCGACTGGTCGACCATATTGCCCGGCGTCCCGTCGATCCACGTCGCAATGGTCCAAGGCCACGGGAAGAGCTCGCTTGGTCGACCGACGCGAATCGGCGTAGGAATCGAGAGCGGCAGTGATGGAGCTAATTCGGGCACCATCGTTGTTCGCTTTCGATCAAGGAAACCGCGACTTGGCGTCGAGGAAGCCGGACCACCAAGGTTTCACCGAGGCGCCAAATGGAGTTGTCGAATCCAGACGTCAACTTCGAGATCGTTCCGGAGAACAGGTCGGGGTGCTGATCGCGCACGAGTCGCTCGACGAGCGATGCGTTCACTTCAATCTCGGCGCTGGGCCATCTCACAGCACTCGACACTAGGGCGCCAACGTTTCAGATCGGAGTGCCGAACGTCCGTCCGTGCGGGTAACTCAATCGAGAGGCGGACGTTCAAGCGTGATCGGCGCACCTCACGATTCGACCACACGGGGCGTCCGGTCGTAGAGGTCGGGCCGACGAAAGTCCATGACCGCAATCTGTGCTCGTCGACGGGCGACCTCACTTACGTCCAACGTCGCCATCACGACTTCGGGGCCGTCACTCGCGGCTTCGGCCAAGACCTCTCCCCACGGGTCGACGATGAGTGAGTGGCCGAAGGTGGCGATCCCTTCTGCGGTCGTGCCGGCCTGCGCCGCCGCGACGACGAAGGCGTGGTTCTCAACCGCGCGCGCCCGGATCAAGAGCTCCCAGTGCGCGCGACCCGTGATGGCGTTGAAGGCGGCCGGAATGGCGATCACGTCGGCGCCGGCGAGCGCCAGATTCCGATACAGCTCGGGAAAACGTACGTCGAAACAGATCGAGAGTCCGAGTCCGAACTCGGCCAAGCGCGCAACGACGATCTCTTCTCCGGGGGCGATGACGTCCGATTCGCTATGCACGATCGCGTCCGGCACGTCGACGTCGAAGAGATGGATCTTCCGGTAGGTGGCAAGGATCTCGCCACTCGGTCCGATGAGGACACTGGTGTTGTAGAACTTGCCCTTGATGGGTGACGTCTCCAACAGGCTTCCGAGGTGCAGCGTCACTGCGCGCGATTTAGCGAGGGCGGCCATCCGGTTCGTCGTCGCTCCGGGAATCGACTCCGCGGCGCCTTCGAAACCGGAG
This sequence comes from uncultured Acidimicrobiaceae bacterium, assembly GCA_963764095.1. GTDB lineage: Bacteria > Actinomycetota > Acidimicrobiia > Acidimicrobiales > RAAP-2 > RAAP-2. Next base: position 105,690 of record CAVXRB010000030.1, on the reverse strand, counting down.
AATCGACCCTGGAAGTTGAAGTACTCGGGCAGTTGTATGTACTGGGCACCCTGGTCGGCGGCCGCGTTGACCAACGCCTCGGCCACTTCTACGTTGCGCGCAACGTCCGAGCCCGAGGAGAGTTGCACCGCAGCCACGTTGAGTTTCATCGGTCCTCCCGCGACCCGTCCGTACTCTGCAACCTACCTTTTCGACCGATCGGCAACGACGTGGCGACGCAGCGGTCGAACGCAGAACTCAGCGACGCGTGGCGAGGAGCCGCAGATCTTCGTTGGCGTCGCCGAGGTGATGTTCGCACTCGTGGAGGGCGTTCAAGAGCGCGCCGGACACGGTGATCTCGAGCGGGGTCTGCGTGCTGTACACCAGACGACGCTCCTCGAAGTTCGTGGGCAGTGTCGCGACGGTCTTCAAGAGCAGGTACGTGACCACCTGGAGTTCCACTGCGACGTCCGACGCCGCGTCTTGCGCGTAAAAACCGATGTCGACGCGCTCGTCGCGATAGATCGGCGTGCCCGTCGGCACGTCGAGGATGGACGCGAGTACGACTCGTTCTCGGATGCTCATGAGGACGTCGCGAAGATGGGCGCCGTATTCGAGGATCGACCACCGTCCGTCGCTGGGTCGATCGCCGACGTCGTCGCCCGCGCGTTGGATTACGTCGACGAACGACTCGACCGCCGCGCTGATCCGAGTCGCGACGTGGGCTCGTGAAAGCGCCACCCACGAGAATCCACAGGACTCGCAGGTCTGAACGTCGGTCGCGGGCTCGTTGCTCACGAGCCTCATGTTGGCACAGACGATGGGTTCGCTGTTCTTCGTTGGCGGTCGGGCCATCTCGACGCTGGCGTTAGTCCGAGGACGTCCATTCGTAGTGACGCACGATCTCGGCCACCTCGACTTCGTAGTCGGTGTAGAACGACGTTCGACCCAATGCCTGCGCTTCGAGATGCTCGGACACCCGCTTCCACATCACGAGGTCGGCCATGGACGAAAAGTACGAGATCGTGACACCGCGCCGGGTCGAATCGTCACGAAAGCTCGTGTGACCGATGTAGCCGGGCATCGTCACGACGAGGCGGTCCATGCGATCGGACCAGGCCTCGTACTCACTCGCGGAATGATCGGTTCGCGTGGAGCGAAATATGCACACGACGTGGGAATCCGAGCTCATCGACGCATCGTATCGTCGGCGAGTAACCAGCTCGAAGATCGCCGCTGGCGTCCGAGCCCGTTCGAATGTATCTTGAAAAAATGACACCAGTTGATCGCTACACCCACGGGCATCACGAGTCGGTACTGCGCAGCCACACATGGCGAACCGCTCAGAACTCAGCCGGCTTCCTCCTTCCTCACCTCAAGAGCGGCGACCGTCTGCTCGACGTTGGTTGCGGACCGGGAACCATCACCATGGATCTGGCCGAGCTGGTCGCGCCCGGTCGCGTGGTGGGAATCGACCGATCGCCCGAGGTGATCGGGCGGGCCCGAGAGGCGGCCGAAGCGAGGGCCTTGGACAACCTCGCCTTTGAAGTTGGTGATGTCTACGATCTCGACTTCGACGACGCGTCCTTCGACGTCGTCTACGCCCATCAAGTACTCCAACACCTCAGCGATCCGATGCGGGCACTGCACGAGATGCGCCGCGTGCTGCGAGAAGGCGGGTGGCTCGCCGTGCGAGACGGGGACTACGGGGAGTTCACGTGGTCGCCACCGAGTGACGGACTGACGCGGTGGATGGAGCTCTATCACCAGATCACTCGCGAGAACGATGCCGAAGCTGACGCCGGTCGCTACCTCACCGAGTGGGTGGCGTCGGCCGGCTTCGAGTCACTGGAGCCATCGAGGTCCGATTGGACCTACGAGAGTGTCGAGGAGCGCGAATGGTGGGCCGACCTGTGGGCCGACCGCGTCCTCTACAGCGAGTTCGCCCGGCAAGGACTGGAGTACGGGCTGACGACGAGTGAGGAACTCAGCGAAATCAGCGACGCCTTTCGGGCGTGGTCGGACAGCGACGACGGCATCTTCGTGGTCGTCCACGAAGAAGTGCTGGCACGCAAGTAGATATCGCGGTCGGACGCCGCGACATCGCTGAACTACTTCGCGACGAAGTGAGGGTTGTGGATGAGTCCGACGACGTGTCCGCTCGGAATCTCGACCGACGCGACAATGATGCCATCACCCACGTCTTGTGGCGCTTCGAGCACCGTCGCGCCGTGCGATTCGGCGTCGGCAACGGCCGCGGCGACATCGTCGACGCCCCAATACGTCGTCGGATTCGACGACGCCTCTTCGGTGGGGACGAGTCCTAACTCGTAGCCCGCGACTTCGAAGCCGACGTAGAACGGCTCATCGAAGTAGGGAGCGAATCCGAGGTAGTCGGACCACCACGCCTTGTCGGCGGCCAAGTCACAGGTGGGATAGATGAGTGTGCGAAGACCGAGTAGTTGAGTGGACATGCGCTCAACGTAGCAAATGCCAGTGACGCCGTCGCGCGTCGTCGCGGCGGGGTCGATGCTGGCGATCAGCCCCTCTGCGGCGCGACGAAGGCGGGTCGCAGGGCGTCACCGGCGGCGAGGTTCAACGCACCTTCGAAACCGGCGCAGACCGCAAGCAGCGTCGACTCGCTGCCCGGTCGACCGACGACCGATAGTCCGACGGGGAGGCCGTTGACGACGCCCATCGGAACGGTCGCGATCGGCCATCCCGCGATCGCCGGTGCCTGGGTCACCTGCGACCAGTGCGCGCTCCCACTGCCGCCCAGGATCAGGTCGTTCTTCCACGCCGGGCTGTAACAGGGTGCGATGTAGCAGTCGACGTCGGCGAGTGCCGGAGTCAGACACTCGTCGATCGCCCAGGTCACGTTCCTCTCGCGGGCCTCTCGGTACTTCTCACCCTCGCGACCTCCCGAGGCGAGTGCCTGATCGAAGAACTCGTGACCGAAGAAAGGGAGTTCGACGTCGCGGTGCTCGTTCTCGAAGTCGATGCACTCCGCGAGCGTCGAGGGACCGTTGCCACCACGTCGCTTCAGAAATGCCGTCAAGTCGTCACTCATCTCGCTGATCAAGACCGTCACTTCATCGCCGCCCACCGTCGCGTCGACTTCGGCGACCGTCACGTCGGAGAAGGCAGTTCCCGCGCTCCGAGCTGCCTCGACGGCGTCGAGGAACAGTTGGTCGGTGGCGGGATGGCCCGTCATGAGGTTCGTCGCAACTGCGATGCGCGCATCGCCGAATCCGCGTTTGACGCGTTCGAGGACGTCGTCGCGTCCCGTGAGTACGTCGTAGAGCGCGGCCACGTCACGGACAGTGCGTGCCATGGGGCCGGCGCTGTCCTGACTCGACGAGATCGGCACGACGCCTTCTCCGGGCACCGTGCCCACAGCCGGTTTGATCCCGGCGACACCGTTGAGCGACGCCGGACAGGTGATCGATCCGTCGGTCTCGGTGCCGATCGCCAACGGAGCGAGGCGCGCCGCGAGCGCGACCCCGGAGCCCGATGATGAGCCACCGGCGCACCGGTCAAGTCGATAGGGATTCACAGTAAGGCCACCGACGGCCGACCAACCGCTGGTCGAGAAGGGGGAGCGCATATTTGCCCACTGCGAGAGGTTGGTGGACCCGAGGATGACGAGACCCGCGTCGCGCAGCGTGGTGACCAGCGGCGCGTCGTGGGGGACCGGTCGCCCGACGAGGGCCGTCGAACCGGCGGTCCCGGGAAGTCCCACGGCTTCGATGTTGTCCTTGATGAGAATCGGAACGCCATGCAGCGCGCTTCGCAGGACGCCGCGCGCCCTTTCTGCGTCCATGAGTTTGGCGTTCTCAAGAGCGTCGGGAGCCAGGGCCATGACACTCCGCAGTGCAATCTCGGTGCCCGGTGCGTCGATCCGCGCGATGCGCTCGGTCAACGCGGTGACGATGTCGACGGACGATAGGGCACCGCTGGTGAGGGCCTCGGCGAGGTCCAACGCCGACAGTTCACAGATCTCTTCACCCGTCATCGTCATGCCCGCTCCTTCAACGTCGTCGAGGCTAACACCGCTCTTTCGGCCACAGTTTCGTCACGAAGTGGTCCAAGTGACCTGAAAGGCCGCTACTAAAATCGTCGAATGGTCAAACTGGAAGTGAAGAGTCCCGAAGAGTTGACGACGTGGTTGCCGTACCGGTTCGAGCACTACGTCGCCGAACGGATCAAGGCCGGTGAGAACGCCGAGGTGGCTCAGAAGATGTCCGACACGCAGGCCGCCGAACTCTTCCCAAACGGCAGCCCGGCCGACGGTCAGCACGTAATGAACGTCATCGCCGATGAGGAGATCGTCGGCACGCTGTGGGTGGGACGCCCCTTCTCGGGTGATGGCGATACCTGGTACGTCTTCGACGTCGAGATCGCCAAGGACATGCGAGGACGTGGGTTCGGACGAGCGGCGATGGAGGCCGCCGAGGAGTGGACGCGTGAGCATGGCGGCACGCGCGTCGCTCTCAACGTCTTCGGGCCGAACCTGACCGCTCGCGCACTCTACGATTCGCTCGGTTACGAAGTGCTCGCGACGGCGATGTTTAAGGACATCTAGGCGGCGGGCTCAGGACTTCTGCATACTGCCGCTGCGACGACCGGTCAGCGCCGGCGACAGACGAGCTCGCCCTTGCCGACGGTGGCGACCATCGCGTCGACGCGGTCATCGGCGAGGACGCGCCCAATGAGTGATTCGAGGTCCTCACGGTGGCTCGTGGCGTTGTCGGCGACGAGAATCGCGCCCGGGACCATCTTCGGCACGACGATGTCGTAACAGGCTTCGTACACGTCCTTTTCCGCGTCGAGGAAACAGAATCCAACGTCGGTGAACTCATCGGCGTGATCGAGAAAGTCACCTTCGACGAGACGAACGACGTCGGTGACGGCCGTTCGCTCGAAGGTCGCGCGGGCCAGGCGAGCCTTCTCGGGAAGGATCTCGAACGTGGTGAGGCTGCGACCGGTGAGGCGACAGGCCTGTGTCAACCACAGCGCGGAGTACCCGGCGCTCGTACCGACTTCGATCACTGCCCCGGCGGGCGCCGCGGCGGCCCACAGCGCGATGAAGCGTCCGGTGTCCGGTGTGATCTGACGTAGGCGCTCGAGGTGCGGTGTTCCGTCGTCGCGGTCACGCTCGTCACGGGCTTCGAGCTCGTGCATCACTTCGAGCGTGGTGGCGCTCAGGTCATTGAACATGGGATCTCCTCGCCGTTCGACTCCAAGATATCGGTCGGTGGCGCCGGGTATTCGTTGTGCGTCAGGCCTTGGCATAGAACGCGATGGTCGAACGCAGCACATCGTCCCAGGGCGTCGGTGTGAGACCGAACGTACGGCGGGTCTCGGAGTCGTCGATGACGAACGGGGCCTCGAACTGATACAAGGTCTTGGGCAACTCACGTATGTCCCTGTTGAACAGTCCCAATACACGAAGCGCCACCGTCGGCACCTTCGTGATCTTGACCTTCGGGGCGTCGACGATGTGAGCGATGTCGTCAATCGCATGGCGTTGAGAACACGCTGGATTGGCGGGTGCGTGCCACGCGCGACCCCAGGATCGATCATCCTGGGCGCAGGTCACCAGCGTGCGCGCGACGTCCAACGTGTAGTTCCAACTATGGGCGGCGTCGACGTTGCCAATGACCTGGCAACTCTTGCCGGCGATGATTCGCGGGATGAGTCGTCCAAGAATGCTCTCCGATTGGGGGCCGATGAAATCGGAGGCGCGTACTTCGGTCGCCTTGATCCGACCTTCATCGTGCGCGCGCTTGGCGTCGCGCCACATCGTGGCGCGCACCTGGGCCTTTTCGTAGTCGGCGCTGAGCGGGTCGTGCGGAGTCATCGGACCGTTGGGTCGCCCGTAGGCGTAGAGATTGTTGAGGGTGACGAGATTCGCGCCACTCGACTCAGCGGCCGCGAGGATCGAGTTGGCGATCGGCGGCCAGTCGGTCGCCCAGCGATGGTAAGGGGGATTGGCGCAGTTGAAGATGGCGTGCGTGCCCGAGGCGTGGCGCGCGACGGTCGCGGGGTCCGAGGCGTCACCCGCGACTCTCTCGATAAGCGGGTGCTCGGGGCCGGTGCCGCGACGAGAGAGGAGGCGTACGGCGTGCCCCTGTCGGGTCAGATCTTCGGCCACGACCGTGCCGATCGCACCGGCACCGACAATCAAATACGTTCCCATCGATCCTCCTCAGTTAGAGAGCACTGCTCTCTAACACAGTGTGACACACCGTTGACCCAATTGCAAGAGCACTGCTCTCTAAAAACCCACATCGACGTCGTCGACCTGTGATACTGGTCCAATGAGCGATGTTCGACCGACACGTGCCGAGGCTCGGCTCCTCCAGATGGAGCGAATCAAGTCGACGTCGCGGAGGCTGATGGCCGAGCAGGGAGCGCCCGCCCTGTCGCTGCGCGAAGTCGCGCGCGAAATGGGCCTCGTCTCTTCGGCGCTGTACCGGTACTTCCCGACGCGCGACGACCTACTGACGGCGTTGATCGTGGACGCCTACAACGATCTCGGCGAGTTCGCGGAACGCGCGGCGAGTCGCGTACCGCGAGACCAGCCGCGACGCCGACTGCACGCGGCCGCGTTGGCCATCCGCAAGTGGGCGAAGGCAAACCCGAATGAGTACGCGCTGCTCTACGGCTCTCCAGTGCCGGGATACGTGGCGCCGCCGTTCACGGTGGAACCGGCCGCCCGGGTCGCCCTCGTGCTTGGGTCGATCGTCGTCGACGCGTGGCAGCAGTCGAATCTCCATGTCGATGAAGTCGAAGCGTCGATGAAGGGAGTGCTCGAGACGCGAAGCCTGGATGAGGTGATGCCGGGCGTCCCCGAGTCGGTGCGCGCCCTCTCGTTGATGATGTGGTCGCAGATTTTTGGTTGCATCAGTTTCGAACTCTTCGGGCACTTCGTCGGTACCGTGCGAAACGCCAATCGTTTCTTCGTCATCGTGGTCGACGAAGCGGCCAATCTGGTATTACCGGAGTGATTCACCGATGAAAGGACCGTGATGCAACTGGTCTATCCACTGTCGACGGAGCGGCTGCTCATTCGGGCGCTCACTGCCGACGACGTCGATCGCCATTACGTGCTGTTCTCGAACCCCGACGTCGTGCGCTATCTCTACTTCGGCCCGTTCGATCGTGCCGGCGCCGAGGAGCATCTCGCGCGCCGAAGCATCATGGATCTGCCCGAAGAAGGCGGTTGGATCAACTTCGGTCTCGAAGTCAAAGGGGAAGGCGTGCTCATCGGTGAGTTAGCGATGGGATTCATCAGCGCGACACACAGACATTACGAAGTCGGCTACGTGCTCGACCCGGCCTACGCCGGACACGGCTACGCGACCGAGGGTGCGGCCGAGATCGTCGAGTTGGCCTTCTCGGGGTTGGGCGCGCATCGCGTGAGTGGTCGCCTCGATGCGAGAAATGGCGCGTCCGCCCGCGTGCTTGAAAAGCTCGGGATGCGGCGAGAGGGTCTCTTCATCGAGAACGAATACGTCAAGGGCGAGTGGACCGACGAACTCGTTTACGCCATCCTCGCGCCCGAGTGGCGCGCGCTGCGCGGATCGGTGACGGAGTTCGAATTCCTCAAGTAGCGATCGTCGACGCTATGCGCTGATGGAACGGTTCGGTCGGAACCACTTGTACTCGATGCTCTTGGCGATCTGTTGGGCGAGGAGATCGCTGAGCTCTCGCGCGACCAACCACAGCGCGAGGTCGAGTCCACTGGTGACGCCACCACTGGTAACGAGGTCACCATCGTCGACGACTCGATCGGGGACGACTCGGACACCCAGTTCGGCGAGTTCCTCGTGCGCCGTGTGATGCGTATTGGCGCGGCGACCGGTGATGAGGCCGGCGTGGGCCCAGAGCATCGTTCCCGTGCACACCCCGGCCATGACGGTCGCGCTCTTCGCGGCCTCGACAAGGAGCGGGGCCAGTTCGCCCTTCTGATACTCCGCCCACGCACCCTGCTTGGAGCGCGCGTTCCAACCACCGCCGGCGACGATGACCATGTCGGCTTCGCCGGGGACGAAGGTACCGTCGGTCGCGAACGTCAGTCCGCTCGCCGCGCACACCGTGTTCTGACCGGTGTAGGTCACCAGCCGCACCGAGAAGTCAATGCTCAGTTGGCCGGCTCGCCTCAAAATCTCATACGGACCCAGGGCGTCTAACTCGTCCAGTCCGTCAAAGACCACGATGTCGGCGAGCATGACCTGAGTGTAGAAGAGGTGATTGCGAACCTTGAGTATCACGCGAACGCGAGATTGAGCGACTATTCGAGACCGAGACGAGGCGATGTTTCCGATGCCAGCTCAATGTAAGAATTGGGTAAAGCTGCCCGCTGTAACGCTTTGGCGGGTCTCCAGACTGTTCAATATGGAGCGTGACGACCGGCCGAGACTTAGAGTTCAACGCATGGGTCTTCGATGGCGATGCTCGAATGATCCCGTAGTCCGGCATTCGTCGTGACGCTGATTTTCGTCGCGTTCGCGGCCGGTTTGATCGCAGGCATTTCCCCGTGCATCTTGCCCGTCCTTCCCATCGTGTTCGTCGCCGGCGTCGCGGCGCCCGACGCGACCGAGACCCCCAAGGGCACGTGGCGCCGTTCGGTCGCGATAGTTCTCGGCCTCGTCTTGAGCTTCAGTCTCCTCGTGCTTATTGGCTCAGAGATCTTGTCGGGACTCCACCTTCCCCAGAACACCTTGATGTGGGTCGGCGTGGGGATGCTGGGTCTCGTCGGCATCGGCTTCGTCGTTCCCGCCATTGGGGAGTTGATCGAACGGCCCTTCGCCCGGATGATTGGACGACAACCCAGCAGCTCGAGCGGCGGATTCGTCATCGGCCTGGCGCTCGGTCTGGTCTTCGTGCCCTGCGCGGGACCGGTGCTGGCGGCGATCACGGTGCTCGGCGCGACGCGCGACATCCACTTCGAGACCGTTCTGGTCACCCTCGCCTTCGCCATCGGCGCGGTCGTGCCGCTGCTCTTCATCGCCCTCGCCGGCGGGGGACTCGTGCATCGAGTGCAGTCGGTTCGTCAGCGCGCCCCGCTCTTTCGACAGATCGGCGGCGTGGTCTTGCTCGTGATGGCCATAGGGATCGCGACGAACTCGTTCGATTTCTTGCAAAAGGACGTGCCGGGTTACACGAGCGTGTTGCAAAAGAACATCGAAGGCTCTACGAGCATCCGTAAGCAGCTGAATGCGTTGAAGGGTGTGAAGGGGGGCGAAGGCGTCTCCGGATCGCTCGTCTCGTGCCCCTCTTCGTCGCCCGGATTGGTGACGTGCGGACTGGCACCGAACTTTACGGACGTCACGACGTGGCTCAACACCCCCCAGGACAAACCGCTCACGATGAAGGCGCTTCGCGGCAAGGTCGTCATCGTGGACTTCTGGACGTACTCGTGCATCAACTGCCAGCGATCGCTGCCGCACGTGGAGGCCTGGTACAAGCGATACGCCCCGTACGGGCTGGAGATCGTCGGCGTGCACACGCCAGAGTTCGCGTTCGAACACGTCATCAGCAACATCAAGGCCCAAGCCACGTCGCTCGGAGTGAAGTACCCGATCGCGGTGGACAACGACTACGGCACGTGGAACGCCTACGACAACGAGTACTGGCCCGCCGAGTACTTGATCGACGCCCAGGGCGTCGTGCGTCACGTCGACTTCGGCGAGGGCAACTACGCCCTGACCGAAACGCTCATTCGACAGTTGTTGGTGGCCGCACATCCGGGCCTCAAGTTGCCACCACCGACGTCGGTGCCCAACCGCACGCCGATGGTCGAGACGAGTCCGGAGTCCTATATCGGTTACAAGTACGGACTGACCTATATGGACGTCAACGCCGAACCTCCCGAGAACGTCGCGACCGAGTTCCACTTTCCGAGCAACCTCGCGTCGACCACGTGGGCGTTGTCGGGTATGTGGAACGAACACGCCGAAGAGGCGACCGCGATCCAGGATTCGAAGCTGGAGATCAACTACGTCGCCCAGAACGTCTACCTCGTGTTGGGCGGTACCGGGACGGTGAAGGTCTCACCCGGTAACGGGACGGCGTCAACGACGATCCAAGTGAAAGGTGTCCCGCGGCTCTACACGCTCTTGCACGCGAAGTCTTCGACCACCGGCACGATGGTGCTTAAGTTCACGCCGGGTGTGCAGGCCTTCGATTTCACGTTCGGTTGAGCCACCGTCACGTCTCACTCGGTCACCTGATGACCCCGGTGACAGGACAAGTACACTCCGGATAACGGGCCGAATCGAATCGTTCTGGGCCGTAGTGAAGGGATTCAGATGGTAGGCATTGTGTTGGCGGTTGTGGCAGGAATCATCGTTCTGTTGGTCCTCGCGGCGATCTTGAAAGCCGTGCGAATCGTCCAGCAAGGATTCGTCGGGGTGATCACGCGCTTCGGTGAGTTCAAGGACATCAAGAACCCCGGTTTGACGTTCATCATCCCCTTCATCGAGGTCATGAAGATCGTCGACGTCCGCGAAACGCCGCGAACCGGCGACCGTCAGCAGGTCATCACGCGCGACAACGTCGCAGTGATCGTCAACGCGACGATCTTCAGCCAGGTCGTGGACGTACGCCTGGCACTCTTCACGAACTCGGACTATCTCGTCAGTGTCGACAACTTGGCGCGGACCTCGGTGCGTGCCGTCTTCGGCAGCATCACGTTGGACGAGGCGTTCTCTCAGCGCGAGCGCATCGGCACGATGCTGCAGACCCAGATGGAAGAGGCCACGGACAAGTGGGGCGTTCGCATCAACCGCGTGGAGGTCCTCGAGATCACGCCGCCGGAACAGATCCTCCAGGCGATGGCTCTGCAGAAGCAGGCCGACCAGGAGAAGCGAGCGCGAATCCTCGAGTCCGAAGGTCAACAGCAGTCCGCGGTGAACGTCGCCGACGGTCAACGCCAAGCGGCGATCAAAGAGGCCGAAGGTGCCCAGCAGTCCGACATCTTGCGCGCGCAAGGTCGACGACAGGCGCTCATCTTGGAGGCCGAAGGACGCGCGCAGGCCATCTCATCGGTGTACGCCGCGATCAAGGCCCAGGCGCCGGACCCGACGCTCGTGGCGATTTTGCAACTCGACACGCTGTCGAAGTTCGCCGAGAGTGCCAACACCAAGTTGATCATCCCGGCCGAGAGCGCGGCGCTCTTGGGTGCCGCTCAGGCGATCAAGAGTGTGATGGCCGACGTTCCCAGTACGCAGTCCTAGACCAACGCTCCCGTCGTCGCTAGGCGACGGATTAGACGGGGTCGACCCAGAGCGTGGTGCCGTAAGCCTTCTTCACGACGACGGGCGTGCCGTCGGGTAGTTGCGCGGGCCAGTCGGTGACCGCCTTCCAGGACTCACCTTGAATCTTCACGCGTCCCGGATGCGTGGCGTCACCGACGGGCATCTCGACGGTGCCGTGCATGTCGGTCATCGCGGTGTTCGTCGGTTGGGACATGTCGATTTCGTACCGATGATGACGAAACTTCCGCATAGCGAATGGTCGTAACGTCACGAGCGACACCGCCGACACCACGAGCCACGCGCCCGCCTGGAAGGCGAAGGGAAGACCGGCCAGCGCCAGGACGAACGAGATCGCGGCGCCGAAGCCGATGAAGACCGCGATGAAGGCGTTGGAGTGAATTTCGAGGACGAAGCAGAACCCGATAAAGACGACCCAGAACAGAATTGCAAGCATTAATCGCAGTATATGGCCGGCCCGAAATTCAATACAGTACGTCCAAGACGACTGTTCTACGCGTCCGCGAGGTCGGCTTTGTCGCGTATTCGCAGAGGAATTTGCGCGAATCGCCTCGATAGCATGAAGCCGTGGTGGACGTCAGCCCATTCCTCTGGTTCAACGACAACGCCGAGCAGGCGCTCGAGTTCTACGCGAGCGTCTTTGCTAACTCCGAGATCGTCGACGTCACGCGGATGGAGTCGCCGTCGATGCCGAACGGCGGATTCGTCATTGGAAGGATTCGCATCGAAAATCTGACGATCACGATCCTGAACGGTGGCCCGACGTTCAAACTCGACGAAGCGTTCTCACTGTTCGTCTCGTGTCAGGACCAAGACGAGGTCGACTACTACTGGTCGGCACTTGGCAACGGGGGTGAATTTGGTCCCTGCGGTTGGCTGAAAGACCAATTCGGTGTCTCGTGGCAGATCATCCCGACGCTTCTGGCCGAGCTCATGGGTGATTCCGATCCTACGAGGGCCGGCCGAGTGCACGAAGCCATGATGGCGATGAACAAGATCGAGTGCGCCGTCTTGCAGGCGGCCTACGACGCGTGAAGGACCGTCGGCGGAGCGTCGGAACGTGACGGATCACGACATCGAAATCATCGAAAGTCGTGAGGCACAGGTCGCGGAACTTCGCGTGCGCCGGGCGTTGCCGACGAAGGGTCGGCGCACGGTAGGGGCGTGGTGCTTCGTCGATCACATGGGGCCGATGGCACTGAGCCCGGATCGGTCGATCGACGTCGCGCCGCATCCGCACATGGGCCTGCAAACCGTGACGTGGCTCTTCAGCGGTGAGTTCTTGCACCGTGACTCTCTCGGAACGGAGCAACTCATCCGCGCCGGACAACTGAATCTGATGACGTCCGGCCACGGAATCGCGCACTCGGAAGAGAATCCCGGACTTCGATCGGGCGAGATGCACGGCATGCAACTGTGGATCGCTCAACCGTCGCTGACGCGCGACGGCGGCAGCGAGTTCGAACACTTTGACCAGCTACCGGTATTGGAGACGACCAACCTCACGGCCACGGTCCTCGTCGGATCATTTGGCGAGCTGCGATCCACTGCTCGTCGCGACAGTGAGCTAGTCGGCGTCGAACTCGATCTTCACGCGGGAGACGCGACGGTCGAACTCAATCCCGATTTTGAGTACGCGATCATCGTGGCCAACGGCTCGGTGTTGGTGGACGAGTTCGTCGTCGAGCCCGGCGTACTGGCGTATCTCGGCGCCGGTCGAGACGAGTGCCGCTTCGGCGCAACGAGAGCGAGTCGGGCGATACTCATCGGTGGCGCGCCCTTCGACGAGCGGCTCTTCATGTGGTGGAACTTTGTCGCGCGCACGCAAGACGAGATCGCCGACGCGTGGCGCGCTTGGTCGACAGCCGACGAACGCTTCGGCCGTGTCGACTCCTCGTTCGCGCGGATCGACGTCGATCCGCCGCCATGGATGTCGGTCCCGCAGTGAACGGACGTAGCTCCGCACTTTTTCGAGAGAGTTAGTTGGAATTTGACGGGCACTACGATGGCCTGAGCCATTGCGTTGAGAGGACCATGGTGCGAAAGCGCAACACCGAGAGTGAACGCCTTCGCGTTCCTCCCCCAATGATCAAGCGACGCATTGCGTCGGGTCGTGGCGCAATGGAGCAACCCAACGTCACCGACGACGGAGAAGCGCGGCTGACGGCGAGGTTCTGGCTCGCCGTTGCGTTAACGGGTATCGCGGCGGGCCTCTTCGGAGACCTCTTGATGTGGCTCCTCGCTGAAGTCGAGCGGGTCGGGTTCCACTATCACTCCGGGTACTTCCAGAACGCGGTGGCGGCGGTGAGTTCGAGCCGTCGGATGGTCGTGCTGATGATCGCCAGCGTCATAGGCGCGGTGTCGTGGTACCTGATCAGGCGCTATCTCAAGCACGAGAAGTCCGACATCGACGACGCGATTTGGAACGGCGACGGCGAGCTCTCGTTGCGCCGCAGCTTCTTGACGTCCGTCGTCTCAGAAGTCGTCATCGGACTCGGTGCGTCGATCGGACGCGAAGCCGCGCCCAAGTTGATGGGGGGCGCCTCGGGCAGCGTGCTCTCGCACTGGTTCAATCTGAGCCCCGCACAGAAGCGACTGCTCGTCGCCTGCGGCGGTGGCGCGGGCCTGGCCTGTGTCTACAACGTGCCGCTCGGTGGCGCGATCTTCACCGCCGAGGTCCTCTACGGCAGCTTCGCGCTTCCCGTCGTGATGCCGGCGCTGGTGACGTCGCTGATCGCCACGCTGGTCGCCTGGCTCTATCTCCCCACCGGCGCGACCTACGCGGACATTCCGAGTTACCGGTTCTCAGGTTCGCTCATGGTCTGGTCGTTGTTGGCGGGGATCCTCATCGGACTCCTTGCAGTCCTTTACGTCCGACTGATCGGATGGGCGTCGCACTTTCGTGCGAAGGGGCTTCAGCATCCTTTGGATCATGCCGGTCGCATTCGCCGTCCTCGGCGTCATCGGCATCTGGTATCCGCAGCTCTTCGGCAACGGCAAGGACATGGCGCATGAAGCGTTCCTCGGTGTCGGTGGCGTAGGACTGCTCTTCGCACTCTTCGCCCTGAAGCCGCTCGTCACCGCGATGATGCTGGGTAGCGGTGCCGCCGGCGGTGTCTTCACGCCGTTCCTCGCGACGGGCGCGCTCTTCGGCGCCTTCTTCGGCGCACTATGGATCCACATGTGGCCCGGCACGCCGGTCGGGGCCTTCGCCCTCGTCGGCGCGGCGGCCATGATCGGAGCATCGATGCAAGCACCGCTCGCCGGACTCGTGTTGGTACTCGAACTGACGCACAGCGGTTTCTCGTTGGCGATCCCGATGATGGCCGCCACCGCGATCGCGACGTTCCTCGTGCGCCAGATCGATGGCTACAGCATCTATTCGGCGCGCCTGCCCCGGCGCGAGGACGGCGCGGCACTCGCCACGCCCGAAGGCACCTGAGACGCTCTCAGACTGGCCCCGCGTAGCCCATGGAAGAATGGGAGCGTGTACGTACCGCCAAAACACGCAGTTGACGATGACGGCCGCGTGGCGTATCGTGACGCGAGGCCGGCGCCGGGATGCTCGTGGTCGCGACGCCGAGGACTCCAGAGCGTCTTCGTGCCCGTCGTCGTCAGCGAGGACCGCACGAAGATCCTCACGCACGTCGCCGAAGGCCAATCCGTGGTGGCGATCGCTCAAGGACGGCGACGACGTCCTCGGCCTGTTCCTCGTCGCGAGCGCCTACGTGTCCCCGTCGAACTACCCGAGCCGTTTCGAGAGTCCCGGCGTCGTGCCGACCTGGAACTATGTCGCGGCCGAGGTCCGCGGCCGCGCGACGGTGCACGACGACCCCGAGTGGCTGCAACGTCAGGTGCGACTCGCTCACCGAACAGTTCGAAGCCGGACGTTCGCCCGAGTGGCGCGTCGATGACGCGTCGCGTCGACTACGTCGAGCGCCAGGTGAAGGCCATCGTCGGTATCGAGATCGACGTCGAAGCGATCACCGGGCAAGGCCAAACTCTCTCAGAATCGGCCGGAGCGTCGACCACGACGACGGTTCGCGGACAACTTCGCCCAGGGTACGGCCGCGGAGCGCAACGTCGCCGCGCGCATGACCGATGACGCAGTGAGTCGACGCTGACCATTCGACTCTGTGCGGCGTGCACGACTGGGAAGACCTTCGCGCGATCCGCCTCGAGGCGCTGAGCAACACCCCCGACGCCTACGGATCGACCTACGAGGAGTCGGTGCGCTGAGTCAGACGCGCAGTGGAAGAACGCGGCGTCGACGAGGCTCTACTACCTCGCCGACCGCGATGGTCGCGTCGTCGGGATGGTTTCGGGAGGCTTCAACGACGCCCATCCCGGAACCCGGTGGCTCTATGGCATGTACGTGACGCCCAGCGAACGCGGGTCCGGAACGGCGGCGCTCCTGGTGCAATCGATCGGGGTGTGGGCCAAGGACCGACGGCGTCGACGACGTCTACCTGCACGTCGGGTCGTCGGTGCCGCGAGCGCGCGCCTTTTACGAGAGGATCGGTTTTCGACCGACCGGGGAGAGCTTCACGATGGACCGTGATTCAGTCGCTCACCCTGCTACACCATGGTGCTGCACCTTGACTGACGACGACCTCCACGTCGAACGGGTTTCGGCGCAGCAGTTGCACGAGCTGCGTCGACGGGTCCTGCGCGATGACGACCCCGCGATCTATCAGCCCGACCCGCGCGACGGGGAGGAGACGTCGATCCACTACGCCGGCTTCCTCGGCGATCGGCGTCGTCGTGAGTGCCTCGTTCTTTCCTTCGGCGCCCCCGATGAACGCGTCGCTCAACACGTATCAACTGCGCTACATGGCGACCGACTTTGACGTCCAGGGCCGCGGGTACGGCGCGCGCGTGCTCGCCTTGGCCGAAGAGGACCTGCGCGCCCAAGGCGTGGAGCAGATCTGGGCGAACGGTCGTGACACCGCGCTGGGCTTCTACGAGAGCGTGGGGTGGCACCGCATCGAGGGTTCAGAACATCTGAGTCCCGAGACCGACTTGCCCCACACCGTCATCTTCAAACGCCTAATAAGCGACTAAGAACTGACCAGGTACCACGAGCGTCCTAACTAAGTTTGAAGGATGCGAAAGACACTCCCCGTGATCGTGATCGTCGTCGTGGTGGCGGCGATCGGGGGACTGGCGTTTTTCCACTTTCACAAGACCACGCCGACGACCACCACCACGAGCACGACGACGACGACGTTGCCGCAGTACCCGAACGCGCCGCTCTCTGGCCTGCCCGATCCGACCAGTATTTCGCTGAGACGCCCGGCGCTGACCGTCAAGATCGAGAACACACCAGAAGCGCTTCCCCAGTGGGGCATCGATAGGGCCGACGTCGTGTACGAAGAGATCGTGAACGGCGGCATCACGAGACTGGCAGCGATCTTCAACTCGCACGCGCCGATCAAGGTCGGTCCGGTGCGCTCCGTGCGACCGACCGACACGCAGGTCGTGTGGCCCCTGGGCGGGATATTCGCGTACTCCGGCGGTGCGCCGTACGCGGTGGCGTCGATCTCGACCGTCCCGGGCCTGCACCTGATTGACGAGTCCAGCGCCGGCACGGCGATGTTCCGCGACCCGGATCTCTACGCCCCGCACAACCTCTTCGCCATCGCGCCCCAGCTCTTCGCCAAGGGTGGCACGCCGGTGCCGCCACCGGCGCTCTTCTCGTATCGCACGAAGACTGAGATTGTGGGCGGCACGCCGGTGGTGAGCTTCATCGTGCCGTTCCCGAGTATCTACTCCGTGACCTGGACGTGGGACACGGCCTCGATGTCGTGGGACCGCACGCTCTTTGGCAAAGCCGACGTCACCGGCACGGGCGTGCGCGAATCGCCGAAGAACGTCATCGTCATGTTCGTGAACTACGTGAACGGCATCGGCACCGAGGCCTCGTACGCGAATCTGCAGGGATCGGGGAAAGCCGCGTACTTCGTCGACGGTAAGGAGACGACGGGGACGTGGTCGCGCGGTTCGTCCAAGAGCGACGTCGTCACGTACACGACGCTCGACGGAAAGACGGCGCTGATGACACCCGGTCAGACCTGGGTCGAACTCTTGAACGTCGGCACGACGCTCGCCGTCACGAAGTGACGGCGGCCTCGAGTCGCTCCAGTGTTCCCTCAATGGCCGATCGGTTGTGTTCGGGGAAACCCATGGCCACGATCACGAAGGCCCATGGTTTGTCGTAGTTGAACGACTCCGTGACCAACGTGCCACCGTCGACGGCCTCGAGTTGGTAGCGCCAGTCGAACAGTGCGAAGTGATGCCACGCGATGCAGCGGCTCTCTTCGAATTCGACGACGCGATTGCGTGTGACGTAGCCGAGAGCCATTTTCATGTGCATCGAAAACGTTGAGCCGAGTGCCAATCGCTGCGGCGCTCTCTTCACCGACGTGACCGAACCGGAGCCGTCGAGGAGCACGTGTTGGCGCGGATCGGCGAGCAGGTCGAAGATCCTGGACGCGGGGGCGGAAATCAATCGGGAGACCGAAATCGAGCGCGACGAGGACATCACCCGAGCGTAGGGTGGGGGGTTGATACGGCGATCGGAACACCATGAACTACAACGAAGTCCTGATTGAACTGCCCGACGGGCGCACACTCGAAGTCGGCACCCTCGGCGAACCGTCGGGCCACACCGTCTTTTTCCACCACGGCACACCCGGATCGGTCAATCTCGTGAAGATGCTCGCGCCGCTCGCCGACGATGGCAGCCTGTTCGTCATCACGACCTCGCGCGCCGGCTACGGCAAGTCGTCACGCCTGGAAGGCCGAGACGTCGCCTCGGTGGTGAACGACACGCGCGCGGCGCTCGATTCACTCGGTCGCAGCGATTACGTCGTCGTCGGGTGGTCGGGCGGTGGTCCTCACGCGCTCGCGTGCGCGGCGCTTGACGCACCACGCTGTCTGGCCGCGTGGTCACTGGCCGGCGTCGTGCCCACGACCATGGACTTCGACTGGACCGCTGGCATGGGTCCGGAGAACGTCGAAGAGTTCGCGATGGCTAAAGCGGGCGGTCCGGAGTACGAAGCCAGCATGGCGGCGTACGGTGAGGCGTTCGGGAGCGCCACGAAGGACAACGTCGTCGAGCTCTTCGGCGGACTACTCTCCGAGCCCGATAAGGCCGTCTTCGAACCGGAGGCGGCGCGCGAGGACTTCGCGGCATCATTGCGTCAGGGTTTCGAGTTCGGGTGGCGGGGATTCTTCGACGATGACGAGGCGATGATGCACGAGTGGGGTTTCGATCCCACGTCGATCACGGTGCCGGTCGCGGTGTGGTTCGGAACCCACGACCTCATGGTGCCGCCCACCCACGGCGAGTGGCTGGTCAAAAACTTGCCCACGGCGACCAAGAGCTTCTTCCCCGACGACGGACACGTCTCGCTCGTCGTCAACCATCTCGACGAACTGTCGGCCGCGATAAAGAAGGTCTATGCGTAAGCGGGGCCACCAATGCGCATAGGCAACCTCTACGGACCCGACGCTACGTTCCTCGGCGTCCCGGCGGCCGACCCCGACGAGTTCGCTGCGTGGTCGTCGTCGGGTGCCGCGATCATCGGTGCACCGTTCGACGGTGGCACGTCACATCGATCGGGATGTCGCTTCGGTCCCCAGGCGATCCGCATCAGCGACTATCTGCCGCACAATGGGAAGCGCCCGAGTCTCGCCCTAGGTGTCGACGCGCTGACCGACCTCGCCGTGGTCGACCTTGGTGACGTGGAGATGCCCTCGGGGGACACCGAGAGGTCGCTGCGGCTGCTCGAAGAGCGCGTCGCGGCTGTGGCTAGCGCGGGTGTCGTTCCGATCGTCCTCGGGGGTGATCACACGATCGCGCTACCCGACGTGACCGGCGTCGCTCGACACGTCGGGTGGGGACGGGTCTCGGTGATTCACTTTGACGCCCACGCCGACACCGGCGACACGCAGATGGGCTCGTTGTACGGCCACGGCACCCCGATGCGCCGACTCATCGAGTCCGGCGCCTGTCGCGGTGACCGATTCCTGCAGATCGGACTGCGCGGTTACTGGCCCGAACCGGCGACGCTCGACTGGATGGCCGAACAAGGGATGCGCTCGTTCGAGATGAGCGAGATCGTGTCGCGCGGTTTCGACGACGTCCTCAGCGAGGCGATCAACATCGCCGTGAGTGACTGTGACGCGGTCTTCTTGTCGGTTGATGTCGATGTCGTCGACCCGGGTTCCGCGCCGGGAACGGGCACCCCGGAGCCGGGCGGACTGAGCAGCCGCCAACTGCTCGACGCCGTTCGCCGCATCGCGATGGAGACGACGATCGGCGGCGTGGACGTCGTCGAGGTCTCGCCGCCTTACGACCACGCCGAGATCACGGCCTACCTCGGCAACCGGATCGTCTTAGAAGCCCTGGGCGGCATCGCCTGGCGTCGAAAGTCACAACGTGGCGACGCGACGCGCACGCCGAGTGATCCGTTGTTGGAGAGGCCTTAGTCGCGCATCGACTCGAGGATCTGATCCACCAGTTCGTCCGTCGTGTTGGGGTGCAAGAAGGCCAGGCGACCGACCGTCTCGCCCTCCCACTTCGTGGGCGTGACGAAGGCGATCTGGTCGCGCAGCAACTGATGACTCCACTCGGTGTAGTCGCTCGCTCGTCCAGCCCTTTCGTCGAAAGAGGACGATCGAGAGGCTGATCGGACGGACCATCTCGACGTAGTCGAGTTCCTCGATCTTCTTCTGCGTGCGGTGCGCGATGTCGACGGCGCACTGCACGGCGCTCTCGTAGGCGGCGGTGCCGTTGGTAACGAGTGAGTACCAGAACGGGAGACCCCGGGCCCGGCGCGATAGATGGATTGCGAAGTCCGACGGGTTCCACTCGTAGTGCTCGTCGTCGCTCGAGTGCAAGATGTCGAGGTAGCCAGCCTGTTGGGCGAGGACCTTGCGCGCGACGGTCGGATTGCGATAGATCAAGCGCGCAGCAGTCGAGCGGACCGAAGAGCCACTTGTGCGGATCGACGATGAAGCTGTCGCGCGTGCCGCAGACCTTCGAGCAGGTGACGCTCGGTGGGTGAGAACAGTGCGGCCCCGCCGTAGGCGCCGTCGACGTGGAACCACAGGTCGTGTTCGCGCGCGTAACTGCCCAGGCCTTCCAGGTCGTCGACGATGCCAGCGTTCGTCGTCCCCGACGTCGCCACGATGCCGATCACGCTCTCGGGATTCGGGTCGTTCGCCATCGCCTCTTCGAGGCTCGCGCGCGTGAAGCGATGGTCGTCGGTCACCACGATGAGCGGCTCGACGCCGAGGACGTGCAGCGCCTTGCCGATGCTCGAATGGGCGTCCGAGGAGATCGCGTAGCGAACCTCGTGCGGTAACAGGTCGGGCCGCTTGGCACGTCCGACGTCGCGTCCGACAGTGAGACTCGAGAGGTTGCCGAGCGATCCCCCAGAGACAAAGGCGCCACCAGACCCCTCGGGCATACCGGCCAAGTACGCGAGGAATTCCAACGCCTGATTCTCGGCGATGACGACGCCACTCGACTCCAGCCAACTCGTGCCGTTGAGGCCGGAGCAAGCGACGACCATATCGAACAGCAGTGAGTTCTTCGTCGGTGCGTTCGGGATGAAGGCGAGAAAACCTGGTGAGTCGATGGAGACGACCGACGGCGCCAGGTCGTTCTTGAAGAACTCGAGTATCTCGTCGGCGTCGTGACCTTCGGGTCGAATGAAGTCGCTTCATGTCGCCCGGGGACGTCGCGTTCAAACTCCCGAAGTCGAGAGGCACCGGGTCCATCGAAAGGCGGTCTCGGCAGTAGTCAAATACTTCGTCCGCCAGCGTGGCGTCGTACTCAAACATCGGGTGCCCCATTGCACGGCCTTTCGAATTGATCCCTATATATCGTACGACCTCAAACGACCTTCTTCCGGCCCGGCCCGACGGGGCGATTCGGTCGCTCGAAGTAACCTCTCGTGATGGGAACGCTGCGCATTGGCTACCTCGGGCCCGAGGGCTCGTTCTCGCACGAGGCCGTCTCCTCAATGGAAGGCGTCGAGCCGGTCGCGTGCCAGACGTTCGCCGATCTCCTGGCGGCGGTGGCCGATCTCACCCTGGATCAGGGTCTGGTCCCGCTCGAGAACGCAATCGAGGGGACGGTGTCGGCGACGATCGACGGGCTGGTCTTCGATCACGAATTGGTGATCGTGCGCGAGATGGTCATCCCTATTCGACTGCACCTGTTCGCCCGGCCGGGCGTCGCCCTCGAAGAAATCACCGGTGTGCGCAGTTACGTTCACGCGCTGGCGCAGTGTCGCGGCTACCTGCACGGACTCGACGTCCCGATCGAACAGTCCACTTCGACGTCACAGGCCGCGCGAGAGGTCGCCGAGTCGAGCGAACCGTGGGCCGCGGTCGCTTCGACGCTAGCCGGTGAGCTCTTCGGTCTCGTGGCACTGGCGAGTGACATCCAAGACCATCCCGACAACGCCACTCGATTCGTCGTCGTGGGTCGCGACGCTGTCGCAGCGCCCACGGGACACGACCGAACGACAATCGTCTGTTTCCAGGACGCCGACCGTCCCGGGTCGCTCTACGGCATCCTCGGACGATTGGCGGCACGCGACATCAACATCACGAAGTTGGAGAGTCGACCGACGAAACGTGGTCTGGGCGACTACTGCTTCGTCATCGAGTTCGAAGGTCACGTCGCCGACGACGTCGTCGCCGACTGTCTGGCCGACCTCCAGGCACACCTGGCGCGCGTGAAGTTCCTCGGCTCCTATCCCGTCACCGGCATCGACGCCTCGGATCGGCGCGAAGAGGTCGCCGAGGCGCGGCGTTCGGCCGATCAATGGATCAAGGAGATTCGCTCGCGAATCGCGCCGTAAGCAGACCTACGCGGGTTACGACGTGGTGATGGCTTCCCGGGCGTTGGCGAGCACCTGGGACGCGGCCCGGGCGCCGACGTGCTGGTCGATGACGTCGAGCAACTGTTGCAGGTTCGAGCGGCTTGGAGAGGTAGTCGTAGACGCCGGCGTTGCGGAATCGCCGACGCTGCCACGTCGTCGCGTCGGCCGACAGTACGACGACCGGGATGTCGACGGTCCGCGAATCGCCCTGGAGGCGTTCGAGCACTTCGAAGCCGTGGAGGTCGGTGAGGTGGACGTCGAGCAGGATGAGGTCCGGCCGGTACTCCTGGGCCAGTTCGATACCCACACTGCCCAGCAGTGACGTCATCACGTTGATGTTCGGGCGCTGCATGAGGAGGCGTTCGACGAGTTGCACGTTGGCGACGTCGTCTTCGATGTAGAGCACGGTCGACTCCGCCGGATTGGCCGCCTTGATCGCGAGCGTCGGTGCGGCGCGCGTCATCGGCCGACTTCGGGCTCTTGACGTTCGGGAGCTCTATCCAGAACGTGGAGCCGCTGTCCGACCTCGCTGTCGACGCCGATCGTGCCGCCGATCGCCTCGATGAGGCCCTTGGAGAGTGCCAGCCCGAGACCGGTCCCCTCGATGCCCGAGGTCTCGGCGTCGAGTCGGTCGAACGGCGTGAAGAGCCGATTGATCAGGTCGGGACTGATGCCCGGGACCGGTGTCGCTCACCGAGAGACGCACCTTGCTGCGCGGCTTCGGCGTCGCACGCGATGGTCACCGAACCGTTCGGTCGGTTGTACTTGATCGCGTTGGACAAGAGGTTGAGCATGACCTGCTTCAGTCGCTGTTGGTCACCGAGGACCTGGAAGTCGTAGTCGGACTGCGAGAAGATCGTGACGCCGAGCTCGTTGGCCTGGGGCTTCACGAGTTCGATGCACTCCTTCTCGAGGTCCTGCAGGACGATCGGCTCGATCAGGACGCTGATGTGGCCGGATTCGATGCGCGAGATGTCGAGGACTTCGTTGATCAGTTCGAGCAGGTACTTGCCCGAGTGGTGGATGAAGCCCACCATCTCGAGTTCGTCGGGGGACTGCAACTCCATCTCGAGGATCTGTGCGAAGCCCGAACACGGAGTTCAGCGGGGTGCGGAGTTCGTGGCTCATTCGCGACATGAACTCGCTCTTCGCGGCGTTGGCGCGCTCGGCCGCCTCCTTGGCATCCTTCAACACTGACTCCGCGGCCACGGCCTCGGTGACGTCACGCGATACGAGCACGGCACGAGGTTCGTGTCCGGCGCCGTCGCGAATCAGACGACCGCGCGTCTCGATGGTCAACATCCGGCCGTCGACGTGCTGGGCCCGGAAGTGGTAGTTCGTAAGGGCGCCGTCTTCACCGCGGAAGAGTCGGCGCAGTTCGACGGCGACGTGATCGCGGTCGTCTTCGAGAGACGATGTTCAGTGAGTTCTTGCCGCGACGTTCTATCGAGCGACACGCCGTAGATGCGGTCAGTGCCGGGACTGACGTCGAGGATCTGGAAGTGTTCGTCGATGGTGATGATCGAATCCACCACGGCATCGAGAATCGCGCGCTTCGTCTCCAGGCTCCCGGCCAGTTCCATCTGGCCTTCGACCTGGCTCGTGATGTCGCGTCCGGCCGAAAAAACCTGCCGTTTCGGCCCTGACAGCTCCACTCGATCCACCGATAGCTGCCGTCGCGTCGTCGCTGGCGGTTGCGGAATTCGATCAGCGTCGCGTCGGGCGCGGCGACCAATCGGTCGAATTCGCGAACGGTCGCGAGGACGTCGTCGGGATGAATGAAGTCGATGAATGGACCGCTCTGGAGGTCTTCGAGCGACCAGCCCATCTGTTCGGGCCACGCCGCGTTGACGATCTCCCACGAGCCGTCGCTGCCCAGGACCGACAACAGGTCGGTCGAGTTCCAAAAGAACTCGCCGAGCACTGAGGTGTCGAAACTCTCTCTGGACATGGGTACAACGCTCCGTTCGGTAAGCATGTGTGTGCACTGCGAATTCGCCCCGCTGCGCCCTGCGAAAACGGTCGACACCGATACGACGCAAGCAGAACTTTACTCGTGAATGATCTTTAGTTTCCGCTGTGAAAAGGCGCTCGCGCAA
Source organism: uncultured Acidimicrobiaceae bacterium (assembly GCA_963764095.1). Lineage (GTDB taxonomy): Bacteria > Actinomycetota > Acidimicrobiia > Acidimicrobiales > RAAP-2 > RAAP-2. The sequence continues at coordinate 81,423 of CAVXRB010000030.1, read as the reverse complement.
CGTCGAAGCGGCGCCACGTCAGAAAAAAGTTGCGCCCTTGATGGTCGCGTTGCGATAAACGTTTCGCATCGACGCGCGAGAGCGGTCGACTAAATGAAATGTCAACTATTGACCGGCACTCGATCGAGTGAATCGAGGTAGTAGCGGATCTGAATTGCGACCGCCGCACCCTCGCCAACCGCCGACGCGATCTGCTTCGTGGAGCCGGATCGAACGTCACCGGCGGCGAAGATGCCGTCGACGCTCGTGCGAAACATTCGTATCGGTGAGGATGAATCCTCGGGCGTCGACGTCGAGCGAGTCCTCGAGGAAACTCGTGTTGGGGTCGAGTCCGATGAAGATGAACGCGCCGGCCGTCTCGTGCGTTTGCCTCGGTCCCGTCGCAGCTACAGCGTGATCGACTCGAGCTTGCCGGAATCGTTCGCGTTGAACGACGTCACCGACGTGTCCAGGAGCACCGACATCTTGGGGTGGTTCGTCACCTTGTCCTGCAGGAGCTTGTTGGCCGTCAGCTTCGGCATCGCTTGGACCACGGTGACGTGGTCGGCGAACTGCGTGAGGAACAGGCCCTCCTCGAGACCGCTGTTGCCTCCGCCGACGACCGTGAGGTCCTTGGCGCCGCGGTAGAACGGCCCGTCGCACGTCGCACAGAAGTGGATGCCGGCACCGATGAGGTCCGCCTCGCCGTCGGCGTCGGTGCGCCGGTACGTCGACCCGGACGCGACGAGGACGGCGCGGCGCTAGCGACGAAATCGCCGGTCGAGAGATCGACGCGCATCATCGGGCCGTCACGCTCGATCTTCGTGGCGCCGACGGCCTGGAGGATCTCCACGCCGTAGCGCTGGGCCTGTTGGGTCATGCGCTCGGCCAATTCGGCGCCGCCGACGCCGTCGGGGAATCCCGGGTAGTTGTCGAAACGCTCGGTGACGCCCGCCTGACCACCGGGCGCCGACTTCTCGACGATCAAGCACCTTGGCGTTCTCGCGCGCGCCGTAGATCGAGGTCGTGAGACCGGTCGGCCCACCGCCGACGATGACGATGTCGTACTCCTTCTCCGAAGCGACGCGCGAGAGTCCGATGCGGTCGGCCAGTTCGTCGTTCGACGGCTCGGCGAGGAACGTGCCGTCGGGAAAGACGATGGTCGGGATGATCCGCTTGCCGTCGTTGCGCGCCTCGACCTCGGCGGTCTTCTCGGGGAACTCTTCGAGGTCGATCCACTCGTAGGGAACGCGGTGCGACGCGAGGAACTGCTTGGCGCGACGACAGTCCGGGCACCAACTCGCGCCGTAGACCATGATCGGTGTTTCACTGGACGCCATGGGTTGGACCTTTCATTTGTCGTCGCGGTATTGACGGAAGAGGTTGACGAGGCCCTCGACGACGTCGCTCGGGAGGTCCTCGGGACCGACTTTGCCACTCGCGGCGATCGTCGCACGCATCTGTTCGAGGTAGGCCGTGCAGGCGTCGCAGCCGGCTAGGTGCTTTTCGAGGCGCCGGCGCTGACGACGTGACAAGGTGCCGTCGAGGTAGTCGCTCACGAGTTCAACGGCGTCGCGACAGACGAGTGGTGACGGCAGCAACTTCATATCTTCGATCCCTTCATGGCCTCTTCGACGATCTCTCGAACGCGGGCTCGGCCGCGGTGCAAGATCACTCGCACGTTCGCCTCGCTCAGTCCGAGCAATGTGGCCACCTCCTGTGTAGATAGTCCTTCGACGTCTCGAAGCGTTACGACCGCCTGTTGGGGCTCGCCGAGGGATTCGATGGCGCCTCTCACCGCACTCAGGAGTGCCGTGTTGTCGAGTCGTGTGTCGATCGCGTCGGTAAACGGTACGGGCGGATCACTCCAGAAGCCGCCCTGGTCGAAACGGTGCGCCGAGACACTCGGACCCGACTCGTTTGGGTCGACGGGAATCGATCGATGCTCTTTCACGCCCGTCGTGCGCGCACGGTTGACGCAGATCCGAAGGAGCCAGGTCTTGAACGAACTGCGCCCTTCGAATCTCTCGACGCCTTTCAGGACCGCGATCCACGTGTCCTGGGCAACGTCCTCGGCACTCGCGGCGTTCGCCACGTAGTAGCGCGCGACCTTGATCAACGTCCCGTGATATCGCCGAACCAGTTCGTTGAAGGCCGATTCATCGCCCGCGAGGAGACTCTCCAAGAGCTCGGCGTCGTCCACGTGAAGAACAGTACCCGGCGATGATTCTCCGCGTAACGCGGATGGCGATCGGCGCAGAAACGAGTCCTCGGCCCGTTGACCCGCCGGCCCACTGCTTCGTGACGTGGCGCCACGACGCGGCGACCGCGGGGTTTTCACCCCGCGGTCGCCGTCACAGCACATCGTGTCTGATCAGCTAATGGCCAGACCCTCAGAGGCGGCAGGGACGTTGAAGATCGTCTCGATCTGGGTGAGTGATCCATTGGCGCCGATAGCGAACGCGTCAATGGTCCCCGCGCCGCCGCTCTCGACGTAGAAGAACTTCCCGTCGGGCGAGACGACAGAGTCAGTCGTACCAGCGTGGGCCGTCGCCGCGGTGGCGTTCACGAGGACGGGTGCCCCGGACGAGTTCTCCGTGAAAGAACTCACGGTGCCGCTGCCGGCGTTCGATCCGTAGAAGTAACCGTTCGCGCCGGAGTTCCAGCACAGCGCCGCAGCGCCGTCGGTGACGGTGCCGAGCGAGGTGAGCGAGCCATTGGCATTGACCCGGTAGGTCGTGAGCGAGCTGTTGGACGCTTCGGTCGCTACGACGTTTCCGGCCGCGTCAAAGACGAAGGAGAACGGAAGGGCGTTGACGGCGGCCGTGACCACGGGCGTCGCACCGAGTGCGCCGTTCGCGCCCACCGAGAACACGTCGTACGCGTTGGTCGACAACTTCGTCGTCACGATGAGGTGCTGGCCGTTCGGGGTGTAGCCCAACTGACCGGGACCGTGGTGGAAGTCTGGGGGCGTCGTGTTCGACAGACCGAGGCTTCGTACCTGACCCGCCACTGGCACGAGGCGACCGAAGAACCACTGGAACTCTGCGACCGAGCCGGCGCCGCCGGCGTTCAGCACGGAGACCAAGTTGCCGCTGGTCGCGATGGAATCGGGAAAGAGCCCGCCGCTCGGAAGCTGCTGCTCAACCTTGAGGTGAGTGCCCTCGACCGAGAAGACCGTCACGGTGTCACTGCCCGGATTCGTGGCGATCAGGTTCGCGCCGTGGTTTGCGAGTACGAGTCCGTCTTGGCTCGCGAGAGGGTCGGCCGTCGCGCCCGCGCTCGTGGCGCCGAGACCTCCGGTGGCGTACTTCCCCGCATAGGAGATAGTGCCGTCACTCGCCTGGCGGTAGCTGAGAACACTGTTCCCCGCGCTCGCGTCCGTTTCGACGAACAGCGCCGGACGTTGACCGAAGGAACCAAAGTTTCGGGACGATGACGCGCCGGCGGTCCCGACGACGGCGAAGCCGAGGCCGAGTACCAGCACGCTCGCGCTCGCTGCGCGAAGTGGTGTACGGAGTTCATGAGATTCTCCTTGGTTGGGCATTGTTGCCAAGTATGCAGTCCCACGTCAGGCGTCCGCGTTACAGATCCTTCAGGAGGCAGAGTTTCTCTCTGCAATCGTGCCGACACGTTTCGGTCGTACGGGGACATCGCCGCTCAACTGATCGGCGTCGCTCGACTCAAAATTCCCACGGATTCCTCGGTACGCCGCCTTTGGGACGCCGTACCCGGGAATCACGCGGTCGTCAACCCGTTTTCACGAGCACGGTGAACGGTGGACCGTACATCCAGTCGTGGCCGAACAACGCGGCGCACGATGCGTTCTCTGACACGGGTATTGCCCGTTGCCGGTCATTCAACGACCAAGTCCGCAGTTCCTGCAAAATGCCGACGTCCAACGTTATCGTCAACCACAGTGAGCGGAGGGAGTGGGATTTGAACCCACGGTGGGCAAGCCCACGCCGGTTTTCAAGACCGGTACATTCGGCCGCTCTGTCATCCCTCCGAGGATGACACTACTTAACGCGCTACTTCTTCTTATGGAGGCGGTGTCGCGCCGCGACATCGAGCGACGGCCTTGCGCAGTCGCACCGACTGGGGCGTCACTTCGACGGCCTCGTCGTCGGCGATGAACTCGAGCGCCTGCTCGAGCGAGAAATCGTGGGCGGCGCGATGCGTTCGGTGTTGTCGCTGCCCGACGGCGCGCATGTTGGTGAGCTTCTTCTCCTTCGTGGGGTTGACGTTCATCTCGTCCGAGCGCGAGTTCTCGCCGACGATCATCCCCTCGTAGACCTCGACGCCGGGTCCGACGAACAGAGTGCCGCGCTGTTCGAGGTCGAACAGGGCGTTGCCGGTCGTGTCGCCGCGTCGGTCGGCCACGAGCACGCCGTTCTGGCGCAGTCGGATGTCGCCGAACCACGGGGCGTAGCCGTCGAAGTTCGAGTTGCATGATGCCGGTGCCGCGGGTCTCGGTCATGAACTCGGTGCGAATGCCCACGAGGCCTCGCGCCGGGATGCGCCACTCGAGGCGCACCCAACCGGTGCCGTGATTGACCATGTCGGTCATCGTGCCCTTGCGGGTGGCGAGCAGTGTCGTGACCGTTGCCGACGAACTCTTCGGGTACGTCGACCGTGACGTGCTCGACCGGTTCGTTGAGTTTGCCGTCGATGGTGCGCGTGACGACCTGCGGGCTTGCCGACCGTGAATTCGAACCCTCGCGGCGCATCGTCTCGATCAACACCGCCAGCTGCAGTTCGCCACGGCCCTGGACCTCCCAGGCGTCGGGCGCTCGGTGTTGAGCACGCGCAACGCGACGTTGCCGACGAGCTCGCGGTCGAGGCGGTCTTTCACCATTCGCGCGGTGAGCACTTGCCCTCGGTGCCGGCGAGTGGCGAGGTGTTGATGCCGATCGTCATCGAGAGGCTCGGTTCGTCCACGTGCAGCGGCTCGAGCGCGATGGGGTTCTCCGGGTCGGCGAGCGTCTCGCCGATGGTGATGTCCTCGAACCCGGCGACCGCGACGATGTCGCCGGGTCCGCGCATCTGGGCCGGGATCCGCTCGAGCGCTTCGGTGATGAAGAGCTCGGTGATCTTGGCGTGCTCGATGGTGCCGTCGATGCGGCACCACGCGACGCGCTGGCCGCGCTCTAGGTTCCCGTTGATCACGCGACAGAGCGCCAGTCGCCCGAGGTACGGCGAGGCGTCGAGGTTGCAGACGAGCGCCTGGAGTCCGTGCCCCTCTTCGTATTCCGGCGCCGGCACGTAGTCGGCGATGGTCTGGAAGAGCGGCGTGAGGTCGCCCGATGTGTCGTTCGCGTCGAGTGAGGCCCAGCCTTGGCGCGCGCTGGCGTAGAGGATCGGGAAAGGAATCTGGTGCTCGTCGGCGTCGAGGTCGAGGAAGAGGTTCTCCACCTCTTCGACGACTTCTTTGATTCGCGCGTCGGGACGATCGACCTTGTTGATCACGAGTACGACGGGCAGGCGCTTCTCGAGCGTCTTGCGCAGCACGAATCGGGTCTGTGGCAGGGGGCCCTCGGCGGCGTCGACCAGCAGGATGACGCGCGTCCACCATGGCGAGTCCCGCTCGACCTCGCCGCCGAAGTCGGCGTGACCGGGCGTGTCGATGATGTTGATCGTGAGGTCGTTCCACTTGACGGCGGTGTTCTTGGCGAGGATGGTGATGCCCTTCTCGCGCTCCAGGTCGCCGGAGTCCATGACCCGGTCGGTCAGCTCCTCGTGGGCCGTAATGAGCCGGTTTGGCGCAGCATTTTGTCGACCAGCGTCGTCTTTCCGTGGTCGACGTGGGCGATGATGGCGATATTTCTAAGGGAAGTTCGCAAGGGCCATGGCACATCAAGGCTACTCGGGTGCCCCTTGACGCCATACTTATGCCGCGAGTAGCGTTCCGCGGCGCCGTTGGGCGACGGCCGTACGCACGAGGTCGCGCGCGCCACTGCGCAGGTCACTCATCGTGCCGTCAACCGAGAGACAGACGCCGGCTTCGGGCCACAGACCGATGTAGCGCACCGGGGCGAGTCCGTCGCGGTCGGCCAACGCCTCGATCGTCAGGTCGGCGCGCAAACCGGGACCGGCGCTCTTGCCCGGTGAGCCACTGCGCACGCGAACGATGGTCCGCGACTCGCTGTTCGCCACGACGAGGTCGCGGCGGGCGCGCAGCGTGGTCCTCGCTCGAAGCGACGTCGTAGTAGGCGTCGCTCGTCGGCACGAGCCACGGCGCCTCGATCCACGTCGCGATCTCTTGGAGTTGCGTTGCCCAGTTCACGGCCTCGGCCGTGACGAGACCGATGACGGGATGCGGCGCCGAGGCGAGCCAGTGCGAGAGCGAGCCGCTCCTCGAATAGCCCGACGCGGCACGAAGCATCTGATCGCCCAGTTCGTCACGCACCGCGTCACGTACCGAAACGGGTTGCGTCGTCATACGTCGGAGCGACGCGTTGCCGAGGACGCGGCGGGCGGTCGCGGGCGACCACCGAAAGGCGCTGCCGCTGCGACCGGCGCGCTCGACGCTCCACGCGTCGAGTCGGCGATGTCCCGGAACGCCCACGGCGCGAAATCGCGTCGACAGCGACGCGCGATGTGCGTCCGACAACTGCACGGGCCCGGTCGGCGTCTCGTTGACCAGGTCGTTGAGATCGGACTTGGTGAGACGTCGATGCAGCAAGGTCATCGAACACCCCACTGGTCACGCACGCTCGCCAGTACGTCCTCGATACTGCGCGACAGGAGTTCGTAGTCGACGTCGCGGATCCAGATCTCGCCGGTCGCGCTCGAGAACGTGCACGTCCTCAGCGGCATCACCGAGGTACGCAGCGTCTGCATCAGCGCGTGATAGCGCATCGATCGTTCGGCACCCTCGCCGAGTGGGGAGGTGGTGACGTCGAAAAGGGCGATCGACGCCACGTCACTCGTCGGGGTACCGATCATCAGGTCAACGACGTCGCGCAACACGACGTTGCCGCCGGCCAGTCGTTGGGTCGCGCGCACGGCGCTGCGTGGCATCCAACGCGGAGGAATCTCGCCGAGCGCGCGGGTCAAGGTGACGCAGTGGGCCTCGAGGTCGGTCGCGAGGCGAGCACGGTCGTCGTCATCGAGAGCGTCGAGTTGCTCGATCAGTTCATTGGTGTCGACTTCAGCGCGCCAGGCCGTGACGGCGTCGTCGAAGGCGCGATCGATGGACATCCCGACACTCATGAGACGCAAGAGCTGCCCGATCAAGACGCCGCGAATGCGACCGGGCGTCGACAGGGCGAGGTCGGTGGTGGCGAAGCGCTGATGGAGCGACGACGTTCGCACGACGATCGGCGACTCGAGTTTCGGTGCGCCAATGATCTCGAAGATTCCGTCTTCGAGGAGCGAGCGAAGGCCGCCGGCGCTGGCGATATCGATCAACGGACGCTTAGAGCGATCCCCGCGTAATGCCTCCACCACGTTGACGGGTGAGGAATCGAGCATCGTGGTCATGCGTCCACTTTTGCGCCTCGGTGTGACACGTCGTAGCGTGACGACGTGTTCATCGCGGTCTTCTCCGTCTTCATCGCGGCGACGCTCGTGCTCGTCGTTTTGACCATACGTTGGGCCATTCGTCGGGACCGTGAAGGCCGCGCCGCACAGTTGCGCGACGAGAAGACTCCCTAGGACAACTTCGCCTGCAGCTCTTTGAGCGCGCGGTCGATGTCGGCGATGGCGCGTTCGATGACCGATAGTCGCGCGGCGAGCGCCTCGTCGACCAAGGTCTGAACGCGGTCGTCCACGCGGTCATCGACGCGGCGGTCGATCTGGTCGCGCAGACGCGAGTCGAGGGAGTCGACGAAGGGCTGGGTCAGGTGCTTCAGGCGATTGCGCAGGTCCTGGACCTTCTCGCCGAAGGCGTCGCTCGAGTCGCCGGACTCCTTGGTTGCGTGGCCTCGGCGTCTTCGTCGTCGTCGGTGTCGCTCATTGGCCCAGACTACGGCGTGGTTGGCGCGCAGTACACGCCGGCGTTGAACTGCAACGTGTTGAACTGACCGGACCATGGTGGGTTCGAGAGCGTTGCCTCCTCTGAGGCCAGCGTCGAGTTCGGCGTGCAGGCGGCGGCGAAGGAGATGTAGCCGCGGATGTTCGATCCCGTCGCGCCGCCGATCGGCGTCGGGCCGCCGTTACCGAAGGCGACCGCGACGAAGACTGGCATCGACTGGGTGACCAGGTTGTAGTTGCGGTACTCGGACTGCGAGGCGTAGACGCCGGCGTTGAGTGAAGGGTCGACCGACGCCATGCCGCTCGCCCAGCCCTTCAACATCGCACTCCAGTAGGTGGCGTACTTCGCGAGCGTGGCGGCCGACGATCCACCCGGCGCGTCAAGTCCGGAGTGGTTGTCGGGGTAGCCCTCGGGGTCGAAGATGACCCAGTCGGGCTTGAGCCCGACGCCGAGCGAGCGGTACTGATTGATCTGTGTGGCGACCCACGCCCCGGCGGCGAATCCGTGGTTGTAGTAGTTGGTGGTCGTCTCGGTTGGCCCTTTAACGGTCCGCTTACCGTCCAGAACGAAAGCCACGTGACGCGCTTGTGCGAGTTGTAGATGCTCTTGCCCATCAGGAAGTCGGGGGAGCTGGCGACGCTGCTCGAACCGGTGAAGCCGACCCACGGCGCACTCTGCGTGCCGAGCCCGCCGGTCTCACTCGACGATCGGCCAACCGTCCGTGATGGCCTGGGTCCACTTCGCCGAAGGAATCGCGTAGACCCCGACGCCCTGGGGCGGCGGTGAGGTGACGCCGGCGGCGTACAGCGTCAACGTCGTGCCGACTTGAATACCGGTGACCGCGTCGGCGACGGTGCGTGCCGAGGCTGCCGCCCGTCGCTGAGACGTCGGTTGCACTCCAGGTCCCCGACCCCGGCGAGCTCGTCAGTGAGAAGAGGTCACCCCAGTTCGCGGCCTGGCCGTCGATCGAGATCTGCGTCGGTGTCGCGCTGACGAAAAGGGAACCGCCGAGTGGCGGCGCGCCGGAGGCGGCCCCGGTCACGTTGAGTGGCCGACCACACGGGTTCGCTCACCGCGTTGCTTGAGCTGGCCGGACTCGACGTGATCGGCGAAGCGAAGAGTTCGACACTTCCGCCGCTCGTGAGCGCCGCGATGTCGACGCCTGTCGGCGTCCTAGGCCATCGCGATGGCGCCGGCGACCTTGGGCGCCTGGGTCAACGTTGTGACGTCGAGAACGGACCACGTATTCAGCGTCGTTCCGGTATTGGTGTAGACGAGCAGGTCGCCGACGTTCGACGTTGTCACGAAGGACGGGACCGCCCCGGGAATGACGATCGGATCGCTCGCGACCGTGACGCTGGAGGCGGGCAGCGTCGTCGTCGTCACTGGCTTGTGTCGTGGTCGTCGTCGGTGGTGGTTCGTGGTCGTCGTGCGTCGTGGTCGTCCCGGCTTTGGTCGTCGTCGTCACTGGCTTCGTGGTGGTGGTCACCGGTTCGGTCGTCGTGGTCACCGGTTTGGTCGTCGTCGTCACCGGCTTTGTGGTGGTCGTGACGGGCTTCGTGGTCGTAGTCGTCGGCGGCGCCGGCGGCGCCGTCACCGTCACGCTGCCGGGGGTGCTGATCATGTGACGGAACGGGGTGACCGAGTGCCCAACCGACCTGCAGGATTTCGATCGTGCTCTTGGTCGTGCGGTAGGTGACGGTTCGCAGAGAGTCCGTTGACCAGGATGCTCGCCAGTCCGTTCGCCGCGCTCACGCCGCTCAGGGCCGACAGGTCGGTCGCGACGTACGGCCGCCACGCAGACTGACCGTGCACGTGGCGCCACAGCGCGGTGACGGGATCGTTCTGGCTGAGCAGGATCACGTGCGCGACGTCATCGACGTAGAGGAGGTCGACATTGCCGACGGGATCGAAGAACGGAATCGGATCGGCGCTCGGTGCGGGCAGGCTGTTCTGCGGCATCGACAGATTGTCCAGTCTTGGTCGCCCGGCGCCGTTTGGGTGAAGAGCGCGAGTTGGTCGTGGTTGGTGCGATAGGCCAACACGCCCTCGGTGGCGTCGCTCGCGGCGTGCGGCGAGCCGATCATCGTCGTGCGATCGATCGAGCCCTCGAGTGAGACCGCGTTCCACGGCAGCGGGCCGGTCCCGGAGTCGATGAACTGATAGATCGGCAGACCGGCCGGGGCGGCGTTCGACGTCGCTCCGCGCGACCCAGTGGCCGCGAGGGTGATGCTGGCAAGCACCACGGTTGCTAAAAGCACTGCCCGTCGAAGTTTCACTCGTGTCCTCTTGGGAACTAACCCAATTCGTCGTGCACCTTCCATATGTGAAGTCTAGGGGTGACTTATTTTTGATCCCGTGCAACGACCGTCCGATCAGGTCGTGTCTGTTACTTTCGCGTGACGATTGACTTCGCTGCCGACGCCGCGCCGGCCCCGTTGACGTTGAGCGCGCGCACGACGACGCGATACGACTTACCCTTCGCCAAGTGGGCGACCTTGATCGACGTGGTGCGCGGTGAGAGCGAGATCCACTTCGAACCGCCGTTGAGCGAATACTGATAGGCCGAGATCGCCGCGCCGCCGTTGGACGACGGTGCACGGACCACGAGATCGAAGCCGCCCACGAGCGACGTCAACTTTTCGATCGTCGCGCGCCCGGGAACCTTCGTCGTGACCTTGGCGGCCGCGGTGACGTCGATCGTCACCGCGTCGATCGTCTGGGACTCGTAGCTCGTGACGACGTCGATGGAACCGGCGGCACTTCCGGTGACGCTGAACTGCGCGACGCCGCTCGCGTTCGTCGCGACGCTGTAGCTCGCGCTGCCGTTGGACGATGCACTCGCGTGGTCCGCGTCGATCAGCACCTGTCCTTTGCCACTCTCGTTGGTGGCCGTCACGTTGACGAGGGCGTTCGCGAGCGGATCGTTGTCGGTGTTGCGCAGCGTCGCGGTCACGTTGATGGGGGTGTTGACCGGGGCGCTCGAACTCGAGACGGCGAACGAACTCTTGGTGGCGTCGAACTTCGGGGGGCAGAGACCGGCGAAGAATCCGGCGCCGTTCGGACTGCCGAGTCCCGAGGCCTCGTCGTAGCCGACGCCGGCGCTGTACTCCCCGACGTTGTAGAGGTCGTTAGAGCCCGTGGTCACGTCGACGAACCCCGTCGAGGCCATCGCGTAGAGCGAGGGGTTGATGAAACCGAGCCGAGCCGTGCCGCAGGCCTGGGCCGCGACGGCGATGAGCGAACTCACCATCGGTGAGCCAATGGAGGTCCCACCCACCGAGTTCCAGCCGTCCTCACAGTTCTGATGGCACGCACCGGCGCCCGAACCCGTGTAGTACTGGACGAATCCGGTGTTGGGGTCGGCGTCCGTCGACAGGTCGGGCACCAATCGCATCGTGTCGTTGGCCGGTATCCCCGGGGCGTTCTGCCACGACGGTCGCGACCACAGCGACGAGACGCCGCCACCGCCCGCACCCGCGTCGCCAGTGCTCACAGGGGTATTCCACACGCTCTCACTCAGGGGGCTGATGTCGCTCACGCTGAGCCCGCCGACGCCGGTGACGTAGGGCTGGGAGGCCGGGTCGTCGACGGCGAGGTCGTTGTTGGTGATGCCGTTGCAGTCCGAGGAGCCCGCGTCCCCGGCCGCCGAGACGATGGTCTGACCCTGGGCCGCCATCTGTTCGTAGATCGGCTGCTCGGCCGCCGGATCACCGCTGGGGTCGCCTTCGCAGGTGCCCCACGAGGTGGAGATGACCGAGGCGGTGTCGTCATCGGCGATCTGTTGGTAGACGTCGGTCGGACCGTTGCTGTCGTTGGGTCCCTGGTAGATCTCGATCGACGCCCCCGGGGCCATCGCCGCGACCTCTTCGATGTCGAGTGTCGGTTCGTCGTCGTAGCCACCGGTCGGTCCGCCGTCGACCGAGACCGGCGTGATCTGCGGGTTGAGTCCGTAGCAGTCGAGGAACGTCGCGAGGTCGCCCGGGTCGTAGCCGCTCAGTTCGTAGACGGCGACGGTCTGACCCGTGCCGGTGACGTTGTCCGCCCACAACGCGGACAGCCCGTAGAGCTGCGCGAGTTGAAAGGGCGTGTAGCCGCCATTGGGGTTCGGCGTCATCGTGGTCTCGCCGCCGTCGTCGGGACATGTCGTCGGGAGCGCGGTGCGCGCGCTGACGTGCGAGGCAATCAAGTTCGTCGACGGCTGCACGACCGACGAGAGTCCCGCGATGCCGGCGATGTGGTGTGCGACCGACGACGGCACGGTGCCCTTGGACGACAGTTGCGCGGCGAACACCCCGTTGCTTCGTCGCAGTGTCTCGACGGGCGCGGCGAATGCCTTGGCGATATCGGTCGTCGTACCCGTCACGTGCAGGACGAGGCGACCCGACTCAGGTCGCCGACGCGGAGACCGTAGCCCTGGAAGTAGTCGCGTACCGCGTCGACCGCCGACGCCGACGCGCCGTAGTGCTGGGCGAACTGCGTCGTCGTGAGGAAGTGGCGATAGTCCGGCGACGCCGTGTTCGACAGAGCGGCGATGTAGTTCGCGAGTCCCGCGGCGTCGTGCGGTGCGAGCGTCACGTCGAAGGTCGTCGTGATCGCGTGCTCGACGACGCGTGACGTTGGCGGGAAGCGGCGCGACGCCCGCGACGACGACGCGCGCTTCGGTCGCGGCGGCGTTCATCGCGGGCAACGCGAGAGCGACCAGCGCCACGCTCACGGCCAGGAGGGGCCAGCGGAGGCGGGGCGTATCGCGCGCATGGCCTCAGCCTAGGAAAGTTGTGGCGTGACGCGAAGTATCAGGATTGAATGTTGTGGAAGAAGTTAGATGTTTCTTACGACTCATTGTTTGTTACGGAGGCGTAACGACGTGAAAGGTCCGCGCATTCGACGCAGATCTTCTCGGGTATGACGCCGCGACGCATCAGCCATCCAAAGACCGTGCATCCGAGGCAGTAGCCGAAGAAACCTTCGAGCGTCGCAGCGAAGATGAGCGGAACGAGGATCCAGCGCGCGTCGCTCCATCCGGCCGTGAGCCACACGATGGTCGTGGCCCCGGTGAAGGCGAGTCCCATCGCCTGGGCGAATCGTTTGGGCGGTCCCGGCACAGACTTCTGCCACTTCGTGAGTCGCGGCGCCATGACGCGCACGGCGAACTGTCCGAGCGGCGAGATCTTCGGGCCGGCCGCGACGCGCGCGACGAAGCCGTAGGTAAGAGGTATCAGGAGCCAGGCGGTATTCGTGACCAGAGCGACGACGGCCATGGTCCATACCCCGAGGGCGACGGTACGCGCGGCCGCGTCATTCACTGGGTTCGGGAAGGAGAAGAAACGCTTCATCCACAAACTTTATCGATAATGTCGTCTATTCGTTCTACGCCGTGATCGCCAATCGGACGGTGGTGACCACGCCCACGACGATGATGACGACGCGCACGACGTTGGGCGAGAGGCGCAGTATCAAGAGGGCGCCGAGCCATCCGCCGATGAGCGTGCCGATCAAGAACATGTAGACGGCGTCGAGGATCAGGTGTCCGCGAACCACGAAGATCAGCCGCCGCGATGAGGTTGATGATCAATGACAGTACGCTGCGCAGTCCTTGGAGTTCTTGGATCTCGAAGGGCAGGAGAGCGCCATCACGGCGAGCAGCAAGATGCCCATGCCGGCGCCGAAGTAGCCGCCGTAGATCGCCACGACGAAGATACCCGCGAACAGTCCCCAGCGCCGGGCGCGGTGCGCGTGCTCGACGTGCGCCAGCCGTTTGGTGATGACGGGCGCCATCGCGAATAACAGCGTGCCCGATCCGATCAGCCACGGCACGATCAGCGCGAAGAGATGCGGTGAACCGAGCAGCAGCAGCGAACACCCCAGCGCGGCGCCGAGCACGCACGATGGGATCAGCGAACGGATCAGGTCGCGGTGGTCGCGCAGTTGGAAACGGAAACCGCGGATGCCGCCGAGGTAACTCGGGACGACGCCGACGGTCGTGGTGACGTTCGCGGTCAACGCCGACGCGCCGGTCGCGAGCAACGTCGGGAACGTGACAAAAGTCCCGCCGCCGGCGACGCCGTTCGCTATTCCGGCGGCGATTCCCGCGAGAAGATAGATCGAAAGTCGCCACCCTAATGGAAGGGTGGCGACGAACATTGCCCTACCCTAATGAATGTGAATTCTTTGCGAACTTGGTGCCGTAATACCGAAGATTCACGTTGGCGTCATCTACCGTTAGCGACGTGTACCTGTTGAGCGGTGAACTGATCGTCCCCAGCGATGCACCGAGCGACATCATCCGTGCCGCCGGTGGCATCATCCGGCGATTCGTTCCGGGCGGCCGTGTCGAGTTCGCGTGTATCTACCGCGAAGCGCGCGGTGACTGGACCTTCCCCAAGGGCAAGATCGACGAGGGCGAGACGTTCGAACAGGGCGCGCTGCGCGAAGTCCTTGAAGAGACCGGCATGTCGTGTCGGGTGATCCGATTCGCGGGTACGACGAACTACACGCACCGTAAGGGCAAGCCCAAGATCGTGGCCTACTACCTCATGGAGGCGAACGAGGGCGAGTTCTCGCCGAACGAGGAGGTCGACGAACTCGTGTGGGTGCCACTCGAGAGCGTGCGCGCCAACCTGACCTGGAGCCGCGACCGAGAACTGTTCGACGAAGTGACGAAGTTCCCCGAGCTGCGCGCCGAAGCCTCTTAACGCACTCGCTCTAAGAAGAGCCGGGTCGACTCGTGCTGAGGATTCGTGAAGATCTGCTCCGGCGTGCCCTGCTCGACGAGGACACCTCCGTCGAGATAGACGACTTTCTGTGCGACGTCGCGGGCGAAGTTCATCTCGTGCGTCGCGATCAACATCGTCGTACCGGTGTGCGCGAGGTCGCGTAAGAGGTCGAGCACCTCGCCGACGAGCGAGGGGTCGAGCGCGCTGGTCACTTCGTCCAGCAAGAGCAGCGCCGGTCGCATCGCGAGAGAGCGGACTATCGCGACGCGCTGTTGTTGGCCGCCCGAGAGTCGGTCGGGGTAGTCGTTCGAGCGATCACGAAGCCCGATGCGCTCGAGGAGTTGGTTCGCCTCGTCGATCACGTCGTCGCGCTTGCGCTTGAGGGCGCGTACCGGCCCCACCAGTACGTTCTCGAGCACGGTGAGGTGCGGGAAGAGGTTGAACGACTGGAAGACCATGCCCGTGTGGCGACGGACCCGGTCGGGGTCGACCCGGGGATCGGTGAGGGACTGGCCGAAGAGCGTGATCGCGCCACCGTCGATCGACTCGAGCAGGTTGATGCAACGCAGGAGCGTCGACTTGCCCGAGCCCGAGGCCCCGATGAGGCAGACGACCTCGTGTCGGTGCAGGTTGAGCGTAGATGCCGCTCAGGACTTCGTTCTCGCCGAATCGCTTCACCACCGAGTCGACTTCGAGGATGACCTCGCTCACGTCGAGGCCAGTCGACGGCTGCGATCGCGCGCGATCAGTCCGTCGGTGAAGCGGGTGAGCGGAATCGTCATCGCGAGGAAGAGGAGCGACGCCACGACGAGTCCGCTGGAGTTGAAGTTGAAGTCCTGGTAGATCGTTCCGGCCTGCACCGCTTCGATGACGCCGAGCACACTGAGCAGCGCCGTGTCCTTCTGCAACGAGATGAAGTCGTTCAGCAGTGGTGGGACGACCGTGCGCACGGCCTGGGGCAGGATGACGCGTCGCATCGTGGTCGAGTTCGTGAGTCCGAGCGAACGCGCGGCGAGGAGTTGGCCGTGGGGGACGCGAATGTATCCCGGCGCGCAGTACCTCCGAGACGTACGCGCTGTAGGTGAGGATCG
The DNA here is from genome assembly GCA_963764095.1 of uncultured Acidimicrobiaceae bacterium. Lineage (GTDB taxonomy): Bacteria > Actinomycetota > Acidimicrobiia > Acidimicrobiales > RAAP-2 > RAAP-2. Next base: position 65,659 of record CAVXRB010000030.1, on the reverse strand, counting down.
AGCGCGACGCAGCCGTAGACCTCTTCGGACTGGTTCGAGATGAAGCCGAATTTCAGTCCCGGTACCCCGAAGCCGATGAGCAGGAAGACCAGCAAGCACGGGGATCCCGCGAAAGACGTCGGAGTAGACCGTGGCCAGGATGCGAAACGGCAACAGCACGGGCGACTTGGACATCCGGGTCCACGCCAGGACCAGGGCGAAGATCAGGATGAAGACCTCGGCGATGAGGAAGACCTTGATGTTGACGAGCAGCCCGAGTCCGACGGAGCTGAGCGAGTGGTTGGGATCGCCGACGAACGACTGCCACATCTCGTGCGGGTCGAAGAAGAAATGACGGACGTTCGCGCCGCCGGGCGCCAGATAGAAGGCCGTGATGAGTCCACCGATGATCAGTACCGTCGAAATCGTGCTCGCCACGATGGCGCGGCGACCCAAGAAGAGTTGCTTGCGCCGCGGCGCTAAGAACGACGGCGTCTCTTCCGACAACGGCAGCGTCGGTTTGATTGACCACGGAATCTACGGCTTAATCACCGGCACGCTGGTGTAGATACTCAGCCACTTGCTCTGCAGCGTCGCGAGTGTCCCGTTCGACTTGATGCGCCGCGATGGCGGCGTTCACGCAGCCGACGAGCTTGTCGCCCTTTTGGAAGAGCAGACCGTAGTGCTCGCCGACGCTCGGGAACTGACCGACCTGGACCGCGATGGTCTTGCCCTTGGAGTTGGTGACCTCACCGGCCCCGGGCGAGGCCATGTACTGGCCGTCCGGCGTGTCGAGGATGATCGCGTCGATCTGTCCCGTCTCCAGGGCGTTGGCCGCGAGCGCGAGTGTGTCGTAGACGTGTGGGGACTTCGTCGGCTTGATCTTCTGATCGATGTAGAGCAGCCCGGTCGTCCCGATCTGGTCGCCGTACTGATAGGTCTTGAGTTCAGCCGGCGTGTGGTTCTTCACGATCTTGCTGCCCTTGAGGGTGATGAGCGACTGCTCGACGTCGTAGTAGCTGTTGGAGAACGTCACGACTTTGGCTCGCTGCGCTGGTGTAGGAGACCTCGTTGATGTCGAAGTCGAACTTCTTGTTGCCGGGCGAGAAGCTCGCGTCGAACGGCTCTTTCACCCACACCACGTTGGACTTCGCGATGCCGAGCTCCTTGGCGATCGCGAAGGCGACGCCCGACTCGTAGCCCTTGCCGTTCGAGGGGGTGTTGTTGACGAACCACGGCGTGTAGGCCGGTGAGTCCGTGGCGACGGTCAACTTCCCCTTGATGTACTCATCGGCGTTGATCGAGGTCTTGCACGACGCGAGCGACGGCAGCGACGACGCGTTGGCGACTGACGCTCGCCGAAAGCGACACGGTGCCGATCGTGGCGAGGCTCACGAGGCCCGCGAGCGTGAGTCGTAGGTTGCGCATTGGTTTCCCTTCTCGGTGATTCGAGATGCGGTGGTTGTCAGTGTAATGCTGGGATTCTCGCCGTTTCTGATGTCGGACGTTCGACGGTCGTCGCGAACGGAATCCATTTTCATTGACGAACTTCCTTTAGTAGGATGAGTCGGCTGGGAGAGGTGGGTGAGTTCGGTTTAAACCACATTCCTGCTAAGAATGCGGCCTGCGAAAGTGGGCCCGAGGGTTCAAATCCCTCCCTCTCCGCCATTACCACCGAGCGCAGTGCGCTCGGTGTTGTCGTCAACTGAGGAGACGTGTGCGGTACTGGATCGAGACGCTCGGGTGCCCGAAGAACCACGTCGACTCCGACAAATTGGCGGGACTGCTGGAGTCCCAGGGCTACACGGTCGCCTGTCGCCGGCCAAGGCCGACCTCGTCGTCGCCAATACCTGTGCCTTCATCGAGGCCGCGCGCGAGGAGTCCATCGAGACCGTGCTCGCGCTCGCCGACGTCAAGCGCTCGAGCGCGCGCCTCGTCGTCACCGGCTGCATGGCCGAGCGTTACGGCAACGAACTCGCGACGGCGTTGCCCGAGGTCGACCTCGTCGCGGGTTCGGTGAGAGTCTGACCGCGATGGTCCCGTCGACGCCGGTGGCGCTACGCACGCGGCCACTCCCGTCCTTCGACCTCTTGAACTTGCCACGACCCAAGTCCGCGACACCCTGGGCCTACGTGAAGATCGCCGAGGGCTGTGATCGGCGCTGCGGGTTCTGCGCCATCCCGTCATTCCGCGGCGACCAGCGTTCGCGCTCGACCGACGAGATCCTCGCCGAGGGCCGCGCGCTCGCCGAAGGCGGCGTGCGCGAATTGGTCCTCATCGCCCAGGACCTCGCGAGTTGGGGACACGACCGTCGTCGCGCCGGTCGAGGAGAACCGGTCGAGGTGCTCGATGAGGGCGGCACGCAGCCGCTCATCGAACTCACGCGAACGCTGAGCCGCGAAGTCGATCGCGTGCGGCTGCTCTACCTCTACCCGTCGGGACTCACCAGCGGTCTGATCGACGCGATCCTTGAGAGCGGCGTGCCGTACTTCGACCTGTCGCTGCAGCACGCGTCGCGACCGCTGCTGCGCGCGATGAAGCGCTGGGGCGACAAAGACCGGTTCCTCGAGCGCATCGCGGCCATTCGGGCCAGTGAGCCCGACGCGACGTTTCGTTCCTCGTTCATCCTGGGCTACCCCGGCGAGACCGAGGACGACCAGCGCCGACTGCTCGAGTTCATCGACGCGGCGCAACTCGATTGGGCCGGCTTCTTCACCTTCTCCTCCGAAGAGGGCACGCTCGCCAACACCCTGGGCGCGCAGGTGCCCCACGAGCTGGCTCTCGAGCGCCTGCGTGAAGTGAGCGAACTCCAAGACGACATCACCGCGCGCAGTCGTGACGCCCTGGTCGGTTCACGCGCAGCGACTCCTCATCGACGCGCCGGGTGTCGGGCGGAGTGTCCGCGAGTGCCCCGAGATTGATGGCATTGTGATGGTGGATCAGTCACTTTCTGTGGGGGCGCTGGTCGAGTGCGAGATCGTGGCGAGCCACGGTACGGATCTGGAGGCGGTACGGGTATGACGAGCCAGCCCACCTACGGCGAGTCCGCTCTCCTCACGCCGGCCAACATGCTCACGGCGTCGCGCCTCCTCGTCGCTCCGGTCTTCATCTACCTCATCGTCTTTGACCGCATCTCGTGGTGGACGGCGTTGGTGGGGTTCCTCGCCGCGATGTCGGACTATTTCGACGGGATCGTCGCGCGACGCCACGGGACGACGACGTCGGGCGCGTTCCTCGACCCGCTGGCCGACAAGGTGATTGTGCTCGGTTCGCTCTACGCGCTGATCCTCGCGCGCCCCCACGGCCTCAAGGGCTTCATCATCCCGGCTGCGATCATCACGGCGCGCGAGATATGGATGAGTGTGTACCGCGCGCGCGCCGCACGCCGCGGGATCTCGATCCCCGCGAGCAAGCTCGCCAAGTGGAAGACGTTCACCCAGGACTGGGCGATCGCCTTTTGCGTCATACCCTTGACCGCGCACCACACCTGGATCGGCGTCACGGTCATCTGGATCGCCGTGGTCTTGACGCTCTACACCGGTTGGCAGTACTACGCGAAGGTAAGAAGGTCGGTCTGCGTGCGAGTTGAGATCGTCGCCGTCGGTACCGAGTTGTTGTTGGGTCAGATCCCGGACACGAACTCGCAGTGGCTCGGCGAGCAACTCGCGGCCCACGGCATCGCCTCGCAGTTCCACCAACACGTCGGCGACAATCACGAACGGATCCTGCTCGCCTTTCGCACGGCGCTCGCGCGCAGTGACGCGCTCATCGTCTGCGGGGGACTCGGCCCGACCCAAGACGACATCACCCGCGCGGCATTCGCCGAGGTGATGAACGTGCCGCTCGAGCCGTGATGAGGACATCGTCGAGAAGATCCGCGCGATGTTCGCGTCGCGCGGCCGCGCGATGCCCGAGAACAATCTTGCTGCAGGCCGACGTGCCTCGCGGCGCGACGATCATTCCCCAGACGCGCGGCACCGCACCAGGACTGATTTGCGCCGTCGGCCAAAAGGTCGTCTATGCGGTGCCGGGCGTGCCGTATGAGATGACCGACATGTTCGAACGCGCGATCCTGCCCGACCTGGTGGCGCGCCAGATCGCGGCCGGGACGACCTCGGTGATCACGAGTCGCGTCCTTCGCACGTGGGGCGCGAGTGAGTCGGCGCTGGCTGAAGCCGTGGCGCCACGCTTCGACGAATTGGTCGATGACGACCGCGTCACGATCGCGTTCCTCGCCTCGGGTATCGAGGGCATCAAGGTGCGCCTGACCGCGCGTGGCGACGACGCCGCGCACGCGACGTCGCTGCTCGTCACACGAGGAGTCGACTCGTTCGCGCGCTCGATCGAAGAGAAACTCGGCGACATCATCTTCGGCGTCGACGATCAGACGATGGAAGACGTGGTCGCGGCGCAACTCCTCGAACGCACGCTGACCCTCGCGGTCGCGGAGTCCGTGACGGGCGGGCTCATCGCCTCTCGTCTGGTCGGTGTCGCGGGTGCCTCGCACTGGTTTCGCGGGGGCGTCGTGAGTTACGCCTCCGAGGTGAAGTTCGACCTCTCGAAGGTGCCCGTCGGTCCCGTCGTGAGTGGCCAGTGCGGCCGAGGCCATGGCCACCGGCGTTCGCGACACTATTGAAGTCCGACGTCGGACTCAGTGTCACCGGGCGTCGCCGGACCCGAAGAGCAAGACGGACAGCCGGCCGGCACGGTCTTCGTCGGTCTCTCGCTCGGCGACGAGGTGCAACACGCCGCGTTGCGACTGCCGGGGACCGACCGCGCGTGCGCGCCTACAGCGCGATCAGTGCGCTCGACGTCCTTCGTCGGGCGCTGATGCCTCTCCTAAGTCCGCGCGTTCGCGCGTAATCTCGACTAACGCCGAGGAGGTCGTCATGTCGTCACTGGAGATCCGCGTCGATCCGTCCGCCATGGGACTTCGACCCCGCGCGACTCGAGCGCATCGCGCCGCACTTCGACACGTACGTCGAGGACCGACGACTCGCCGGCTGGCTCGCCACGGTCGCGCGCGGCGGGGAACTGGTGTGGAGCGCCAAGGGCGGACACCGCGACCGCGAGAAGAATCTTCGAGGTCACCGACGACACGATCTGGCGCATCTATTCGATGACCAAGCCGATCACCTCGATCGCCGTCGATGATGCTCTACGAAGAGGGTCGCTTTGACCTCAACGACGACGTCGGTCAGTGGATCGACGAGTTGAAGGAGCCGCGCGTGTGGGCCGGCGGCACGGCCGCCAAGCCCATCACGGTGCCGGCCATCGAGCCGGTTCGCGTGCACCATCTACTCAGTCAGATGAGTGGACTGACCTATGGCTTCCACTACGCCCATCCGACCGACGAGATCTACCGAGACAAGGGCTATGACTTCGGTTTCGCGTCATGGCGCCGATCTCGCCCAGGCCGTCCACGATTGGTGTTCGAGCCCGCTGCGTGTTCCAGCCCGGGAGCGGTTGGAACTACTCGGTCTCGGTCGACGTGCTCGGGCGGCTCATCGAGATCTGGAGTGGCCAGAGTTTCGAGTCGTTCCTCCAGGACCGGGTACTCGGACCGCTGGCGATGACCGACACCGATTGGTACTGCCCCGAAGAGAAGTGGGACCGCCTGGCGATGCTCTACGTGCCCCACGGCGGTGACTCCTTCCCGTACGAAGATCTCGCCAAGGGCGCCACGCGCGCGCCGCGCATCCACGGCGGCGGCGGCGGATTGGTGTCGAGCGCCAGTGACTACCAGCGCTTCATGACGATGTTGCTCGCAGGGTGGGGAGTTGGACGGCGTTCGGTTGGTCTCCAATCGAACGCTGGAGTTGATGACCCGCAACCACCTCCCGGAGGACGTCGACCTCGAAGGTTTCGCGACGGACTCCTTCTCCGAGACGAGCTATGCCGGCATCGGATTCGGACTCGGGTTCTCCGTCGTCATCGACTCGGTCGAAGAACCAGAGCCTCGCGTCGGAAGGAAGTTTCGGCTGGGGCGGCGCCGCGTCGACCGCTTTTCTGGGTCGATCCGGCGGAGGATCTGACGGTTGGTTTCTACACGCAACTGCTCCCGAGCGGCACCTATCCGATCCGACGGGAACTGCAGCAGCTCGTCTATCAAGCCTTGGTCGACTGAACAGATAATCCTTGAATTCACTGCGTTTCTGACCCTTAGGGTGCATGATGAAGAGGTCGGGAATATCCATTATACGAACACTTGTTCGTAGTATCTTGAAATACAGGTGGAGACCGACCGATGTCACAAGAGGTTCATAGCGTTCCTCCGATGACAAAGAACAAGGAGACAGTAATGGCAACCGATGACCGTGAGAAGGCCCTCGACGCCGCACTTGGCCAGATCGAGAAGCAGTTTGGCAAAGGCTCGATCATGCGCATGGGCGAGAACCTGCACATGAACATCGAGTCGATCCCGACCGGTGCACTCGCGCTCGACATGGCGCTCGGTATCGGCGGACTGCCCCGCGGTCGCATCGTCGAGCTCTACGGTCCGGAGTCCTCCGGTAAGTCGACCCTGGCGATGCACGTCGTCGCCGAAGCGCAGCGCAACGGTGGCGTCTGTGCCTACATCGACGCCGAACACGCCATGGACCCGGTCTACGCGCGCGCTATCGGCGTCAACGTCGATGACCTCCTCATCTCCCAACCCGACACCGGCGAGCAGGCCCTCGAGATCACCGACATGCTCATCCGATCAGGCGCGCTCGATGTCATCGTCATCGACTCGGTCGCGGCGCTGACGCCACGCGCGGAGATCGAAGGCGACATGGGTGACACGCACGTCGGACTTCAGGCGCGTCTCATGAGCCAGGCACTTCGCAAATTGACCGGCGGGCTTTCCAAGTCCAACACCGTTGCGGTCTTCATCAACCAATTGCGCGAAAAAATAGGTGTGATCTATGGTTGCTTTTCCTATTCCGCTCGCGTGGTGCTCGCCGATGGGACGACGGAGAAGATTGGCAAGATCGTCAATCAAAAAATGCCGGTTGAAGTGCTCTCCTACGATGCTGTTACCGGGGCGATCGTCCCCAAGCGAGTGGTGAATTGGTTCGACAATGGCGTCACTGATGAGTTCCTTCAAATCACGGTGACCAAGCCATTCAAGAACGGTTACGCCCAATTCGGTTGTACGCCCAATCACTCGATTCGCACACCACACGGTTGGGTCGAGGCCGGAAAACTCAAGGTCGGCGACCACGTTCTTGAAGCACTGCCGCACTATCTGTCGGATTTTCAGATGACGGCGCTACGTGGAACGTTGATGGGTGATGGAGCAATCTCTCCGTCAAATGGCGGCAACGGTGCACGTTTCCGTTACACCCACTGCGAGGATCAAACCGAATACGCCGATTGGAAGGCGTCACTCTTCGGAAACATCAGTGTGAGCCGCTACGTTCGAAAAGACAAAGTCGTTACCTTCGACTTTCATCCGATGCCTGAACTGGCTGACATGCGCAAGGCGGTCTACCAGGACGGCAAGAAGATCTTCGACGATGACTACTTGAAGTCGCTCACACCATTGTCACTCGCACTTTGGTACATGGACGACGCCAATTTTTCTCTTCGTTCGAAAGGTCTTCAGAAGAGGACCGAGGGCGGCACTGGTCGCGTGACCATCTGCGTCGAGGCGATGGAAGAGGCAACGCGAAATCGAGTCGTGGCGTACTTGGCGGACACGTGGGGAATCCAAGCGAAGTTGATTTCCAGTGGCGCGGCAGGCAAAGCCGTGTTGGTGTTCAACAATGCGGAGTCGGCGAAGTTGCAGTCTTTGATCGCTCCCTATGTTCACCCCAGCATGGAGTACAAACTTCTGCCTCGCTTCCGTGATCACTTCAAAGTTGAACCGGAATTCGAACCGATGCGATACGAGCTCTTCGCAATGCCGATCACTGACATACACGTAAAACCGAAGACGCGTTCGATGCATCGTTTTGACATCGAGGTGGAGGACAGCCACAACTACTTCGTTGACGGTGTGATGGTTCACAACTCACCTGAGGTAACGCCTGGTGGCCGAGCCCTTAAGTTCTACGCTTCGATCCGTCTTGACATCCGACGAATTGAGTCGATCAAGGACGGTACCGACGTAGTCGGCAACCGGACGCGGGTAAAGGTCGTGAAGAACAAGTGCGCCGCTCCGTTCAAGCAAGCCGAGTTCGACATCATGTACGGCCAAGGCATAAGCCGCGAAGGTTCAGTACTGGACGTTGCGGTTGAACTTGGTTTCGTGAAGAAAGCCGGCGCATGGTTTACCTACGAAGGCGAGCAGATGGGTCAAGGCCGTGAGAACGTCAAGGCGTTCCTTCGCGAGAACCCACAGACCATGGCTGAGATCGACGGTCGCGTGCGCGAGCACATGGCCAACGCCCTCTTGCCAGATGTCGTAGGTACGGGCGTTGAGATCGACATCGATACGCCAATCACACTCGACTGACATTTCATACCTCCGACTGCAGTGTGTTGATCGCAGGCGAATCACGTTCACGTAGGCAAGTAGCGTGAATTCGTGCAGAACCGGCTCCGATTCCGACAGTTCCAGGGTGCGTGCGTACGTGCATTTCGTCGCTACGTCAACGAAGTAGCGACTGTCGGACCGAGTGACCCTTACGCGAAGAAGTTCCAGTACTTCGGCGAGGGTGCGGCTCTCATGGCGCCCCAGGGAGTCATCTACAACGAGCGATACCTCGCCATCGGCAATGAGACCTTGATCGGCCCGAACGTCTGTCTGACAGCGGGGATCAGTGGTGAGCAGACGATGCTGAGTTCACCGGTTGTCACGATTGGTCGAAAGTGCATCATTGGCCGCGGTTCGCACATCATCGGGCACTGGTCCATCGTGCTGGGCGACGAGATCCAAACCGGTCCCTATGTGTACATCACTGACGAGAACCACTCGTACGAGGACCCGAATCAACCAATCGGTTGGCAGCCCCCAACCGAAGCCGCCGTTCGCATCGGTTCCGGTAGTTGGCTTGGGGCCAACGTGGTGATCCTGCCGGGAACGGAACTCGGGAGAAACACCGTCGTCGCAGCCGGTGCCGTCGTGCGCGGCACGTTCCCCGACCACGTCGTCTTGGGCGGCGTTCCGGCAAAGGTATTGCGTCACTACTCCCCGGAGAATGGGTGGCAATCGGGACCGCCCGGTGAGTAGAAAAATCGGCGTCGATCTCACGCCACTTCGGGTCTCGACGCAGTATCGCCGTCTCTACATCGCCGGGTTCGTGACCGCGCTCGGCAGCCAAGCGACGTACGTCGCCGTACCGTTCCAACTCCGGCTCCTCACACACTCGACGCTCGACGTCGGTTCACTTGGACTGGCGGAACTGTTACCGCTGGTGGTGTTCGGTCTCTACGGCGGCGTCCTCGCGGACCGTCTCAATCGTCGTCGACTGATCATCTCGATGGAACAGGTCTTGATGCTCTCGACGGCGGTCCTCTTCGGCAACGCGCTCTTGCCCCATCCGCAGGCGTGGATCCTCTACGTCGATGCGTTCGTGGCCTCGGGTGCGGGCAGTCTCCAGCGTCCGAGCATCGAGGCGTTGAATCAGATGTTCGTGCCCCATGATCTGCAACGAGCGGCGTCGGCCCTGGCGAACATTCGCAGCACGACTGCGTCGATCATCGGACCGGCGCTTGGTGGATTCGCCGCGGTGTTACTCGGACCTGGATCGGTCTATCTAGCCAACCTTGTGACGTTCACGGCGTCGTTGATACTGCTCTACTCTCTTCGCGCGACGGCGGCCTCCGTGCCTGCCGAGGACGGTGATGTGGCGGCGCTGCGTTCGGGCATTCGCTACGCGATGTCGCGGCCCGACATCGTCGGCACCTACATCATCGACTTGCTGGCGATGATCCTTGCGTTTCCGATCGTCATGTTGCCCTTCGTCGCCGCCAGGTTCCACGAGACGTACGCCCTCGCGCTGCTCTACTGCGGTCTTCCGGCCGGCGCATTGATTGCGACGCTCACGTCCGGCTGGTCGCGCAAGGTGCACCGCTACGGTCGAGCCATCGTCATTGCGGCGGCGCTCTGGGGACTCGGTATCGCTCTCTTCGGCTACTCGTCGTCGCTGTGGCTCGTAATGCTCGGACTGGCGGTGGGCGGCGGGGCCGACGCGGTCAGTGGGATCTTTCGCACCACCATGTGGAACGAGTCGATTCCTCCCGAGATGCGCGGCCGCATGGCCGGAATCGAGATGATCTCGTACTCGCTTGGACCGACGGCGGGACAGTTTCGCGCTGGTGTCATGGCGGCATGGACGACACTGCGCTTCTCGTTGACCTTCGGGGGACTGGCCTGTACCGGATCGGTCGGTGCCGTCGCGCTTGCGTTGCCACGCCTCTGGAGTTTTGATGAACGCACCGACGTGCACGTCGCCGAGGTTCGAGAGATGCGATCGGGCGAAGACCACTCAGAGTCTTAAACCCGAGAGATCAACCTCTACGCTTCTGAGGTGAGTTCTTCGACATTTCTCGTGACCGTGAGCGGACCCGACCGCGTCGGTGTGGGCGCAGAACTCTTCGCTGCGCTCACGTCACTCGAGGCGAGGGGCATCGAAATCACTGACGTGGCGCAGATCACGATTCGTGGTGCCCTGGTGCTTTGCGCCGAAGTGACGTCGCGAAAGGCCGTGGAACGATCAGTGGTTGAGGAAGCGCTCGGGCGCAGAGACATCGTCAGCCAGGGAATCACTGCAACCGTGGAAGTGGTCACGCCGAGCGACCTCAATGACGGGCGCCGACTTCTCGTGACGTTCCTGGCGCCGCGGGTCGGCGCGACACAGTTGCAGAGCGTGTTCGCGGCGATCGCATCGTCTGGTTCAACCTGTGAACGCATCGTGCACCTCGCCAGTTACCCCGTCGACTGTTACGAGCTTGTCGTGCGCAGTCCCGACCACGGTTCGCTGCGCGAATCGCTCGTCGACGTCGCCGGCACGATTGGGGTCGATCTCGCTGTGCAGCGGGCGGGTCTGCATCGTCGAGCGAAGCACCTCGTCGTCATGGACGCCGACTCGACGTTGCTCCAGGATGAGGTCATTGACTTGCTCGCCGAAGCCTGCGGCTGTGCGGCGGAGGTCTCGGCGATCACGGAGTTGGCGATGTCGGGCGAGATCGACTTCGCCGAAGCGCTGCGCCGTCGTGTTGCGCTTCTGGCCGGACTGCCGGCCTCGGTTCTCGATGACGTGCGTTCGCGACTGCGTTTGACGCCAGGTGCTCGAACGTTGCTTCGCACCTTGCAACGTCTCGGCTACGTCCCGGCGGTGGTCTCGGGCGGATTTGTCGAAGTCCTCGAACCTCTGATGGCGGAGTTGAAGGTCGAACATCTGGCGGCCAATCGTCTGGAGATTGTCGACGAGAAGTTGACGGGCCGTCTCGTTGGCGAGATCGTGGATAGGGCGGGCAAGGCCAATGCGCTTCGCCGATTCGCCGACGAAGTGGGTGTTCCTCTGGAGCAGACCGTGGCGGTGGGTGACGGCGCGAATGACATCGACATGTTGTCGGCGTCGGGACTGGGCATTGCCTTTAACGCCAAGCCGGTCGTCCAAGAACACGCCGACACTCAATTGACCGTTCCTTACTTGGACGCGGTCCTGTACTTTCTCGGCATCAGTCGCGAAGAGATTGAGACCGCGCCGTAGAGACGTGGAATGCGGGAGTGCGCGCGGCGTCAATCAGACGTCGACACACCGAGGACATCGTCAAGGACCGTTGGTATGTCGCCGCGCACAATGACGTCCGCATCGTCGTCGTACGGCGTGGGTTCTGCGTTGATGATCACAAGCTTGGCGCCACGCCCGACCGCTTTGGGCACCAGTCCCGCCACCGGACGCACCGTCAGAGTCGATCCGATGCATATCAAGAGGTCACAGGTCTTCGCGCGGTACTCCGCGAGGGCGAAGGCGGCATCGGGCAACGGCTGACCAAAACTGACGACCGCGGTCTTCAGTAGTCCGTTGCACTCCGCGCCGTCAACCACCGCATGACAGTGCGGGTCGAGTTCACCCGCGGCTACTCGTTCAAGAATTGTGTCGGTTGGCGTCTCATCGGCGCAGCGCAGACAGCGCGTCGTCCGAGAGTTTCCGTGGACCTCGATGACAAGGTTCGGGTCAGAACCGGCCGCCACGTGCAGTCCGTCAATGTTTTGTGTGATCAGAGCCGTGAGCTTGCCGGTTCTCTCAAAGGCAACGAGGGCACGATGGGCCCGATTGGGACGGACCTCGATATCACGGCGTTGCAGTAAACGTTGCCACGCCGCCTCTCGGACTTCACTCGAGGAGAGAAAGGTGTCGATGTTCGACAGTCGTTCTGCTTGCGGATTCTTCGTCCACACGCCCTCGGGACCACGAAAGTCGGGAATTCCAGAGGCCGTCGAGACCCCGGCCCCCGTAATGACGACGACGTTCGGCGATTTCTCCACGAAGTGTCGCGCGGCGTCGAGCGTGATGGCGGTCACAGCGTGAAATCGTAAGCCAACGAACCCGTTGGCCCGCCGGTGCGTCGTCGTGACGAAGTGATTTGGAGAAATCGCCGACGAATATTGTTCCAGAATTGGGTTCGCCGCTATCACATACAACTTGTCTTTTACTGGGTAGTAAGGTCAGTCCCAGTAGGGAAAAGGGGGACCCGTGAAAGTTCGAATCGACCCCGAGATCTGTCAAGGTCAGGGCCGCTGTTTCTCCATCGCGCCCGGGATCTTTGACTTCGATGATCTCGGCAACGGCGTCGTCATCGGCGACGGCACGCTCACCAACGAGACTCTCGAACTGGCACGACTCGCGCAAGCAAACTGCCCCGAGCACGCGATCTTCATCGAGGAGTAGAGATGACCGACAGCCCACTCGTCCAGGACTTCGCCACCGACTTCGATCACTCCGATCCGCAGTGGGTCGCCGACCCGTATCCGATCTGGGAAGACCTCCGCCAGCGATGCCCGGTCGCGCACACCGAGCGATACGGCGGCGCCTGGTTCCCGGCGACGCACGCCGGCGTCTCCCAAATCGCCAAGGACACCGACAACTTCACGAGTCGCGCCGTCGTGATGGGCAACGGTCGCCCGACTGAACTGGACCTGCCGGCACCGATTGGCGGTGCGCCGCCCATCACGTCGGACCCGCCGTTCCACGCCATCGCCCGGCGTCTGATCCTCCCGGCCTTCGCGCCGGCGCCGATCAACGCACTGGAGCCGATGATCCGAGAGCTGTGTTCGAAACTGTTGGACGGTATGGCGGGCGAGGACGTGGTCAACGCTGGTACGAAGTACGCGCAGTACATCCCGCCGAGCGTCATTCGCGGCATGTTGGGCTTCCCGGAAGAGGACATTGAGCAGTTCTTCGAGTTCGTGAAGATCATCCTCGAAGGCATCGACCACCCGGAAGAGCAGCGCATCGTCGAGTTCGAGCCAGTCGAGAAGTACTTCGTGGCCCAGATCGAAGACCACATGGACAACCCGCGCGACGACCTCACGTCCTATCTCTTGAACGTGGAGTTGGAGGGTCAGAATCTGGCCCTCGAACACGTCTTCGGGACGATGCTGTTGATCCTTGTGGCCGGTATCGACACCACGTGGTCGGCCATCGGCTCGGCGATTTGGCACCTCGCCGAAATCCCGACGACCTCGCGCGACTGGTGAACGAGCCCGACCTCATGCCCGTAGCGATCGAGGAGTTCCTTCGCTTCTACGCCCCGGTCACGATGGCCCGCATGGTCAAGCACGACATGGACTACCTCGGGTGTCCGATGAAAGAGGACGACTGGATCCTCTTGGGGTTCCCGGCGGCGAACCGCGACCCGGTCGTCTTTAAGGACGCTGACCAGTTCATCATCGACCGCGCCGAGAATCGCCACGTCGCCTTTGGTCTGGGCATCCACCGCTGCGCTGGCTCGAACCTGGCCCGTCTCGAGATGCGCGTCGCTTTGGAGGAGTTCATCGCGCGCTACCCGAAGTTCGAGTTGGCCGACGCCGAGGCGGTGACGTGGGCGCCTGGACAGATTCGTGGACCGCGGAACTTGCCGATTCGAATCCTGCTGTAGAGAGAGCGCGACGTGACCGACATCATTGACGAGGCGATGGCCAACAAGGTGCCGGTTGAAGACTTCGCCTCCGACTGGGACCACACGGACCCCCAGTGGGTGAACGATCCCTACCCGATCTGGGAGGACCTACGCGAACGCTGTCCCGTCGCCCACACCGATCGCTACGGCGGCGGTTGGTTCCCGACGACCCACGAGATGGTCTCGTCGATCGCCAACGACACCGAGCACTTTACGAGTCGCATGGTCGTCGTGGTGAACAACAAGTACCCTCCCAATTTCATTCCTGCGCCGATCGGTGGCGCGCCGCCAATCACGTCGGACCCGCCGTTTCACTCGATCGCGCGTCGCGTCATCCTGCCGGCCTTCGCTCCGGGGCCGGTCAACGCGCTCGAACCGCAGATTCGCGCGCTCTGCAACAAGCACCTCGACGAGATGGAGGGTCGCGAGTTCGTCGACGGGGGGACGGACTACGCGCAGTTCATCCCGCCCGGGGTCATCTCCACGATGCTGGGCTTCCCGCCCGAAGACGAGGACATCTTCCGTGACATCGTGCACCTGATCCTGGACTTGATCGACCTGCCGTCGGAAGTACGCGGACCACTCTTTGAGCCGATGAGCGAGTACTTCGCCAAGCAGATTGATGACCACGTCGAGAACCCCCGCGACGACCTGACGAGCTACCTGCTGAACGTCGAGGTCGGGGGGAACAAACTCGAGCGTCAACACGTGGCCGGGACCATGGTCCTGATCCTCGTCGCGGGCATCGACACGACCTGGTCGGCGATCGGCTCGGCCATTTGGCACCTCGCGCGACACCCTGATGACCTCGCGCGACTCGTGAATGAACCGGAGTTGATGCCGGTCGCGGTCGAGGAGTTCCTGCGCTTCTACGCCCCGGTGACGATGGCCCGACTGGTGGCCGAGGACTACGAGTTCTTCGGCTGTCCGATGAAGAAGGACGACTGGGTCCTCCTGGGCTTTCCGGCGGCCAATCGTGATCCGAACGCCTTCGACGACGCCGACAAGTTCATCATCGACCGCGCCGCCAATCGACACGCGGCCTTCGGGCTGGGCATCCACCGATGCGTGGGCTCGAACCTCGCGCGCCTGGAACTTCGTGTCGCGATCGAGGAGTTCATCAAGCGCTTCCCGAGATTCGAACTCGCCAACAGCGACGGGGTCACCTGGGCGCCCGGTCAGGTCCGCGGACCGCGCCACCTGCCACTGCGAATCCTGCCCTAGGGACTACAGACCTAGGGACTACAGACCTAGGTTCGGGCTCGCCTCGTTCCAGAGTCGCGACATCCACGCCTCTATCTCGTCGGCGTCACGCGGGAGACCCTCAGAGAGGTTGCGCGATCCGGTCGCCGTGACCAGGATGTCGTCTTCAATACGCACGCCGATGCCGCGATACTCCTCGGGTACCGTCAGGTCGTTGCTCTGGAAGTACAGCCCCGGCTCAACGGTGAGGACGTAGCCCTCTTCGAGGACGCCGTCGCGGTACATCTCGTCACGCGCGTTCGCACAGTCGTGCACGTCGAGTCCGAGCATGTGACTGGTGCCGTGCAGCGTGTAGCGCCGGTGCAACTGGTTCTCCGGACGAAGCGCCACCTCGGGCTCCTCCTTCAAGATGCCGAGGTCGAAGAGACCCTGGGCGAGGACCTTCATCGCCGCCTCGTGCGGCGCCTTGAAGGTCGCGCCGGGCTTGACCACGTCGATGCCCGCCTGCTGGGCGGCGAGCACGAGCTCGTAGATTCGACGCTGCGCCGGTGAGTACGTGCCGCCGATCGGCATCGTTCGCGTGACGTCGGCCGTGTAAAGGTTGTCGCACTCGACGCCCGCGTCGAGCAGTAAGAGATCGCCCTTTCGCACGGTGCCGGTATTCCTCGTCCAGTGCAGCACCGTTGCGTTCGAACCGCTGGCGGCGATCGTGTCATAGCCAGTGTCGTTGCCCTCGACGCGCGCACGCATGTGAAACACGCCTTCGATCACGCGTTCACCGCGGCCTTCGGCGGCGGGTAGTGCCCGCACCACGTCTTCGAAACCCTTGACGGTGTAGTCAACGGCCAGCTGGAGTTGCGCGATCTCGAAGTCGTCCTTGATGAGGCGGTGTTCGCTGAGTGTCGCGGCCAAGTGGTCATCGTCCTTGTTCGCTTCGAGGTAGTCGTCGAGTTTCTGGTCGAAGCCGCGAACGCTCACGATCTCGGTCTTTGCCAGCGCGTCGAGACCGGCTTCGAGCGATTCGAGGGGCAGCGTGTCGATGCCGTAGTAGGTGGCGGATTCCTCTACGCCGCGTCGAGCGCCGACCCACAGTTCGCCGTAGCGACCGTCGGTGAAGAACTCGTGCGTGCGCTGGTCGCGACGGTCCGCGATGTAGAGCGTCGATCGCGGTCCGTCAGCGCCCGGGGCGATGACGAGCACCGCGTCGGGCTCTTGGCACCCGGTCAGGTAGAAGAAGTCGGTGCCGGCGCGGAATCGGTAGTCCGTGTCGTTGGCGCGGACTTTGTAGTTACCGGTCGCGACGACGATCGTGCGCCCGGAGAACTCCTCGGCGATGCGCGCTCGACGCCCAGCGCAGTACGCGGCAGCGGGGTGCACGTCAGTGCTCGGCGCGACGCTCGCCCAATCCTTGGTCATGTACTCCACGAGTCCGCGCGGCACTGCCGGGCGGTGGTCGCCGGTCCAGATCCAATGTTCGGAGACCGGGTTCTCTTTGGAGACGTCCGGTTCGGGGATGGCAGAAATGTTCTCGGTCATATCAAGAACCTACAACCGGAGCGTGCGAAATAGGCTCCCTCCATGGACATCAATCTCACCCGTGAAGGCGCAGTTGCGGTACTGACGTGGAACGAAGGGGAGAACCGTATCAATCTGGATTCCCTCGCCCGACTGAACGAGTTGCTTGACGGGCTCGAAGCGATCGAGGGACCACTGGCGGTCGTCCTAACGGGCTCGGGGAAGTTCTTTTGCAACGGACTCGACCTCGGACGCTTCGCCGACAAGCGCGACGAGTTCGTGGAGACCCTCCACGTACTGGAGCAGACCATCGGTCGATTGTTGGTCTTCCCGGCTTACACTGTGGCGGCGATCAACGGACACGCCTTCGCGGGTGGTGCGCTCATCTCAACCGCCTTCGACTACCGCGTCATGCGAGAAGACCGGGGCTACTGGTGCATGAACGAGGCGGAGATCGGATTGGCGCTCGATGAACGCCTCTGGTCTATTCTCACGAATCGCTTGCCGCGCGCTACGGCAACTATTGCCGCGACGACGGCTCGTCGGTTCTCCGGTCCCGAGGCGTTGCAGTACGGCATCGTCGAGGCCGTCGCGAGTGAGTCTGAAGTACTCGCCAACGCCGTGGCGATCGCCGAGAGTATGGCGAACCTCGACCGGCCGACGCTCGGCGTGCACAAGCGTCTCGCGCACGGCGCCGAGGCGAAGTTCTTGGGCTTCGATCTCACGTAGGTCCGAGCGATCGGCAGTCGTTTGTCAATAAGTTGTCCGCCTCGCGCTCGTTAACTCGGGAAGTCATCGGTATCGTTGAACCGTGAACATCGACGTCTACCGAAGCTGCACGTGGCGCGAGAAGCGTGACGTTCTCAACGTCTTCTGGCGAACGAACGTGGAGGCCACGACGCGGATCGTTGAGGCGGCCGTGCAGTACGGCTACTACGCCGTGTCCTGTCTGGCGGTCGTCATGCTCGAGATCGCCGTGATCTTCGCAGCGACGATCGATCACCACTCCTTCGTCGCTGGGTTTTCCGCCGTGGCCGAACTCTTCATGCTCTGGTCGACGTGGTGGGCCGTCAAGCGCTACCGCGTCTTGAAGTCTCAGTTCGTGAGTTGAAGGACTCGCGCGCTACTAATTGACGCCAGCTGTTGTGGTGACCTGAATCGATGACACCGTTGCCTGACCCGGCCACCACGCGGCGAAGAGGCCACTGCTCACGGTAGTCACCACACTTGAACCATCGCTGAGTTGCAAGGTGGCTTCCGTCACCTGCGATCCGACGGCGCCTACGGCGACGGAGAACGATTGACCGCCTCCACTGGCCGTGTACGCGAGATTCACCACCGCGCCGCTGGGCGGAGGGACGGCGTCGTCCACGCGTCGGTTTGACGTGAAGACATTTGATCCGAATTGACTGTTCGCCGAAGCACCGGAACTGGCGGTTCCAATGGACGCTCCGTTTTCCTGGAGCGAGGTGAAACCATTGCCCGAGACGCATAGTGCCGGACTGGACGCGCCGTACAAGATCAACGTGTAGGGCCCGCGCGCATCGCTCAGCGAGATTGGAGGGAGCGTCGCTGAAGCGGTTCCGTTCGAGATGGTCGCGAAGTTCTGAGCGAGAGCGGCGCACGATGATTGGGCGGCTCCGAGTTGATCCGAAGATGGCGTCGTCGGTTGCGAGCTCCAACCCGCGAAGGCTGGCGTCGCCCACGGTCCCAAGAGTCCCGCGACGAGCGCGGCGGCAGCGACCGCACCGCCGCCGACACCGGTGAGCACGAATCGCCGCGTTCGTCGTGGTGACGGTGCCGACACCTCATCGATGAGGTGCTGCGTGCGCGCAGTGATCCATTCGTCGCTCAATTCGGGAACGCCTGGTGTGACGAATTCTTTCATGATGCCTCCTTCGTGACGCGGTCGTCGAGACCGAGCCGTAGTTGCAATTTGCGTCGAGTTCTTGACACCCGGGAACGAACCGTTCCCACCGGAATACCGAGGGCTACCGATGTCGCCTCGTAACTGAGACCACTCCAGAAGACCAGGAGCACGATCTCGCGTTCCTGTTCCGAGAGGTCCCGGGCAATACCGTTGACCATCTTGAGAGACGTCTCCGCGTCAATCCGATCGATCACTTCGTCGTCAGTCGGCAGTTGACGCTGACCATCGAGTCGTTTGAGGGCCTGGGTGTAGCGACGAAGCGAGCGAGTGGCATTGCGCGACGTGTGGTTCGCGACACCGAGCAGCCATGGCAGGGCCGAACGTTGTTCGAGCACCACCAAATTCCGTCGGCGCCACGCTTCAAGGAATACGACGCTGGTAACGTCTTCGGCCATGGCGGCGTCACCCGTTCGCCAGTAGCAGATGGCGAACACGGCCCGCGCGTGTCGCCGGAATATTTCCCCGAACGCCTCGCGGTCACTCGCCGACAGCTCCCACAGGGCTGCGTCGTCGAGCTCGTCGTAGGTGCGCATACCAAATAGTGTCCGACGAGCTTCGACTGGTTCCCTGTTCTTCAAAGAATCCGACTAATTGGTGCCTAAGGCTCTATCCATCCCTGGTCGACGCCAATCTGTTCGACGTCGCCAATGCGAAGTCCGGTTCGGTGTTGCAGGGTGCGAATCAGGCCACCGGCTTCGTAGAGCGATTCGTGCGTCCCGGTGTCGAGCCAGGTCGTCGCGCGAGAGAGCACTTCGACTCGGAGTTCACCGCGTTCGAGGTAGGCGTTATTGAGCGCCGTGATCTCGAGCTCACCGCGGTCGCTGGGCTTGAGTTCGCGCGCGAGGGCCGGCGCCTTGGCGTCGTAGAAGTAGATACCCGGCACGGCGAAGGTGCTCTTGGGCTTGAGCGGCTTCTCTTCGATTGAGATCACGTTGCCGTCGTCGTTGAACTCGACGACGCCGTAGTGCGACGGGTCGCTCACCTGATAGGCGAAGATCAACGCACCTTCGACCGTGGTGTTCTCCTGCAAGTGCGTGCCCAGTCCCGGTCCGTAAAAGAGGTTGTCGCCGAGGATCAAGGCGCAGCTGTCACCGTCGAGGAACTCTTCGCCGAGGAGCAGCGCTTCGGCGAGACCGTTTGGTTGATCTTGTACCACGTACGAGATTGCGACGCCGAGCTGTGAGCCGTCACCGAGGAGTCGACGAAAGGCGTCCTGGTCGTGCGGCGTCGTGATGAGAAGAATTTCACGAAGCCCCGTCAGCATCAACGTGCTGAGCGGGTAGTAGATCATTGGCTTGTCATAGATGGGCAGTAACTGCTTGGATACCGCACGAGTTATCGGGTGAAGGCGTGTGCCGCTACCACCAGCCAGAATGATTCCCTTCACTGAATTAGTATAGAAAGACTTGCAACCCCTTCTAAAGGTCGAGGTATCGCCATGCGCGTTGTGATAACTGGAGCCGCAGGGTTCATCGGATCTCGATTCGCCGAAGTGGTACTCGAGAACGCCGAACGTCTCGACTATGACGACATCGTTCTTCTCGACGCACTGACCTACTCCGGTCGACGAGAGAACATGGTCGAATTGCTGCGCGATGCGCGTGTCAGTTTCGTCGAAGGCTCGATCACCGACGCTGAGATCACGAACAACGTTCTTCGTGACGCGCACGCCGTCGTGCACCTGGCCGCCGAGAGTCACGTCGATCGCTCGATCACTGGGGCGCGAGCCTTTTACGAGACCAACGTCATCGGCACGCACCAACTGTTGGAGAGCGCTCGCGAGAGTGACGTGCAACGATTCGTGCACGTCTCGACCGACGAGGTCTACGGATCGATCGGCGAAGGTTCGTGGCGTGAGGACCACATCCTTGAGCCGAACTCGCCGTACTCATCGAGCAAGGCGGGCTCTGACCTCGCCGCGTTGGCCTATCACCGGACCTACGGCGTCCCGGTCATGGTGACGCGATGTTCGAACAACTACGGGCCGCGTCAGTTCCCGGAGAAGGTAATCCCGCTCTTCGTCACGAATCTCTTCGACGGCGTGAAGGTCCCGCTCTACGGCGACGGACTGAACGTCCGCGATTGGCTGTTCGTGGACGACCACTGTCGCGGGATCCTCGCGGTGCTCGAAGGCGGTCGTGCCGGCGAGATCTATAACATCGGCGGCGGCACGGAACTGACCAACGAAGAGTTGACGACACGACTCCTCGACCTCTGCGGCTACAGCGATTCGATGATCGAGCCGACGACGGACCGACTCGGCCATGACCGCCGGTACTCCGTCGACTGGAGCAAGATCAAGGACGAACTGGGTTACGAGCCCCAGATGACGTTCGACGAAGGATTGGCCTACACCGTGAAGTGGTACCACGATAACGAGGCGTGGTGGCGGCCGTTGAAGGATCGTCCGTGAAGCTGATTCGAACTCTCGATTCCCGGACTCTTCGTCCTCGAATCGCCCGTCTGGAGTGACGACCGTGGTTCCTTTCGGGAGTGGTTCAAGGATGAGGACTTCAAAGCGGCCGGCGTGTCGTTCAAGGCCCAACAGGCAAACCTCTCGATCTCCAAGAAGAACGTCGTGCGGGGCCTGCACTATTCAATGGCGACGGAGGGCCAAGCGAAAGTGGTGACCTGCGCCCACGGAGAACTCGACGACGTGATCGTCGACATTCGCGTGGGATCGCCCGCGTTCGGTCGCCACGAGGTCGTGCACCTCGCGGCCGGTGAAGAACGATCGGTCTACGTCCCGGCGGGCGTGGCACACGGTTTTTGTGTGACCAGTGAGTTCGGGGCACTGACCTATCTCCTTTCCTCGCCCTTCAACGCGGCGATGGAACTCGAAATAGATCCCTTCGACACCGAGATCAATGTTCCGTGGGCTATCACCGGCGGGGCCATCGTCAGTCCCAAGGACGCTGGGGCACCGTCCCTTCGCCAACGGCGCGACGCGGACGAACTTCCTCGCTACCACTGAGGTTTCCTCAACTAGCGAAGAGTTACGGGTCCCATTAGCGTTGTCCCCGTGAGTACCGCGCCGCTCCGACTCGTCACCGAACAAGATCGCAGCGTTCAGATCGCCGCCACCATTGCGGTGCCGACCATCGAATCAGAAGCGCAATTGAAGGCGCTACTCACCAGCCTTTCCGGTGTCGACGCCGTGGGCGCCGAGGCGCGCGTGGCCAAACTCTCGACCCGGTCGATCAAGAAGTCCACGAAGCTCACCGCAATCGAGATGGCCATCTCGATGGTCGACCTCACGACGCTCGAGGGTGCCGATACCCCGGGTCGCGTGACGTCGCTGTGCACCAAAGCCATGCGGCCCGACCCACGTGACCTGACCGTCCCTTCGGTCGCGGCCGTCTGCGTCTATCCGGACCTCGTCGCTCACGCCCGTTCGGTGCTCGGCTCGTCACCGGTCGCGGTGGCCTCGGTTGCGACGTCGTTCCCGTCAGGGCGGGCGTCACTCAAGGTGAAACTCATGGATGTCCGCGAGGCGGTCAGCGCCGGAGCCGACGAGATCGACATGGTGATCGACCGCGGCGCGTTCCTCTCCGGTCGCATCGGCCAGGTCTATGACGAAGTCGTCGCGGTCAAAGAGGCCTGCGGCGACGCGCACCTCAAGGTGATCTTGGAGACGGGGGAGTTGGTCACGTACGACAACGTGCGTCGCGCCAGTTGGATCGCGATGCTGGGCGGTGCCGATTTCATCAAGACCTCGACGGGCAAGGTCACGGTGAACGCGACGTTGCCGGTCGCACTCGTCATGCTCGAAGCGGTGCGCGACTTCGCCGAAACGGCCGGACCGACCGTCGGGGTGAAGGTGGCGGGAGGGATACGCACGACCAAGGACGCGATTCGCTACCTCGTCTTGGTCAACGAGACCGTGGGCTCGACGTGGCTCACGCCCGATCTCTTTCGCTTCGGCGCGTCGTCGCTGTTGAACGACCTTCTGATGCAGCGCCTCAAGCAGCAGCGCGGCGCCTACGTGCGCACCGATGAATTCAGCGTGGACTGATGAGCGATCGACGACTCGCCAATTCACAACTCGGTTCACTCGAGTACGACCCGGCCCCGGAGTCGGCAGCAATCGCCAAGCTGAAGCCGAGCTACGGACTGTTCATCGACGGTACGTTCAGCGACGCCGAAGGCGACGCGCAGTTCGCGACGGTCAACCCCGCGAACGAGGAGTCCCTTTCGATGGTCGCCCAGGCGAGCGGCGCCGACGTCGACCGGGCGGTCGTGGCCGCGCGCCACGCCTACGACACGGTGTGGTCGAAGACCACCGGGACGCAGCGCTCGAAGTATCTCTTTCGCATCGCCCGACTCATCCAGGAGCGTTCGCGCGAACTCGCGGTCGTGGAGACGCTCGACAACGGCAAACCGATACGCGAGTCGCGCGACGTGGACATCCCGCTCGCCGCGGCGCACTTCTTCTACTACGCCGGTTGGGCCGACAAGCTCGATCACGCCGGCTTCGGCGCCAATCCTCGACCATTGGGCGTCGCCGGACAGATCATCCCCTGGAACTTCCCGTTGCTGATGGCCGCGTGGAAGCTCGCCCCGGCGTTGGCCGCGGGCAACACCTGCGTGCTGAAACCGGCCGAGACGACGCCGCTCAGCGCCCTGATACTTGCCGAGATCCTCGAGCAGGCCGAACTGCCGCCGGGTGTCGTCAACATCATCACCGGAGACGGTTCGACGGGCGCCGCGTTGGTCGATCACCCCGATGTCGACAAGATCGCCTTCACCGGATCGACCGACGTCGGTCGGATGATTCAACAGCGAACGGCCACCAGCCACAAACATCTGACGCTCGAGCTCGGCGGCAAGGGTGCCAACATCGTCTTTGAGGACGCACCGATCGACGAGATGATCGAAGGGATCATCGACGGCATCTTCTTCAACCAGGGTCACGTCTGTTGCGCCGGGTCACGTCTCTTGGTCCAGGAGTCGGTGGCCGACGAGGTACTTCGTCGCCTGGTTCGGCGCGTCGAGCAGTTGCGCGTCGGCGATCCGTTGGACAAGAACACCGACGTCGGCGCGATCAACTCTGCGGCGCAGCTCCTTCGTATTCGTGAACTCACTGCCTTCGGCGAAAGTGAGGGTGCGACGCGCTACACGAGCTCGTGCGAACTACCCCAGAAGGGCTACTGGTTCGCCCCGACGGTCTTCGCCGACGTCTCCCAGTCACACCGCATCGCGCGCGAGGAGATCTTCGGTCCGGTGCTCTCGGTGCTGACCTTCCGCACGCCAGAAGAGGCCGTCGCCAAGGCGAACAACACGAACTACGGACTCGCCTGCGGCGTCTGGAGCGAGAAGGGGAGCCGCACGCTCTGGGTCGCGCGAGCGACTGCGCGCCGGGGTCATCTGGGCCAATACCTATAACCGGTTCGATCCGACGAGCCCCTTCGGCGGCATGCGCGAGTCGGGCTTCGGGCGCGAGGGCGGGCGCCACGGACTGGAGGCGTACCTCAATGTCTGACGCCCGATTGGATGTTCGAAAGACCTACAAACTCCTCATCAACGGCGCCTTCCCCCGCTCCGAGTCGGGACGCAGTTACGAGGTCTCCTCGGCCAAGGGCGTCTTCCTGGCCAACGTCGCCCAGGGTTCGCGCAAGGACGTTCGCGACGCGGTCATCGCGGCTCGCGGCGCGCAAGCGAAGTGGTGGAACGCCACGGCCTACAACCGAGGCCAAGTGCTCTACCGCCTCGCCGAGATGGCCGAATCGCGCCGCGACGAACTGGCCGAGCACGTCGGGCTATCCGAGGGTGTCAACGCGAGGACGAGTCAGAAGATCGTCTCGGCCTCCATCGACCGCATGGTCTGGTACGCCGGGTGGACCGACAAGATCGCCCAAGTGCTCGGCGGTACCAATCCCGTGGCCGGACCGTTCTTCAACTTCTCGGTACCCGTGCCGAGCGGCGTGGTCGGTGTCGTCTGCGCGCAAGAGTCGTCCCTCGAAGGATTTGTCGACGCCGTCCTGGCGCCGTTGTGCGCCGGCAATGCGGTCGTCGCGCTCGCGAGCCAAACCCGTCCGACACCGGCGGTGCTGTTGGGCGAGATGACGTCCTCCTCGGACTTTCCCGGCGGCGTGCTCAACATCGTCACTGGCCTCACGGACGAGTTGGCCCCAGTGCTCGCCGCGCACGAGGACGTCGACGGACTCGACCTCTCGGGCGTCACGCCCGAGGCGGCCGACGGACTGGCGGCTCTGGGCGCCGGGTCCATCAAGCGCGTCTACCGTCCTCACGAAAAGGAAAGTGACTCCTCGCTTCGACGACTTCGTGCCTTCGTCGAGACATCCACGGTGTGGCACACGATTGGACAGTGATGACGAATCCGTACAAGCTCGCTCGACGCGCCGCCGACGAACTGCGCGAATCAGAGTGGCTACGACAACTACGACATCGCGATCGTCCTGGGATCCGGATGGCGCGAGGGAGCGGTGGCGCTGGGAACGCCCACGGACGTCATCTCGACGACGTCGCTGAGCGGCTTCGTCACCCCGACCGTCGCCGGTCACAGCGGTCAGATCCTCTCGCTCACGATCGGCGACCGTCGAATCGCGCTGGTCGCGGGACGCGTGCACCTCTACGAGGGGAACACCGCGGACCAAGTCGTGCACCCGGTTCGAACGGTCATCGCGGCCGGGGCGACCAAGGTCGTCCTGACCAACGCCGCGGGAGGCGTCGATCCGACGTGGGACCCGGGCACCGTCGTGATGATCCGTGACCACATCAACCTGACCGCGACGTCGCCGCTGGAAGGCCCCGCGCCTCCCAAGGGCTACGGTTCACGCTTCGTCGACCTCACCGATCTCTACAGCGCGCGACTGCGCAAGGCCGTGAAGAAGGCCGAACCGAATCTGGTGGAGGGTGTCTACGCTGGGTTTCGCGGTCCGCACTATGAGACCCCGGCCGAGATCGTCATGGCCCGCACGATGGGCGCGACGCTCGTGGGCATGTCGACGGTGCTCGAAGCGATCGCCGCACGTCATCTCGGCGCCGAGGTACTCGGGCTGAGCCTCGTCTCGAATCACGCCGCGGGCGTCACCGCCGGCCACCTGAACCACCTCGAGGTACTCGAAGCCGGCCAGTCGGCCGCGGCGTCGCTCGGCACGTTGTTGACTCACGTCGTCCCCGTGCTGTGAACGAATCGCTGACCAAACGTGTACTCGACTGGATCGAAGGTGACCCGGACATCGAGGACCGCGAGACATTGCAACGTCTGTTGGAGAGTGGCGACGAAGAGGAGCTCCACCGTCGTTTCGATGCACCCCTGACCTTCGGCACCGCGGGACTACGCGGACCAGTCATGGCCGGACCCGCCGGGATGAATCGCTATACCGTTCGCCGGGCCACCCAGGGCGTCATCGCATGGTTGGGCGAGATCGGCGTCGACGCGTCGCGCGGCGTCGTGGTCGGACGAGACGGCCGCAACGGTTCGGAGTCGTTCAACAACGAAGTCGTCGCGGTGTTGTTGGGCGCGGGCGTGAAGGTATACGAGATGCCCGGGCCGCTGCCCACACCGCTCGTCGCCTACTGCGTGAAGAGACTCGCCGCCGCCGCGGGCATCATGGTGACGGCGAGCCACAACCCGCCGCTCGACAACGGCTACAAGCTGTACTCGGCCGACGGTTCCCAGATAGTCCCGCCCAACGACGAAATCGTCGAGCGTTTCGCCAGTGAGGCCACGACGCCCACGTTGGGCGAACGCTCGAGTGCGTATCACCGTTGGATATCCCACGACGTGCTCGACGAGTACCGGGGTCACTTCACGACGTCGATTCGCGGTCCCTGGCGGCGGCGATCTAGCGATCACCTACACGCCGCTCCACGGCGTGGGTGGCGCGATCATGATGCAGCTGTTCGCCGAGGCCGGGTACTCCTCGGTCACGCCAGTCGCCTCGCAGTTCGAACCGGACGGTGCCTTCCCCACGCTCCCGTTCCCGAACCCCGAGGAACCGGGCGCCCTCGATCTCGCCATGGCCCGCGCCGACGAGGTCGGCTCGCGGCCTCGTGATCGCGAATGACCCGGACGCCGATCGACTGGGCGCCGCCGTGCGCGACGACGACGGCTGGCACGTGCTTCGCGGTGACCAGATCGGCTGGCTGCTGGCCTCTTCGATGTTGCCCTCGATGAACGATCCCCGTGACGTCGTCGCGACGACGATCGTGTCCTCGACGCTGCTGCGCGAGATGGCCCGCGACGCCGGCGTCATCTTCGCGATGACGCTCACCGGATTCAAATGGCTGTCGCGCGCCGCCGGCGACGGGGTCTTGCGATTGGGCTACGAAGAGGCCCTGGGATTCGCCGTCGATCCGGAGGTCGCTGACAAGGACGGTCTCTCGGCGGCCCTCGCGCTGGCGCACCTCGCCGACGAACTCTCGCGCCGCGGTCAGACGTTGATGGACCGATTAGACGAGATAGAGACACGATTCGGCGTCCACGCCGTGCACCAACTCTCGCTGCGGGCCGAAGGTCCGACCGGACTCAGCGCGATCGTCGACGCCGTCCAGTCGCTGCGCGATGAACCGCCGACGACGCTCGGTGGACTCGCGGTGAGTGAGCAGTTCGATCTGGCCAACGGCTACGAGGGACTCGGCGCGACCGACGGCGTGTTGCTGCGACTCGGAGAGTTCGGGCGTGTGGTCGTACGGCCGTCGGGCACCGAACCGAAGTTGAAGGCGTACATCGAGATCACGTCACCGCCGAGTCGTGCGACGCCACTGGCCGAGCAGCGCCGCCACGGCGCCGCGCTCGTCGAGGCCGTACGTGCCGACCTGCAGTCGCTACTGAAGCTCTGATCGCAAGGCGGCGTAGCCCGGCTTGATCACCGTGTTGATCATCGCCAGGCGCTGATCGAACGGATAGAACGAACTCTTCGCGGCGTTCAGTGTCAGCCACTCCATGTCGGCCAGTGACCAACCGAACGTATCGGCGCACGTCTCGAACTCGCTGCTCATCGAAATGCCGCTCATCAGTCGGTTGTCTGTATTGAGCGTCACGCGAAAGCGAAGCTTTCGGAGCAACTCGATCGGATGTGTCGCGATAGACGCCGCCGCGCCGGTGTGCACATTCGAAGTGGGACAGACCTCGAGTGGGATGCGCCGGTCGCGAACGAAGTTGGCCAGACGACCGAGGTGGTAGTCGCCGTCCTTCTCGATGATGTCGTCCGCGATTCGCACGCCGTGGCCGAGTCGCTCGGCGTTGCAGAATTGAACGGCCTCCCAGATCGACGGCAGTCCGAACGCCTCGCCGGCGTGGATCGTCATATGAAAGTCTTCGCGCTGCACGAGGTGAAATGCGCGCAGGTGATGCGTCGGTGGAAAGCCGTCCTCGGGTCCCGCGATGTCGAAACCGCAGACACCTCGGTCGCGGAACTCGACCGCCAACTCCGCGATCGTCTCACTCAGGTTCGCCTGTCGCATCGCGGAGAGAATCGCGCGTACGACGATCGGGTGACCTTCGAGTTCCGCGTCGCGCATGCCGCGCGTGAAACCCTCGAGTGCCGCTTCGACGACTTCGTGCAAGGTAAGTCCGCCCTCCAGATGCAGCTCGGGCGCGAAGCGGATCTCGGCGTAGACGACACCGTCGCGCGCGAGATCCAGCGCCGCTTCGAATGCGACGCGTTCCAAGTGATCTCGCGTCTGCATCACGGCCGTCGTGTGCGCGAAACCCTCGAGGTAGCGCACGAGGTCGCTGCCGGGCGTGTCGGCGATGAACCATTCGCGCAGCTCGCCGGGGTCGTTCGTCGGTAGTCCGGTGTAGTGCGCCTCGCGAGCGAGTTCCATCACCGTGGTCGGGCGAAGACCTCCGTCGAGATGGTCGTGCAAGAGGACCTTCGGCGCTCGTTGAATCACGTCACGCGTTAGTGCTACTGCCATAGGCAGAGGTTACTCAACAGGCCTGTGGACTAGTTGGTGATTCGCTCCAACAGCAGAGCCTCGGCGTTCACCGTGCGTTCACCTACGACGACCGCGTTCGCGATTGCGTCGCGCCCCTGTTGCAGATGCGCCTCATCGTCGGCGTGAAGTTCGAACATCGGCTGGCCCTTGATGATCGCGTCGCCTTCACGTATTAGACACACGACGCCGGCCGCCGCGCTCACGGGGTCTTCCTTTCGAGCCCGTCCGGCTCCGAGCCGCCACGCCGCGATACCCACGTCGAGCGCGTCGATCGAGTGAACGACACCGTCTTCGATACTGACGACCTCTTCGCGACACGACGCAACCGGGAGGACGGCGTCGGGGTCACCACCCTGAGCGCGGATCATCCGTTGATAGACCTCGTAACCAGATCCGTCATCGAGTTTCGTCTCGGGGTCGACGTCGATGCCGACGAGTTCGACCATGATGCGCGCGAGCGCCAGCGTCAATTCGCGGACGTCACTAGGACCGTTACCTTGGAGCACATCGACTGATTCGGTCACCTCGAGTGCGTTGCCGACGGTGCGACCGAGCGGCGCGTTCATCGAGGTGAGTTGCGCGATGGTCGCGACGCCGTGGCTGAGGCCCAAACCAACCATCGCTGACGCGAGTTCGCGAGCCTGATCCACCTGCTTGATGAAGGCGCCTCGTCCCACCTTCACGTCGAGCACCAATGCGTGCGTTCCTTCGGCGATCTTCTTGGACATGATCGAAGACGAGATGAGCGGAATCGACGCGACGGTCGCCGTCACGTCGCGCAGCGAATAGAGTTTGCGATCGACCGGCGCCAATCCCTGGCCGGCGGCGCAGATCACCGCGCCGACCGAATCGAGTTGTGCGCGGATCTCATCGTTCGTGAGGAAGGCTCGCCATCCGGGAATCGATTCGAGTTTGTCGAGCGTCCCTCCGGTGTGTCCGAGACCGCGACCGGAGAGTTGCGGCACGGCGGCGCCGCACGCCGCGACGAGCGGTGCGAGGATCA
The DNA here is from genome assembly GCA_963764095.1 of uncultured Acidimicrobiaceae bacterium. Classification (GTDB taxonomy): domain Bacteria; phylum Actinomycetota; class Acidimicrobiia; order Acidimicrobiales; family RAAP-2; genus RAAP-2. The sequence goes on along the minus strand of CAVXRB010000030.1, from coordinate 36,062 downwards.
GCGAGATCTTGTCACCCACACCACCGGTGGAGTGTTTGTCGACTGTCGGGCGCGTGAGATTTCCCAAATCGAGGCGCTCGCCGGAATCGATCATTCGATCGGTCCAGGTATTCATCTCGCGGCCGTTCAGCCCGTTGAAGAAAATCGCCATCAGCAGCGCGGACATCTGCTCTTCGGCGACGTCGCCGTGCATGTAAGCGTTGAGTATCCACGCGATCGCGTCGTCGCTCAAGACGCCGTCGTCGCGTTTGGTGGTGATGATGTCAACCGCGGAGAAGTAATCCACTAACTCCTCCGGATCCCCAAGTCCTCCGGGCCGAACGCTCCGGGAAGGAGTTCGCGCAGGGGCGTCGGCTCCGAATCGTCACCGGCGTCGACCAACAGTTCGTTACCGCCGTGTTCGAAGAGCAACTGGCGACACCTGCCGCACGGAGCGATCGGTTGACCGTCGCCCGCGACGATTGACACCGCGAGCAGACGACCGCCGCCGGTACGCACGAGGTCCGAGACCAACGAGCACTCGGCGCACAAGGTGAGGCCGTAGCTCGCGTTTTCGACATTCGCTCCCACGACGAAGCGCCCGTCAGTGGTGATGGCGCAGGCTCCGACGGTGACGTGTGAGTACGGAGCGTACGACGTTGACGTTGCGTGACGAGCCTGTTCACGCAGGTCATTCCAGGGAATCGCCGTCGATGAACTCACGGTCAGAGATTACACTTCGCCTTGCGTGACTAACTTTCGAAACTCCTCGGTCGTGATCAACGATGAGGTCGCGGACACCCTCGAAAAAGGTCGCAACGTCGTCGCCCTCGAGACCACCATCGTCGTGCAGGGGCTTCCCGCACCGGTGAACCTTGAAGTAGCCGAGGAGTGCGAAGCCGCGGTGCGAGAGAGTGGATCGGTACCGGCGACGATTGGTGTTCTCGATGGACGCGTCATCGTTGGACTGAGCGTCGAGCAACTGCGGACGTTGGCGGACCCCGATCGAAAGGCGGCCAAGTTGTCGGCGCGCGACCTCGGCCTGGCGATCGCCACCAACGGTGACGGGGCGACGACGGTCGCGGGCACGATCAGCATCGCCAGCCGCGTCGGCATCCAAGTGATGGCGACCGGCGGACTCGGCGGAGTGCACCGCGACGTGCGCGACAGCTTCGACGAATCGGCCGACCTCACCGCGCTCTCGCGCAATCAACTTCTGGTCGTCGCCTCGGGCGTGAAGTCCATCCTCGACATCGGTGCGACGCTTGAACGCTTGGACACGCTCGGTGTGCCGGTCGCCGGATTCCGAACGGACAAGTTTCCCGGTTTCTATCAGAGCGAGAGCGGTTTCTCCCTGGAGTGGTCGCTCGCCGACGAGTCAGAAGCGGCCAAGGCGTTTCTCTCGCACTGCGAACTCGCGCCCACGGGTTTTCTCGTCGCCAATCCCATCGACCCGAAGAGTGAGCTCTCCGTGGAGCTGCATGACCGTGCCCTGTCGAGCGCACTCGAAAGAGCGAAGGCGCTTGGCGTTAGTGGCAAAGAGGTGACGCCGGTTCTGCTCGGCGAGTTCGCTCGCTACACCGCCGGCGCGAGCGTCGAGGTGAACCGACAACTTGTCGTGGCGAACGCGGGGCTGGCCGGAAGGATCAGCGCGGCGATCGCCAAGGAGCAGAGTTGAGCCCTCGTGTCGTCGTGGTGGGCGACGTCATGCTCGACGTGGTGGTGAAGCCCCAAACCGACATCGCGCCGACCAGTGATACGTGGTCGAGTACTCGACTGAGTCGCGGTGGCGCAGCAGCAAACTTGGCCGAAGCACTCGCGCGATGGGGCTACCACGTGACCTACGTGGGCGCATGTGGGGCAGACCTCGCCGCGCAGATGTTTGAAGACGCGCTCCGTGGTGTGGGCATCGACGTCGAGTTGGAACGGACTGACGGGTCGAGTGGTGTCGTCGTGGCGTTGGTTGGATCCGACGGTCACGCGCCATGATGACCGACCGCGGCGCCAACTCCGCACTGGGCCTCGATCACGTGCTCCGCGTGCTCGATCTACCCTTTGACCACCTCCACGTGTCCGGATACACACTCCTCGATCCATCCACGACGGAGGTAGCACGCCGTGCGCTCGCGCGGGCCCACGAACTCGGCCGACCGACGTCGGTTGACGTCTGTTCCGTCGCCCCGTTGGTCGAAATGACACCGCCGGCGTTCATGGCAGCCGCGCTGGGCGCGACGACACTCCTCGCCGATGAAGAAGAGGCACTGCCCTGAGCGAGGGCGCCGACGTTGGCGAAGCCATGTCTCGACTCTCGGCGACATTCAAAGAGGTCGTGATCACGAGGGGCGAACACGGCGCGAGGGCACACCGAGATGGTGTCAGTTACGACGTCGCGGCGCCGGCCAACAACGTCGTCGACACCACCGGAGCCGGAGACGCCGCCGCGGGGACCTATCTCGGCGCTCGCCTCAACGGAGTGGCTCTGCAAGAGGCGTTGACGCTGGCGATGGCGGCATCGGCACGCGTCGTCTCGGGATTGGGCGCCACCGGCTAGTCGAGGGCTTGGAAACGGCGAGCAGTGACCGCGACTCGGACGCCCGGATTCAGGGTTTCTGGCGACTTGCGGTACGGCCGTCGGAGGTCGATGACGACGGGCTCGTCGCGACCCACGCACCCCAACGTTCCTTGTTAGGCTCACGCTCGGACAGTACGTCCAAGGCGTCTACGACTTCACAAGAGTCGTCCGCAAAACCAAAAGGGGAGTGCAATGAATTCAATTGGAAGAGGTCGCGTGGGGCGTATTGCCCTCTCGGCCACTGCCGCCTGTCTGCTATTAACGGGACTTGCAATCGGCGCGGCCGGCTCGGCTGGCGCGTCATCGAAGTACAAGAAGACGTTGGCCTGTGAGGTCACCGACACCGGTGGTATCAACGACCGATCGTTCAACGCTTCGGCGTATCTGGGCTTGAAAGAGGCCGTCGCGGTCGCCCCAAAGCAGATCAAGAAAGAGGACCAGTCGACGCCATCGACCGGCACCGAGTCGACGTACGAGACCGAGATCGCGTCATTCGTCTCGCAGCACTGCAGCATCATCATCACGGTCGGATTCTTGATGTCGGACGCCACCTGGAACGCCGCTCAGGCGAATCCGAAGGACCACTTCGCCCAGGTCGACAACGGCAACTCGAGTCCCGGTAAGGACGGCGTCGCGGTCAAGCCTACACGGGCACGGCTAAGAACATCCTGGGTCTGACCTACGAGACCCAGCAGGACGCGTTCCTCGGTGGTTACGAAGCGGCGGCCTACGCCGCTGCGCACAACCCGTCGGCACCGAAGGTCGCGACCTACGGTGGCGAACAGTTCAGCTCTGTGACGTACTACATGGACGGATTCTATGACGGTGTCCAGTACTACAACACGAAGATGAAGCCAAAGGTGCCGGTGCTGGTACTTGGTTGGAACGAGAAGACCCAAAAGGGCACGTTCATCAACTCCTTCACCAACGAGACCCTGTCGGCGACTGACACGACTGCCTTCTTGACCCAAGGCGCCACGACGGTCTTCCCGGTCGCGGGTTCCGACGGCCTCGGCACCACGGCCGCCGTCACCACGTGGAACAAGGCGCACTCACTCAAGGCCAACGTGGAGTGGGTTGACACGGACGGCTGCACGAACGATCCGTCCAACTGCAATCTCTTCCTCAACTCGGTCACCAAAGGCGTGACCGCGTCAGTGAAGTCAGCAGTGCTTCTGCAGGCCGAAGGTAAGTTCGCCGGTGGCGACTACATCGGCACGCTGAAGAACGGCGGCGCCGCTTTCATCCAGGACCACGGCACGATGGGCAAAGCGAACAGCGCGGCAACCGTTGCGGAAGTCGCAGTGCTTACGAAGGGGATCGAGAACGGCTCCATCAAGATCGCGGTTGGCGGCAAATAGTCAACACGCATTAACACCTGACCGAGGGGGCCGAGTCACGGATTCGGCCCCCTCGGTCTTTCCTATCCGGATTAGGTTTGAGATTCATGAAGCTGGAACTTCGAGCCGTCACTAAACACTTCGGTTCGCTCGCGGCCAACAAAGATGTCAATCTCGTCATCGAGCCGGGACAGATTCACGGCTTGCTCGGAGAAAACGGTGCCGGCAAGACCACGCTCATGAACGTGCTCTACGGAATGATCACACCGGACAGCGGCCAACTGCTCATCGATGACGAAGTCGTCAATATTCGCGACCCGAAGGATGCCGTTGCGCACAAGATCGGCATGGTCCACCAGCACTTCATGCTCATCCCGGTCTTCACGGTCGCCGACAACATCATCCTTGGCAGTGAGCCCGTCAAACCCTGGCCCTTCATCGATCACCGCAGCGCCACGGAGCGGATCGTCGCCCTCGCCAAGGAGTACAACTTCCACATCGATCCTTCGGCCACGGTCGAGAACCTCCCGATCGGACAACAGCAGCGCGTCGAGATCCTCAAGGCCCTCAGCCACAACGCAGAGATCCTCATCCTCGACGAACCGACGGCGGTCCTGACGCCGCAAGAGGCCGACGCTCTGATGGTCGTCATGCGCACCTTGAAAGCGCAGGGTAAATCCATCATCTTCATCACGCACAAGTTGAAAGAGGTCCTGGAGATCGCCGACGTCATCACCGTCATGCGCCTCGGACAGGTCGTGGGCACGACGACGCCCACCGAGACCAACGAAGCAGCCCTGGCCACGATGATGGTGGGTCGCGAAGTCAGCCTTGTCGTCGACAAGCCACCCGCGACGCCCGGTGAGGTGGTTCTCGAGGTTGCGAACCTGTTCGTCCAGGACGATCGGGGATTGACCGCGGTGAACGGTGTCTCTTTCAACGTGCGCGCGGGCGAGATCCTCGCGTTCGCCGGCGTCCAAGGAAACGGGCAGACCGAACTTGTCGAGGCGCTCACGGGACTGCGACGCGCGACGGCCGGATCAGTGATGCTCAACGCGACGGAAGCCGTTGGCCGCACAGTGCGCGACGTACTCGACGCCGGCGTAGGTCACGTACCCGAGGACCGACAGCGTCACGGACTCGTGTTGTCACTTTCGATTGCGGACAACCTCGTCCTGGACCAATTGAACAGTCCGCAGTACCGGTCGTGGTCGGGACGCAAGATAAGAGCAATCGAAGAGAACGGCAAGAAACGGATCGCCGAATACGACATTCGCGCCCAGAACGAAGCTGAGCCACTCACTCCCTCTCGGGGGGCAACCAGCAGAAGGTCGTCATGGCGCGAGAGCTCTCGCGCGAACTCAAGGTCCTCATCTGCTCTCAGCCCACTCGCGGACTCGACGTCGGGTCGATCGAGTTCATGCACCGCCAGATCGTCGCGATCCGTGACGAGGGCGTCGCGGTGGTGATCGTCTCGAGCGAGCTCGACGAAGTCATCGCCCTCGGGGACCGCGTCGCCGTCCTCTACGACGGAAGGATCCAGGACATCGTGGCGCCGACGACGAGCCGCGAAGACTTCGGGCTACTGATGGCCGGATCGCGTCCGACCGCGAGCGCGGGGGCCGCTCTATGACCACCGGCGTCATGGCCGCGCCGCCGCACTCAAGTCGGTTGCTCGCGTTCGCCGTGCGCGTTCGGCGCGCGAACATGGCATTGGTGTTGGTGTTCGCGATGTTCATCGGACTCACGGTCGGGGCACTCCTCATCATCGTGACTACGCCATCGCTGGTGCACTCCTGGGCCACATTCTTCTCTCATCCGGGCGCCACGATCTCGCAGAACTTCAACACCGTGTGGTTCGCCTACGAACAGCTCTTTGAAGGCTCGCTGTTCAACTTCCACGCCCTGCGGCTTCTATTCGACCACCCCAATCGCAACAATCTGGCCAGTGCCCTGGGGCCGATCTCGCTGACCCTCCAAGACGCGACGCCGCTGATCGTGGCGGGCCTCGGTCTCGCCATTGGTTTTCGTAGCAATATCTTCGACATCGGTGGTCAGGGCCAGGTCATCGCCGGTGGACTCCTCGCTGGCCTTATCGGATTCAGCTTGAACTTGACGCCCATCCTCGAGGTCTCACTTGAGTTGGTCGGGGCGATGATTGCCGGCGCGCTGCTGGCCTCCCTCGCCGGCGTCCTCAAGGCCTACACCGGCGCCCACGAGGTCATCGTCACCATGATGAGCAACTACATCATGCTGCTCTTATTGGGTTACCTACTGGTCACGAATCTCTTCGCTCGACCGGGCGTGAAAGATGGCGCGTCCAAGGCCGTGACGCCGACCGGACAGCTGCCCTACTTCTTCTCACATCTGAGTACCGGACTGCTCGTGAACGTCGGGTTCCTCATCGCGCTCGCAACGGTCTTCGTCGTCCAGTGGTTCTTCAACCGTTCCAAAACGGGTTTCGAGTTACTGATGGTGGGTCAAAACGGCGAGGCCGCGCGCACCGCCGGCATCAATGCCAAGCGCACGACGATTATCACGTTGTGTCTCGCGGGAGCGCTGTGCGGCCTCGCGGGCATGCTGGAGTTGACGGGGGTCGACCACTTCCTCTCTCCGAACTTCGGTGGCTCCTACGGCTTCGACGCGATCACCGTTGCCCTGCTCGGCCGCAACAAACCGTGGGGGGTCTTCTTCGGCGCAATCTTCTTCGGCGCGATGTACGCCGGTGGTGAGGCCATGCAGGCCTTCACCCCGACCAACATCCAGTACTCCCTCGCCCAGGTGATACAGGCGGTCGTGGTCTTTTGTGTTGCGACGCCCGCGTTGATCGTCGAGATCTTCCGGCTCACCGACAACGGCCGCTTCCGCTCGACGGGTTCGTCAGGAGGTTGGACGAAATGAGCGTCGCCCCCGAAGTCGCCTCTGGGCAGATCGCCACTCCCGAGATCGTCACGCTGGAGAACCTGCGTCGCGTGACCCGCCGGCGCGCGTTCGGCTATGGCGTCACGCTCATCGTGATCGGTCTACTCGAGGTCCTCTGGTTCGGTGGCGCGCAGGCGTCACTCAAGACGACGATCGAACTCGGTTACAACAGCGCAACGGTGATGCCACCGATTGCCGACGGACTCAGGGTGATACCCCTCATCGTCGGCCTCGTCTTGCTCGCCCCCGTGGTGTCGCGGCGTGCACGCGGCTACGTCCCGGATCGCGTCAAGTTCACGAAGGGCCTTCGCACCTTTCTCATCATCGTCGGGGCGTATCTCGTCGTGTGGCCGCTCGTCTTGTGGCTCGGCGTCAACAGTGCGGGGGCCCTTCGCACCTTGACGATCCCCGTGTCGACGACGGGGTACCTCTTCGGAGCCGTCACGATCGCTACGGGTGCGATCCTCGCGTGGCGACGCCTCGACCGAAGCGCCCCGTCGCTGCTCTACGGCGGTCTCCTGATCTTCATGCTCGGATTCCTGGTCTGGGTCGCGCGCGGATCGAACGTGTCGGGCCTTCATCTGCAACTCACGGGGATTCTCGCGGCGTCCGTGGGAGCGGCCACGTTCCTCATCTTCGGATCGCTCTCGGGGACGCTGTGCGAGCGATCCGGCGTCGTCAATATCGCGATCGAGGGCCAGTTCATGATGGGGGCGATCTCATCGGTCATGGTGGCGAGCGCGATGAACGGCACGGGGATCTCGCTGTTCCTCGGGGTCGTCGTCGCCGGAGTCCTCGGAGCGCTGCTCGGTTGGGTCCTCGCGGTCATGTCGCTGCGCTACCAAGCGAACCAGATAATCGTCGGCATCGTCATCGTCGCGTTCTGCACGGCCGTGACCCAGTTCATCACTTCCCAAGTGTTGGACGTTCATCAGAACCTCAACAGCGCCTTCTCGCTTCCGGTGTGGGCCATCCCGTTCTTCTCGCGCATCCCGGTCATCGGTCCGATCCTGTTCGACCAGAACATCCTGGTGTACGTCGCGATTCTCGGTGTCGTCATCGCCAACATCGCTCTCTTTCGCACCCGGTGGGGGCTGCGCGTGCGATCGGTTGGTGAAAAGCCCATCGCCTCAGAGACCGTCGGGGTCAGTGTCACGCGGATCCGATACGGCGCCGTCATCACCGGGGGATTCGTCGCCGGACTCGGCGGCGCCGCGTTCACGATCGGTGCCGGGACGAACTTCACCTTCGGCATGACCAACGGCTACGGCTACATCGCGCTGGCCATCATGATCTTCGGTCGCTGGCGTCCGTACGGGGCGCTTATGGCGTCACTCCTCTTCGGCTTCACCATTGCGCTCAGCGCGAACCTCAACATCTACTTGAGCCAGTTGGTGATTCCTCAACAGTTCATCAGCATGTTGCCCTACCTCATCACGATCGCTGCGGTGGCGGGGCTCGTGGGTCGTATCCGACCGCCCGCGGCCGACGGCGTACCGTTCAGTCGCGAGTAGTGGTCGCGAGTCTCGTCAGAGACCTGCTGAGGGATTCGGTTTAGGCCGGTTCCATCGGATACGTCGGGGAGACTCCGGGTGAAGGCGCCTGCGCGGCAACGACCGATCGACCGGTGTTTCGTGGCAGCGCGAAGGAGACGACGAACGCGACCACGGTAATGCAGGCCGAGATCTGGAAGACGCGGTCATAGCCCGACGTGTAGGCCGACGCCAGACCGGCGTGGACGCGGTCGTGGTTGAACACGTCGGTCGCGACCGTGGCCAAAATGGCCAGGGCAAGCGAACCGCCGACCTGACGAGCGGTGTTGAGGAGCCCCGATGCGAGACCGGCATCGGCGCGGTCAACGCCGGAGGTGGCGGCCGTCGCGAGCGGCGCGAAGAGCAGCCCCATCGCGAAGGCACAGATGAACGACGGCACCAGGATGTGACCGGCGTAGGAGTCACCGGGTTTGATGAGCGAGATCCAGAGGAATCCCAACGTCGCCGAGGACGGCACCGATTTGCAGCAAAGGTCGCACGCCGGTTTTTGAGAGGAGCCGTGAGGAGATCTGAGCGCCGATGATGATGGCGAGGGCCATCGGGAAGAACGCGAAGCCGGCCTTGACGGGACCATAGCCGAGGACGCCCTGGAAGTAGTAGGTCAGGAAGTACCACATCGCGAAGAACGTGCCGCCGATGAGGAACATCATCAGATTCGCCACGGTGAGCGGTCGAGACTTGAAGATGCTGAACGGCACGAGTGGGTGCGACGCCACTTTGGCCTCCCAGAAGATGAAGGCCGCGAGCAGCGCGAGTCCCAAGATGAGCCATCCGAGGGTGGTCCGTGAGGTCCAGGCGTGACTCGTCGTATTCACGACCGCGTAGATCGCCGAGGCCAGTCCGCCGGTGACCAGCACCGAACCGGTGACGTCGAGCTTGGTGGTGGCGCCTCGGTTGCGCATCTCGCGCAGGTACATCGCCGCGACGGTGCCGGCCACGATGCCGAAGGGCACATTGATGAAGAAGACCCAGCGCCACGAGGCCCAGCCCGTCAGGATCCCGCCCAAGAGTCCACCAACCGCGCCGCCGGCGCCGGCGACCGCGCTCCACGCACCGATGGCCTTGGGGAGACGTGGTCCGTGGAAGGTCGTGACGATGATGGTCAAGGTCGCCGGTGAGAGGATGGCGCCGCCAATACCTTGAATGGCACGGATCGTGATCATCTGCGTGCCGGTCTGTGCGATACCGGCGCCGATACTGGCGAGGGTGAAGATGATGATGCCCGTGATGTAGACACGGCGTCGACCGAAGAAGTCGCAGGCCCGCCCGCCCAACAGCAAGAATCCGGCGAAGGTCAAGACGTAGGCATTCACGACCCATTGGGCGCTGCTCTGGGTGAAGTGCAGATCGTGACCCATTCGCGGCAAGGCGACGTTCACGATCGAGACGTCGAGCACGACCATGAACTGCGCGATGCACGCGATGCAGAGGATCAACCAATCGGGCGCGTGGCGATTCGTCGAAGCGACGTCGAGGGGGCTGTCGGACATTTTCCGAGTGTAATAGTGCCCTGTAATTTCCCATGACGTGTCGATTTCTTCGGCCCCGTGAAATCGGTCACACTGGATGACATGGTTGCCCAGTTCATCTTCACCATGCGAGACCTCCGCCGGTTCTACCCACCGGACCGCGAAGTGCTCCGTGGCATCAATCTCTCCTTCTATCCGGGGGCGAAGATCGGTGTCATCGGTGCGAACGGATCAGGGAAATCGTCGCTCCTTCGGATCATGGCCGGACTCGATGACGGATTCAGCGGTGAGGCACGACTGACTCCGGGCTTCAGTGTGGGTTACCTCTCCCAGGAGCCCACGCTCGATCCCACGAAGGACGTCGTGGGCAACGTCGCCGACGGCATCGCCGAACAGCGCGACCTACTGATCCGCTTCAACGAGGTCTGCGCCGCGATGGCCGACCCCGAGGCCGACTTCGACGCGTTGCTCACTGAGCAGTCGGACCTCCAGACCAAGATCGACGCCGCGAACGCGTGGGACCTCGAGCGCACCCTCGAGATCGCCATGGACGCACTGCGCCTGCCGCCACCGGACGCGGACGTGACAGTGCTCTCCGGTGGTGAGCGCCGACGCGTGGCGCTCTGTCGGCTCTTGCTCTCCAAGCCCGATCTCTTGTTGCTCGACGAACCGACGAACCATCTCGACGCCGAATCGGTCGCGTGGCTCGAGCGCACCCTCCAGGACTACAGCGGCACCGTCGTCGCGATCACGCACGATCGCTACTTCCTCGACAATGCCGCGTCGTGGATCTTGGAACTGGACCGGGGCCACGGCATCCCGTGGGAGGGCAACTACTCCTCGTGGCTCGAGCAGAAGCAGGCGCGCCTCGCCCAAGAAGAGAAGTCGGACAAGGTCCGCCAGGCGGCGCTCGAGCGCGAACTGGAATGGATCCGGATGTCGCCGCGGGCCCGTCAGAGCAAGGGCAAGGCGCGCCTCAGCGCGTTCAACGAGCTCGTCGCGGAATCCGAATCGACTGAACGTCGCGCCGACCGGCTCGAGATCGCCATCCCCCGGGACCGCGATTGGGCGACGTCGTCGTCAACGCGACCGACATCGTCAAGGGGTTCGACGACAAGCTCCTCATCGAGGATCTGACCTTCCTGCTCCCCCCGGGCGGCATCGTGGGTGTTATCGGTGCCAACGGCGCGGGCAAGACCACGCTGTTTCGGATGATGCTCGATCAAGAGAAGCCCGACGCCGGACGATTCGAGGTCGGCAGCACCGTCGTCTTCGCCTACGTTGACCAGTCGCGCGACAACCTCAACGCCGATGCGACGGTCTTCGATGAGATCAGCGAGGGCCAGGAACAGATGGTCGTCGGCAACCGAGAGATCCACGCGCGCGCCTACGTTGCGAGTTTCGGCTTCAAGGGCAGTGACCAGCAGAAGAAGGTGGGCGAGATATCGGGCGGCGAACGCAATCGCGTCCAGCTGGCCAAGGTGTTGCGCAGTGGCGGGAACGTGCTCCTCCTCGACGAACCGACCAATGACCTCGACGTCGATACGCTGCGCGCCCTCGAAGACGGTCTACTGACTTTCCCGGGCTGCGCCGTCGTCATCAGCCACGACCGCTGGTTCCTCGACCGGATCGCCACCCACGTGCTGGCCTTCGAGGGCGACGCCGTTGTGCGGTGGTTCGAGGGGAACTTCTCGGACTACGAGGCCGAGCGCCACAAACGCCTCGGCACCGACGCTGACCAGCCGCACCGAATCCGCTACAAGCCGATCACCCGTTGAGGCCCGGGCGCTGCCGGGGGGCGGTTCTAGTGTGGACCCGTGAGTAAAGGCACCGACTACTCGACGTATCTGCGCATCAACGACCTCTTGAAACTGCAGATTCCGCTCACCGAGGACGCCCCCGACGAGCTCCTCTTCATCGTGGTCCACCAGTCCTACGAACTCTGGTTCAAGGTCATCGTCGACGAGCTGCGCCGGGCCGCCGGAGAGCTCCACGCCAATCGACCCTGGCTGGCGGTCTCGCACTTGCGACGAATGGTGTCGATCGAGGACCTCCTGCTCACGCACCTCCAACTGCTGGACTCGATGTCGCCCGAGGGATTCCTGCAGTTTCGCGACCCGCTCGACCCGGCCTCGGGATTCCAGTCCTTCCAGTTCCGCGCCATTGAGTTCCTCAGCGGCGGCGGGAAGAAGGCGATGCTGAGCTTCGAGATCTTCGATGACGATCAGCGCGCGTGGCTCAAGGAGATGAGCGAGGTCCCTTCGGTCTGGTCGGGCTTCGAACACTCGCTGCGCGTCGACGACTGGCGCCGCGAACGACGACCTGTTGGACGTCCTGCGCGCGCTGTACCTATCGCACGACGAGCCGGCCCTGAGCGCGCTGCACGCCGTCGCGGAACTCCTGATGGACCACGACGGCCGCCTCGCGGTGTGGCGACACGATCACATGCTGATGGCCGGTCGACAGATCGGTCGACGTCCCGGCACCGGCGGCAGCGAAGGCATGGCCTATCTCGATACGACGTTGAGCCAGCGTCTCTACCCGGCGCTCTGGGAAGTACGGTCCATCCTGTGATCACCCGCGAGGACTGCCAGATCAATGGATCGACGCCGACGTCATGGCGCCGCTTCGTGAGGATTTCAGTCTCAACGACGGCGAGATCTATCTGGACGGCAACTCACTCGGACCCGTGTCGAGCCTCGGTTCGACGGCGCGTCAACGAGGTGCTCGACGTCGAATGGGGACGCGGGACTCGTTCGCAGTTGGAACGACGCCGGCTGGATGGCCGAGCCCACGCGGCTCGGCGACCGTCTCGCGCCGCTGATCGGCGCCCAGCCCGGCGAGGTACTCGTCGCCGACACCTTGACGTTCCTCATCGCCAAATTGATCGGCGCGGCCCTCGAACAGCGCCCTGAGCGACACGTCGTCTTGACCGACGCCGGCGAACTTCCACTCCGACATCTACATCATCGAAGCGATGTGCGAGCGCGCCGGCCGAAAGGTCACGATGAAGACCATCGACCGCGAGCGCCTGGACGAGGAACTCAACGACGACGTGGCCCTGGTCGAGCTGACCCACGTGGACTACCGAACGGGCGAGTCGCTCGACATGGCCGGCATCACCGAGAAGGTCCACGCCGCCGGCGCGCTTGATGCTCTGGGACTTCGCGCACTCGGCCGGCGCCGTTCCGCTTGACGTGACCGCGGCCGACGTCGATTTCGCCGCCGGCTGCGGCTACAAGTACCTGAACGGCGGACCCGGTGCCCCGGCCTTCCTCTACATCCGAAAGTCGTGGCAGGGACAGCTCCGCAATCCGCTTGCCGGGCTGGCTCGGTCACGCTCGACCCTTCGACTTCGAACTGACCTACGAACCGGCCGACGGCATGCAGGCCTTCGTCACGTCCTCGCCGTCGATCGTGGCGCTCGCCGCCCTCGACGGGGCGCTCGACATCTGGGACCGCGCCTCGATGAGCGAGGCCCGGGCCAAGAGCCTGGCGATGACCGATCTCTTCATCCAGCTGGTGGACGAACGACTGCCCGGCGTCTTTGAACTCGCGACGCCCCTCGAACACGCCAAGCGCGGCAGCCAGGTGTCGCTGCGTCACCCCGAGGGCTACGCCATCATCCAGTCGCTGATCGAACGTGGCGTCATCGGTGACTTTCGCGCCCCCGACATCTGTCGCTTCGGCTTCACCCCGCTCTACTTGCGATTCGTCGACGTCTTTGACGCCGTCGAACGCATCGTCGACGTCATAGGATCCGAGTCCTTCCGCGACCCGCGTTTCGTCGTACGCAACGCCGTCACCTGATTCTTGCGTCTCAGGTCGGGAACTTCTCAGTCCGGCGCATGAACGAAGATGCAAAAGGGATGGCCGTCAGGGTCCGCGAACACCTGCAGCGGTTCTTCCGCGGAACCTGATCGGTCGTAGAGGACGGCGCCGCCCAGGTCGATCACCCGGGCGGTCGCGGCCATCAACGCGTCGATGAGGGGACCGGTGAGATCGAGGTGCAATTGCTGGGGGATGGTCGAGTTCGGCCACGTCGAACGCGGTAGTTCTCGACCTTTTGAAACGCCAAGCACGGCTCGCCCGTCGACGTCTCGAGGTTGAGCCAATCCTGGCCCGCCGGGTCGTCCTCACCGGGCTCGGGTCTTCGTGACCTTTCGCGGTAGCGGAGGCGCAGGAGTTGTCGCCAGAACTCGGCGCTGGCGCGAGGATTCGTCGAATCGAGTACCACTTGAGCGATCTGGGGCGTGAGCGGAGCCTCCACGAGGCGAACGCTATCCCAGGGCGCCGCCAGTGGCTCACGCCTTGTAGGCGTAGAAGCCCTGGCCTGACTTTCGTCCGAGCAGACCGGCCTGGGTCATCCGTGACAGGAGCGGCGGCGGTGCGAGATGGGGCTCCTTGAACTCCTCGTACAGCGACTCGGCGACGGCGAGGGTCGTGTCGAGTCCGATCAGGTCGGTAAGGGCGAGTGGTCCGAGTGGGTGGGCGCAGCCCACCACCATGCCGGTGTCGATGTCCTCGGCGCTGGCGAAGCCCGACTCCAGCATGCGGATCGCCGACAGAAGATAGGGGATGAGGAGGGCGTTGACCACGAAGCCGGCCCGGTCCTTGGAGGCGATGACCCGTCTTATTCAGTGATTCACTGGCGTAGACGTTGACGCGCTCGGTCGTGTCGGCGCTGGTCAAGAGGGATGAAATTACCTCGACCAGTCGCAACACCGGCACGGGATTGAAGAAGTGCATGCCAACGACCTGCTCGGGACGCTTGGTTGCCATGGCGAGTTTGATGATCGGGATCGAGGAGGTATTCGTCGCCAAGATGGCCCGGGGGTCACTCATCACCCGGTCCAGACGCTGAAAGACCTCCACTTTCAGGTCTTCGTCCTCCGCGACGGCCTCGATCACCATCTCGCGGTCACCCAACAGCCCGAAATCCTCGCCGAATTGGAGGTTGCCACGGGCCCGATTGGCCTCCTCTTCCGGGACTTTGCCCGAAGAGACGGCTCGATCGAGGGAACGCTCGATGCGGGCCTGACCTTGGGCGAGGGCCTCGGCGTTGCGCTCGATCACGACGACGTCGGCGCCGGCGCGCGCACAGATCTCGGCGATTCCCGAGCCCATCAGACCACACCCGACCACGCCAATTCGTTCCATTCGAGTCTCCTCTTTCGGCGCAGCGACGGTGCCGCGACGGCAAAGTCTACGTCCGGCCCTCTGGTCGCTCTCGAGGGCCCTGGGAGTTGCGGTGGTGAGTACGATTGGCTGAACCAAAACGCACGACGCAGGCCCTATATATAAGGAGACGACGCATGGACACCGTGAACGTCATCGTGGAGATCCCCCGCGACAGCAAGAACAAGTACGAATACGATCACGAGAACCACACGATCAAGCTCGACCGTCACTTGATCGTCTCCATGGGCTACCCGGCGGAGTACGGGTTCATCCCCGACACCCTGGGGGGCGACGGCGACCCCCTCGACGCCCTGGTGTTGACCGAATACCCGACGTTTCCAGGCTGTTTGATCGAATCCAAGATCCTCGGCATGTGCAACATGACCGACGAGAACGGCGAGGACGCCAAATTCATCTGCGTCCCCGCCTACGACCCCAATTGGAAGTCAGCCACTGACATCGGCGACGTACCCAAGCAGACGCTCGACCGCATCAGTCATTTCTTCACGGTCTATAAAGACCTCGATGAGGGAAAATGGATGAAAGTGGAGAATTATGTCGGTCGCGCCGAGGCATTGGCCGAACTTCAGGCCTCGATCGATCGATTTAAGGGCTGACGAGCTCAATTTTCCTCAATGTCGACCGTTGATGACTCCTCAGGGGCGGTGTTCGTCCAAACCCAGACGCGTCACGTTCTGCTCGTCACGCAGTCGCTGTTTTTCTGACCCTGGGCTGGTGTCTCGTCCTGAACCACAGCGCCACGGCCGAAAACGACGGAATCTCCTTCTATGGCGTCTACCACGAGACTGTTGCCCTTTTAATAGGGGGCTACGCCGTAGCCTTCGTTGGGCTTTGGGTGACCTCGACGCACTTCAAATCCGCTGGCGTTCCCACGCTCACGTGGTCAGGCCTTCGGATCATCGCCGTGCTCCTCTTCGTCTTGCTCGCGACGCCCTATAACCGTGGAACGTTCCTCAATTGGACACACATGCTCGCCGGGATTCTCGGTGCCATCTGTCAACTAGAGGTGGCGCTGCAGTTGGTTCGGGAAAGCCGATCGCTGCGCACGGTGCTCGGTCTCGCAGTCCTCTTGGTCGGCGGGGTCGTCGCCGCCGCCTCGCTGCCCGATTGGCACTTCGAATACCTCTTGCAGGGAGAAATCGTCTTCCAGCTTGGCTTCGCCTGGTGTCTCATCGAGTGGACGTACGCTCTGGCCGATCGGACGCGACGTACGTAGTCGCCACGAGAGTTCGTCGAGGTCCACCACTTGGAACGGCGAAGAACCTACATTGAAGTTGATAGTGATTGCAGTGTCGAACTAGAAGTCCGGTTCGAAATCCGATCGCAGTTTCCAGCCGCTCTGACCCGACACGGGCTTGGCGCAAAGTATCTGGTGAATCTCTAAGTGATGGCGCTCGAATCCGTACGCCGAACCCGACATATAGAGTCGCCACACCCGCGCGCGCTCTTCACCGACCTCGTCGACGGCTTCGTCGAACCGCTTCAACAAGTTCGCGACCCAGTGACGCAACGTGAGCGCGTAGTGCTCGCGAAGGCTCTCGAGGTGGCGCACTTCGAATCCATGCGCCTGGAACATCGAGACCATGGTTCCCACTTCGTGCAACTCACCGTCGGGAAAGACATAGCGCGCGATAAAGGGACTGCCGATCTTGGACGGACCGCGCAGACCCAAAGCGATCTGCATCTGTCGTGAAAACTCCGACACCTTGGAGGGGTCGGGGTCGTCGTCGAATGAGACCGGCCGGCCGATCGCGTGGTTGAGGAACCGGCCACCGGGCCGAAGGAGGTCGAAGAGCTGTTGGGAGTACGTGGCCAATGACTTTCGTCCGACGTGTTCGGACATGCCGATCGAACAGATCGCGTCAAAAGGACCGTCGATCACGTCGCGGAAATCTTGCAGTCGAAACTCGACGAGATCGCTCACGCCTACGCGCTTCGCCTGTTCAGCGGCGTAACGGCGCTGCTGTTCGGAAAGGGTGATGCCCACGACCGTGGCGCCGTATTCGCGTGCCGCGTGAATCGCCATCGCACCCCAACCGCACCCGACGTCGAGCAGTCGCGTACCCGGGCCGAGTTCGAGTTTTCGCGCAACGAGATCGACTTTTCGTCGTTGCGCCTGTTCGAGTGTGTCCTCGGGCGTTCGAAAGACGGCGCACGAATACGTCATCGACGGGCCGAGGACCATCTCGTAGAAACTGTTGGAAACGTCATAGTGATGAGAAATTGCTTGGCGGTCGCGCGAGCGGCTGTGCAACGCACCGCGCTGCTTCGCTTCAATCGCGGGTGGGGGAATCGGACGCAGTGTGTCGACACCGACGACCGATAAAAGCGCCCGCAGATTCTCAATCTTCAAGAGGCTGCGTAGTGGCGGGACGGAAAGGTCAAAGAGCGCGTCGAGCTCGCCGTCGATGTCGATGTCGCCGGCGACGTAGGCGCGCGAGACGCCTAGTTCCCCGGGGTGGGTGAGTACGCGCGTCAGCGCCTCACGTCGAAGGATCTTGAGCGTGAGGTCATTCCCGGCCGAGGCGACGTTCGGCAGGGCAACACTGCCGTCGTACGCTTCGACGCGAAAGGGCAGTTCGTTGTTAAAGACCGCTGAGACAAAAGATGCGACATCCATTTCGAATACCCCCGTCCGTCTTGCGGATGACGATACGTCAACGGCATCGTCCTTCGCTAGGCCCTAATGCATGACAATTTCGTTGCGGCCACCATAATCGCCGGATGAACGCGTGGCGTCGAAAAACGTGGTCGTCGCGGAGGACTCCAAGACGACTGACAGATCGAGGTCTGAAGTACTGGCGTTTCTCCCGTGGAACCGGGCCCGTAGTGGCGACAGGCGCATCCAAAATGATCCGGTCTCGTTACGGGTCCATTAATAATCCGCTGCGCAACGACCGGTTGCGTTGTGAATGCCGTGTGACCCGGCACTTTTTTCGAACTCGGAGTCCTGACCTCGAATCCAAACGAGGAGCGGCTGAACGAATTGCTGAGAAACGCATTCGCCGTTAAATGGCGCTAGATCAGCGTGAACACGAACATTGCCGTGGTTGTGGCGGCGTTGATTGACGGTGAAGCGGTGAAGTTTGGCCGTGTCATCGTGACCAAAGTGGACCAATTTGATGCGCAAGAGTTTTTCTTATGGTGATGGTAATTGAACGCCTATGAGGGTAAATTTCCGATATTCGGGATAGATTACTGACCAGAAAAAGTATTCACTGAGAACCTTTGGGGTAATTCGTGGCGTTCAAAAAGAAGAACAAAGACGATAACGTTGTCGACCTTCGCCCGCAAAGCGGTGGCGGAGGAGCTGTGACGACCGTCGTCGAAAGCGGTGAGGCCGATCGCGAGCAGCCGACCGCGACGGTTCCGAGCCCTGCGCCAGGTGGACCCTCCACGAATGGCACGTCGAACAGCGTGGCGTCCGAGAAGCAGAATCTGCGCCTGGGCGACCAGCTCATCGCCAGCAACTTGATCACCGAGGCACAGCTGACCAAAGCCCTCGAGATGCAACGAGACTCGGGCGGACTCCTCGGCGAGGTGCTCGTCAGCACCGGTGCGCTCACCGAACAGGCGCTGGCGCACGCGCTCGCGTCGTACTTCGGATTCGACGTCGCCAACCTGCGCCGCGACAACGTCGATCCCACTGATCACGAGTTACCTGTCTGAAGAGGTCGCCCGACAGTACGTGGCGTTCCCGGTCCGCATGGAGAACGACACCCTCTCGATTGCCGTCGCCGAGCCCAGCGAAGAGTTGCGCAACACGCTCGCCAAGGCGAGTGGCAAGTCGGTGAAGTTACTCATCGCACCGCTCAGCGACGTGCGATGGGCGATCGACAGCAACTACCGCGCTTTGGGATCGGTCGCGCAACTCGTCCAGGTATTTGAATCGGTCGAGGGTTCGCGCAAGCGAAACGTCGACGCCGCCGAACCCGAGATCGTCGCCGATGACGCACCGGTCGTGCAGGTCGTCGACCGCATCTTGACCCAGGCGATGCGCGACCGCGCCTCGGACGTCCACATCGAACCGTCCGACGAGATCGTGCGCGTGCGTTTTCGAATCGACGGCGCGCTGAAGGAGATCCTGCAGCTACCCGCGGCGATCGGCCCGGGTCTGGTGAGTCGCATCAAGATCATGGCGAACATGAACATCGTCGAGCGCCGCCGACCACAAGACGGCCAGCTCACGATCAACATCGACGGCAAAGAGGTCGACGTACGAGTGGCGACGACCGCGACCATCATGGGCGAGAGCTGCGTCATGCGACTCCTGGACAAGACCCGATCGGTCCTGCGCCTGAACGACCTCGGTATGCCCGTCGACACGCACGAGGCCTATTCGAAGATCGTTCGCGCGCCGTTCGGGATGGTGCTCTGTGCCGGTCCGACCGGCAGTGGCAAGACGACGACGCTGTACGCCACTTTGAGCGAGGTCAGCAACCCGACGCTGAACGTGATGACCATCGAAGACCCCGTCGAGTACGTCTTCCCCTCGATCAACCAGATCCAGACGAATCGAGCAGGCCGGACTCACCTTCGCGACGGGACTGCGCTCGATCCTGCGTCAGGACCCCGACGTCATCCTCGTGGGTGAGATCCGTGACGTCGAGACGACCCGCGTCGCGGTCCAGTCGGCCTTGACCGGCCACTTCGTGGTCTCCTCGCTTCACGCCACGGACTCCGTGTCGGCCCTCCACCGATTCCTGGACATGGGCATTGAGTCCTTCCTCATCGCCTCTTCGGTACTCGCGGTCGTCGGACAGCGCCTCCTTCGCCGGGTCTGCCCGTCGTGCAAGGCGCCCTATACGCCTTCGGACGAAGAGATGGTCTTCTACGAGGAGAGCGGCGGACCGGCCAAGACCGAGTTCTTCCAGGGGACCGGCTGTAACTTCTGTACCCACACGGGCTACAAGGACCGAATCGGTATTTACGAGCTCTTGGTAATGACGCCAGAGCTCCGACGTCTCGTCGTGGGTTGGGCGACCCAGGAAGAGTTGCGCAATATGGCAGTGAAACAAGGCATGCGCACCTTGCGTCAAGAAGCGATCAACCTTGTCAACCAGGACATCACGTCCATTTCCGAAGTAATCCGGAGCGTGTACACACTATGAGTAAAACCAAAGAAGCCAAGGCGCCCAAGGCCAAAGCACCCACGAAGGACAAGTCACTCTTCAAGTTCAAGTACCGGGCCCTCGACGATACGGGCAAGACGGTCACTGGCGTCGAGATGGCCTCGTCAGCCGGCGCGGCCCACGTGGCTCTGCTCGCTCGAGGGCTCCAGCCCACGGAGGTCGAGAACAAGCAAGGCCTTTTGAAGTTCGAGATCACCAAGAAAAAGGTCCCGCGCCAGGACATCATGAACTTCACCCGCCAGTTGGCGGTCTTCATGCGCGCCGGTATTCCGATCATGGAAGCCCTGGAAGTCATCGTCGAAGAGACCCAGAACAAGATGCTCAAGGGCATCTTGAACGAGATGGTCGACAGTCTTCGCGCCGGCGACACGTTCGCTGCGTCGGCCGCGGCGCACCCAGAGGCCTTTCCGAGCTTCTACGTCGGAATCCTCGAGTCGGCGGAGTTGACCGGAAACCTGGACAACGTCCTCAACCAACTGGCCGACTACATCGACCGCGACGCGAAAGCGCGAGGAAAAGTCACTGCTGCGCTCATTTATCCAGCGGTCGTCGCGGCGATGTCAGTCGTGACGGTGCTGGTGCTCGCGGTTTTCGTCATGCCTCGATTCGAGGTCTTCTTCGCCTCGCTGCACGCCAAACTGCCTCTGGTCACGCGAATGTTGCTCAACACGACCTCGTTCATGGGCAAGTGGTGGTACGCCATCCTGGCCGTCGTCGTCATCGTGGTTGGCGGGCTCATGGCGATGCGTCGGTCTCCCGGAGGTAAGGCCAGGCTCGACGCCTTCCAGTTGAAGTTGCCGGTGATCGGTGACCTCACCGAAACGGCGATCATTGAGCGAACGTGCCGCGTTCTCGCCTCGATGCTCCGGGCCGGTGTTGACCTTCCGCGCTCCATGGCCGTCACCGCCGAGTCGGCGAACAACGCGGTCTATCGAAATGCCCTGGAAAAGATCCGGGAAGCCATGATGCAGGGCCAGGGACTGGCCGAGCCGATCGCTCAAAGCGGGCTGTTTCCCGCCGCCGCGCGCCAGATGTTCCGCGTCGGTGAAGAGACGGGAACCCTCGACCAGCAGCTGGAAGTCGCCGCCGCCTATTACGGCCGGGAGTTGGAGACCAAGCTGGAGCGCGCGACCGCGCTCTTCGAGCCGGCGATCATCATCTTCATGGGTGTGGTCGTGGGATTCGTGGCCGTCGCCCTCATTTCAGCCATGTACGGCATTTACAACCAGGTCAAGGTCAGCTAACTGGCCCACGTCCCGGTCTTGCGGACGTCGAAGTGTCGTGACGCTCGATCGGTGACACATTCCAGATATGCGCAACAGGGGCCGCGATTTCTGCGACTTTCGCGCACGGTTCCGATTATTCACCTGGCAATTTCTCATTGGCAGCTTGACAAGTCCATAGTTAGTAGGGGATTGGACTGATTAATAGTCAGTCCAAATGCCACAAATGGAATGATGCGCCAACTTAAAATACAAAGTAATGAATATTGTCGGGTTGTTTGTGCAGAATTGTCGCCGTTTTGCCGTGGGTTCAGGAAAATTGCCCGATGGGTAATCCCGAGCAAGGGCGGAAAAACCGTCTGAAAACAAGGCGGGATTCGCCGACCCTCGGGCCGCTTCGGCGCGCCGATTCAAACGAAGGTTTCACTCTCGTTGAGTTGTTGATCGTGACTACTGTCCTGCCTTTGATCATCGGCGCCTTGTCGGTCGGATTGATCTCGGTATTTTCTCTGCAGAGCGGCGTCGCCAGTCGACTCGCCAATACCTCCGACGCACAAGTCGTCGCCGCCAACTATCAGTCCGACGTCTCGGGTACGGCGGACATCACGACCGCGAGTTCGAGCACGCCGCAATGCAATGCCCCGAGCGGCGCCATTGGAACCCAAGTGTTGGGACTCGAGTCCAACGTCGGGCTATCTACCCAGACCGTCACGTCATACGTGAGCGTGCCGGTGAGTGGCACTACGTACGCACTCGAGCGGATCTACTGCACCGCCGACTCCGTGCGCAACGGCACCATCACCATTCTTTCGAACAACCTTCCTCTGAATCAGCCCGCGGCGACGATCACATGCGTCGCGAGTATTCCGTCGAGCGTATGCAGCAACTCGCTCGCCAGTCAGCAGTGGCTGTCAAGTCAGAACGTCAGCGAAGTCTCGATGACCATCGCGGAACCGAGCACCGCGTCGGGTCAAACGACTGGCGCCTATACCTACAGTCTCGTCTCGAGTCCGGCGGCGAGCAGTTCTACGGGCAACTCGGGTTCACCGGTGAACACCCAGGCGACGACGAACTGCTACAAGGCGAACGCCGGGAGTGGACCACTCGCCAACAACCTCTGCTTCGTGGACTTCACACCCTTGACGAATCCGGCGTACATGGCGGTCGCCGAGACGCCCAACACGTGTCTCGAGATGTCGGCGAGTCTCGGACCTGCGTACAACTACGACAAGCTCTTTTTCTGTATCAATATCACTGAGCCGAACGGCTCCAACCCGACGACCGGCGCGACACCGACGGATCCGCAACCCTGGCCGGTGCCGACCTACAGCGGCGCGTTCTTCGGCAACCTCGTCACCGTCGGCGGCAAGTCGTACGCCTTCTATACCGGCATCCCCGGTGATCCGGCGATTTACGAGCGCGTCAAGAGCAACGCCTACGCCGACCTCACGACGATCACGTTCAGCCACATCCAGGTCGTCACTGGTTCGAACGCGCTGGCCACCAACTGGGCGGTCGTGAGCGCTGACGCGGAATCGACCGACGCCGCCGAAGGTCTCAACTGGACGGCCGACACCCCGCTTTCGGTGGTGCCCAACGACATCCCGGTGCTCGACGGCACGAACGAGGTCTACGCGGCCGGGAACGCGTGTCTGAGCGACCAGTCAGTCTCGGGTCTCGTCGGTGGCGTGGGCACCTCGTCGCCGGACACGATCTCGTGCAACTCGGTCATGGGAAGTGAGTCCGAGACCGGAAGTCAAAAGACCGGGGCCGCGATGGTGATGGCGACGACGCCGACCACGATGACCGTCAATCTCATCTCCGGTGGCCCAAATGCCCCCGGCCTGCAGGGCATCGTCTTCGGGATGTACCTCCCATGACCGCGACCACGACACGCGTTTGCGCTGTTTCTGGCGGTTTCACGAGCTGATGAGTCGCGAGGTCGTGGAAATGTCGGGGTTGCGAGCGCGCCTGTTCTCTCGCGAGCGCGTCGATCGCTCGGAGCGCGGCGACACCATGGTCGAGATTCTCCTTGCCCTGATCGTCCTCGGCCTCACGTCGGTCGCCCTGATCGTCGCCTTCTCGACGACCCTGTCAGCCTCCGCGGAGCATCGAACCTTGACATCGGCCGATATCGCGATCAATGACTACACGCAGGCCGTCACGGCGGGAATCGAGGCCAACCAGGACCTCTTCACGTGCCCCACTCCGGCCCTCAGCGCGACGGCGAACGCCGCGTACTACAACACCGAACTCGCGATTTCGTCGCCCGCTCCCTACAGTCCGACGATCACGGCCGTCCAGTACTGGAATACGTCGACGTCGGCGTTCACGACGTTGGGCTCGTCGAGTTGCATCGCGAACGCTTCGGAGCTGATCACCGTCTCGGTCGGGTCGGGGTCACACCTCCAAACGATGCAGTTCGTGGTCGACAGTCCCACCTCGGGATCCAACTACGTCGGCGGTGCCCCGACGGGGATCGTATTCACCACGCCCACGAGCGCCATCACCGCCACGTCGGGTGCGTCGCTCCCGGTGAATCCCGTTGTCGAGGTGCAGTTCGGCAACAGTCCTGACGCCACCGACCTGACGCCGATCAACCTGACGCTCGACTCAGGCGGCGTACCGACGTCGTTGGGGACCCTGTCGGGCTGTAGTTCCAACGACATCAACGGGTTCATCACCTATTCGGGCTGCACGATCAGCCTGACGACCTCTTCGGCGCAGGCCGTTGACTTCACGCTCGTCGCGAGTCTCCAGGGGACCACCTACTCGGCAATGTCCCCCCAGATCGCGGTATCCGGGTCGACGTCCTCCTTCCTCGATTTCACGACGCAACCGCAAGCGGGTTACTCCGGCAGCATCATGACCACCGAGCCCATCATCAAGGCGTACCAAGGTGGCACGACCACCGTTGACACGACCGTGATGTCCATCACGTTGACGACGTCGGGCTCGCTCTCCGGTCAGTACCAACTCACTTCGTGCAGTGGCGTCTCCGGCTACTCGACGACCACCGAAAGCAATGGCGTCGTCACGGTCACCGATTCTTCCGGTCACGGCGGGACATTCGCTGTCGCCGGCTGCGATTTCTCGGGGCAGTTCTACTACGACGTCAACAGTGGCGCCGTCGGCACGCCGTACACGATGACCGCCTCGGCCCTCAACGTGACCTCTGCGACGAGCCAACCCTTCGCCGCGACCGGCTACGGTGCCGCCGCCCAGATGGAGTACATCGTCGAGCCGACGGGGGGCATCGGAACCACGACAGGTGCCACCTCGGCGACCCTGAACTCGTTCCAGATCGCCATCGAAGACTCGTGGGGCAATACGCTGAGCGGTCAGGGCCAGGCCGCCTACGCCGGCTCGATCGCCGTGAAAGTAACCAGCACCGGCACGGTGCTCAGCTGCACGCCGACCTCATCAGGGGGAATCTTCACCTTCTCCGGGTGCACGGCGAACCTCGGATCGAACCTCACGCTCACCGCGACCGCGACGGGAACCGGCAGCTCCGGTGTCACACCCGAAGTGAGTACCGCGTTCAACGTCTCGGGACCGGTCGCCTCGTTGGTCTGGTATGGAACCTCCGCGCAACCCGTCGCCGGTGCGTCCGGTTCGGTCATGACGAACCAGCCGGTGCTGGCCTACGAAGACGCGAATGGAATAGTGGCCTCGGCCTACACGGCCTCGGTCTCCTACACCTCGACCTACTCCTCGGGTACCCAAAGCACGACCTCGCCCAATGGCGCACTGACGACCTGTTCGAACCTTCCCCCGGTCAACGGGATCATCAATGCCGGTAACTGCACGTTCGTCGGGTTGGTGGGCACCAACTACACCATGAAAGCAACGACCACGAGCGGCACGACGATTACCTCGTCCGCCAGCAGTACGTTCTCGCCGACCGGTCCTGGTCCGGCCAGCCAGCTGGTATTCTCGCCGTCCCCCGGGGTCGAGCCAGTTGCCGCCGCGGCCGGATCGCCCTTCACCACTGAACCAGTCGTGGTCGTCGAGGACGCCGGCGGCAACGTCGTCACCTCGGCGTCGGCCCAAGTCGAGATGAACTCGTACCTCTATGACTCCTTGAACCCGACGAGCCCGAGCGTTCAGGCCGGTTCTCTGCTGAACTGTTCGACGCTGGCGCCCGTCGGTGGCGCCGTTTCGCTGATCTCCCGTGAGCGGGTACCTCGAGGTCGAGGGGACCTGCGCCTTTGGCGGTACTGTGGCCACCAGCTACCAGTTGGTCGCCTCCTCACCCGGCCTAACCTCGGCCGTGAGCTCCATCTTCTCGCCGACGGCACCCGGACCTGCCGCCCAGGTCCTCACCTCGGGCTGTGCTACACCGATCAATTTCCAGTCGTCCTGCACCGTTTCCGCCTCCGTGGATGACGCCTACAACAACGTCATCACCTCGTTCTCTGGCGCCATCACCTTCGCGCAGTCTGGTGGCACAGGCACCGTCTCGGGCTTCGGGTCCCCTCTGGCCGCTTCCGGCGCGGCTTCAGACACCATCACGGGCACCAATATCGGCACCGTTCCAGTCGTCGCCTCGATCGCCGACCCTGCCTTGTCCTCGCTCCCTCTCACCGTGACGGTCCTGCCTATTCCACAGAACATCACGTGGACACCCCCCCCCGCCCAGACCTGGGTCGTCGGGGGTGCGGGCACCTTCCCTCGGCACGGCGAGCGACTCCTCTGGCTCGACCGTCACCTTCGCCAGCTCCACATTGAGTGTCCGCACGGTCTCTGGCACTACCGTCACGATGCTGACCGCCGGGATCCTCACGTCACGCCGACCGCGCCGGCCAGGGCAACTACTCCACCGACGTTCGGCGACGGCCGTCGAATATCACCATCAACAAGATCGCCCAGGCGACCCTCACGATATCCTCAGCCACTACCGACGCCTACACGTGGGCGATCACCCTTGCCACGTCTGGCGGTTCGGGCACGGGCACGGTGAGTTACGCGGTCACCAATGGCACGGCGAGCGGCTGTGCCGACCCCGGTGGCGTCCTGACCGCGACCAGCTGCGGGTACCTGCAATGTCACGGCCACCAAGGCCACGGACGTTGACTACCTGTCGGCCACCTCGGCCAACCAGGTCGTGACCTTCACCGAGAGCCCCCAGGCCACCCTCACCATGTCCTCGGCCTCCACGGACTCCTACCCCTGGTCGATAACGCTTTCCACGACCGGAGGTAGCGGCTCGGGTGCCGTCACCTACGCAGTCGCCAACGGCACGGCAACGGGCTGTGCCGACCCGGGTGGCGTCCTCACCGCCACCACCGCGGGCACCTGCACCGTCACGGCCACCAAGGCAACCGATGGCGACTACACGGCGATCAGTTCGGCGCCGCAGACCGTGACTTTCACCGAGACCGCTCAGGCCACCCTCACCATGTCCTCCGCCTCGACGGTCCCGTACCCGTGGACGGTCACCCTCGCCACGACCGGTGGCTCCGGGTCCGGCGCGGTCAGCTACTCCTTCACGAATGGTACGGCCACCTGCGCCCTCAACTCCGGCGTCCTCACCGCCACCGTACCGGCACCTGTAACGTCACGGCGACCAAGGCCTCGGACGGCGACTACCTGTCGACCACCTCGGTCGCTCAGATCGTGACCTTCACCAAAGCCAACCAGGGCACCCTCACCATGTCCTCCGCCTCTACGGCCCTACCCGACGTGGTCGATCACCCTGGCCACGACCGGCGGCAACGGCACGGGTGCGGTCAGCTACGCCTTCGCCAATGGCACGACCACCTGCACCCTCAACTCCGGTGTCTCTCAGCGCGACGACCGCGGGCACCTGTAGCGTCACGGCCACCAAGGCCGCGGACACGGACTACAACTCGACCACCTCGGTCGCTCAGACCGTGACCTTCGCGGAAGGCACCCAGGCCACGCTCGCGATGTCCTCCGCCTCCACGGACGCTTACCCGTGGTCGATCACCTTGAGCGCCAGTGGGGGACGGGTACCGGCGCCGTCAGCTACGACGTCACCAACGGCACGGCCACCTGGCTGCGCCGACCCCGGTGGCGTCCTCACCGCGACCACCTCAGGCACCTGCACCGTCACGGCCACCAAGGCCTCGGATGGCGACTACTGTCGACCACCTCGGCACCCAGACCGTGACCTTCTCAAAGGCCAATCAGGCGACCTTGAGCATGTCCTCTGCCTCATCGGACACCTACCCGTGGTCGATCACCCTCGCCACGACGGGTGGCAATGGCGCCGGCGCCGTCACCTACGCGGTCGCTAACGGTACGGCCACCGGGTGCACCGACCCAGGCGGCGTGCTCACTGCCACTACCTCAGGTACCTGCACGGTCACGGCAACCAAGGCCATGGATACCGACTACAACGCGATCAGTTCGACGCCTCAGACCGTGACCTTCACCAAAGCCAATCAGGGCACCCTCGACCATGTCCTCGGCCGCCTCGGACACCTACCCCTGGTCAATAACCTTGGCCACTACCGGTGGTAACGGCACGGGTGCCGTTACCTACGCAGTCGTCAACGGCACGGCTACCGGGTGCGCCGACCCCGGCGGGGTCCTCACCGCTACCACCTCAGGCACCTGCAAGGTCACGGCGACCAAGGCCCTGGACGCGGACTACAACGTGATCAGTTCGGCGCAGCAGACCGTTACCTTCAGCAAGTTCACGCCGAGCGTCTCGATCACGGATACGACCGATCCCACCGGCGTGGGAACCGGCACCTTGGTCCTGACCGCCACCGTCACCGATGCTGGAGGGACGGCGCCCTCGGGCACCTTGACCTGGACGGTCACTGGACCCACCTCCGGAGGCTGCACCACCAGCACGCTCACTGCCGGATCAGGTCAATCGACCGCCACCTGCACGATCACCTCGCCCGCCGCCGGGACCTACACGGCCAAAGCCACCTACGCGGGCGATACCAACTACAACACGGCGACCACCCCCGTTACCTTCGGTCTCTACCTCGGTGGCACGACCGCCAACATTCCCTCGGGAACGGACTACTACACCATCAACGCCGCTAACTCGACCGCTTCGACCACCAATACGGCCAACTCAATAGCCATTAGCCCTGCCGAGACGCTGACCGGCGTCACGATGACGTTCAGTGGTGGGGCCTCGTCGAGTGCCAACCAGACGGTGACGGTCGGCGACAAACCCTCGGGCGGTTCATACACGGCGACGAACATGACGTGCACGGTGCCCGCAAATTCGCCAGCCCCGGAAACATGCGCCTTCTCGGGTACGTACGCAATCGCGACCGGATCGTCCATAAATATGGCGGCGATCGGGAATGGCGATCACACGGATTACTGGATCGTCACCTACACCACCCCATAGATAGATGAGAATGCAACCCTTTTTCAACGACACGGAGTATCAATGAAGAGCGTGAAACGAATCTTTGGACTTCCCAGGGGTGTCGTGGCGACGCACGGGTCCCGTGGAACGACTGTTCCGGGTAATAGAGGAGCCGGAGCACGCCGCGGTCGCGGGTCGGAGCGGGGCAGCTCCTTGATCCTCGCTCTCGTCTATATCGTCTCGGTCAGCCTGATCGTCGGAGCACTAGCGGACTGGGCGATGAACGACCTCACCAATACGAACCACTTCCAAAGTGCGAGTTCCGTCGACAACGCCGTATCGGGCGCGACCGAGATAGCGATCCAGAGCATGCGCTATTACCCGCAGTACCCTGCGACGATCACCACCGCCAACTGCTGGACCCCGTCGGGAACACTCTCATCTGACGTGACGATCAACAGTGATCTCGTTGGGGTGTGGTGCAGCACGGTTGAGAACTTGAAGAGCCCAAATACGCGCATTGTGACGTTCACGGCCTGCCCGGTGACTGCGGCGGCGGTTGCCGCTGGCACAGCGATGGGCACCTGCCTATCGCATCCGACGCTCACAGCGGTCGTAACCTTTGACGATTACCCGTCCGGCGGCGGCGGCCTGCTCAGTCAGACCTGTAGTGGAGGGCCGGGCATCTGTGGATTCGCTGCCACGACGAATCAGTGGGTATGGGCATAGCTCTGCAGCGCTGATCAGGTCTTGCGCTGCTTCGAACCGAACCGCGAGGACATGCGACGATACTCATTCGGACTATCGGCCTTTCGAGACTCACGATTGATCTCGTCGAGGGAGGGCGGCATTCACTTATGCAAAGGTTGATTTCGTCGCGTTCGATGTGTTCATGGATCCGATGAAAAAATTGCTTCGATAAGCAATCCGGCATTTGGAGCCAGGCTGATCTGGAACCGGAACGAGTGAGCTCGCGAAGTCGAACGCGCGTGGTCGCGCTCACAACCCATATAAAGGTGGCGTTCCAAAATAATGTGCAATTCGAATGCAATTTTCGCCATTTGTGCATTCATAGACATGGTGTGAGGAAATAGCATCTAGACATGACAGTCGGTGAGCGCTATCATGACCCAGGCAAGGGCGCCGTTGTTGGCTTTTTGTTAGTCGTTTGACTTTCCGGAGTGGACGGAATAAACAGTCAGGCAGAACACATATGTACCGTGCGACCCTTAAAAAATCGAACGTCCAATCATCACAAGGACGAGGCGCCAAAGGTACTATGCACGCCCGGACTTACACCGCCCGACGCAAGGAAGAAAAGGGCTTCACACTCGTCGAACTCTTGATCGTCATCACCATCATTCCCCTCATCGTCGGCGCGCTCGCCGGCGGTCTCCTTGAAGTTTTCTCCCTGCAATCGGGGACCTCGAACAGGATCAGCGACTCGGCCGATGCCCAAGTCATCGCGGCGACGTTCACCAAGGACGTGCAAGGCGCCACTTCGATCTCCACCTCTCCGACACCGTTGACGCAGTGCGGCTCGGGAACGATCCTGCTCGAGTTGCAGTTCGGCACGACCGAAGTCGTCTCATACAGTGAGCAACTCCAAAGCGGCATGACGTATTCGTTGGTGCGCAACGACTGTCCGACCGGTCCGTCGGGGACAATTTCCTCGACCGTTCTCACCTACGACGCACTGCCGCCGTGTCCGATCACCGACTCCTCCGCCACGTGCACGTCATTGAACCTGCAGCCGGCTCCCGTTGCGTATGACGGAACGACGGCGGTCGACACGACGTCGGCCGCGGGCGTGACGACGGTCGGGATGACGTCGCTGGAGTTCCCCATCACGGAGCCAAACAGTTCTTACACCTATACCTTGTCGGCGACACCGGCCGGAGGAGCGTCGACCGCCGAGACCAACTTGGGACTACCGACGACGGGTTCGACGTGTGGGTTCGCACTTGCCGGTACCGGCGAGTTCTCAACGACGATGTGTTTCATCGGCTGGACCACCGCACAGCTCCAGGCTGCGTATACAAGCGCGAGCAGTACGTGTACGAAGACAGACCCTGGAGTAAAAGGAGTGGACACGTCAGTCCTCGTGCCCGGCGGCTACACGATGACGTTCTGCCTCACCGTCGCGCCGGGTGAAGGGGGCACCAACCCACCGCCGATCGTCGCCGTGACGACCCCAATCGGCGGTGGCACCTGTGATCCTCCGCCGCACTCCAACGGATGCGATGTCGGTTCGAGGAGCAACGGGCAGGGATTCCTCGGCAACAACAACCAGGTGAACGGCACGGCGACTCCCTTCTACGCTGGCATCGGATGTCCGCTCTCGACACCGGTCCTCCAGAGCAACGTGGTGACGTCCTCGTGCATCAGTCCGGCCATATTCCAAACCGCCAATGGAGGTTTGGATACGGTCACACTTTCGAACATCCAGGTATCCGACCCCGACGGGACGTCCGCGACAGGGTATGAGGTGATCTCTGCGGACGCCGAAACGATCGACCCCGGTGGGTTCATCAAGTGGACGTCGAGCCTGCCCGCCTCCAAGCCACTGCCCTTCAATCTTGTGCCGAACTTCACTGACTCCGACCTCGGTAACGCGTGCAACAACGTGCCGGCGGGAGACACGAGCGGCGCGACGGGCTGGGCCATCGATAACGGTGACACGAGCGTCCAAATCGGCAACACGAACTACGCCGGCCTTCTGACGGGCCTCGGCACCGCCAACGTCGAGTGCACATCGAACTGGCAGACGAATTCGCCGTACCTGCGCACGGGCACCGCGATGCTCGGTATCACGCCGCCGACGGTGAACGGCAGCGCTGTGCCAGTGACCATCAGCGCGCAACTAGAAGGCGAGGGCTACAACGCAGTGGCCTTCGGACTGCTCCTCTAATGACGAAGCCCACGTCTCCGCGTAGTGGTGACGCGAGCGTCTCGACGATGAAGCGACTCGCGTGCAAAATGCTTCGTGATCGCAAGGACGATTCTGGGTCTCGCGATGAGGCCGGCGAGACCCTTCTCGAGATTCTTCTCGCCCTTATTATCCTGTCCTTGGCTTCGGTAGCGTTGATCACCGCTTTCGGAACGTCGATCAACGCCTCGGCCGAACATCGCAGCTTGGCTGACTTCGACACCGTATTGGCGAGTTCAATCTCGAATACGACGTCGGTCATCCAACAGCAGTACGCCGACGTCTTCAGTTCCTGCCAACCGTTGTCGGGCTATCCGTCGCAAGCGTCTCTCACGTCGGCGCTGAACCTCTCGGGTTACACGGCGGCAATTGGCCCGACCGGTTCACAGGCTGCCGTTGAGTATTCGAACGATGGCACGTACTCGACGTCGTGTTCGAACGGTGCGGGCGGCGACGTTGGGAATCCTCAACTCATCAACGTCGTAGTGACCGACACGGCGACTGGCTTTACGCAAAACGACACGGTGGTGGTGGACAATCCCACCGTCATTCAAACTGCCGGCGACGAGGGTGGGACGGCCAACGCATTGGTCTTCACCGTTCAACCCGAGGGCGCGACCGTTAGTTCTCCCTTCGCGGTTCAGCCGGTGCTGGAAGTTCAACACTGCACGATCCCGGGTCAAGCCAGTACCTGCTCGATCGTCACGAGTGACCTTTCACCAATATCGTCTTTGACCATTGCCTCGGGCCCGAGTGGCGCCTCGCTGTCCAGCAACTGCACGAGTAATGAGACCGCGGGCGTCGCCACCTTCTCGGGGTGCAGCCTCAACGTCGTCGGAGCGGGCTACACGTTGTTCGCGAGCGAACCCGATCCGTCAGACCCAGGCTCCAACCTGACCGCGACGCAGCTCCCCGTTCAGCGTGTACGCGGCGCAACTCATCACACCTACGATCACGAGTGTCATCCCGTCCAAGACCACCGCCGGTGCTATCAACGTCTCGTTCACCGGTGCGCCGAACGCGCCCGCCAACCAGGCCTACAGTCTGAAGGTGTGCACGGATCTCGCGATGAGTGCTCAACTGTGTCGTCCAGGCGAGTTTCGTCTCCGGTAATGACATCGGTGGGTTGATGGCCGGTACGAACTACTACGCCGCAGTCACCGCCGCCGCGTCGCAGAACTTCCTAGGGTCGACCTCGCCGCCCGGCGGACCGGCGATGGCGAGCGTCATATTGAAGCCGCCCCCGGCACCGACGTTGACCGGACGGGACGACGGCGGGAACGTTGATTGTCACGTATTCGACTTCTCCGAATGCTCCGACGAACGGCGAGACCTACACGCTCAAGGCTTGTACGAACGCTGCGATGACCAGCCAGTGCGTGACGCCGAACACGAACTTTCCTTTTGGTGGACGCTCACTGTCCCCTTCACCCCGGGTACCGCCGGCACCCCGTACTACGTCACAATTACTCCCAACGCCTCGACGGGGTATTTGGTGAACGCGACATCGACTTCGCCTCGTGTCAGCGCCACTCGCGGCCCTAAGTTCGGTGAAGCCGCCGACGCGCGTGACCGCATCACCTTCGGCGACCACCGCGGGGGCGATCGTGGTCACGTTCACCAAGCCCACCGGCAGCAATATCCCTTCTTCGTACACCGTGATCGTGTGCACCGACTCCGCTATGACCCAGAACTGCGTGACGACGACTAACTACAACTCAGGTACCCAAATACCTGGCCTCACACAAGGGAACACATACTACGCCACGATCACAGGCGTCTCCGGAACATCGGGATTCCTCTCGGTGACGGTCGGGCCGTCGTCGGCGATGGCCACGGTCCAGTTGAGCCAGCCGGTCATTGGGGCGGTCGGTTACGGCTCGGTCGCCGGATCGGTATCGGTCACCGGCGGGTCATCGGGCGCCCATCAGGAACGACGTACACCGCGAAGGCGTGCACGAATGCTGCGATGACCACTGGATGTGTCAACCCGGTCGACACGACCTACGTTCCCGGTACCGACCTCACCGGCATCCCCTATACGGTCGGCGTCGCCGGAGGGACCTACTTCGTCACGCTCACCGTGAACAGTTCAACGGGCTACCTCGGCTCCTCAACGCCTTCAGCTTCCATGAGCCACGCCGACACCAGCAAGGTCGGCGTGCCAGGAACTCCGACGGGTGCCAACGGGTTGACGACTGGCTCACTCACGCTGACATTCGGCGCCCCAACGGGTGTCGCACCGGCGAGTTACTCCGTCGAGGCGTGCACCGGTCCCAATGGCTCGGGCACCTGCACCACCCCAAGCGCAATCGTCTCGGGCGGTCAGCTCACGGGTCTCCAGTCGGGCACGAGGTACTACTTGCAGGTGACTGACATTGGGCCGACTGGTTTCGTGAATAATGTCTCGGCCTGGTCGGGGACGAGTTACAGGGCCCGATGATGAAGATCGTCCCCGAGGATTCAACCGTGGTGAACGTCAAGGCCCCACGACGTGTTGCTGGGCGTCGTCACGGTCACGCGAGGAGTGATCGATCCGACGAGGAGGCGCAATTCTCATTCTCGCCCTCGCGTACCTCGTCCTCGTCGGTCTTGTCGTCGCCCTGTTGTCGACGTGGGTGTCGAACAACCTCAACAACTCTTCGAACTTCACTGAGGCGAACTCGATGACCGTCGCCGCGAGCGGCATGACCGATCTGGCGATCCAGTACGTCCGCTACAACCCACTCATCTCGAACAGCACGACGGTTGAGTTGCCCACTCCGTTCGTCCCGTGTTGGGGTGGGACGTCAGTCACGGCAATTCAGGCGATCGACGGCGACCAGGTCGCCGTGTGGTGTAGCACGGTGTGGAACCCACTTGTCGGATAGTCGAGGACGGTGACGTTCGACGCGTGCCCTATCACTGTGTCGAAAAACGAGTGCACGGCAACGGCGACACCGCCGAATGCCCCAAACTGGTTGCTCAGTACGACCGTGGTCTTCGACGACTATCCCCCGGCACCGGCCAAGAGTGCTCCTATCCAGACACTGTGCACGGTGTACTGCGGTGAAGGCATGACGATCGTGAATTGGCAATGGGGATCGTCGGCCGCCGGTTCTACCACCACGGGCGTCGCGGCGTCGATGACCTTCTCGAATGAGCCTTCAGACACCAACGCCCAGACGCCGACGCAAGCGGCCGTTACGGTGCTCGACGCCAGCAACGACCCGGCGGTGGGCGACACGGTCACCCTCGTCCAACAATCGGGTCCGAGCTCTGGCACGCCACCGGTGCCCGGAATCTCGTCACCGACCAGCACTCTGACGGCAATCACGGACTCCGACGGCATAGCGGAGTTCACCAATATCGATCCGCAGCTCTCGGGATCGTACTCGCTGACGGCCGTCGACGGAAGTGTCACCGCGCTGTCGTCGACCTTTCTAGTCGGTCTGCCCAGAAGCGTGATCACCCCGTCGTCGGCACCGCAGAACGCCACGCAAGGAGTGGGAGGGTATACCGTCTCGGCGGTCGCGACCTCGGGTGATCGACCGCGACAAACACGATCGTGGTCGCTGACACGACGGCATCGGTGTGTGCCTTGAACAAGAGCACAGTCATGGGCTCCACCACCTTCACGGTCACCTTCGTCGGACCCGGAACGTGCACGCTCACCTTCAACGACGCCACCCCACCCGCGGGCTACGCATCCGCACTGACCGTGACGCAGAGCTTCCAGGTCGGCGGGACAGCCGCGACGCAAGCCGGGATCGTGCTCGCCACGAACACGCCGAGCGTGAGCGGGACGACGAACGACTCGGTCACGGTGACTTTGGAGAACGCAGTCGGCGCGCCGGTGAAGAGCGTGGGTACGACGACCGTCGTGCTCGAGCGACACCGGTAGTGGATTCTTCTCGGCGGCGACGAACGGCGCGGCCGGCAATCAGACGTACAACCTGGGCATCACGAACGGGAACACCACGGGGATGGCGTACTTCGGCGGAGAGACAACGGGTCCGGACACCATCTCCGCGGTCAACGGCACCACACTGTGGGGGACCCAGGCATTGACGATCGTGAGTGGTACGCCGACGCAAGTCTCCATTACACCGAGTACGACGACGCCGGGTGTCAGTTCGACCACCAACACGACGCTGACGTTCCAATTAGAAGATCAGTACGGCAACCTCGCCACGAGTGCCAACCCGATAACACTTGCGCTCACCGCCGGAAGCGCTTCTTCTCTACATCATCCGGCACTCCTGGTTCTGCGACGATCAATGTCACGTTCGCGAGCGGATCCGGTGCGGCGACGGCCTATTTCGGTGATCAGACCTCGGGTTCAGACACGATCACGGCGAAGAACGGGACCGTCACGTGGGCGACGGCGGCACTGACGCCCGCCCCAGGCACCGCGACACAGGTACAGATTACGTTAAGCCCGACGAATCCCACT
>CAVXRB010000029.1:0-6646 GCA_963764095.1 uncultured Acidimicrobiaceae bacterium | reverse complement strand
TCCATGATAGTGAGCGAAATCGCCTTTGAACACCCACTTGTTTCGCCGGTAGCGTTTGATTGTGCAACCCGCCCAACGACTACGAGAACGGCTCAGCCAGGTCCTGGACCCCGAACTCGGGGCCTCGATCGTCGATCTCGGCATGGTGGGCGACATCACGGTCTCCGCCGGTCGCGCCGTCGTGCACGTGTCGCTCACGACCGTCGGCTGCCCGCTGCGCGCACAGATCGAACGCGACGTCAAAGAGGCCGTCCTGTCACTCGACGACGTGGAGAGCGTCGAGCTCGTGATGGGGGTCCTCGACGCGCCAGCCAAGGCCGCGTTGATGAAGCGCGCCCGCACGATCGCCCAGGAGAACGCGCCGTCGACGTCGATACCGACCCACACACCGGTCCTCATGATCGCGTCGGGCAAGGGTGGCGTCGGCAAGTCATCGATCACCGCGAACCTTGCCACCGCGCTCGCGGCCACCGGTCACTGCATCGGCGTGTTGGACGCCGACATCTGGGGCTTCTCGCTAGTCGACTACTCGGTATTCGGTGACGTCGAAGCGACCGGGGGCAAATGCAACCGCTCGAACGTCGCGTCGGTGCGGGTTCGATCAAGTTGCTGTCGATGGGACTCCTGGCCGACGAGGACCAGGCACTCATGTGGCGCGGACTGATGGTGCAAAAGGCCGTCGCCCAATTCATCGAGGACGCCGACTGGTCGGGTATCGACTACCTCTTGATCGACACGCCGCCGGGGACCGGCGACATCGCGATGACACTCGCGCGACTCCTTCCGCAGATGGGCCAACTGGTCGTGACGACACCGACGATCGCCGCACAACGCGTCGCCGCTCGCGCCGCGGACTTCGCGCGCAAGTCGAACATCCGCGTCCTCGGCGTCATCGAGAACATGAGCGGTTTCACCTGCACCTGCGGCGAGCGTCACACCTTCTTCGGTGAGGGCGGTGGTCGTGCACTGAGTGAAGAACTGCGTGTGCCGCTCCTGTGCGAGATCGAACTCGACGCGGCGATCGCCGAGGGCGGTGACCACGGAGAGCCCGGCCGTCCTCGACGAAGACAACGATGGCGTCTTTCACCGACTCGCGCGTCGCATCCTCGACGACGTGGCGCCGCCCTTCGGCGCCATCGGATGTTCGGCGCGAATGCTCGATTCCATCGCCCGGGCCGTCGCGGCCTCTCAGTCGTCGTAGCCGTCGTCACCGGGCATCAGAAGCCGCACTTCGCCATCGCGTGTCACTATCCGTGGCTCTACGCGCACAATGTCGCGCAGCGTTGTTGCGTAGCCGAACACTTCCTGCGACGTCGAGAAACGCGCGATGGCTTCAAGATTGCGGATGGTCGGCGGCATCATCTCGAGTTCGCCGCGGTCGTGCGCGTCCAGCGCGTCGACCGGTCGTATCCACTGGTCGGCGACGGTTTCGCCGGCGTCGTGCGTCGCGACCTGTTCCGCGGGGGCACGCACGACGAAGAATCGCGTGTCGAAGCGGCGTGAGAATCCGGTCGGTGTGACCCAGTGCGCCACGTACTCCAGACCTCGAAGGTCCAGCACGAGACCCTCGCGCTCCAACATCTCCAGAAAGTCGAGCGTGCCGGCGTTCACCTCGCGCCGGCTGATGGCCAAGCGTTGGATCGTCTCTTCGTCTCGCAGGTGCACCGGTGCGCCGTCGCGCTTGCACACCACCAGGAGTCCGGCCTCTTCGAAGAGCTCGCGCAGACACGCGACGTAGTAGGCGAGTCCGCCCGAGTCCACCGCGAGGCGACGCGACGCCTGGTCGTCGCCGAGTCCGAAGGAGAGTCCTTCAGCGCGCGCGCCGCCGTCGCTCGCATCGACGCGGCCGCCGGGAAAGACGTACGCGCCGCCGACGAAATCACTGTTGAGGTTGCGACGGAGCATAAGAATTTCGTAACCATTGGCGCCGTCACGAACCGTGATCACGGTCGCGGCCGGACGTGGCAACAAAATTTCGGTCATAGTGAAAACTACTCAGCATCTCGGCTGCGGCCGCCCTCTGGGCCCCGTCAACTAAGTTTGTTGTCCTGAGCGCACCAAGGAGCACCGTGGCCAAGTCCCCCGCATCAAAGAAGAACGTTGCGTCGAGTCGACCGGCGACCCAGGCTGCAAAGCGTCCGCCGGCGCGACCGACCACGCGACCCCCCGCAAGAGCATCGAGTGGACGACCGGCCGGACTCTTCACCTGGCTCGCGATCGGGCTCGTCGTCGTCATCGTCGCGGCGCTCGTGCTCATCAAGGTCCTCAGCAACTCGCCAACGACGCCCGGCAAGGCAGCGTTCTCGCCCGTCGACCCGACAACGTTCGCCCAGATCACCAAGGTGCCGATGTCGGTCTTCAACGCGGTCGGAGTCACGTCCCAGGCCGTGCAAGTGAGCGCGCCGGTTCCGATCAAGGGTCAACCACCATTGACTGAGAAGAACAGCGCGGGCAAGACCGTGCCCGAGATCTTGTACATCGGCGCCGAATACTGTCCGTTCTGTGCCGCCCAGCGCTGGTCCACGATCGTCGCGCTCAGTCGTTTCGGCACGTGGTCCGGCCTGGGCAACATGTCCAGCTACGCCCACGACGAGTATCCGAACACGCCAACGTTCACGTTCGTCAAGGCAAAGTTCACGTCGCCGTACATCGCATTCACGAGTGTCGAGGAGTATACGAACTACTTGAACTCAGCCAAGTCGTACTATCAGACCCTCCAGAAGCCGACCGCCGCGGAAGTGAAGTTGGTGGAGAAATACGACACGCCGAAGTACATCACCGGACTTTCGTCCTCAGATGGCAATCCCATCCCGTTCATGACGTTCGACAACAAGTTCCTCGTCTCCGGGGCGAGTTACTCACCGGACGCGCTCACGAACCTCAAGCGCACGGACATCGCCCTCGGTCTCAGTGATTCGACGAGTCCGGTGACTGACGCGATCGTCGCGTCGGCGAACTATCAAACCGCAGCGATTTGTTCACTCACGAACAACATGCCGGCCAACGTCTGCACGAGTTCCGGCGTCTTAGCCGCGAAAAAGGCCATGAAGATTAAGTGAGCCGAACGCTAGGGCGGGTCCCCGACCTGGGCGATCGCCGCGACCTTCATTCTGAGCCTCATTGGACTCGGTCTCTCAACGTATCTGACGATTACCCATTTTCGACCACAGGACCTGTTCTGTTCGGGAACTGGTTTCATCAACTGTGGCGCGGTCACGACGTCGGCGGAGTCTCGATTCCTCGGCATCCCGGTGGCGTTTCTCGGCCTCGCTACCTACGTGGTGATGACGGTGCTGAACTCACCGTGGATGTGGCGCGTCCAGATCTACTGGATCCACGTGGCGAGGTTCGTGCTGGCGATTATCTCGATGTGTTTCGTGTTGTGGCTGATCACGGCCGAACTCGTCATTATCGACAACCTTTGTTTGTACTGCACCGGTGTCCACGTCGTGACCTTCGCCCTGCTGATAGTGCTGTCTCGCGTCAGTCCCGCCCAACTCGGCTGGGCGCGTTCACGTACGCAGTAGTCCCCGTCGTTCAAACTCGTTGAGACCGCCCCATATTCCGTAGGACTCGTGTCGCGCCAACGCCGCTTCCAAGCAGTCCTCACGCACGCCGCAACTCGCGCAGATGCGCTTGGCGACGAGCTCGCGTTCCAATCGATCCTCTTTACGCTCGGCGCTGTCGGCCGGATAAAAAAGTGCGCCCTCGCTGTTTCGACATGCTGCGGCGTCCGTCCAATCCAATGGTGTAATCGCCATAAGTCACTCCCCCCCGGTTTGACCTAGAACCGCAGGATAACCACTTGGGGTCAGACGGGCAAGAAAATTTTTTCGACTACTTCGCACTACAACGAGGTAATTTGTCGCTCCACTACGATGAACCAATGGCCATTGTTCTCCTAGCGAGTGACCTCGCCTCCCTGCGAAGAGAGTTGCGCGCCACCCTCGAAGGACCGGACCTCGTCATCGAAGAGGCCGCCAATGGCCCGGACGTGATCGCTCGTGTCGAACAAGGTGGCGTCGACCTCGTCGTCCTCGACCTGCAAATCGGCACAATGGGTGCCATGGGGTATCTGCATGGAACTGCGCCACGAAGAGTCCTACGGCGCCGCCGATCCCGTCGCAGTCCTGATGCTGCTGGACCGTCGACCAGACGTGTTCCTCGCCCGGCGCAGCCGCGCCGAGGGTTTCCTCGTGAAGCCGCTCGACCCCCAGCGCCTGCGCAGCGCGGTGCGAGCCCTGTTGCGTGGCGAAGAGTACGAGGACGAGTCACTTCGCCCGGCGACCGTTCGTGTTGGGAGTGCCGACGTTCAATGAGCGACGAAGAGGCCCCTCTTCTTCGGGACTGTCTCGGCTCCGTAAGCGCATCGTCGGACGAGAGAGACACGGCCCGTCTCGCCCGAGGCCATCGCGATCCACGCCCGCGTCGATCAACTCAGTGACCTGGAACTGCGCGACGTCATGACCCCGCGCCCCGACGTCGATTTTCTCACCACGCCCGTGACGCCCGAACAGATCGCCGAGGCCATACGCGACACCGGACACTCTTGTTTCCCGGTGGTCAACGGTGACCTCGACGAGGTCGAAGGTGTGCTCTTCGTCAACGACCTGTTTCGCAGCACGACCACCAAGCGCGCCCTTGGCGTCTCGTTGCCCTCGGCCTCGGAGATCGCGCGCAAGATACGCCGTCCGTTCATGCTGCCCGAGACGATGGATCTGCTCGAGAGTCTCAGTGAGATGCGCGAAAAACGCCGAACGTTCGCGCTCGTGTTGGACGAACACGGCGGCGTCGCGGGCGTGGTATCCATTCGCGACATTCTTGAACAGTTGGTCGGCGACCTCAACGACGAGTTCGACGAAGACGAGGAGCCGACGACGTGCGCATCCGCCAGGACCGCTGGCTCGTCGACGGTCAGACCCACGTCGATGAAGTCGAAGAGGCGCTCGGCATCACGATTCCCGAGGGCGAGTACGTCACGATCGGCGGTTCATCCTCGACCTCGCTGGCGAGATCCCCCAGGCCGGCACGACCTACACCTACAAGGACTGGACGTTTCGCGTTCAGTCCGTTGAGAAACGACGGATCAGCGAGATCGTGGGGGAGTACCACAAACCGGCGGCGCCCGAGATCCCGTCGGTCATGTAAGCATTGTTCGGTTTGCGGGCCACCGTGTAGGATTATCCGGCTGCGAGGCAACTCGCTGCGGGCTGTAGCGCAGCTTGGTAGCGCGCTGCGTTCGGGACGCAGAGGTCCCGGGTTCAAATCCCGGCAGCCCGACCACCAACGAAGTACCAGGTGACACGCAGTGCAGGCCCCCATCGTCTAGCGGCCTAGGACACCACCCTTTCAAGGTGGCGGCACGGGTTCGAATCCCGTTGGGGGTGCTCAGAAATCTGTCGGGACATCGTGAACAGCTGAACCTGTGCAGACTATCGCCGGAATCAGCGTGGCGAACCAGTGGTGCTGCTCGGGGATTCGGGCACCGGCAAGAGTCACTTGTTGATCGGGCTCGGCATGGCGGCGTGTGAGCGGGGTCGCTCGGTGCGCTACGTGACCTGCGCGCAGTTGGTGAATGAACTGGCCGAGGTGGCCTGATGAGAAGCGGCTCTCCAAACTCATCACCCGCTACGGACGCGTCGACTTGTTGTTGCTCGACGAACTCGGTTACGTCCAACTCGATACCCGCGGCGCTGAACTGCTCTTTCAGATCCTCACCGAGCGCGAAGAGCGAGCCTCTCATCGCGACGGCGTCCAACCTGCCCTTCTCCGAATGGGGCAAGGTCATCACTGACGCCCGGCTGGTCGCCGCCATCATTGACCGGTTGACCTTTAACGCACACATCATCGAGACCGGCTCAGGGAGTTATCGCCTCAAGTCCACCCAGGCCCGACCGGCGAAGACGAGGAGTCTGCTGGAGACGAGCGTTGATCTCGGCCAGGTCGAAGCGCGAAAAGCTCAGACCGTCGCTCCACTCCACGTAGTTCTCGTGCTCTTCGTCGCTCGGATCGGCTAGCGCATCAAGGAACTGGCGAAAGCCACCAGTGCCGCCGACGTCTTCGGGAGGCGCTGCGAACTCACCGTCGAAGCACACGGGGTGCTTAAGGGCGAACTTGACCGGGAGGCTGCTTCCACCTCTATCAGCAGCTCCCAGTTGTCGCCGAAGTC
Source organism: uncultured Acidimicrobiaceae bacterium (assembly GCA_963764095.1). Classification (GTDB taxonomy): domain Bacteria; phylum Actinomycetota; class Acidimicrobiia; order Acidimicrobiales; family RAAP-2; genus RAAP-2. The sequence goes on along the minus strand of CAVXRB010000029.1, from coordinate 477 downwards.
ATAGGAGTACTCCAGAGAGCTCCCGACCGGAACGAGTCCAGCGATCTTCACACCTCGCTCGTTGCGCCAGTTGAAATCGTCATCCTCGTCCAGTTCGGGTTGGCCATACTGCACGTCCCCGATCTCAAAGGTGTGCATGTGGTAGTTCCACCACAGCATCACCTGTTGCATCACGCGATGCAGCTTGGGCAAGGCGATGGTGTCCGGGACGAGTACTCGGCGCCAGACGACCGGTTCGAAATCCGTCAAACTCACGCGCAACTGAAGCACGTTGGCTACTGGAGGCCCATGGGAATCCCACTCACTCACCCCGTCAGATTACGAGACGCCAATATCTCCCGGGTGGGGCCAATATAAATGCGCATGGTGGGGCCAAATAAAATCCACTTGACATTCCCAATCTCAGGAGGTGTTCACCGCGTCTCGGCGGATCAAGGTAAGGGGCGCCCGTGGTAAAAGCTGAGTCTTCAGCGATGA
>CAVXRB010000028.1:0-17358 GCA_963764095.1 uncultured Acidimicrobiaceae bacterium | reverse complement strand
AGTTCCAGAACGCCTGGGCCCATCCATCCACGACCTGAATCCGTACGCCTCACTCGGGTTCGATCCCGTCATCACGCACGCGAGGTAGTACGTCTTGCCGAGGCGAACGTAGCCAGCGGTGTTGACCTGCCATCCCGTCGCCTTCTCGGGATACCAACCGTTCTTCACCCCGACCGTGGCACGCAGTGGCACCCCGGTCGGAATGCCCCAGTGTTCATAGTCGACGACGTGCTCCATCAAGTCTTGTTCGTACTCCTGGGACTCCGGATCGAGAACGTCGTTGGGTAAGACAATCGTCTTGAGGAGTTGGATCTGGTCGCGCGGGTCGGTGTCGAACTTGCCCAGTCCCAGTCGGTGATCGACTGCGTGTAGTGCAGGTCCTTGTTGAACGCCGTGACGCTCGGTAGCTGTCCGATCGTCACCCACAGTGACTCCGCGGCGGTGTTGTCGGAGTACTCGATCATCTTGGTGGTGAGCGACAGCTCTTGCTTGGTCAACGGGGTATGGCTGTTCTGATGCTCCCAGAGCAGCGCCGCGAGTATGTCGATCTTCTCCATGCTCGCCGTGACCTGGAGGATGCCCGGTCGGTAGATATAGATCTGGTGGGTCGACACGTTGTAGAGCGCGGCGGTGACGTTATCGGTGCGCGACCGGAGATAGGCCGCGAGTGACGCACTGTGGAAGGGATCTTCGATGCGAGAGGGGAGTATGACGTCGTTCGTGACGTCGTGGTCGTGACGGTCTCGTGGTCGACGTCGGATTCACCGTGGACTCGGGTGTGCCGCCGGCGACCGTGGTCGAGGCGTGGGCTGTTGCGCGCTGTAGGAGTCGTGGCCGGTCGCGATGGCGAAGCCGGCAGCCGAGCCCAGGATGACGACGGTCGCGGTGGCGCGCTTCAGCGTCGCGTGTGTCGCGCTGCCGGATCGCGGTTGACGCCTCTTCGCGTGTCGACCATGTGCCATGGTGTTTGACGGTCCGAATCCCTGATCGAAGTGGAGAACCCTTCGTCACTCAACTAGCAGTTTGGCACCGCCGAACGCTCCGCGCGCGGACTTACCCGGGTCGGGCGGCGCGACGAACGGCGATCACGCTCCAAATGGCCTCGACGACGCCAAAGGGCCAGGCGCCGCTCGCGAAGCCGTAGGCGCTCGAGAGGGCGCACCCGAGCGCGAAGAGGATGACGAAGTGACGGCCACGTGCTTCGAGCGCGTACATCGCCATCATGAAGGTGAGGGCAATGACGCCGTAGATCGTGACGAAGTTCAAAGTACGCGCTACGAGAGACGTTCGCGCGTGCGCAGTCGGGCGCGCCGTTCGTAGACCCACACGACGACGAGGAAGATCGCCGCGAGGAGCGCGAGCAACACGGCGTACTTCTCGTGGGCGGCACGAAACTGTAGGTGACCGTCGAGGTGCCCTCGGGAACCTTCACCGTTTGGTAGACGCCGCTCTGGGTCTTGATGTCCACGGCGTGTCCGTTGACCGAGGCCTTCCACCCGGCCATCATCAGCTCGGTGCGAACGAGCGTCGTGCCGCCGTTGGGGCACTGCACGGTCGCCACGTTCGTGCTCGTGCTGGTGACGGTGCACGACGATGACGCCGTCGAGTAGAACGGCCGCGGATCGGGCATCTCGTAGATGTCGGCCTTCGCGTCGCTGTAGACGAGGGTGACGCCCAGCTTGGTCAACGCGGGGAGTATCGGCAGCGCCACGGGTAGGAGCAGGTACTTGACCGACGCCGCCTCGTAGTTCTTGAAGTGGGTGACCAGTTCGTCCTCTTGAGCGGTCAAGCCCGTCAGGCCGTTGTGGATCACGAACTGATTGGACGGCGTGAGTCCCGGGTAGAGCTGACGCTGATCAAACTGGAGAACTTCTCGGGGAACGGGAGGTCGATGGCGTTGAGTGAGTTGAGGCCGAACTCCGTTCCCCAGTTGGGCGTGATGACCGCGAAGTCAAGGAAGCGGTCCTGGCCCTGGTGGGTGCGCAGGTACGTGATCGGACCCATGTCGACGTTGACGGTCTTTGCCGATCCGCCGCCGGGCACGCCGAAGATCAGCAGGGATTCCCCGACCAAGACCAGCGCGACGAGTAACGGGACGATCTTGTGTTTCGTCAACCGTCCGAGTACCAGGAGCGCGACGAGCGCGATGAACGGAATCGCGTCGAGGAACGCGTAGATGTAGCGCGCGCGGTGTCCGTAGATGATGCCGTTGTTGAGTGAACTCGCCGCGAGCACGATCCAGATCAGTCCGAGCAGCATCGCCCCCGTCGTGACGGTGAAGAGTCGCTTCGCTCGGCGTTCTCGGCCAGGTCCATCAGGCCGAAGGCGGCGAGGAGAATGAAGGACAGTTCACAGCTCGACATGATGTAGCGGCCGAAGGACACGTTCTCGATGAGCGGGATGAGGTTCCAGACTTTGCGCAGCTCCAAGAAGTTCCAGGCGCCACAGAGTCCGATGACCGTCCAGGCGGCGAGGTAGATGCGCAGCGGACGCAGGCGCGAACCGAAGAGCCCGAGGAGCGCCAGCGCCCCGACGCTCGCCGTGAAGTACCCGCCGATCCCGCCCCACACACTGGCGACGTTGGGGTTCGTGAAGAGCGTCCCGTGGACGTAGGGGTCGAAGAACATCTGGATCGCGTGGATTGAGATGTGCGCCGTGCCGTCGATCGCGGCCGTGTGGTGACCGAGGTTGGCGACCTTCGAGAAGTCGGCGAACGGCACCAGGATCGGCAGCGAGAGCAGGATACCGACGCCGCCGGCGATGCCGAGACGCCCGATGGCGCGCGGCCGCGAGTCGCGTGGCAGGGAGAACAGGCGCACGGCGGCCCAGCCGAGGGCGAACAGGCCGTTGAAGTACGCGACTTCCGGGAACCCGGCGTAGAAGGCCAGCGCGATCGCGATCGCGGCCAAGTACCAGCCGCGATTGTTCTTGGTCTGGGTCGAGTCGTAAATCATCTCGATACCGAGCAACAGCAGCGGTAAGAAGGCAATGGGATTGAGCACCGCGTTGCCCACCCAGGCGAAGGTGCCGTTCAGTGCGAAGAGGCACCCGGCAGCGGTGGCGAAGATCATCGGGACGCCGAGTCGCTTGGCCAAGAAGTACGTCGAGAGCCGGCGATCACTTCGAGACTGATGTGGAACCAGAGCAGACCGGCGGGTACGGCGAACCACAGCGTGAGCGGAAACAGCGACGCGGCCTGCATCTCGCCGGCGAGGGGCTGGCCGAGTCCCTCGTAGTAGTTCCACCACGGCAGGTGACCGTGTAGGAGGTCCATCGCCGAGAGATGGCCGAGCGGCTGGGTGATGAACCCGACGTTGGGGTCGATCATCGGTCGACCGCACGTGACGTGACAGACGATCGTCGAGATGTTCGCGGTCCACCAGATCGGGTTGATGTTCGACTCGCCGACCAAGTACAAGCCGTTACCGATCAAGACGGCTACGAGGATCAGGAGCAACGCCGAAGTGGAGGGTGGCAGGCGCCGGTAGAAGGTCAGGAACCGGCTCCACGCGGACGTCACCACCTCAGGCTACAAGAGCACAGGATCGGTTCAGAGTGCTCAGCGCGGCAAGTAGAACATCGTCTCGCCGAGCAACAGCAGCGCTTCGGGGAAGAACGGGTCCTTGAACGTGCCGAAGATATCCCAGCGGCGGATGAAGCGATTGCGGTCCTCGAGCGGGTCGAGCGAGCCGCGTGAGGAGCTCACGTGGTGAATCAATTGCACGTCCGGGGTGTAGAGCACGTAGGTGGTGTCGCTCTGGGCGCGCAGACACAGGTCGACGTCGTTCATGGTGACCGCCAAGCGTTCGTCCATGCCACCCAGTGAGTCCCAGAACTCGCGACGTACCATCTGGACCGCGCCGGTCACTGCGGCGACGTCGCGCGTCGAACGCGAGAACTGGTCGACGTGGGGATAGTTGGAGTCGGTGCGAAAGTGCTGCGGGTACGGCGAGATCACGATGCTCTCGTGTTCGCGCTTGCCGTACTGATCCAACAGACAGGCGCCGACGATGCCGACGTCGGGCAGTGCCGCGAGTGACACCATCCGCTCGAGCCAGTCCGGCGTGATCAGAATCGTGTCGTTGTTCAGCGTGACGACGTAGTCGGCGTGCGAATGCGCCACCCCGCGATTGACGATCTTGGCGTAGTTAAACGGTCCGGGACAGGGCACGACCTGATACTTGGTCTCGGCGAAGTACTCCAACGATTCAGGCTCGACGGAGTCGTTGTCGAGCAGGATGATGTTCCAGTTCTGGTAGGTAGTGCGGTTCTCGAGTGCCGCGATGCAGTTGCGCACGAGGTCGATGCGGTCACGCGTCGGGATGATGACGTCGATGGACGGTTGCGGTGACGGCGGGTCGAGTTTCCAGTGCGAGAGGCCTGGAACCGAACCCGGCGTCACCACGCCGCGCCAGCCGCGACGCTCCAACGCCATCTCGGTTACCCGGCACGTGTCGGCGTCGATGTGTTCGGGATCGAACGCGAGTGGCGGACGTGCGGCAGGCAGGATCAGGTTGACGTGGTGAAAGACGGCGCCGCTCTCGCGCAGCCGAAGATAGGCGTCGTGCTCGAACGCCCATCCGGCTTCGAGATCGAATCCCCCCAAGGTTGCGCAGCGTCCGCGCACGCACAAGTGCCGGTCGACCCACGACGTTGTAACTGAGCAAGGTATGCGGTGGCACCGAGGAGAACTTGAAGAGCGGTGCCAAGAAGTTCGGTCCCACCTCGTCGGCGAAGACGACGTCGTCGTTGAACGCGGCGAAGTTGAAGAGCGCGCGCAGTGCCGTCGATCGCTCGTCGTCGGTGCTGGAGACGTCGCAGAGAAAGATCCAGGTGGCGCTTGAGGAGTGCAGCGTCTCGTTGGCTGCTTCGATGGCGTCCTTCGCGGACAACGCCTCGTCCACGATGATCGTCGTGACGTCGTCGATGGAGACTTCGTAGGCGGTGAGGTTGATGAAACGAACGGCGGTCTTGGGAGCGTAGTTGACCGGGAAGACCTTCTTCTCGGACTCCTTGTCGAGTGCCTTGGCGAATTGGGCCGTCGCCCTCGTGGGTTCGTGGCGCCGTGACGCGCGCATTTTCCGGCACGCCTGGAGAAGAGGGCGACCGAAGCGACGAGCGACTCGGTAGCGACGGGTGTCGTCGCCGAGTAGTTGACCGAGGACTTGCTGCCACCACGCGCCCGACATCCGTCGCATGTCGCTGTGGAATGCCGCCCAGCGAAGCTTCATCTCGTGATCGGTGACTACCGGTTGATCAGACTCGCCGTCGAGGTCGAATCGTTGAAAGGCTGGCACGCGGTCATGCTTTCTCTGGGAACGTCGATCCTCAGAACCTTCGACGCGTATCAAATTTACCGTGACCGAACTGACCAACCGGACCACTGAACGCTGTGTGTTCGGAAGTGCCGAAACGGCCCGAGGGACTCAGGTTTCTGCGCGAACGGCATGTTACGGTCTACGCACTTGAACAATTAGCAGGGCTACATCGCACGAGAAAGAGGCAGGCATGACCGACGTCGTGGAGCGCGACGACAGCGCCGCAACCCCGAACAAGCTGAATTCGGGGGTCCTCGGACTCTTCGACTCCGTCATCATGGGGATCGCCGGATCGGCGCCGGCCTACTCAATTGGCGCGACGACGGGCGCCCTCTTCTTCGCCGTCGCCTACGGGGGCCCGGCCGCCCTCTTGTACTGCGGATTCTTCATGTTCGGCATCGTGTGGGCGTTCAGCTATCTCAGTCGTGATGACTCGCACGCCGGGGCGGCGTACTCATGGGTCCGGCGCGCGATCCACCCGATCCTGGGTTACCTCTCGGGTTGGGCGCTCATCGTCTCGGCGCTCCTGTTCATGGTGATCGCCACCTTCCCGGCCGGCTCGAGCGTGTTGCGACTCTTCGGGACCTCGCTGTACCAAAGACGGGACCGGTCACGATCCTTGGCGCCGTGTTCTTCTTCGCCATGGTCACCGCGGTCGCCCTCGGGGTCACCGTGACGGTCAAGGTGCAGATCATCATGTCCTCGATCGAGGTATTCCTGCTGGTATTGTTCGCGGCCTGGCGCTCTTTCACGCACACCACGTGACCGCGTTCTCGTGGCACTGGTTCTCACCTTCGGTCTTCAGTGGCCACCACGGCAGCACGTTCGTCGCCGGTGCGCTGCTCGCGGCGTTCTATTACTGGGGTTGGGACGTCACGGCGAACCTGAATGAGGAGACCAAGGACGCGAAGAAGACCTCCGGTCTCGGCGGGCTCCTCGGCACGTTCGTGGTCTTCCTGCTCTTCGAAGTCTTCACCGTGGCCTCGAACATGACGTTAAGCCCGCGCACGCTGGCCAACTCGAGCAACGTCGCGGACTTCATGTACAACCTCGGCCAAGCGGTGTGGCACGGCATCGGGGGCAAGCTGCTCATCGTGGCGTTGCTGCTCTCCACGATCGCCACGCTCGAGACGACGCTCATCCAAGTCACGAGGACGCTCTTCACGATGGGCCGCGACCAGACGCTGCCCAAGGCGCTGGGGACGACACACCCGACACGCAAGACACCCTTCGTCGCGACGGTGGTGGTCACCGTATTGTCGTTGGGGCTCTTCATCGCGAGCCAGTACGTCGGCTCGGTGGGCAACATCCTGGTCGACGGCTACAACGCCATCGCCATCCAGATCTGCATCTACTACAGCTCGCTGGGTCTCGGTCGTTATCTTGTATCGGCGCCAACTCTTTCACCTCGATCAGCAACTTCATTTTCATCGGACTGTGGCCGTTGCTGGGTGCGGCGTTCATGATCTATCTGTTCGTCGAGTCATTGCCGAATCTCAATGGCGTCGAGATTGGTGGTGGGACTCGGATCGATGGCGTTGGGTCTCATCCCGATGGCGTGGTACTGGTACAAGGGCGCGCCGTACTTCAAGATGCCCGACAAGGTGAGCCGGCATGCTCAGTTGCTCGTACTGCAACAGATTGAAGAGCCTCCGTAGCTGTTCTCTGTTAGGGAAGCGTGTCACGACCGTGCGAAGTAGTGCGCGCATGCTCACGCGTTGGTCTATGTCCGCCCGCTGGTGCCCCATTGGCCAATCGATCCGTACGCTGTGCTATGAATTCTAGAGATCGCTAAGGCAGATCCATCTTCGGCGCCGACCAACGTTGAGTGTTGTGTAATCGTCGTGAGCGTTTTCGACCACCAACTTGTATGACCTCAGTCTTGGGAAGGCCCCATCGAACACCCTCGGCAACAAGATCCTCAGCCGTTACGTCGTGAATACTCTTCTTAGAATTGATGCGCATACCAAGTTGGTCACTAAGGTCCTTGGGCCTTGAGGAGTGGAACGTTCTTGTAGAAGGTGGTGGGCGTGATGTCATACGCGGGAGCGAGTGTTACGGTGCGATCTGCCAAGTGAAGCAGCGACATATTTTTCGCGTACAGTCCGCGTTCCCGACGGCGACGTTGGCACCGTCAACGCAAGGAGCCTTGAGCGATCTGGCGATGGTCACTGGCCAAGCAACTCCGCGACCTGCGTCAGTGATGGTCCTCCACCTGACTCGTATTTACGAAACGGATCGCTCGACGTGCTATTCCGAATGCTTGACAAGCGTCTTCTGATGGATGCGAATAGTTCCCTGCGGGCCGCTTACCGGTCGTAGCGAGAAACGAAGAGTACAGGTCGCCCACCTACATCAATGTCGCTTTCGACGGTGGTGAGTGCGAGTCGTTTCGCAAGTCGAAGGCAGAAGCATTCAGCAATCGCATAGGCCGTGAGACGCATGTCTTGGGGTTTCAAAATGTAGGTGGATGGTGCACCATTGGTGGGTTGACCCCACACTCCATTCGGCAGTCGCACCAAGAGAAGTTTTTCTTGGGCACCGGGTAGCGAAACACGGATTTCATTATTCGCACCGAGCGGACGTTCTCGAAGGTTGGCGACCAAGGTGGCAAGTTGCGATCGGAGAGCTGTTTGATATCGCCGCTCGTGCCGGGTGGAGCCGACTTGGAAGGGAGTAACACGACAGCCCTGCGCAGTCGCGCCCGATTGCCGTCAATAGACCGAAGTTGTCACCTGAGTCAACCTTGAATTCTTTCGAAATCGCGCCGAAGCTTCACCCTCCGGCAGAAGGCCACTAAAAAAGGGCCCGCGCCAAGTCACCCGAGGTCGCCTCTGAGCATTGACGGGCAATGATGTCGAGAGGATGACCGCGCCGGGCCTGAACGCGCGCTCGGCGTCGTCGGAGAAGTCAAGACGAATCTTGCCGTACTGTGGTTCGCTTAATTCGCCGATGAGGGATCCGTAGAGCCAGACTCTAGGTGGGGTCGGCTAGCCATCGGAATCCTCGACTAGGGAGTTTCATTCCCGTTTCTCGTAGAAACGCGAAGGTTCGTCGGATCTCTCGGTCGATAGTCCCGTCTCCATGCGAGCCACGTACGCCCTGTCAACACCGAGCCGAGACGCCATGACTGTCTGATTCAGTCCCGATTGCTGGCGGGCGCGAGCGAGGGCCCGCCCGGCTCCTTTGAATTTCCGGCTTTCCATCCCTCGGTTATTGTGCTCATATTCGCACAATACCACTATTTGGGTTGAAGTGCCAATATCAACAAAATATCTTTCAGGACGCTTTGTGTGGATATCAGCATAAATGGTCTTGCCACCGAAATGACATGTCAATGATGGAAGAGCCTATTCAGTTGCGGGGCGACGCCACAGGTCAATACCACTTTCGACCGCGAACTCGTCGATTCGTTTCAGTTCCTCATCGCTGAACACCATATTGTTCAGAGCGTCGAGATTCTCGTCAAGTTGCTGACGCTGCTCGCGCCTAGGAACACCGACGTGATTACGGGGTTGCGAAGTGCCCACGCGATTGCGAGTTGCGACATCTTTGGCCACGTTCGTGGGCGATTTCGGCAAGTCCGCGAACACGAGCGAGGTTCTGATCATTCAGCATTCCCGAGGCCAGCGAGGAGACGGCTTTGGCGGCGCGCGAGTCGCTGGACACGCCGTTGAGATACTTCTCGGCGAGCAGTCCTTGACCCTGTGGTGAAAACGCGATGCAGCCCACGCCCTGTTCGTCGAGGACGTCGAGGAGTTTGTCCTCGATCCAGCGATTAAAGAGGGATACGACGGCTGATGAATCAAGAGCGGCGTCCCGAGATCACGAAGGATCGTGATGGCTTGTTTGGTGCGCTCGTCGGAGTACGACGAGATGCCGACGTAAAGTGCCTTGCCTTGGCGAACGGCGGTGTCGAGTGCGCCGAGCGACTCCTCCATGGGTGTGTCGGGTCGTAGTGGTGGTGATAGAAGATGTCGTCGTAGTCGAGACCAAGTCGCTTCAGGCTCTGGTCGAGGCTCGGCGAGCAGGTATTTGCGCGAACCCAGGTCGCCGTAGGGGCCGGGCCACATGTCCCAACCGGCCTTGGTGGAGATGATCAGTTCGTCGCGCAGCGAGGCGAATCCTCACCCACGATCGACCGATGTTGCTTCGGCGCCGCCGTAGGGAGGACCGTAGTTGTTGGCGAGGTCGAAGTGCGTCACGCCGCGGTCGAAGGCCCGACGCAACATCGCCTTCTGGTACGTCGATGGCACGGTCATCGCCGAAGTTCTGCCAGAGACCGAGCGTGATGGCGGGGGACCGGATACCGCTGCGGCCGCAGCGTCGATATTATCGAGTCGTAACGGTCAGGTGATGCTAGGTAGGTTGACATGGCGTAATCGTAACGGTCACGTTGTTGGTTCGGCCACGGATTCGCCAGACCATTTCATTTTCCGGGGCAGATTTCGCGCACGTTTGCGTCTCTGTTCTATGCAACGTCTACGGGTGGTACCACGAACGTTTGAGAGCCGCTACTCACATGCAGCTCCTGACACTTTGGTGTCACTCTCGTAAGTATGCAGCTGCCTCGCGAGGTGAAGACTCGGTGACGTGAGCGATAGTGTTCGCGTCGCCTTCGCCCGCGAGATCTACGCGGTGCCGAACCCGACTGCGGTCGTGTCAGTGCCGCTGGTCATCGTGGGAGCGCTCTGACGCGCTGAGTGAAGGCGGGCTCACAACTTCCGTGCTCGCGTCGCGGAGAAGACCAACTCGGATCACCTTCGTCGATGCCGTCGAGTTCGCCACTGAAGGTCGAGCCCGCCTTCTGCAACAATTCGCTCATCGCGGTATTGGACCGATTCGTCGACGTGAACATGCGGTTCGTCGACGACGAAGACCCCAGCCTCGAGCAACGAGTCTCGCAACCCCCTGACGACGACTGTCCCACGGCAGATCGCCGACAGATCGACGAAGTCGCGGCCGAAGAACGACTTGGCTCGGTGAAGCCCACTAACCCACTAGTCGTCCGCCTCGTTCGAGAATCGCGACCTCGCCAGCGTGCACGCGAGACGTGATGTAGTCACTGCGAACTCGACCGACCGGTGTGGCGCGGTCGAGTTCCAACACGGCATCGAGGTCCTCGTGAGTGTCGCCTGACGTGCCGATCCGTCGAATTCCTTCATGTCGTCAGTTTGACGCATTCGAGCGCCCAGCGTTCCACTTGTCGCTACCAAGTCGAGCCGCAAGTGATGATGTGTAGGTTAAAGGCTATGGCGCTCACTTCGGTCAACTCGTCTCGGCGGTGCGCTGCGACTGGAGTACGCCACGATCGTCGTGGTGTCCGCCGAAGCGATCGGGGCGTTGGCCAGTGGTGTCGTCGCCGGCTCCGTGGCGCTCGAAGCCTTCGGGGCGTTGATTCGTTGATCGAGTTGGTGATGCTGTCATCGTGCTCGGTGAGGCGCGGGTGTTGGCGTCGGGGTCGAAACCCGATCCACGCCGTCATCACCGAGATCATCGCGTGTTGTCGGTGCTCTTCTTCGCCCTGATCGTCTACGTGGTGACGTCCTTCGTGGTGGCGCTCGCGCGACGACAGCACGCCCATGAGAACGCCGCCGGCATTGTGGTGTGTCTCGCGTCGTTCGGCGCGATGGCCACGTTGGCGACAACTTGAAGTCGCGCTCCGCGTCGAGCTTGAAGCAGGGCGAGTACCCCAGCCTCGCCCGGTTGGTCAACGCTGACGCCGCCGAGACCGTATCTGCGGAATCCTGAGCCTCAGCACGCTGCTCGGCATCGCGCTCGCCGCCTCGGTGGGATGGTGGTGGGCAGACCCGGTGGCAAGCCTCGCCGTTGTCGCGATTGCGGCGAGGGAGGGTCGAGAGCGTGGAACTGTGAGCCGCAGTTGTGATGGTTGCTCTGCGCTGACGGCCGTGTTCGTCCAGGTGAATTCACTGTTCGGCAACAGTGCAGCGGATTCAGATGGCTAGCGTGACCTCAGTGAGCATGGTGTTCGACGACGCTCTTCGGCGGCGTGGAACGAGATGTTTAGCGCCCGGGTAACCGCGCCCGATCTACGAGCGCCTCTTCGCCGAACTGAGTCCGCGCTATCAGCCGGCGAACTTCGTCAACGTTCCGAGCAACTCTCACACCCTTCTCTGAACGCGGCGTGACCTTTGCGCACAGCGGGGAGGAAGACTCCATTTCCGCTGACGTGGTGCCGCGTCTTCATCGGGGCGTCTGGAGTGGGATTTACTCTCTCGCGGCATCGGCCAGCGCGTGCACGCCCTCGAGGCGTTCCTCGCCGACATCTACGGTGACGGGGATCTTCGCCGAGCGAGTGATCCCGCGATCGGTCGTCACGTCGAGCCCCCACTTCTGTCGCCCGGCGCTTGCCGTCGACCCGCCCAATGGCGTGCGCATCACCGTCGCGGGAATCGACCTGGTGCGTGACGAGGTCGGCAACTTCCGGGTGCTGGAGGACAACGTCCGCATACCCTCGGGCGTCAGTTACGTGATCGAGAATCGCCGGGCGATGACCCAGACGTTCGCGTCGCTCTTCTCCGATCACCGGGTGCACCCGGTCGATTCGTATCCGGCGCACCTCTTCGCCGCGCTGCGCGCCGGTGCCCCGAAGAACGTGGGCGACCCGGTCATCGTCGTACTCAGTCCCGGTGTTCATAACGCCGCCTACTTCGAACACGTGTTGCTCGCGCGCATGATGGGCGTCGAGCTGGTCGAGGGCCGCGACCTGCTGTGTCGATCGAACCACGTCTACATGCGCACGACCAACGGGGAGCGGCCGGTGCACGTGATCTATCGCCGCGTCGATGACCCCTGGATCGATCCGCTGCAGTTCCGACCGGACTCAATCATCGGCGTCGCCGGACTGGTGAACTGTGCCCGCGCTGGCAACGTCGTGATCTCGAACGGCATCGGCAACGGCGTCGCCGACGACAAACTCGTCTACACCTACGTCCCGGAGTTCATCCGGTTTTACCTGGATGAAGCGCCACTCATTGACAACGTGGAGACGTTTCGTCTCGAGGACGACGACGTTCGCCACGAGGTGCTCAGGTCACTGGCGTCCTACGTCGTCAAGCCAGTCGACGGCTCGGGCGGCAAGGGCATCATCATCGGCCCCCATAGCTGACGAGAAGACGCTCGCCAAAGCGTCCGCCGCGGTGGCCGACTCGCCGCGTAACTGGATTGCCCAGCGCCCCGTCATGCTCTCGACGCACCCGACCTTGGTGGACGACAGCGTCAGCCCGCGTCATATCGACCTGCGACCGTTCGCGATCAACGACGGCGAAGAGGTCTGGGTCCTGCCCGGCGGTCTCACGCGCGTCGCGCTGGGGGAGGGCGAACTCGTCGTCACTCGTCGCGCGGTGGCGGATCGAAGGACACGTGGGTACTCAACGACGAATCGATGCCGCTTCGAGAGTCTCGCGTCACCGTGGCGCAACGACACCGGAGCGTGACATTCAGTCCGCGCCAGGACGAGGTCACGTAGGACGAGGTGACCAGTGAGTGAGCGCGGGATGCTCTCGCGTCTCGCCAGTCGCTGTACTGGATCGGCCGCTACATCGAACGCGCCGATGACACGGCGCGCATCGTCGACTCCTACGTGCACCGCATGGTGGAGGACCCCTTCAACGACGAGGACGCCACGTGCCGCTCGCTGCTACTCGATCCTGGGTATCGAGATCGGACTCCGACGAGCCGGTCACGACCGCCGAGATGCTCCAGCGGATCGTCTACGACGCGGAGAACGCGAACTCCATCGCGGGTTCGCTGAGCGGGGCCTTCGAGAACGCCCGGCGCAGCCGCGACTTCATCTCTTCAGAGATGTGGGTCGCGCTGAACTCGACCCGCAATCGACTCCCGCAGATGGAGAACACCGCGCGCCGTCTCGGTCCGTCGCAGTACCTCTCGTTCGTGCGCGAACGCGCGGCGCTGCTGGCGGGACTCACCGACGCCACGTTGAGTCACGACGACGGATGGCACTTCTTGGTCCTGGACGCAGCGTCGAGCGCATCGACATGACCGCGCGACTGCTGCGCGGTCGAGTCCTCAGCGAAGAGCACGCGCCCGACTGGCTGGCGTTCCTGCGCGCGTGCGGCGCGATGGAGGCCTTCATGCGCTCGACCAGTGAGATCCACGACGCGAACGGGGTGGCCGCGTTCCTGTTACTGGACCGCCTGTTTCCGCGGTCGGTGCTGTATTCGTTGAACCTCGCCGACACCTGTCTCTATGAGATCCAGCCGAGTAGCCAGCGCATCGCGTCGGCCGACGTGGCGCGCCAGAGTCTCGCGCGAGGCCGCGGGCAACTCGAGTTCATGGACCCGAGCGACCTGCTCGGCCAACTGCCGGAGCTCTCTGGAGATGCTCGAAGAGACCTGCGTGCGGATCAACAACGCGGTGACCGATCGCTTCTTTCGTCATGAGGACTACGTGGTCTGGTCGCGCGAGGGCGGACTGTGAACGAGTCGCTCAGCCTCACCATCCGGCACCACACCGGCTTCACCTACGACGGACTGGCGAAGTCCTCCTACAACGAGGCGCGGATGACGCCGATCACCGGCGCCAGTCAAGAGGTGCGCCACGCGCACGTCACCGTGGCGCCCGTCGTGCCGCTGTCGACGCACACCGATTACTTCGGGACCATCGTCACCGCCTTCGACATCCAAGAGCCGCACCCGAAGTTGGAGGTCGAAGCGACGTCCACGGTCGAGAGTCGCGCCGGTCTGATCGCGCCGGCGATCTCGTGGAGCGACCTTCGCGCGCCCGCGCTGGTCGACTTCTTCTCGGAGTACCTGTTCGAGACCGATCGGACGAAACTCGCCGGTGAGGTCCTTGCCCCGCTCGAGGAGTGGACGAGATCGCGGACCTGCACAGTTGTGTCGACGCGATCAGTGCCTACGTGCGCGAGCACGTCACCTATCTACCGGGGGCCACGTCGGTGCCTCGACCGCGCAAGAGGCGTGGGACCTGGGCGAAGGTGTCTGTCAGGACCTCACGCACATCACCATCGGACTGCTGCGCCAACTCGGATTCCCGCGCGCTACATCTCGGGCTACCTCTTCCCGCTGAGCGACGCCGACGTGGGCGAAGATCGTCGCGGGGCAGAGCCACGCGTGGATCGAGTACTTCTGCGGGGCCTGGACCGGCATGGACCCGACCAATGGGATTCCCGAGACCGAGCGCCACATCATCGTCGGGAACGGTCGTGACTACGACGACGTGGCCCCACTCAAGGGCGTCTACCAGGGTGCGGAGTCCTCCAGCTTGGGTGTCGTGGTCGAGATGAGCCGCACGCACTGATCACGGTGCCAGCAGTTGTCGCGTCGTGATGTCAATGAGCGGGTGCAGGAACTTGGTCGCAGGTCACGCAGGACTTTCACGAGGTCGGTGGGCGGGATGCTCACGCACCCGGCCGTCGGGTGGCCGGTCGAGACGTGCAGGAAGATCGCCGAGCCGCGACCGGGAACGATGGGATGTCGGTTGTAGGCGATGACCGCGAAGTAGTCGTACGACGGCACGGTCTGCCAGAGCGCCTCGGAGCCGCCACCGAAGTTCGGCTTCGTGCCGCAGGGCACGTGCACGAAGTGGTTGTAGAGCGCCGAGGACGACCGTTCGTCCCCAGTCGCCGCAGACCGAGACGGTGGACTGGTAGTGCAGCCCGGATTGGGCAAGACGCCGTACATCGTCGATTGGAATCCGAAGAGTCCGATGGGCGTCGTGTCGTCACCCTCGCGGCGATGAGCCGACAGTCCCTGTCCTCCACAGGTTCGCGACATACGGTCCGGCTTGCGGGTTGGAAGCATCCGCCCGACGGACATAGAGCTCCAGTGTCGCGTTCTTCGAACGAGTCGATGGTGCGATCACCATGATCAATTGGTCGGTCTTCAACGCGCTGGCCACGCGGGTCCGCGACGGCGCTGCAAGCCGGCGTGTCCGGGTTTTGAGATGGCACCCGGCCATTCGTCGACGAAAGCGGCACGACGAAACCGGCGATCGCCATGGCCAGCGAGAAGGCGAGGACCCGCCTCAACCGCCGGTGGCCGAGAAGTGCTGGTAGTCCGGCGATGCGCTCCATCGTCCTCCCCACTGCCAGCCTGACGGAGGCGAAGGCGTCGTTCAGGTACGCCGCCGAGCTCGGCCATCCCCGGGCGCACGTCGCGTACGGTTGACGTAGGCCTTCCGGCCGACCGGTTGCGCGACGCCGTTGAAGACGTAGGGATTCTGTACCGGGTTGACGTCGATCGCTTCGCCGTAGGCGTGCACCGACCACTGCTTGGGTCCGGTCGTCACCGCGTAGCGGCAGTTGAACCCCGAGGTGTTGTCGGCGGCCATCGAGGCGGGGATCCTTGCCTTGGAAAGTTGGACTCGGGACCATGAGTGAAGCGGGAAGCTGCTTCGCGTAGAGCGTCGCGAATACCGTGCACGACCGAGGTCACGACGGTGGCGTTGACGACCATGGTGCCGATACGCGAGTGACCGTCGAAGCCGACGTAGCGAAGGTGCAGCAGTCGCAGTTGACTCGGAGCGACGGGACAGCCGGGTCGCCACGACTTGCCGAGTTGGGCCGCGCTGACGGGTGACACGCTCGACGTGAAGGGAGGGAGGAGTCGACGCCTGACGCTCCGCTGCTCACCCCCATCAGCACGGACCCGATGAGTAACGTCGCGCACAGTGCGGCCCGCGTAAACCGAACTCGTCGCGCCGTCGTGCGCGTGGAATCCCCGACATCGCCAAAGAGTACCTCGCAGCGATTGGCACCTTTGCGCACGCCCTGAACTGGAGCACGGTGTAATTCTTAGGATTGCACCCATGGATCTCGAAATTCAAGACAGGGCGTTTCTCATCACCGGCGGCACGGACGGACTTGGTTTGGCGCTCGCGCAACGCTTGGTCGCCGAAGGCGCATTCGTCGCGGTCTGTGGTCGCGACGAAGACGGCTCGAGCGAGCACAAGTGTTGTTGGGCTTGGACGCGCTGTGCTCGAAGACCGACGTCACGCACGCCGAGCAACTCGATGAGTTCATCAGCGCCGACGCTGACCCGCTTCGGTCGACTCGACGGCGCGGTCAACAACGCGGGGCGAAGCGCCGGCTCGCCGATCGCGACGTCCGATGACGACGAATGGCGCAGTGACTACGAACTGAAGGTCATCGCCGCGCTGCACGTCGCCCGACAGGTCTTGCCCGCGCTCGAGACGACGCAGGGCGCGATCGTGAACGTCCTGGCGATCCTGGCGCGCACGCCGAACGCCAATACGACGCCGACGTCGGCGTCGCGACTGGCCGGCTCGCACTGACCAAGGCGCTGGCCAACGAGGTCGGTCCGCGCGGCATCCGAGTCAACGCCATCCTTATCGGACTGATCGAATCGGGCCAGTGGGTGCGTCGCGCCGAGGACGCGGACGTGCCGCTCGAGGAGTTCTACGCGACGATGGCGGCCAACTCGAAGATCCCGCTGGGCCGCGTTGGTCGCGCCGAGGAGTTCGCGGACCTCGCCGCGTTCTTGCTCTCGCCGCGCTCCAGCTACGTCACGGGCGTCGGTATCAGCATCGACGGTGGGATGTCGCCCGTAATCTGACGTCCCGGTGGCGTTCGAAGTGACCGACGGCGACCGGTAATAGATTTGACGAGGAACGCGGGGGAGCGATGACCTTCAATCTGGCAGCAACTGATGGAAGAGCGACACGGCGACAACTTCGCCCTGCACGCCCAGTACCTTAACCCGCAACTCACCAAGGTTGTGACGACCCTTGGCTTCGACCGCTTCTACGAGCGCGGCGAAGGCTGCTACCTCTTCGATGACGAGGACAATCGCTACCTCGACATGCTGAGCGGCTTCGGCGTCTTCGCCCTCGGGCGTTCCCATCCGGTGATCAAAGACGCGCTGCACCAGGCGCTCGACGCCGACCTGCCGGGCATGGTGCAGATGGACTGCGCGCTCCTGCCGGGACTCTTGGCCGAGCAGCTCATCACCCGGAGCCCGAAACAGATCGAGCGACTGTTCTTCTGCAAGCAAGACCAACCGCGCCCAAGCAGGACATA
>CAVXRB010000027.1:0-61779 GCA_963764095.1 uncultured Acidimicrobiaceae bacterium | reverse complement strand
GTTAATTGCTTCTATTCGGTCGCCAGAAGAGCGACCCGGGGTCGGGGGAGTTCCGGGTGCAACGCGTGAGCGATCACGAGAGCCTCGTCGGCGTCATAGGCCTCAACCATTACTTGAGACATTCCCTTGAAGGGTTCCCCCATAGGACTCGAAACGTGACCGGACCCAAGGGTCCCTCAACTAGTTGAGGACGCGAAGGTTCGTCACGGCGACCGCCACGACGTCCGTTTGGGGTGCAGCAACGTACTGCGAGTGGATCGCCCATACACCCGGGTCCGGGAAGTTGAAGGCACACTCAGCCTGGGCTCTGATGAAATCCAAATGGAAGCGACAGACGATGTTCGAGTCATTCGTGCTGGCGGGCGCAACGGCGAACATTCTGATCAGGCCCGTCGCGCCGCCCGGTAGTACGTCAACGATGACGTTGAAAGAGCCGTTTGAAGTCGACGGCGGTGAACTGTTGTCGCTGTAGTCAAAGGACAGCAAAACCTTGCCGGAAGAGTCGTCAGCCACCGCGGGAATCACGATGATCCCAATGCTGGATGCCACTATCAGGGCAGCACAAAGTAGCCGACGCATACCGACGAGTATAACAGCGAATTCCCAGTATAACGCCGATAATGTACGTTATGTAAAGTTCCAGTTCAATTCGCAGTGCGTGAGAGTTTCGTCATTTTCGTGGGGCTTGAGATGGCCAATGCGTAATCCCCCTCAAAGTAGTTTCGAAGTACCGATGCGCGATCACATCACTCTCTCCCCGAAGCAACTCGGCCTCGCGATGCTGTTTGTTGCATTAGGCGGCGGCGTCGGAACGTTGATTCGCGATTTGCTCTTGAAGATCAATCTCTACGCCATTCCTCGAGGCACGGCCGTGTATCCTTCGACGGATTGGACCCATCAGATTCCATGGGTATTGCTGATCATCAATACCGTTGGTGTTTTCGTGGCGACCGATCTCCTCGTCATCGTCTTCAGCACCACGATCCGAATGATCCATGCGACTCATTTGTTTACGGGCTTTTTGGGTGGACTGACCTCTTATTCGGGCCTCTTCGTGGATCTGGCGGCAATCGCACCTCACCATAGGAGGATGTCTTTTGGTGGCCGCAGGGGCCATCCTGGCGGCCTTTTTGCGGGCTGCTCGGATTGGGTCGGCATCGGCGCCGAGTATGACACTTTTGCTAATTTCGTCGCCGGAGCTCCGGCTGTGTTGTCCGGTACCTCTTCGAGTATCCCGTCCGTCGCAGCCATCCGACGAGTCGACCCTGGGCCACCGTCGCTGCCAACGCGCTGGGAACCGGGATCGCCGGTTTCGCGGCGTACGACTAATTGGATCAACTGACGTTCACATTAGCACCTTGTATTAACCGGTTTTTGCGGGGGACTACTACGTTTTCATCTGCACTGGCGGTTCCCGGAATTCTCCAGCGCGAACACCACTGGGGTTACGCCGCAGCACTTATCACCTCTACCCCACTCTTTGTTCGGGAATGTTCGTTTTGGGAATGTCACTCGGCCACTGACTTAATTGCTATTCCAGTGGTACTCCCCCACTTTCGTCACCTCTTGTTTGTGCGGGTTCATGTCGGCCCGCAGAATCAATAACATAACCTGACCAATCTCTGCCAACTACGAAAGTGATCTCCACGCTTTGCGTTGGACCATTCTGGTGATTACAAGACTTCCAAAAACCATTGACACAAAATCGAGTGGTACTTCTAACCAATGGTGACTCGCGTAGGTTCCGAAGACTGTTGTCCAGCCATACAAAACGGGAATGCCTGGAACAAATGCAACAACAAAAATGGCCACACTTAGGCGTCGAAAGGGCGAGTTGTTGAATGTCCCAAGTACTGCGGGAACGACGACGGTGACCGAAATGACCGCCATCATCACCACCGAGGACCTCTCGCTCGGAAAGTTCCTGAGCAGAAAGATGAATCTCAGGAGGCCGAAAAGAGACACATTAAACCAAAGGCGACCGACACAATGAGCTCCGCAGCGGATGTTCATTGAATTGTTCAACGATTTCTGCTCGGCTGCGGACCATTGCAATTTCTTACCACTCAACCGGGTTTGCCTTCCCCTACGGACTAGGCAAGACGCCACTCGGAGATCGTGTAGGTCGGCTCTCAGAGAACTCACGACCCCACCACTCCTAACCAAATTGGCCACATTGCTCGGTAACACATTCTCTTCGCCATCGCTCATAAATGACATCCAGTTTCGCGATTTGGTCGTCGTTCAGTTTTCGCCGCCAGTTTGGTACTCCGCGAGGAGGATGACGCATGTTCACACGAAACCCGAGTGAGGACGACGCTGAGTGGTAGTACTCGTGTCGTAACACAAACATCCTGATCCACAGGACCAACATTCCGAAGTATCCAGTAATGGCGAGAGTACCGAACCACCAACTCTGTTGGCGTACGGCGAGTCCAATGAATACGAACGTCGGAAGACTCAATATCGACATTATCCACCGATTCGACGAATATCTGTACTCGACTTCAGCTGCATCACGACCGATCCTCGGCGATAACACTTCAATGATTCGCAAGTGCGTGGCAGCGAGACTTGGCATAACTCAAATATATTTTGAAACGAGAAACTCAGATTCCCTTCTTCCAAGAGTGAATTCGCCAGTCGGAGATTGTGTAGGTCGGCCCTTCGATATCAACCGGAATACTTTCGCAAGAGTCGATGTGAGAGCGTCATGATAATTTCCGCACGTGGGACCATCCTCTGACGATTTCAATTTCATCTTCGGTCGCTGGATTGGTCACAATCACAAGCTGGTGGATTCCATCGATCCTCACTGCACTGAATGGGTCAACTTCGATGCGACAGACGAGGCCTCGCCGATTCTTGAAGGATTAGGACACATCCACCGAATGTATGTGCCCAACATGCCTAACGGTGAACCCTTCGAGGGCTTCACGCTTCGGCTGTATGAACCCAGCACCGCGGTATGGCGAATCTGGTGGAGTTCGACTCGTTCTCCTGGTGTCCTGGAACCTCCACTTATCGGACGAATGATTGATGGTCGTGGCGTCTTTGAGTGCGATGACGTACTCGGCGGCAAACCAGCAAAGGTCAGATTCGAGTGGATTGTTGACTCATTGATGCCACGATGGCAGCAGTCGTTTTCGTTTGATGCGGGAGCCACGTGGCGCCTGAACTGGACGATGGATTTCGAGCGCTTTGCTCGAGAAACGCCCAGATACTGATTCGCCAGTCGGAGGTCCAAAGAGAACGGCGGAGCGGCGATTGTCGTGGCTCAATACTTGGACAGAGCCCAATGACGCCAATTGGAACGGAGCTGCGATAAGGCTCACGATTCGGAATTACTATCCGCAATCGTCGACGAAAGTGAATAATTTTTGGTTAGGTTCAAACGGCTGCGAAACTCCAACGAACCTATGGGTCCCGACGGTGAACGACGCATCGTCCTCAGTATCAAAGGCAATTTCGGCAAATCCGAATTCACCAAGCCAGCGGCGGATTGTCACCGTCAAATCCGGGAGTCGACGGTGACGGGTCCAGATCACTATTGCATTCGACGACAAGAAAGTTGGTAGAAGGGAGATCGTAAGGTGAACATCTTCGTCACTTATGTTGCCGAATATGCCACAGACTAGAAG
The DNA here is from genome assembly GCA_963764095.1 of uncultured Acidimicrobiaceae bacterium. Lineage (GTDB taxonomy): Bacteria > Actinomycetota > Acidimicrobiia > Acidimicrobiales > RAAP-2 > RAAP-2. The sequence goes on along the minus strand of CAVXRB010000027.1, from coordinate 58,138 downwards.
GACGTTCGCTGGCACACCGTCTACGTACGCCGACGTCGTGGATCCATCGACTGAGCGCACTTCAATGTTCGTGATTCCTGCCTTCCGTGCCGCAGTTTCGGCGTCTCGACATAGTTGGCTGTCCGATTCGACCAACAGCGCTCTGGTGTCATCGACTCGTTCGTTCTTCTCGAGCACACCGATGACGTCCCGACCTTGACCGGCACACATGCTGGTCAGTTGAATGGGACCAAAGGGCATCGAGCTAAGTGCTTCGTCAAGCCTTCTCTGGATCACCACGAGTCGTCGGCTCAAGTTCGAACGCGAATCGTCATAGTCCGAGTGCCATTTGACCCAGTGACCACTGTCGCCCATGTCCAAAGGATATTGCCAACGAATAATTGGCAGCAATCCGTTGGGGGTCACCCACTCTGAGTCCGCCAGCCGGAGTACGAGTCAGTCGGCCCTTCGACTCTCATCATTCCATCGCTGGCAAAATGGTCATGTGATTGACGCCGTTGGATACCTCGCAAGTCTGGGGGCTCTGCTCATGTGGCTTCCACAGGGCTGGCGGGTACTCATGCACCAACACGAAGACGGCATGCTGGAAGGGATCAGTGTCGTCGGCTACGGCACCGGATTCCTCTTCAACGCTCTCCTCCTCGTGTACGGGATTGGTACCAGCGGAATCCCGGTAATCGCGGCCGCTTGCGTCAACCTTGTGATGAGTTCACTTATCGTCATCGTGGTTTCAAGGTCTCGGGTGCGAAAGTGATTCTCTTTATCGGCTATCTCGCGGCCATCGTCGACTTGGGTCAATTCACTCCACAACTGTGGCGTGCCGTTCGGCGTAGAAGTGATCTCAAAGCCATGAGTGGACTGAGTGTTGCGGCGTACTCAATAGCCACCGCTCAGGCAATTCTTTGGGTCGTCTACGGATTCGCAACTGAACGACTGCCCATCGCCCTGCCGAACCTCTTTATCGCTCCCGCGTGCGCCTACATTCTCTTTTTGGCGTTGCGATCCAGGATTCACAGGTCTCGACCTCACAATCAATAGTGGCACCAACGTTCCAAGCGCCAACCGAAGATTGTTGACGTCGGGCCACCGACCGAGCGTGAGAATCAACGCGTATTTTGAAGTGCAATGTTCCACTTAACCATCATCAGTTCACCGACACTGACGAGACTTGCGAGCACGACACATCTAGGTGCCCATTCGATGCATGTAGTTCACCATCATCTTGCGTTCTATCTGATGATCCTCGGAGCCTTCTTCCTCTTTGGAGCAGCAGCCATGGGCATGCGATCGATCATGGCGGACTCGGTGACGATTCGACACAGATCACCAGACGATGACATCGTTACTCGAACCGTGCGCGGATGGCCCGATTTGATGAAAGGAAGTTCACCGTTCTATACCTCCATCGCGAAGGCGTTCCTCGCGTTCGCTATAACGACCATGATTTTGGCAGGCATCTTCTATCTCGTTGAATAGAGCGAACGGTCAACAATTATTGCGCTTAAGAGTCGGTCACCACAACAAAAGTTGCGGAACTGTTGCGTCGGCCTTGTAGCGTCGCCTGGACCGATGAGATCAGCATTGGAGTGAGGACCATGTCACATTTGCGACAGTTCGACCATGTCGGCATCACGGTTGCGGACATCGACACGGTGACGGCATTCTTCGTCAAGTTGGGCCTCGAGATAGAAGGGCGTACGTCCGTGGAAGGCGAGTTCCTCGATGCGGTTATCGGCATACCCGATTCTCGATCTGAGATCGTCATGCTTCGGTCGCCTGATGGTGGTACCGGGCTGGAGCTTGAGTTTCGCGCGGCCCGCCCGATCAGCTCGGATCGCCCGCCGCGATGGCCACCGAGCTAGGGCTGCGCAACGTGGCCTTCGTGGTGGACGACCTCCAGGCGGCGGTCGAAGAACTGGACTCGGACGGTTACAAATTGATCGGGGGTGTCGGCGAGTACGAGAGCACCTGGCGGATGGCGTACGTGCGTGGCCCGGAGGGGATTATCGTGTCCCTCGCCGAGCGGATCATCTAACCCGTTCCTCGCTTGCACCCTTGGGTGATCTGCGATTTGAGCATCACAATCGAGCGTCGATCGCACAGTCAGATTCGTTTGAGATAGGCGGCGGTCGGGATCTTCGTGAAGCCCAGACTCTCGTACAGTGCTCGAGCCGGAGCGTGGAACGCGTCATCGCCCGTACCAATGTCAACGACTTCAACGCCATCGGACTTCATGGCGCCAATGGCGTGCTCACACAGAAAACGCGCGACGTCCAGCCGTCTAAACGAGGGCAATACCGCCAGCAGATAAATCTCGCCATGGTGGGGCTTGCCTCCGATGGTCCAAGAGACGAACCCCGCGATGTCTTGATCACGTTGCGCAATCGCAGTATGCCTCCCCTCATCGGGGGCTACGAGCGTGGGAATATCTCGTTCGTAGTCGAGGCGCCAATTTTCGTGTTGGAGTTTGAATAGTTCGTCCCCAAGCAAGGGATGCACGAAGTCCTCAAAGTACGGTCGGAACGTTTCAATCGCGATCTCGACGAGTTTCGGGACGTCAGAGGGTTTTGCGGATGTAATGAACATGATGCTGCCTTTCGAATTTGGAGGTCAAGAGAGTCGCGGGCGACAGATCGCCCGCCCATTCACCCGTCGTGGACGGGTCCTCGACTAGCGAGTTCGAAAGGAAGTGAAGCAGTTCATGGTCACGACGATAACACCGGACATCACTGCTCGGTCTCCCCTCGCATGCCTTGATCGTGTCAGACGCCAGATCGTTGTCGCGTTTCAATCTTCCGTGGTTGAACGAAGCCATGCAAAGTCGGTCGGTCGACGCTTGATGCCCGGTTCAACGTCACCTGCGAAGTGAATGGATAATCTGGCGTCAATGCGAAGCGTCCAAGATGGCAAGGTTTACATATCTCTTGATGACGACTATTCCGATCAAGCGAGTGGCGAGGTCCATTGGAGCGGTTCGTGTCAGTTTCCTGACGACGCAGACATAGAAGACGGTCCGACGTTCTCAGATGCCGGCGACGCCGTCGCTTGGTGGCGAACACGCGGCGCCAAAGATATCTATATTCGACTCGACGACAATGAGTACTTGTGGGCCGGAGAGGGTACGCCGCCCGAAGACTGGGCCGGGAGGCGAATCTTCGACTGGGACGATCCACGTGGTCGACTCGACGGCGTCAGGAAGACAAGTGAGGAACGGCGTCGAGACCAAATTAAGCGAACGAACGAAGTGCAGGCGACAGCCGCGATCGGTCAGGGTCATCGCTTGTCAATGCGTCGCGAGTCCGCAGGACTGTCCATCGACGAACTCGCGAATCGCCTGGGAGTATCACCGCAGTGGCTGTGCGAGGTGGAGTCCGGAGCGGCGACATTCGAGGTCTCTATGTCTCAGTGGATCCAAATGGTATGGGCGACTCACCCAGGTTGGACCGAAGCCAGGAGCACGATCCAAACTCCGGACGCTGGATGGGTAGCCCGCAATGGTCAGTTTCCTTCCGAAGCTGAGCGGATCGTGTCGTCGATCGAAGACTGACAGTTCGCCGACCTCTGACTCAGGCGGCAATGCGCCACGTGGCTTAGCGGTCGGCATATGACGGACTGAGGTGCAATGGTGAAGTTGAAGCAAACGGGAAAGGAGTGACAGCAATGACAAGCGGTCAAGAATGGGGCGCATCGTTTGCATCGGCGTCGACCGATGCCATGACCTTCTATGACGAGATCATGGTTCCTCGAATGTTCGAACCTTGGGCCGAGCTCCTGCTCGATCAGTTGACACCGCACGGTGGGCAATCGATCCTCGATGTCGCCTGTGGGCCAGGAACTGTGACGCGACAGGCCGCACTTCGTGTTGGTCCGTCCGGAAGAGTCACCGGGTGCGATCTGAGTCCGGCGATGCTCGGGCTCGCGCGCTCAAAGAACGCCGTAGCCGCCGGAGCACCGATCGAATACGTGGAGTGTCCGGCTGACTCACTTCGCGTCACGGACGATGTGTTCGACGTGGTGACCTGTCAGCAGGGCCTGCAGTTCTTCCCCGACCGGTCGGCTGCTCTCGCCGAGATGCGGCGAGCCTTGCGTCCGGGTGGACAGTTGGGCGTTGCCGTTTGGTGCGACATAGAGGACTGTCCACCGTTCGCGGCGCTGCGCGATGCCTTAGGAAAGGTGCTCGGTACGGACACTGCAGATGCATACGCCTCCGGTCCCTGGGGGTTTGGTGATGAGGACTCGTTGGCTCGACTTGTCAGTGACAGCGGCTTCACGAACGTTCACGTGCGCCGACATGAGCTGCCACTGGTATTCGAAGGAGGTCCCAGTCAACTGTTCCTAACGCTGCACGCGGCCTCGGTGGCGACCGCGGTCTCCCGCCTTTCCGAAGCGGATCAATTTGCGATGGCTGCGGCTGTCGAGGATGCCGCCCGCCCGATCACCTTTGACGGCGTCGTACGTTCGCACGCAACATCGAACATCCTCACGGCGCAAGTCGGCGACAAGTCTGGCTGAACGAGCAAACATGTGATCGGCAGAAGTCGATGACCTTCGCATGGTCCCGTAGCGAACTTCATTCCATGGAAGCAATGGGCCCTCTCCACAGCGTGTAGCGCGGTGGAGCGTCAGGAACTGGACGCAGCGTCGAGCGCACGCGAAACCCGAATTTGGCGTAGTAGTCCACATTGGACTCGTTGTTGGTCTCGAGATATGCACCTACGCCTTCGGAATCGATGACTTCGAGGGCTTCATCCATCAAAGCCGTTCCGACGCCTCGACCCTGAATCGCCGGGTCGGCCATCAAGATACTCAAATACCAATGCGGCTCTTTTGGGTGAAGCGGTTCGGTGGCCCGCGCGTAAGCGACACCCATTTTCACGATGCTCGGTCGGAAGCGGCAACTTCGTAGTGCGCCAGGAAGTTGCGCGAGTTGGGTGGTGGCTGACTGTGGGGAACCTCCCGTGGGCAGCCATAGAGAAAGTCCGACGATTCGATCCTGCGAATCGCGGACGGTGCGAATCCGTGAGCCCCGGCCCGGATGGGCCAACGCGGTGCGATGGATGATTCGTACTCCCCCAGCGCGTCGACGCTCATCGGGAAAGACAAAACGGAAATAGGGTCCGTCATCGAAGGCGCGGACGGCCAACTCGCCGGCTTCACGCAGTTCGTCCCTGGAAGGCTCCTGCCGTCAAGTCGATACTCCGCATCAAGCACTTGTTGAGAATATCAACGCACTCTGGAATGTCGAATGACGGCGACCGCGAAGCGCGGAATGAACTGGAGATAGGGTGGGCCACGTGATCACGAGTGAGATCTTCGGACCGGATATCGCGTTCGTCTTGCTCGTTCCCGTACTCCTTTTGGCCTTGGTCGGTCTATCGATATGGGCGATCGTCGAGGTATCCTCGCACTCCAAGCGAGACTTCTATGAGGCGGGTTATTCGAAGGTCGCGTGGATCGTCGTGATCGCCCTCTTCACCTTCTTCTACGGTTTCGGTTGCTTCATCGCTCTCTACTATTTGATTCGGGTGCGACCGAAACTCCTCTCGATCGAGGCCCGACCAACTAACGCACACAGTTAGGTCAGACCTGGCGTCAGCGCGGAGGTGTGGCGCGAAGCCCATCGGAACCGAAGACTAAGTTCTCTCGATGGCCCATTCGAAGTGGTTCGCACCGTTGAGGGAGCGTAACTTTCGACTCTTCTTCATTGGACAGACCGCGTCGCAAATCGGCAGCGGTATGGCGCCGGTCGCAATCGTCTTCGCGGTCTTGGCTCACGGCACCGCGGTCGACGTCGGCTACGTACTCGCCGCCGAGACGATCCCTCTTGTCGTCTTGCTTCTGGTGGGAGGTGTCATCGGCGACCGGATGAGCCGGCGAACATTGATGCTGCGCGCCGACACGCTGCGCACGGCTGCCGAAGGCGTGCTGGGGGTCTGGGTCCTCATCGGACGGCCCCCGCTATGGGGATTCATGACCTTGGCGGCGTTGATGGGCATCGGTCAGGCCTTCTTCATGCCGGCGTTGACGGGCATCGTGCCGCAGATGTTGGGCGCTGATGCACTGCAAGAAGGCAACGCACTTTACGGAATCTCGGGATCGGGTGGTGGCATCGTGGGACCCGCCATCGCGGGCGTCATCGTGGCGGCATCGAGTCCAGGATGGGCGATTCTGGTCGACAGTTTCACGTATCTGATCAGTGTGATGTCGCTGGCTCGTATTCGCATCGATTGGAGCGCCACGCAGCAGGCCGAGTCATTCTTCGTGCTGCTGCGTCAAGGCTGGCGCGAGTTCTGGTCCCGCACCTGGCTCTGGGTGATTGTCATCGAGTTCTCCCTGGTGAACGCGTTCTTCGCTTCGTTCCTCGTTCTGGGGCCCGTCGTTGCGAAACAGCACCTCGGCGGCGCACCCGCCTGGGGCACCGTCCTCGCTGCCCAGGGCGTTGGCTCCGTTGCGGGTGGAATCGTCATGCTCCGATTTCGTCCGCGCCGGCCGCTTCTGATAGCGACCCTTTCGACGTTCATATTCCCTCTGCCGCTGTTCCTCATCGCGAGTCGCTCGCCGATATATCTCATCTCGATCTTTGCGCTGTTCGCCGGCGCATCCGTGTCGGTGTTCTCCGTCCTGTGGAGTACGACGATGCAACGAGAGATCCCGTCCGACCTCCTCTCTCGCGTCAGTGCGTACGACTGGTTTGGATCGCTGGCGCTCATGCCGATCTGGATGGCGCTCGTGGGGCCGGTCGCCTCACGATTCGGCACATCACGGACGCTCGACCTTTCCGGCCTGATCATGATTGCTCTCGTGTTCCTCACACTTCTCGTTCCGTCGGTGACGCGTCTGCGAGCACCCGAGAAGACGACCAGAAACGTCATGAACTGACATGCCCGCCGACGACGCACGAGGGATCCGAGCCCTCTTCGACGACCAGATACGGCGAGGAACGACGAGGACGGTCTCAGTGCCGTCTGGGAAACGCCACGGTTCATTCGGTGGACCGCATCCGGTGATATCGGTTGGTCGGAGATCGCCTGGACCGACCTCGACGAGGGCAGCGCCGATGAGGTAATCGCCGAGCAGATCGAGCACTTCGCCACGCTCGGTCAAGGATTTGTATGGCGACTCTACGAGGGCGACCTCCCCACGGACCTGGGTACCCGGCTCGAAGTGGCTGGGTTCAAACACATGGGAACGTCAGAACTGATGATTGCGCGCGTCGCCGATACGGCAACCTCGGTAGAACTGCCCGACGGCGTCTCGCTCGTTCGCTCGAACGATCCAAAGGGCATTCGTCAACTGATCGAGGTGCACGAGAGGGTATTCGACGCAGATCAGACCCAATTGGGTCGGACGCTTCTCGCGCAGCTCTCCGTCGCACCGGACTTGAACGACATCGTCCTCGGTTTTGCGAATGGCGAGCCGGTTGCGTCGGCGCGCGTCCAGTTCATTCCCGACTGTGACTTCGCGGGTCTGTGGGGAGGCAGCACCCTTCCGCAATGGAGAGGCAAGGGGCTGTTCAAGGCGATGGTGGCGATCGCGCCCAGTTCGCCGCGGAACGTGGATACGCCGATATCTGTACGTCATCGCATCCAGCCAGAGCCGACCGATCTTGGAGCGTCTCGCTTTCGAATCTTTCGGCTCGATTGCGACCTTTGGTTGGCAACCCGCCGCGGGGGGCATCTGACAATCAGTCGAGACGAAAGGAGTCGAGGCTTCTAGTTCGTATCGGCCCGGCGCAACGTGCGCGCCAGGATGCCGAGGGTGGCTCGAAGTGATGCTTCCGGTATGACGGGGAAGTTGACCTGACGGTACTTCTCGTGCACGTTCGACCAGTCGTAGTACGACGTCACCAGCGTCCCAGACTCCGCCGGCTCGAGCAGATACCCGTAGACGTGACCCATCGGAGGATCGATCATGGGGTGTTCGATCGTCCACGCGATCTCACGATCCTTTTCGAACGCCGTGATTCGGATCGACACCGAATAGTGGCCAAGGGGAATGTCGTTGAGGGCTTCGCGATCCATGTGCACGAGAAAGGTATCCCCCACCTGCGTCACGGGATTCCCTTCGGCGGACATCAACATGCCCGATGCGTCGATTTGGACGTGACCGTCTGGATCGCACAGCAGCGAAAATATCGCATTCGCGGGTTCGGGAATCGTTCGGCTCACTTCAATACGCTGTCCACTCACGTTCACGTTGTAGCACCTTTCTGCTGTCGACATTTTTTCAAAAGGCACGAACGAACGGTTCATATGCTCCAGCCCCGGAAGGGAGATGTGAGTAGCCTCCAGAACATGAGAGTGCTCGCTTTTGCATCCCAGCAGGGCAGCCTCTCGGCGACACCGTACGTATGAACGGACGAATCATCGTGACTGAAGTAGCACCGACTTACCCGACCGAGGAGTACATCGCCGGTCGAGAACGGGGGCGAATCGCGGGGCTCAAGCGACGACTGAAAGTTCGGTTCACGAAGATCGCCGGATTCACCTTTTTCGGAGGTGGATTCGCCAGCGTCATGATCGCGAGTCCCGCCACGACCGGCAAGAATTCGTTCTCCCCTTCTATCGCCGCGTCGATCCTTGGCGGCTTCATCGTGGTGGGAACCATCGCCTGTCTTTGGGCGGTGCACTTGTATCGAGCCAGCATGGGCAGGCTTCGTGACGACATCGTGCGATCGGTTATGGCGCCCGACGATGCGGCACCCCAGCCGGGACGTTTCCTCCGTTGGTGGATAAAAAGTGATGCCTCGGGCGCGCATTCCTGGGAAGCACCGGCGAAGACTGGCTCCATGAGCGTAAGTCCGTTCGACCCGGACGAACCGCGCTGAACGAGCCGCGGTCCATCGGTCGTACGGAGTGGTCGACTACGCAGTTTCGTGAACCTCGAGTTCGGCGGCGTTGAATGCAAACGCGCCGTTGTGTACGTAGACGAGTTGACACTCTTCGATGTACTGAGCGTCGTGGATGCGGCCGGCCTCGGTGTAACCAACGTCGCCCTTGTTGAGAACGATCCTCTCCCCATCGACAACCAAGAGTCCCCGTCGCGGCGATAGCGCTGCGTCGACATCTTTCCTTCGACGACCACCGTCATGTCGTCGCCCGGATGTGAGTGGGGGGCTCTTCGGTACCGGCCTCCCAGCGTTCAAGCATCACTTCGACTCCCTCAGGATTCGTTGGATACGTGGTGCGCACACTGAACCCCGGTGACCCGGCATCGGCAACGAAGTCGCTCCAGACGTCACTGACCGCGTCGCCGCCACTTTGTTGTGCGTCCGTCATCTCTCTCCTTCTTCACTGAATCGTGCCCAGTCAGGTTGTCCTGCCCGCATCGATCAGCCGTCATGAACTGATACTAGACATCGGCTTCCGATAAGTGCGAAGCGGCGAGCGCGACGCTTGCGCCAACCCGCGGAGAGCCACGATCGCCAAGAGGAATTACGCTGGGCGGACTTGGTTCCTTGCCGGGGCCTGAGATCACCGGGATTGGAGTGGCGTGGACAACGAACAGGCCGAAGAGTTACTGAAAGTCGAACGGGCTCGAGTCGAGAGTCTCCTGGCCGCCGTCAAGGGTGATGGTGAGTCCGACCGCTCGGCTGCCAACGAGCAAGGTGACATGAGTGACTCGTCAGAGACGTTGGTGGCAGAAGGAACTGACGACGCCGTCGCGGACGGCCTTGCCCTGCGGTTGGCCGCTATCGAGCGCGCCGAACAGCGCCTCGCCGCGGGAACCTACGGACGTTCGATCGCCAGCGGTGAACTCATTCCGGACGAACGGCTCGAAGCCGACCCGGCTGCGGAGCTGACCGTCGACGAAGCCGAACGACTCTAAGCCGTCACGGCGTCCATCAATTGATCCAATAGCGACGCCACGAGGGCTTGCCTTCGTCGTTGGCGATCACTTCGTCGAGCACTCCCCCACAGCGTTCGATCGCCGCAATGGATCCGATGTTGTCATCGAGGCAGTACATCAACACCGGATCGACCCCTCCGGCGCGGGCGATGACCAGCGACTGACGCAAGATCTCCGTGGCGTAGCCCCGACGTCGGAACGCCGGCAGTACGACGTAACCGATATGACCACCTTGGGTCGCGAAGAACTCGTTGAGTTCGAAGCGAATCGACGCACGTCCAACGAGTTGATCATCGACGATGGCGGCCAACTGCACCGCGCGAACGCGGTACTTCGACGGATAGAGACCCAGGCGCTGGGTCTCGACGCTTTCGAGGAACTCGACCCAGGACATGTCGGGTTCGACCCCAACAAGAACATGGAGTCCTCGGCTGCAGCGATGTCCGTCGGCTCGCCGCGCAGCCGTCTCATCCTCGACGCCGTAGGGCGCAGCCGCAAATCCATGGGCACGACGCTATCCGGGAGTACGCGTTCAATCAGCAATATGAGCGGACTAACAGTCGAACGAGGTTCCACCGTGAAATCGAACGGCACGGTGCCGGCATCAATCAATCGATGACCACCGTCGACGCTCACCGTCGCGCCGTTCACGTAGCTCGCGCCATCGCCGAGTAGCCACACGATCACCTGGGCGACTTCAGCGGCGAGCGCTGGACGGCCGAGGGGAACGAGTCGGCTCAATTCGCGGTAGGCCGACTCCACGTCTTGGCCGGTCGCCGCGGCAAAGGCGCTCATTTCGCGGTCCGCCATCTCGGTCCTGGTCCAGCCGGGGTTCACGACGTTGCACCGCACGGGATGCTCGCCGCGACCCTCTTCGACGGCCAGGACGTACCCCAACATCGCCATGCCCGCTTTGGAGACGGCGTACAGCGGCCGCGCCGTTCGGCGCGCGATCCGCGGCGACCGAAGCGACCATCACGATCGATCCGCCGCTGCGCCGAAGTGCCGGCAGAAGCTGTCGCGTCACGTCGAAGGCCCCCGTTAGGTTGACGGCGATCGTCTCGTTCCACTCCTCGAGCGTCGTCTCGCCGACCGTGCCGTCGTAGGTGACACCGGCCGCGTTGACGACCCCGACCAACGGCGCGTGCGACGCCTCTACCTTCTCGCGGAGTCGCTCGTTGTCGAGGGCCTTTGCAACGTCGCCCACGAACGTCTCGCAACCGGTGTCGGCGGCGACGTCTTGCAGCGCGTCGGCTCGCCGTCCCGTCGCCACCACGTCGTAGTCGGCGCGTCGCAGTTGCGCGACCGTGGCGGCTCCGATACCGGAGCCGCCACCAGTGACGACGACGAGACCTTGTGACAAACGACTAGAGCCCGGTCTCGGTCAGATTGTGTTGCAACGCGTGGTTGCCCGCCGCTTCGACCGCAGCGGGTCGACGCACCATGTTGTAGCCGAGCCAGATGAGGATGATGACGATCCCGACCAACGCGAGATTGCGGCCCTGCAACGCGGTTCCCGTCGGCGCCAAGCCGCTGATGAACTGCGCGGCGATGCCGCCGGCCGAGATGAGGAACCCGAACAGCGCCGGGACGGCGCCGCGCCCGAGGGTCTCCTCGGCGATGAACATCTTCACCGCCGCGACACAGAGCACCGCGTAGATCAACGAGATGAGGAACGAGCCGAACGCCGAAGCGATCAGGAACATCCAGAATCCGTCGAAGGGGACGGCCGGATTGGTCGTCGAGTTGCTCCAGTTCCAGATCAGACCGGCCAGCACCATCAAGATGACCATCAGCGCACTGATCGACATCGTCCCCACGATCGGCACCCGTCGTGACGAGACCTTGGTGAAGGGCTTCGGCAAGAGCTCGTCGCGCGACAGCGCGTAGAGACCGCGGGCGCAGGCCGCCGAGAAACCGATCGCGATGCCGATGATGTCCAACATGATCGCGATCCCGATGAGGGCGCTCAGCCAACTGCCGACGTAGTGCGTCGCGATGGCCTGGAAGTCAAACGGGATGTTCTTCGGACCACCCGACCCGATCGTCCCGATGTACTGGGTCACGAGGTAGATGACCGCCGTGATGATGATCACCGTGAATATCGCGATGGGAATCGAACGCTTGGGCTTCGCGGTCTCCTCGCCGAGCACCGCGGCTAATTCGAACCCGACGAACATGAGGATTGCGAAGAGCAGACCCTTGAAGACCGATCCGCCCGCGGCGATGTGATTGGGCTCGAAGACCGAGAAGTGGTTTCCCGAAACGCCGCCCTTGTAGATGACCACGATCGACAAGATGATGAAGGGGATGATCGACAGGGCCACGACCGTCAACTGAGCACGCACCGAGAATGTGATCCCCAGCACGTTGATGATGGTCACGATCACGATCAGCGCGACGCCGAAGATCCACCACGAGACGTTCTGGTGGAACTCCGTCTGCCAGAACGGGACGGCGGTGCTGCCGAAGGCCATGGCAGTCCGCCGACGAAGAAGGCGTAGGCCAGGAAGTACGCCGCGGCACCGAAGATGGCGCTTTCTTGCCCAGTGTGTGGGCGAGAAACTCGTAGACGGCGCCCGCGCCGCTGTAGCGCTTGGCGAACTCGCTGATCACGTAGCCCAGGCCGAGGATGCCGACCATGGTGAGGATCACGACGAAGGGTCCGACGCCACCGGCGAACGCGGCCAGAGCGCCGCCGATGACGGCGGCCGAGAAGATCGGTCCGACGGCCATCGACTGCGCGACGCAGTCCGTCGTGGTCAGCGTCCCCGTCCTGACCTAGTAGTACTCCGCCGTCGTTTTCCATCGTGTCCCCCATCGATTGAACCGCGTAATTGAGTGCTAACCGTAAGGACTCAAACGACTCTTGTCAAGTACTGGATGGGCGACGAGAGGAACTCGACGACTCGTTAGCACACGTTCACGACGTCGTCACAGTCATCCGTGAACATCGATGGCTTGAAGCAGATCGTCGCATATCCGCGTTCCACTTGTCCGCGAACACCGTCGAGCGCTTCATCGAGTGACGCCACGTCGTTCGCGCTACCAAAACGTCCTCGGATGCCGCCCACCATCTCGATCTCGGATCTCGTTCGGCCTTCGGCCGGCCAAGGCATCATCCAACACTCGCGAGTTCCTCAGCCGAGGGCGACCGAGCGGATTGAACCCCGCGCCGTACTTCGCCAACCGTCGAGCGACCGCCGCGTGCACCGTCGAACCGCCGAACCAGAGCGTCGGACCGCCGCGGCCGAAGGCCTTGGTTCGACCCAGACGTCGTCAAAGTCGTAGTGGTCGCCGCCGAAACTGACCGGTGAGTCGTCCACGCGCTGACGCCAGATGGCAAGCTGTTCGTCCAGATATTTCGCCGCGTCGATGGAATTCCACGCCCAAGGCCACGTACTCGTCGCGGTGCCAACTCACCGTCGGCAGCACCACCAGCCGACCTTGCTGATCAGATCGAGCGTACCGAGGTCCTTCGCGGTGATCAACGGATGGCGAAGGGGCGAGATGATCGCCCCGAGGACCAGGCGCAGCGTCGTCGTTCGCGCGGCGATCGCGGCGAGCAAGACGTAAGGACTCGGCCACGGGTCGCGGGTCCTGGTTGCCGGGCATGGCGTAGTCGCGCAGGTTGAGTGGCTCGCCGTTCTCGTTGGACGACGGACCGAGGACGACGTGATCGCTGACCATCACGCCGTCGACGCCGGCCCCTTCAGCCTGGACGGCCAAGTCGACGAGCTCGGACAATGTGGGTCGAGGATTCAGCGTCCAGTTCTCCGTGAGAACCATGAGCGCCCGAGCGGCGGTCACGCTAGCGCTTGCGGGCCAAGTAGTCGCTACTTCGTTCGACCAACCACCGGAAGGTCGGGTCGGGCTTGTCGAGGAGTTCCGGGATGCCACTGCACGGCGAGACATCGTGACCGGGCAGTTCCACCGCCTCGACGACGCCGTCGGGCGCGGTCGCCGACACGACGAGGTCGTTGCCCAGGACCGCCAAGCGTCTGGTGGTGCAGGAGTTCACGCCGACCTCTCGGGTAGAGCGTGGAGAGCAGCGAACCGGGCACGACGTTCACCTGGTGCGTGCGTTCGTGGCCGTCGGTGTCCCACTGCGGATGTCCGGCGCCGTCGTCGATCTCGACGTGCTGGTTCGAGCGTGCCGCCGTAGTAGACGTTGGCCAGTTGGGCGCCGCGACAAATCGCCAGGACCGGCATCTCCAGGCGACGGGCCTCGCGAAAGAGCGCCAGCTCCCACTCGTCGCGGTCCGGTTCGATGGCGCCGAGGTTCTCGTCGGCGTGATGACCGTAGCGGTCGGGTTCGACGTCCGCTCCCCCGCTGAGGATCAACCCGTCGAGGCGAGCGAGCACGCCCTCGACGTCGGCGTCGCGCGTCAGTTCGACGGGTAGTCCCCCGGCCGCGGCGACCGAGGCCGGGTAGTCCGAGAAGTGCAGGTCGAACTTGAGTTCGTACATGGCCTTGGGCACGTTGTTGGCGAGTGCCGACGCGGGCCAGCGCCGACCCGACATGCCAATCAGCGGTTTCGTCATCCCTCCATAGTAGGAAGCAAACGCCACGATTGTCGAGCAATTTCGTTTGGTCACGAACGAGTACCCTGGGCTGAACCGAGGAGGTTTGATGTCACGCGACACCGCGGCCGTCGATATCACGTCCCACGACACCTACGTCGAGGGTGTCCCCCACGAGGTCTTCGACCACATGCGCGCCACCGATCCGGTCGCCTGGACCGAGGAGGCCGACGGTGGGCGCGGATTCTGGAGCCTGACCAAGTACGACGACGTCCTCTACGCCAGTCGCCACACGGAGCTCTTCTCCAGTCGCCTGGGCATCCGCATGGAGGACATGGACGCCGAAGAGACCGAGGCGCGGCGCACCATGATGGAGATGGACTCGCCCGAGCACACGCGACTGCGCCGGATCGTGGCCCGACCCTTCACGCCGCGCGCCGTCGCCGACTACGAAGGGGCGGTGCGCGAACTCGCCCGCGAGGTGCTCGCGAATCTCGACGGCAGAGAGGAGTTCGACTTCGTGAAAGACGTCGCGCGAGAGCTCCCGATGAAGATGCTCGGACGACTGCTCGGCCTGCCCGACGAAGACCTCGACTGGCTGGTGAGTCGCGGTGACGCTCTGATCGGCAACTCGGACCCGGACTTCACGGACTACGTCGTCGACCAGAGCGACACCAGTGCCTACCGTCTGCTCCCCTTTCGCAGTCCCGTCGCCATCGAACTCTTCGAGTACGCCCAACAGGCACTCGAGGATCGTCGCGTCACGCCGACCCACGACGTCTTGACCGCGCTGCTCGCCCCGACCAAGGACGGCGACACGCTGGACGACTCGACGTTGAAGAACTTCTTCACCTTGATGGTGGCGGCGGGCAACGACACGACGCGCTACACCATGACTGCTGGCACGCAGGTCTTCATCGACCGCCCCGAGATCTTCGCGGCCCTGCCCACCATGAACGAGGCGCAGCTGAAGTTGCTCGTCGACGAGGTCCTGCGTTGGGCCAGCACGACGATGCACTTTCGTCGAACCGTCGTCGAGGACACGGAACTGCGGGGCCAGGCGTTGCAGAAGGGCGACAAAGTCGTCCTCTGGTACATCTCGGCGAACTTCGACGAAGAGCAGTTCACCGATCCCTACGAGTTCATCAAGGACCGGTCACCGAACGACCACGTCGCCTTCGGACTCCACAGCGCGCACCTCTGCCTCGGGGCGCACCTCGCGCGACTGGAACTGCGCGTCATGTTCGAAGAGATGGCCAAGGCCTGGTCGAGTATCGAGGCCGCCGGACCGAGCGAGCGCTTCCGATCGAACTTCATCAGTGGGACGAAGAAGCTCCCGGTGCGCGTGACCTGGCGCTAGAGGAACGGGAGATACTCGCGCATCTCCCAGTCCGTCGTGGCGCCGGTGAAGCGTTCCCACTCGGAGCGCTTTACCGCGAGGTGTTGGGCCACGAGTTCGGTGCCAACGGCGTCCACGAGTGCCTGGTCGGCTTCGAGCGCGTCGAGCGCGTCACTCAGCGATGCCGGTACACCGACCGTCGCGTCGATGGTGTCGAGACCGTTGCCGCCTTCTTTGGGACCGAGCTTCAATTTGTCCACGACGCCGAGGCGAGCGGCCTGCAAGACCGCGGCCATCGCGGTGTGCACCACGGCCGCGCCGTCCGAGAGTCGGTGTTCGAGACGCGATCCCTCGCCACGCTCGGGTGGGATGCGCACGGTGGCGCCGCGGTGGTCGTAGCCCCAGTTCGCCCAGTAGCCCGAGAGCGACGCCGGTCGCAGTCGCTTGTAAGCGTTGACCGTAGGCGCGCAGAGTCCCGCGAGCGACCGGTGGTGCGCGAGCATGCCGGCGACGGCCTGTTTACCCACGACCGAGACGCCGTCATCTTCATCGGCGTCGAAGATCACGTTGTCCCCCGCGTCGTTGCGCAGCGAGATGTTGAAATGCAGTCCTGAACCGCCGCGATCGGAGAGCGGCTTGCCCATGAAGGTCAGCAACAGTCCCATTCGATGCGCCACCTCGCGAGCGAGGACCTTGAAGAGGAATCCCTCGTCGGCCGCGCGCAGCGCGTCACTGTAGCGAAGCGTGAACTCGAACTGCGGTGAGTCGTACTCGGAGTTGACGGACTCGAGGGGGATCTCGGCCGCGTCGCAGGCCTCCCAGATGGCGTCGAGCAGGCCGTGCGGGTCGACCGACGGTCCGGTGCCGTAGACGTAGGCGCCGGGCGTGTCGATGGGTCGCCAGCCGCCGCTGCCGTCGGGCTCGAAGATATAGGCCTCGAACTCCATGCCCACGAACGGTCGATAGCCGAGTGCTTGCCAGTCGGCGATCGCCCGGCGCAGGGCGTGACGCGGCGAGGGCGCGAACGGCTCGCCGAGTCTCGTGAGGTCGGCGACGACGACCTTGGTGCCCGGCTCCCAGCCGGGGCGGATATCGCTCATCTCGTAGCTCGCGTCGAAGTCGGGCAGTCCTTCGCTCCAGTGCGAACCCGGGTGTCTCGGGCGTCATGCCCCGGTCGTAGCCGAGGGCCCAGGTGCCGGTGCAGTGGCGTACGCCGTGCTCGGCGAGTGACGCCGGGACGTACTTGCCACGAGCGAGTCCGAGGTGATCGGGCCACAACACCCGCAGGCGATTGAACTCACTGGACATCTAGCCCCCTTGGCGTACGTTGGGAAAAGTAGCACTCTGGCGAGGAGTAACCCACTGACCAACTTACTAGTCTGGTCAACAACGTTTAGATACAAACGACTCTGGGAGCGCAGTGGAATTTCGAAGGATTCTCCTCGACGGCTACCCCACCGACGTCGTGCTCGAGGGCGACTCGTTGGTGGCCCGCGACGGCCGACGTGTCGAAGCACGCACCGCCACCCATCTCCCCCCGGTGCAGCCCACCAAGATCATCTGTTGTCACCTGAATCACATATCGCGGGTTCGCGAGTTCGGCGTCCAGCTCCCCCCGGCGCCGACCTACTTTCACAAGCCCATCACGGCACTGAACGCCCACGGCGGCGCGGTCGTGCGCCCCTCGAACTGTCACTACCTCAACTTCGAGGGCGAGATCGCGATCGTCATCGGACGCACGGCGCGCAACATCGCCTACGCGGACGCCGCGCACTACATCGCCGGCTACACGATCGCCAATGACTTCGGCCTCCACGACTTTCGCGACACCGACGCCGGCTCGATGCTGCGCGTCAAGGGCGCCGACACGCTGTGCCCGATCGGACCGGGTGTCGTCACCGACTGGGACTTCACCAACAAGCGGATGCTCACGCTCGTGGGCGAAGACGTCCGCCAGGACGGTTCGACCGACGAGATGGCCTGGGACATGCACTACCTCGTCGCCGACATCGCGCGTCTCATCACGTTGGTGCCGGGCGACATCATCCTCTCGGGCACGCCCGCCGTCTCGCGACCGGTGGAACCCGGTGACGTCGTCCACGTCGAAGTCGAAGGACTCGGAACGCTGACGAACCACATCGTCGAAGGGCCCACGCCCGTCAGCGACGAGGTCGGGGCCCAACCGACCGCTACCGAAGAGGTCCTCTCGACCGCGCTCGGGGCCGAGTGGGAGTTCCGCGGGCAGCGACGACCGAACGCCACCGCCCGCGAGGAGTTGCCATTCCCCCGCGTCCACCCGAAGTTCCAATCATGAGTTCGCCGCGCGTCGATGTCGACGGCGTGAGCGTCTCGCCGGATCACTACATCAACGGCGAACGCATCGCCTCCTCGCGCACCTTCGAGGACCGCTCACCGCTGGATTGGACGTGGAAGCTCGCCGACGTCGCTCGCGCCAGTTCGGTCGAGGCCGACCTCGCCGTCAGTGCGGCCGAGGCCGCCTTTCCCGCGTGGGCCGCCCTGTCGGTCGACGAGCGTGGCGCGTACCTCGATCGCCTCGCGGACCTTATCGACCGCGACGTCGCCTCGATCGCCCACGTCGAATGCCTCGACATGGCGATGCTCGAAGAGAGCCTGAAACTTCGTGTCATCGGTCGCGGCGCGCGGAACTTCCGCGCCTACGCCGATCTGGCGCGCAGCTACGAGCCGCGTCGCTGGTCGTCCAACGGCACGGCCAACACGGTCCTGCGGATGCCGGCCGGCCCGACGGTCGTCATCACGCCCTGGAACGCACCGTTCATGCTCTCGACCTGGAAGTGCGCCCCGGCACTCGCCGCCGGCAACACGGTGGTCCTGAAGCCGGCCGAGTGGTCGCCGCTGAGTTGTTCGATGCTGATGGACCTCGTCGACGAGGCCGGTTTCGCGCCCGGCGTGTTCAACGTCGTGCAGGGATTCGGTTCCGAAGTAGGCGCGGCCCTCGTGAGCGACCCACGGGTACGGCGCATCTCGTTCACGGGCTCGCCGGAGACCGGTCGTTTCATCGGCGAGGCGGCCGCCAATAACCTCGTGCCGTTCACGGCCGAACTCGGGGGCAAGGGTCCCTTCATCGTCTTCGCCGACGCCGACCTCGACGCCGCCGCGGAGAAGGCGGCCGTCATGTACGACGACGGCGGCCAGGTCTGTCTGGCCGGCACGCGACTACTCGTCGAGGACTCCGTGCGCGACGCCTTCGTCGAGCGATTCGAGAGTCGCCACCAAGCGCCACGTGCTCGGCGACAGCCGCGAGTCCGAGACCACGATCTCGCCACTCATCCACCCCGATCACCTCGCGCGCGTCGAGGGATTCGTCAAGCGCGCCAAGGTGAACGGCGACCGGGTGGTCTTCGGCGGCGAGAAGCTGACCAAGGACGGGCTCTGGTACGAACCGACGCTCATCGAGCCGGCCTCGAACGACGCCGAGATCGTCCAGCGCGAGGTCTTCGGTCCCGTCCTGACGATCCAGAGCTTCGCCGACGAGAGCCGAGGCCGCCGAACTCGCGAACTCCACCGCCTACGGGCTTTCGGCGATCGTCTACACCTCCAGCGAAGAGCGCGCCGAGCGACTCGGCGCCGCGCTTCGCGCCGGGACCATCTGGGTCAACTGCTTCCTCGTGCGCGACCTCAGTGCGCCCTTCGGCGGCACCGGCATCAGTGGCATCGGCCGCGAGGGCGGCGACTACGCGCTGGACTTCTATTCGGATTTGAAAACGCTACAGATCAAAGAGGGAACGACCCATGGGTGAAATTGTCGGCGCGGGACTACTCGCGCACGTCCCGACCATCGTGCTTCCCGACGAACTTCGTCGCGAACTGAACAACGGCAACGAGAGCACGCTCTACACGGGGCTCAAGCAACTGCGCACCGAGGTCTTTGACGTCCTGAAGCCGGACCTCGTGCTGGTCTTTGACAGCCACTGGTTCACGACCGTCGAGTTCGTCGTCACGGCGGCCGAGCGTCGCATGGGCTTCTTCACGAGTGAGGAACTCCCCCGGGGTATGTCGAGCGTCCCCTACGACATGCCCGGCAGTCCAGACTTCGCCCGACTGGTCGGCAAGATCGCCGACGCCACCGACGACTGTTGGATTACGCCGATCGACAACGAGCATCTCCCGGTCACGTACGCGACGCTCAACTTCCTCTCGTTCTTGCAGGGCGACGAGGCCTGGGCCTCGATCGGTGTCTGCCAGACCGCGGAGAGTCGTGATTTCGCGACGGTCGGACGGGTCGTCGCCGACGCGGTCGCCCAGAGTGACCTGCGCGTCGTCG
Organism: uncultured Acidimicrobiaceae bacterium; assembly: GCA_963764095.1. GTDB lineage: Bacteria > Actinomycetota > Acidimicrobiia > Acidimicrobiales > RAAP-2 > RAAP-2. The sequence continues at coordinate 38,123 of CAVXRB010000027.1, read as the reverse complement.
TCATCGCGTCGGGCGCCCTCAGCCACACCTTCCACAAGCTGCGCAAACTGCGCCAGCACGAGGCCGCGCCCGAGGAGAACATCTACTCCGACGCGGCGCGTCACTGGGACCACCGCGTCATTGACGCCCTCGTGCGCGGCGATCACGCGCAGGTCGTCAATGAGATGGATGACTTCATGTCCGTTCGACCGGAGGGCCACTTCGCCCACTACCAGATGATGATCCACGCCCTCGGCGGAGCGCGGTGCACGGCGCCGGGACGCATGTACTCGCAGTACGAGAACTCCATCGGCACCGGTCAGGCCCACGTGTGGTTCGACCGACCCGAGGCCGGTTGGACGGGGGAAGGCTGATGTCGTTTCGAGGCGTACCCTTCCCGCGAACGGCCAGTGGTGCGGCATCGATCCTGCCGCCGACCCCGTGGCACTACTCCGGCGATTTGCTCACGGTCGAGTACCGCACCGACCCGGCGAACGTTCGTGCGGTGCTGCCACCGGACGTCGAACTCGCCCACGACGATGAGGACCCCGGCGCGGTGGCTTTCATCTGGGCCGACTGGCAGAGCTGTGGCGACGACCAGTCCGAGTTGCTCGACCCCGTTCGATCACAGTACAAGGAGTCCTTCGTGGTCGTGCGCTGTCGCTACGACGGCCAGCTCTACAGCCGCTGCGTCTTCATCTGGGTCGACAAGGACTTCGCGCTGGTGCGCGGCTACCTCCAGGGCTATCCCAAGAAGCTCGGTTCGATCCATCAGACACGGCCAGTGACGGTCGGCAAGGCCGGGCCGCGACTCGAGGCCGGTGGGGCCTTCGGCATGACCCTCGCCGCCGCCGATCGCCGTTTGGCGAACGCGACCGTCACGCTGACCGGACCGGCGGCGTCCAACGGCTTCGTCAACGGTCACGCCATGTTGCACCATCGCTGGTTCCCACGGATCGAACTCGACGGTGTCGACGCCCTCGATGAGGTCGTGACGATGTCCGGTGTCGACCTCGACCTCGGGCCGGTGTGGGGCGGGACGGCGACATTGGAACTCTTCGATTCACCGAGCGAAGAACTGTCGCGACTCGCGCCTCAAGAGATCATCGGTGGCTACTTCCGCTCCGTCGGGACGACGTTCGCCGGGGGCACGACACTGCGGAGCGGCCGATGAGCCGTCGCATCGGCTCGGCTTCTCCGGCAGTCGTGCTGCAGGCCGAGAAGGACATCAAGGCCCGACTCAAGGGCCAACACTTCGACTTCACGGCGATGAGCGCCGTCTCCAACGTCTACCGCGCCGGAACGGCCGTGCGCAACCACATGGAGCGCACCGTGCTCGCCGAGTACGACCTCAGTTGGGTCGCCTTCACGGTGCTGTGGATCCTGTGGATTTGGGACACCCAGGAGACCGGCCACGTGGCCGAGGAGGCCGGCGTCACCAAGGGCACGTTGACCGGTGTCATCAAGACGCTCCAGGCGTCGCAAATTGATCCGGCGTCTCCCCCACAAGGACGACCGTCGACGCGTCTCGATCGAACTGACGTCCGCGGGCGAACACCTCATCGAGGCCCTCTTCCCCACGTTCAACCAACACGAGCGCGTCGCCGTGAGCGCCCTGACGCCGACCGAACAGCGTGAACTGGCGCGACTGCTTGCGAAAGGTGACGCACGGCATCTCCGCCTCCGAGAGGGACTTAGGCCGACGTCCGTCTCGACCGCGAGTGCACGTCAGACGTATCGTACTGCCACGGGAGATAGACCACGATCACGAAGCACAGCAGCGCCGCGAGGGCCAAGATCGTCATGATGAACGAACTGACGTCCTTGTTGTAGTCGAGGAAGCTCGCGCCGTTGAATCCGGCACCGATCGTGCAACAATGCGCCCAGTACCGACCACGCGGTCACGGCCCGCGTCCGATTCGCAGCGCCTCGGCCACGACGCCGATCGACCATCAGGGCCAGCAGCAGTCCGAGCACCGTGTGGATGACGAGCGCCACGGCGCCGTGCGTGATGGCCCACGCGACACTGCTCGTCGAGCCGCTGAAGAAATCCCCCGGACTCGGATCCGGCGTGCCGCGTGGGGATCGTCACGAAGAGATTGACGAACATGCCGAGCCCCGATTGGATCGGACACAGATCAGGACGATTGCACCAATAGGCTTGACGGATCGCCATCGTGGTCATTCCGACCCGGGTCGACTGCCGTCGCGTCAAGGCCGACTCGCCGCGTCCTCGGTCGGGAATGAGGTGACGTGCCGCGCGAGCCTCATCGACGCGCGACACCGGCGTCGTCTGGGGCGCACGATGCAGAGCGTCGGGATCGTCGATCGCGCGTTGCGCGATTCGCTCCACGCGCCTCGGCGAATGCCTCGAGCGTCTGGAGGCTCTCGGTCTCGGTCGGCTCGAACATCAGCGCCTCTTCGACGATCAACGGGAAGTAGACCGTCGGTGAGTGGAAGCCCTCTTCGAGCAACGCCTTGGCGACGTCCAGGCCGCGCACGCCGTACTTGTTCTTCAGGGCGTCGCGGTGAGCACGCACTCGTGCATGCAGACGCGGTCGTAAGCGGCGGGCAGCGTCTCGCGCAGACGGTGGCGCAGCCAGTTGGCGTTCAGGACCGCGTACTTCGCCACGCGCGTGAGTCCGTCGCCGCCGTGCACGTCGATGTAGGCGAGCGCGCGCGCCAGCACCATGGCGTTGCCGTGCCAGCCGTGCACGCGACCGATCGAGCGCGGCGGCTTCACCCACGCGAAAGTTCCGTCGTCGCAGTCGCGTCGCCTTGGGACCGGGCAAGAACTCGACGAGACGCTGCGAGACCGCGACCGGGCCGGCACCCGGTCCCCCGCCGCCGTGCGGCGTGGCGAAGGTCTTGTGCAGGTTCATGTGCACGATGTCGAAGCCCATGTCGCCGGGTCGCACGGCGCCCAGGATCGCGTTCAGGTTCGCGCCGTCGTAGTACAGCAGTCCACCGACGTCGTGCACCGCTGCGGCGATCTCGGTGATCTCCTCTTCGAAGAGGCCGAGCGTGTTCGGGATTGGTCAACATGATGCCCGCGACGTCAGGGCCGAGCGAGCGCCTTCAACTTCTCCAGGTCGACGAGGCCGCGGTCGTTCGACGGAATGGTCGTCACCTCGTAACCGCCGAGCGTCACCGACGCCGGATTCGTGCCGTGCGCCGAGTCGGGGATCAAGATGCGTCGCCGGGCGTCGCCGTTCGCGCTGTGAAAGGCCCGCATCAACAACAGCCCGGTCAACTCGCCCGCGGCACCGGCGGCCGGCTGCAGCGTCGCCGCCGCCATGCCGGTGACGGCGCAGAGTTTCTCTTCGAGCGTCACGAGTAACTCCAGCCAACCCTGGGTGAGCTCGGCCGGCGCGCCCGGGTGCACCGAGTTGAGGCCGGGATCGTTCGCCACGGCGTCACAGAACTTGGGGTTGTACTTCATCGTGCACGACCCGAGCGGGTACATGCCGAGGTCCACCGAGAACTGACGGTGCGACAGTCGCGTGAAGTGGGCGACCAGGTCGCGCTCGGAGACCTCGGCGACGTTCGACGACCTCGCCGTTCAGGTGCTTCGCCGGGTATCAAGTCGTCGAGCGCGCGTGCGGGCACGCCCGTCGTTCGCAATTGATAGGCCGAGCGGCCCGGTACCGACATCTCGAAGATCGTCGGTTCGGTCTCGTGGCCCAGCAGCGGCGCCGACGCCGCGCGCCCACCGGAGAGTGCGACGCGTCATTGGCCGACCGCCTTGCGCAGGACTTCGACGTAGCGGTCGATCTCTTCGCGCGTGCGCCGTTCGGTGACGGTCGACGAGCAGCACGTCGTCGAGGTCGCCCTCGATCGAGAGGTCCGGCCCCGGAGGTCAACGCGGCGACGGCCACGCCGCCCAGCACGCCGTCGGCGGCCATGGTGAGCAGTACCGCCGAGGCGTCGCGCCCGAGGCGGACCGCGAACTCGCGGAAGAACGGCTGCGTGGAGACGGCCGTGACGCCGTCGATCTTGACGAGTTCGTCGAAGAGGTAGTGCGCGCCCTGCGCGCAGCGCGTCGCGACCTCGCGCAGTCCCTGCGTGCCGAGCCAGCCGAGTTGGATCGCGGCCGTGACCGCCATCAGTGTCTGGTTCGTGCAGACGTTCGACGTCGCCTTCTCGCGTCGGATGTCCTGCTCGCGTGCGCGCAGTGTCGTGACGAACGAACGACGTCCATTGGAGTCCACGGTCTCGCCCACGATCCGCCCGGGCAGTCGGCGCGTCTGTTCTTCGGTGCAGGCGAAGAGTCCCAGGAACGGACCGCCGAAGGCGAGCGGCGTGCCGAAGGGCTGCCCCTCGCCCACGAAGATGTCGGCGCCCCACTGGCCGGCCGTCTTCAGTACCCCGGCCGCCACCGGATCGGCGCCCAGCACGAAGAGGGCGTCGTTGGCCACCGCCAACGCTTTGGCCGCCGTCATGTCCTCGAGTACGCCCAGGTAGTTCGGGTAGCTCGCGACGATCGCGGCGGCGTCCGTGGTGTCGACGCTCCCCCAGTCGGTGACCCCGTCCTTCGACGGGGCCTCGACGATCTCGTGACCGGTGCCGCGCGCGAAGGTCTTGGCGACCTCGCGCCAGTGCGGGTGCACGCCGGCCGAGATGACCATCTTCTGTCGTGACGTCGCGCCGTGGGCCATGTTGAGCGCTTCGACGAGTCCGGTCGCCGCGTCATAGAGCGACGCGTTGGGAATCGGCAGTCCGCTGAGTCGCGCGATCAACGTCTGGTACTCGAAGATCGCCTGCAAGACGCCCTGGGCGACCTCGGGCTGATAAGGCGTGTAGGCCGTCACGAACTCCGAGCGTCCGGCGAGCATCTTCACCACCGCCGGTACCTCGTGGTCGTAGACGCCGGCACCGGCGAAGCACGTCATCTCACTGGCCCTGGCCTGGTTGGCCGAGGTGTAGCGCGTGAAGAGCGCCGCCACGTCGGGCTCGCTCATGCCGTCGGGTAGGTCGAGACCTTGGGTCAGACGAACGGCCGGCGGGATGTGGGCGAAGAGTTGATCGAGGGAGTCCATGCCCAGGAACGCGAGCATCTCCTCAATCTCGGCGGGCGTGTGGGGAAGGTAGTCGGCCACGTCACTTCACCTTTCGAACGAAGGGCAGCGCCGTGACCGTCGCGGCGATCTCTCGGCCCCGAAGCGTGACCGACACCGGCGGTTCCGACCGTGTGGGTCGCCGCGCAAGAGGCCCAGACCGATGCCGCGCTCGAGGACGGGCGAATAGTTTCCGGACGTCAGCGTCCCCGCGTCCACGGCGTCGATGACGACCTCGCCACCGTCGCGCAGCGGCTGTCGACCATCGACGATCAGTCCCGTCATAGTCTCTCCGGTCCGCGTTCTCGTTCGCGTTCGACGGCCGCGCGACCCCGGAAGGTCTCCTTGTCCCAACCGAGGACCCAGCCGAGGCGCGCTTCGAGCGTCGTCGAAGACAGCGTCAGTTCATGGCCGTAGAGGGGTAGCGCCGCTTCCAGACGAAGGGTGTCGCGCGCGCCGAGCCCGGCGGGCGTGATCTCGGCGTCGACGAGCTGGGCCAACAGTGCTTCGGCCGCCTCGTTGGGGACCGCGATCTCGAGTCCCTCCTCACCGGTGTAGCCCGTTCCGGCCACGCGCACCTCCACGCCGTCGTAGTCGAATCGCGTCACGCGAAAACGTCCGACGTCGGCGAAGCGCTGGTCGACCTTGGCGACCTTCGCGCGCGCCTGGGGGCCCTGGATGGCGAGCACGCATCGCTCCGACGTGACGTCGAGCCCCGGAGGGCGTCGGTCACGCCTGAGGTATTGGAGGCGTTGGGCATGACGTCGAACTCGTTCTGCGCGACCCACCACACGATGATGTCGTCGACGACGAAGCCGTCGTCGTTCAACAGGTGCGTGTACTGCGCCCGTCCCGGTTCGACCTTGCGCAGGTCGTTGGTGAGCGTCGACTGCAACGCGTCGAACATTTCGTTGCCGTCACAGCGCACGGTACCGAGGTGACTGACGTCGAAGACGACCGCGTCGCTTCGACAGGCCAGGTGCTCGGCGACCGTGCCCGTCGCGTACTGCAGGGGCATCTCCCAACCCCGAACGGTACGATTTTGGCCCCTAATTTGACGTGCGCGTCGTAGAGAAACGGTCGTCGGTCGGTCACGTCAGTCACTCTAGGCGGCGAAGGTTGCCAGAGTTCCGAGACCGTGTTGCTCTATCAGCGCGACGAAGTCGCGCTGATAGACGACGAGCAGTTCCACTTCCGGATAGAGCGCGCGGAACTTGCGGACCTTCTGATTCTTCTTCGTCACCAGTCGTTGTTCGAGGACCGTCAACTCGATGAAGAGTCGTCGCTCGGGGAGATAGAAGTCCGGGCGAAAGGCCTTGGTCGGCGCGCCGATTCGTTCCACTCGAGCGGGAACTCGACGGGCTCGTAGGACCACGCGAAGCCGTAGAGGTTGAGGAGGCGCGCGAAGGCCCGTTCACTGGGATGGGCGAACTGGTCCTGCGGCACGGCTTCAAGACGGGGGTGCCGACGACGCGACGCGTCGATCGGCGATGGGTCGCTCACGCCGAACGGGTCTCCCTCTCCGACGTTGCGAGCTGCGTTTCGCGAATGGTGGTGGTAAGTTCGGCGACCACGTTCGCCAGTGGAACGATGTTGAAGACACCCTGGCCACCGCGAAGGAGGTCCACCAAGTCGCCGTCGTCGTGCGCGAGCACCGATCCGGCGTCACTCAGCACGAGACTGCTCGAGGCGAGATCGGCGCCCAGAGAGTTGCGCAGGCACTCGACCGCCTGGCGGGCGCGATTCAGCGCGACGCCCGACGTGAGCAGTGACTTGATCACCTTCACTTCGAGGACGTCGGAGTACGAGTAGGTCCGCTTGGAGCCGCTGCCCTGGGCCGCGGTGATCGACGGCGTCACGAGATCGGTGCGCGCCCAGTAGTCCAACTGACGGTACGTGACGCCCGTGAGGCGACAGACCATCGGTCCACTAAATCCGTACGTTAGAGAATCTGCCATGGTGTCGTTTCCCTCCCGACCGAGGTCTGCCCAGATTAACTCGACGGACTACACGAGTGTAGTTTGGCCGGGCCTATTCAAAAAACAAATCTGGCCGGCCGAGGGACGGCGAGGAGGCCTCGGCCTGCAAACGCGGCGGAATGCGGCCGGCGCGGCGCGCGAGGAACCCGGCTTTGACGGCCTCACGCAGGGACTCGGCCATCATGACCGGGTCGAGGGCCCGGTTGATCGCCGAGGCCGCGAGCACGCCGTCGCACCCGAGTTCCATGGCCAAGGCGGCGTCCGAGGCCGTGCCGACGCCGGCGTCCAGCAGCACCGGCACGCTCAGGCGTTCACAGATCATCGCGATCGCGTGGGGTTTCAACGCCGAGTCCCGACCGATCGGGGAACCGAGGGGCATGACCGCGACGCAGCCGGCCTGTTCGAGTCGCTGAGCCACGATGAGGTCGTCCGACGTGTAGGCCCAGACCTCGAAGCCGCCGCGCACGAGTCGCTCGGCGGCGACCAACGTTTCACTCGTATCGGGCAGGAGCGTCACGTCGTCGCCGATGACCTCGAGCTTGACGACGTTCGTGTCGAAGGCCTCGCGGGCCATCTCGGCGACCTTCACGGCTTCGGCCGCACTGAAACACCCGGCCGTATTCGGCAGCAACGAAAAGTTCAGTCGACCGAGCAGGTCGTAGATCGAACCCTTGACGCTGGGGTCGACCCGGCGCAGGGCCACCGTCGCGATCGAGGCCTCCGAGGCGACCAGGGACGCGCCGAGGACCTCCATCGAACGGAATCCTCCGGTACCCACGACGAGGCGCGACGGCGAACTCAGCGAGCCGACTTGAAAGAGATCTCCCACGTATCAATCGTACTGACCGATCAGGCTGGTTCATTAAGGTTGTTCAAGTGCAACCCCTCACCGTTCTTTCCATTGCGGGGTCGGACTCCGGTGGTGGGGCCGGGATTCAGGCCGACCTGCGCACCTTTTCGCGCCTTCGCGGTACACGCCACGACCGCGCTCACGGCGCTCACGGCGCAGAACACCGTCGGCGTGTCGGCGGTCCAGAACGTCGATCCCGACTTCGTCGCCGCCCAGGTCCTCAGCGTCGTGGAGGACTTCGAGGTGCGCGCGGTGAAGACCGGGATGCTGGCCCAACCGGCGACCGTCGAGAAGGTCGCCGAACTCGCGCGCCAGGGTCTGCTCCCCCACCTCGTGGTCGATCCCGTTCTCGTCTCCTCGACCGGTCACCCCCTCATGGACGATGGCGGCGTCGAGGCCTACCGTGACACGCTGTTGCGTTTCGCCGAAGTCGTCACGCCCAATCTGCGCGAGGCGGCGATGCTCTGCGGCGTGGACGTGAACGACGTAAGAGTCACGACGACATGCTCGCCCTCGCCCACCAACTACTCGATTTCGGCCCGACGTGGGCGCTGGTGAAGGGCGGACACTTTGCCGAACGCTCGCTCACGGAGCGCCACGCGCCCGACGTCTTGGTGGGTCTCGGCGAGGTATTCGTCTTCGACGCGGAGCGCGTGACGACGTCGAACGACCACGGCACGGGCTGTTCGCTCTCGGCGGCGATCTGTGCCGGTCTCGCGCTCGGGCGCAACGTGCCGGACGCCGCGCGTGACGCCAAGTCCTTCGTGCTCGCGGCGCTGACGAGTGCCGCCGACTGGAAACTCGGACGGGGTCGCGGGCCTATCGATCACCTGGGATGGGACGCGTGAGCGACGAACCACGTCCCCCGCTGACGACGACCACCAGCATCTGGCCGGCCGCCGGCGTACTGATCTTCGCCGTCGTCGTGCTCGTCGTCTTCATGATCATCAACCTCGTCTCCGATCAAGGTGTGACGACGACGCCGACGACGCTGCCGGTCGTCGTGGGCGGTCTGGCCAAAGCGCCCTCCTCGGCCGCGCTGGACTACTGCAAGAGCTCCTCGGAGATCCCGTCGAATATCAACGACGTGTTCCTCGTTCCCGTCGGTACCCAGGGCGAGTCCGGCGGCAACATTCCCAACGCCGGCGCCGGTGACTTTGACTGTGTCCAGCCGCTCGTCACGGATACCAACGGCGCGTCGCTCCTCAAGTTCTACAAGAGCCAACTCGAAGCTCGCGGCTGGGGCCTCTTCTCCCAGGGTTCGAGTAGCGGGTCACCCCAGTCGCTCTTTCAAAAGGCCGGCAACGACGGCTTCTATTGGGTCGTCGGGATCACCGTGACGAAGTCGGCGAGCGACCTCGTGCACTGGACGTTCCGGATCTATCAGAACTCCGAGACGGTCTGAACCAGTTCCTTCTCCGGGACGACGGCCTCGGTGCAGGCCCACGACCAGAGGGCGAAGTTGAGTGGGTAGATCAGGTAACCGATGCGCGTGGCCGACGCGACGCACATCATCGTGAGAAAGACCAGGCTGAGGATCGCTAGGAGCTGGGAGAGGTTGAGCGGCCAGTGTCGGCGCAAGTACTTGGTCATGAAGTAGCCACCGATGAGGAACGTCACCGGCGCCAAGATGTGTCCCGCCGGCGCCCAGAGCGTCGTGAGGACATGACCGGGCAGGGCACTCGCGGCCGGTGAGGCCACGCTGGTGAGACCGAGCGGGAACGCGAAGACGTTCGACATGAAGGCCCACGGTGCGCGAACGGCGAAGGGCGTCACGGTCACCACGATGATCGCCAGGACCCACAGGGCGATCCGCTTCCAGTCCGAGCGGCTCTTCGAATCTCGCGCGACGAGCAGCGCGCCAAAGGCCATCGGCCACGCCGTCAGTTTCATCGCCGCGGCCAGTCCGAGACTGATGCCGGCGAAGTTGTTCTGTCGCCGCTGCAGCGCCGCGACGCCGAGCAGCGTCAGGGCGAGGATGGGCATGTCGTCGCCGCCGGTCGATAAGAACAGTGCGCCCGTCGGCAGCGCCAAGAGGAACTGGGCGACGCGGATCTTCTTCTTCCTCGACGTACGCAACAGGCCGAGCGCGAGACCGCTCGCGAGCAAGCGTCAACAGGGACATCGCGATGCGCGGGTCGGTGAGGCCCTTGGTCTTGTGCGTCTCGGCCGACGGCAGACCGAAGACGCCCATCAGCGGGAAGTAGGGGAAGAACGACTGGTAGGCCGGTAGACCCTCGATGGGATTGATCAGACTTGCCGTGCTTGTCGTAGGACGGGTAGAGGTTGCGGTCCTTGCTGAGGTTGTCGCCGGCGCGTTGGATGACGCCGATCTCGGGCTGGGCCACTCGCCAACGCGCCTCGAGCCCGAGCGGAATCGCGACCGAGCCGAGCATCACCAGGGCGAGCAACGCGATGCGGATCATCGTCGTGCGTTCCAGATGCAGTCGATAGAAGCCGAAAGCGATCAACGCGCACAGCGCGTAGGGACCGGCGGCCAAGTAGCCCCACTGCCACTGCGCCCCCTGGTGCGACGTCATACCGAGGCCGAGGGCGAAGACGGCCGAGAGACCGTAGAGGAGTGCGTCGCTGCCGAGGCCCGGAAGCGCTCCCCACCACGTCAGAAGGCGGGTGCGCACGAATGAAACCCGCGTCAGCATTGGCGCAATTGTACCCATAGTCGCAAACTTTTGACGCTCTTTCTAGTCGGCCCTCTCAGGGTTCTCCCTACGCAACGGGGCGTAGGTGACGGGGGGCCACGGCGAACGCAAGAAGTGCTCGATGATACGCACGGACTCCTTCGTTCGCTCCTTCAACAACATGTGTGACGTCCCCGGCACGATCGCCAACTCGGCGCCCGGGATCGACTCGTACATCGAAGCGGTGTGCGCCAACGTCGCCACGTCGTCGTCCCCGGCCATCACGAGCACCGGCACCGCAATCGTCGCGAGCTCATCGGTCGTGAGCGTCGGTTGGGAGAACGTCATGACGCGCGTCTTCTCTTCGATCACGCGAGCGTGTCCGGCGCCGTCGGGTGAGTTCTCCCGAAGCGCTGCGCCCACTCGGCGAACTCCTCGCTCTCGGTGTCGAACGTGGGTACCGGCATCAGTCCCTCGAAGTGGTAGTTGGCGCCGATCGCGACGACACGCCGCAGGAGGTCGGGGCGACGCATCGCGACGATCAGCGCGACGTTGCCGCCGTCGCTGTGCCCGACCAGGTCGACGCGTCGTTGCAAATACTCGATGAAGGCGATCGTCTCGTCGGCCATCGACTCGTAGGAGAACGGCTCGTCGGTGTCGCCGGTGCGACCGTGGCCGCGCCGGTCAAAGGCGGCGACGCGGTGGCGCTTGGCGAGCGACGGGCCGATCGACTTGAGGAGGCTGCCACTGCTACTCATGCCGCCGTGCAAGAGCACGATGGTCGGACCCTTGCGCTGGGGAGGTGCGCCCACGTGGGATGGCCGTTCAAGGAGATGGTCGTCACCTTGGTCATGGTAGGCGTCGTCCCGACAGAGGTTTTCCCGGCCGTAGTCTTACTGCGTGCGTGCCTTCGTCGTCTCTGAATCCGATGGCGGCGCTGACGATCGGTGTCCAAGAGGTCGAGGCCACGGCGCTCGACCGAGCGCCGATCTCCTCATCGAGGTCGACTACAGCGGCATCAACTTCAAGGACGCGATGGTGGCCGCTCCCAAGAGTCGCGTGCGTCGCGTGGCGTCACTCGTCGCCGGCGTCGACGCCGCCGGAACGGTGACTCGATCGAGCGATCCGTCATTGCCTGCAGGGACGCGCGTCGCCGTGCACGGTGGCACGCTCGGCGTCGCGCGCGACGGCGGCTTCGCGCAGTTCGTCTACGCGCCCGCGCGCTACGTCAGCGCACTTCCCGATTCGATCTCGACGCGTGTCGCCATGACGATCGGCACCGCCGGGTTCACGTCGATGGAGAGCATCCTCGCGCTCGAAGACCGCGGCCTGGCGCGCGGTTCGGAGATCCTCGTCACCGGCGCCACCGGCGGCGTCGGCTCCCAGGCGGTGGCCTTCCTCGCCGCCAAGGGCTATCTGCCCGTGGCCTCGACCGGTTCGGCCAATGAGTCCGCGTGGCTGATCGAACGCGGCGCCCATCGCGTCATCGGTCGAGACGTCGCGGACAACCCCGGGCGCGTCCTCGCCACCGAGACGTGGGCCGGCGCGATCGACTGCGTCGGTGGCGAGACGTTGGCCCAGATACTTCGCTCACTGCGCTACGGCGCCGCCGTCGCGGCGAGCGGTCTCGTGGCGAGTGCCGACCTAGTGACGACGGTCTATCCCTTCATCACCCGATCGGTCGCCCTGCTCGGCATCGACTCCGTCGAAGCCACGACGCCAGACGCGCGCGCGGGTCTGGTCGGCCCTGGGCGAGGTCGCCGCGAACGTCGACTTCGACGCCCTCATCGACCGCGAGGTCCGGCTCGAAGAGTTGGCGAGCGCGCTCGACGTCGTGCGTGAAGGCAAGACCCGCGGTCGAATCCTCGTCAATCCTCAAGCGAGGTGAGTGGACCGGCGAGACGCACCCGTTAGTAGAACGGACTGAGCCAGATCTTGCCGTTGTCGCACGGCTGGGCCGGGTAGGCCGGCGTGATCGGTACGGTCGCTCCTCCGGCGGCGAACTGCACGCTGATGGTGACCGCGTTGTCGCAGACGGTGTTCGCCGTCGACACGCTCGAGTAGGCCAGCGAGAAGTTGACCGTAGACCATTGGCCATCGTCAGCGCCGCGGGCGGCTGCGTTGGCCTTCGCCGTCAAGAACTGGATGACGTTGTTCGTACCGCTCTCGTTGACGAGGTTCACCGGCAGGACGGCGCCGGTCTTGTCCTGCAGCGTCAGGATCGGGAAGCCATCGATCACGCACGTGCCGCGCCGTGTGCTTGGTCAACGTGACGCTGGCGTAGACGGTGCCGGCCGCGCCTTCACCCTCGTTGAAGAGACCCGAGAAGGCGCTGGCCTGACAGGTCGTGGCGACGATTGCCGACGACGTGGTCGTCGTCGCGATCGTCGTCGTCGTGACCGGTGCGACGGTCGTCGTCGTGGTCGTCGTCGACGTCGTATCGATGACGTGGCGACTGAGCGTCAGGATCACGGCGAAGGCGATGAAGATTGCGACCGAGATCAGGCCGCGTCTCACTGACCAAAGTCCTCGGGCCGAATCGTGTCGAGGAACTCTCTCAGCTCGGCGACGAGGTCCGCTTCGTTCGGCGCGTCGGTATCGTCGTCATCGTCATCGTCGTCGTCATCGAGGTCGAGTTCCATGATCCGTCCCTCGGCGGCCATCAGATCGTCGTTCACCAGGATCGGCGCGCCGACGCGCAGCGCCAGCGCCACCGCGTCGCTCGGACGCGCGCTCACGTTGATCTCGTCGCGGTCGCGCAGCAGGCGAAGGTTCGCGTAAAAGGTGTTGTCGCGCAGTTCGGTGATCTCGGCCGCGAACAGTTGCGCGCCGAGCGCGACGATGACGTTGCCGAGCAGGTCGTGGGACATCGGTCGCGGCGCCTTCACGCCCTGCAGCGCGTAGGCGATCGCCGCGGCCTCGGGTGCGCCGATGAAGATCGGCAGCACGCGTGTTCCGGTCACCTCTTCTAAGAGCAGGAGCGGCGTCGAGGAACCGACATCGACGCGTACCGCCCGAAGGACTACTTCAACCATGCAACGAGCCTAGACCGCGACCGGTTGGAAAATTACGTCTAGCGACCGAGGTAGTCCTGCAACGCGCGCTCGTACAACACCGCGCGCAGCGCGGCGACCTCGGCGGCCAATTCCACCGTGACGTCGTGGGCCTGTTCGCCGGAGAGTCCGCTGGCCTTCGATCGCAACGGCGCCGAGAGGTCATCGAGGAGTCCGATCTCACGCTCGGCCACGCGACGCAGCGATCCGAGGAGGCGCACGTCGAGTCCGCGCTCGAGGAGCGTCTGCGCGAGGGCCGCGACGCGCACGTCGAAGTCGGTGAAGGCGATCTCGTTGCCGAGCAACACCGGCGCGAGCAGACCGAGCGCGTGGAGCTGGGTCATCACGTCCGGCGCGAGGCCCGTCGCGCCGAGGAACTCGCTCATCGTCGAAGGTAGTGCTCGTCGCTCGACGCCGGAACGTCGACGCTCGGCGGTACGACCTTCAACACCGGTCGCGCGCTGGGCGTCGTCGGCGGCGCGGGAATCGACACGACGTTCGAGATCGCCTCGCGCGCGGCGTGGCGGGGATTCGACGGTACCGGCACGTCCTTCAAGAGACCCTGCTCGATCAGATCGAAGTCGCACCACGCGCAGCGGCACGAACTCTTCTTGGGCCAGTCGAATCGCTTCGCGCAGACAGTTGACGTCGCGCTCGGAGTACAGGCGATAGCCCTTGCGGCTGCGACTCGGCTGCACGAGTCCCTTGTCCTCGTAGTAACGGATCTTGGAGAGTTCGATGTCAGGGAAGTACTTTCGGAGTTGCGCGTGCACCTCTCCGATGCGCATGATTCCCTGATCGCCGCTCATTGCGTCGCCTCCCAAAAGACGAGTTTGAACTTGCCGATCTGCACCTCGTCGGCCGAGTGCAGCGTGGTCTCTTCGACCCGCGTCCCGTTCACGTAGGTGCCGTTGAGCGAGTTGAGGTCGCGCAGCGTGATCCGACCACTCGCGGTGCGCGTGAAGATCGCGTGGTGACGAGAGACCGATACGTCATCCAAGAGCAGGTCGCTGTTCTCGTGTCGACCGACGCTCGTGATCTCACCTTTGAGTTCGATGCGACTGCCGGCTTCGAGTCCCGCCGCGATCACCAGCTCGTCGCCGTGCTCACCGTTCGGTCCTCGATTCGGTACCGGGATGCAGAACTTCGGCCGCCGTGATGACCGGCACCGCGATCGTCTCGGGCGAGTTGGCGTCGTGTTGAGGTGCTCCGCACGACCAACAAAAGCTCGCGTTGGCGTTCAGAATTTCTCCACATCGACGGCAGTTCATCGGCTTCACACTAGTTAACTTCGCGCGGGTACGTCAGGGTCAGTTGTTGGTGAGCGTCGCGTAACCCGGCGCGTCGAGCAGCGCGTCGAAGTCGGCGCTGCTCGTCGTCGTGATTTCGCAGATCCAACCTTCGCCGTACGGGTCGGCGTTGACCAACTCGGGCGAACTCTTGAGCGTGTCGTTCACCGCGCTCACCGTGCCGCCGATCGGCGCGTAGATCTCCGACACCGACTTCGTCGATTCGACTTCGCCGATGGTGCCGTGCGCCTCGATCGACGCGCCGACCTTGGGCAGGTCGACGAAGACCACGTCACCGAGGGCGTCCTGGGCGTAGTCGGTGATGCCGATTCGGACGATGTCGCCGTTGGCCTTCGCCCACTCGTGGTCGTTGGAGTATCGGAGGTCGTCTGGTATCAGCATGGGGCAAACTTACAAGATTCGACGGGCTTGGCGTCCCGTGCGAAGCGCGTTCAGCGCCGGTTTGACGTAACCGACGAGCACGATCCACGAAAGCGTCAGTCCCATGATGCCAATCACCCAACAGGCGTCGCGCGCGTCGTGTTGCCACGGCCGCAACGCGGCGTGGTGGGGATTCGTCGTCAACAAAAAAAGCGGGAAGCTCGTCATCAGGGCAAACGTCGAGACCTTCCCCCACCACAGGACGTCGATGCGCGCGGCACCGAGTGAAGCGAGCACGACCGTCAGTATCGACACGATCAGTTCGCGCGTCAGCGTCGCCGATGCGAACCACCACGGCACGCCGCTCGCCGCCGCCACCGCGAGCAGACCGCTGATCACGAGGATGCGATCGGCGACGGGATCGAGAACCTTGCCGACGTTGGAGACTTGGTGCCAACGCCGCGCCACGAAGCCGTCAATCCAGTCCGTCGCGCCGAGTGTCGCCAGCAGCCACGCGGCGATCGCTCGATGATTCGTGCCGAAGAGCAACCAGAAGAAGAGCGGTAACAGGGCCAGGCGAATGGCGGTGATCAGGTTCGGCCACGTCCGCCACCCCGCGTCGGCGGCGTCGTCGTCACTCATCACTGAAGCGTATTCCTACGCGATCGTGATGGTTTCGTCCAGGTAGACGTCCTGTACGGCGTTGATGAGCGCCGCGCCTTCGTCGATCGGTCGCTGGAACGCCTTGCGACCGAGGATGAGTCCCTGGCCCCCCGCGCGCTTGTTGATGACCGCTGTGCGCACGGCACCCGCGAGATCGTTCTCGCTGTCGCCCGATGACTCGCCGCCGGAGTTGATCAGCCCGATGCGACCGGCGTAACAGTTGACGACCTGCCAGCGCGTGAGGTCGATCGGGTTGTCGGTCGTCAACTTCGAATAAACCAGCGGACTGGTCTTTCCGAACTTCACGGCGTTGTAGCCACCGTTGTTGATTGGTTGTTTCTGCTTGATGATGTCGGCTTCGATGGTGACGCCGAGGTGGTTCGCCTGTCCGGTCAGGTCGGCACTGAGGTGATAATCGACGCCATCCTTGACGAAAGCGTCATTGCGCAGGTAGGTCCAGAGCACGGTGAACATGCCGAGTCGATGCGCCTCGGCGAAGGCCTTGCCGATCTCTTCGATCTGGCGGATCGAGCCCTCAGAGCCGAAGTAGATCGTCGCGCCGATGCCGACGGCGCCGAGGTCCGAGGCCAGCTGCGCCGAGGCGAAGAGCCGCTCGTCATAGGAGTTCGGGTAGCGCAGCAGGTCGTTGTGGTTGATCTTCACGATGAAGGGAATCCGCGTGACGTAGCGTCGCGAAATCGAGCCGAGCGTGCCCAGCGTCGAGGCGATCGCGTTGCAGCCGCCCTCAATGGCCAGGTCACAGAGCCGCGCCGGGTCGAAGTACGCGGGATTGGGCGAGAACGAGGCCGCCGCCGAGTGTTCGATGCCCTGGTCGACGGGGAGGATTGAGAGGTACCCGGTCCCGCGAAGACGGCCGTGATTGTGGACGGTGGCGAGGTTGCGCAACACGGTCGGCGACCGGTCCGTGAGGGCGAAGACGTCGTTCAGGTAGTCCGGTCCCGGGAGGGTCAGGAGTTCCTTGGGGAAGGCGGTGGCCTGGTGATCGAGCAGTGATGACGCTTCGTCACCCAGTAGCGAGGCAATGTCCATGACCCAAGGTTACAAGATGAGAACGGCGATTCATTCTGCGTCGCACTCCGCAGCGACGTGGCGCGTCGCTGCGGAGGTGCGACAGACTGCGACAATGGACTTCGACTATCGATCATCGCTCGCACGTCGCCTCGGCGCCGTGCACTCGCTCTACTACGACGCCTGCGCCACGATGGACCTCGAACAGGTGAATCGCGTCGTCATACCCGGAGTGTTGCCGATTGCGTTCTCGCTCGTCCACCAGCTCCTCATCGAAGACGGCAGCGTCGTCTTTCTGGGCGGCCCGGTCCCCCAAATGAGCGAGTCGTGGGCGACGCGCATGGGACTCGCGATCAACGACCCGGGCAAGGAGAAGTCCGTCGAGGAAATGATGAAACAACGAATCGGCGACTACGAGGCCTTCCTCGAATTCCAGCGCCTGGTCTTTCGCGCGACTGAGGATTTCGTCACCGGTATCGATCCGGCGACATTCGCCGACGTCATCGTCGCCGCGCCCTACGGCCCAAGCATCGCCCAGACGTTCTCCGCGCGCGTCGGGGGTGAGCACGGAATATCGCGCAGCGACGCCTTGGAGTGCTGGATCTACCAGCACGCGCTTCGCCACATGGGCGAGATCGAGCACGCCCGAGCGCTCGTCGGGCTCTCGGGCATGACGTCGTGAAAGTAGTCTCGAAAAGACCGCCAACCAAGGGAGAAGTCGATGTCGCAGGTTCAAGGAACGACGACTGAGAAGTTCGCGACCCTCGTCGAGCATCTCGAGAAGACCCTCGCCAGCGGTGATGACGTCGGTGCGTCCATCGCGGTCTTTCACCACGAAGAACTCGTCGCCGACATCTGGGGCGGCTTCCGCGATGAAGCCAAGACGACACCGTGGGACCGCGACACGCTCGTGAACGTGTGGTCAACCACCAAGACCATGACGTTCCTCGTCGCCCTCATGCTGCACGACCGCGGCGAACTGGATTTCAACGCGACCGTCGCGACGTACTGGCCCGAGTTCGCCGCCAACGACAAGGAGGCGATCGAGGTGCGCCACCTGATGAATCACTGCGCCGGTCTCTCGGGATGGCAAGAGCCCATCACGCCCGAAGGCCTGGCCGACTGGGATCGGGCGACGTCGCTGCTCGCCGCGCAAAAGCCGTGGTGGGAGGATCGCACGTTGACGGGCTATCACGCGGTGACGCAGGGATTCCTCATCGGCGAAGTCGTGCGACGTATTACGGGCACGACGATCGGACAGTTCTTCAAGAGCGAAGTGGCCGACGTCCTCGGTGCCGACTTCTTCATCGGTCTGCCCGAATCCGAAGAGCATCGCGTGAGCCTCGTGATCCCCCCTCCCCCCGAGAGCTTCGGCGACGCCGCACCGGACTCGATCATGGTGCGCACGCTCACCTCACCCCCCCTCGACGCATCGACGCCGCATCATCGATGGTGGCGCGCGGCCGAGATCCCGGCGGCCAACGGTCACGCCAACGCGCTCGCGGTCGCGACGATCCAACAGGTGATGGCCAACAACGGACAGGTGAACGGCCACCGATTCTTCTCGGAGAAGACCGGCGACATGGTCTTCCAGCGTCAGGTCGGCGGCGTCGACCAGGTCCTCGCGGTCGATATGAGTTTCGGGTTGGGCTACGGGTTGGCCAGTAGCTACGTGCCGGTCGGACCGCGCACCTGCTTCTGGGGCGGCTACGGCGGCTCGCTCATCATGATGGACCAGGAGTTGGGTCTGACGGTCTCCTACATGATGAACAAGATGCAGGTCGGTCTGACCGGCGACACGCGCGGGGGCGATATCTCGCTACTCGCCGCGGTCGCCGCGATGAGTTAGTCGACCGGCTTTTTCTTCGACACCGGCGTAGTGCGCTTCTTGCGGTTCTTGCGCGGGGCGCCGGCGCCGAGTTCACCGAGTCGGGCCTTGGCGTCGTAGGCGTCGGGCTCGGCGATGACGACGCGCGCGAACAGTTCGCGCGCTGAGGTGAGGTCTCCGGCGCGGTCGTAGACGTCGGCCAGGGCGTACCAGAGGCGGACGTGTCGATACGACGGGTTGCGCAGCTGTTTGGTGGCGCCGGCCTTGGTGAGGAGTTCGATGGCCTCGGCGTAGAGGCGCTGATCGGCCAGCGACGCCGCCATCACGATGCGTCCCTCGGCCAGCACCTCGGCCGTCGGTTCACTGGCCTCGAGTTCGGCGAAGGTCTTGGCGACGGCGCGGAACTTGAAGTTGGCTCGGTCACAGTCCATGACGAGCGGCAGGTGTTCGGCGTCGCCGGTGATCGTGAAGTGCGCGCGCAAATGGATCCGCGCCATGTTCCAGCGCTCGGCACGGTAGGCCGCCAGACCGGTCAGCTCGCGCACCGGCGCGACCCCGGGCACGGCGTCGGCGACGATGCGACCGAGTCGCAATGCCTCTTCGTAGCGCTTGCGGTCGTAGGCCTCGGCCGCCTTGGTAAGCGTGAGGACCATCTTCTCGCGCATGTAGGACGTGCCGATGAAGGCTTTGCGGACGTCGGCGGCGATGTCGCCCGGGAGGGCGTACTTGACCTTCGCCTTGGCCTTGGCGGACGCGGGGACGCTCGCGGGTCGCTCGTCCTGCACCCAGGTCGACATGCGATCGGGCTTCGAGCCCGAACTCGGCGTGACCTCCATGGCCTGGCCGGTCGACTTGATGTTGGCACCGCCCTTTCGCGCGACACCACCCCAACCCTGGGCGCGGCCGTAGGAGTCGGCCTTGGCGCGCTCGATCTCCTCGGGCGTCAGTTCGCGGGGTCGACGTTCGACGCGCGTTCGCGCGGGCGGTCGATTCCTGGGCGGCAGCTTCGGGCGACGATCGCGAGCGTTCGCGCCGTCGCGGCTATCGGACCGCGGCGATCGCGTGCGCTCCGAGGGGCCGGTGCGACGGTCGTCGCTGCGGCCGCGTGATGGCCCGGCGTCCTTGAATCGACTGTTGGGACGCGGACGTTCCGTGTCGTAGCGAGGCGGCCGGTCATCGCGCGAGGCGGGCCGGCTCGGTGAGCGGGTGTCGCGTCCGGCGCTGGCGGGACGGGGACGGCGTTCGGGGCTGCGCCCGTCGCGGTCATTGCGGTCATAGCGTCGCGGCGCGTGCTCGGCGTAGGGCTTGGCGTCGCGGGCGCCGCTCGATCTCGGACCCCGGGGTGCCGGTCGGCCGTCAGATTTGGAGCGGTCGATGCGTCGTTCGGCGCCGTCGCGAGGTTCGCGGGGCTCGAAACTGCGCGAATCCGGGCCGCGGGGCGTGCGTCGCGGCGCTGCGCTCGAGGTCCCACTGGAGCGTCCGGCGCCCCTCGGGGCACCACGATTCGCGCTCGGTGGTCGCCCACCGGAGGCGCGACGAGGCGTGGGATTTCGAGCGGGCACCGTGCAATGCTACTAAAGGCGCTTCGGATGCGAATCTGACTACGCGCTCTCGGGGTCCTCGGCTGGTGAGAGTTCTTTGTCGCGACGCCACGGACGCCAGTCGACGAAGGCGCGCGGTGCCGCGGTGCTCACGCCGGCCGCTTGCACGCGGTACCCGACCGGCAGCAGTTCGAAGTGGAACTTGTCGCGGATGAGACCCCAGATCCCCCGCGGCTGCCATATCGCCACGGCGACCGCCAGGGCGCCGAAGATGATCAGATACCAGGCCCCGTAGTTCTGGAGGGTCTGTTGGAGCACGAAGTAGATGACGCAACCGAGGATCGGGCCCTCGATCGTGCCGAGTCCGCCGATCATCGAGGCGAACAGCATCTCGGCCGCCCACTGGAGGTTGAACTCGTTGCCTATTTGGAGGAACGGTTGGGAGATCGCGAGCACGGCGCCGGCGGCGCCGCAGCCGGCCGCGGCGACAATGAATATGGTGCGTCTCGTGGACGTGACCTTGGCGCCGGAGCTGCGCGCCGCGACCTCATTGTCGCGCACCGACGAAAGGACGAGACCCAAACGGCTGCGAAGCAATATATATGTCGTCACGATCACGATCAGGGCGACGAACCACGCCGCCAGGTAGGTGTCGTGGCCGAGTTGCTTGAAGGGGATGTTGCTGAGTCCCGGGAGGTAGTGACCGGTCCCCCCGCCGAAGAAGGCGATCGAGCCGATGATCAACATCGCGCTGTCGGCCACGACCCAGGTCGCGACCGAGAAGTAGCCACCGCGCAAGCGAAAGAGCAGGTACGTGACCGGAAAGGCGATGACGGCACAGACGAGCACCGCGAGGGGGATCGCGACGAAAGGGTCCATCCCCTTGATCGCGAAATAGAGCGTGGCGTAGGCGCCGAGGCCGATGAAGGCCTGTTGACCGATCGAGACCATGCCGGCGTAGCCGGCGAGCAGGTTCCACATGGTCGCCATGATCACCAGGATGAAGAAGTTCATCAGGATCGTGATCCACGAGGCCGGCAGCAGCCACGGCGCCCACGTGAAGAAGACCGCGAGCACGAGCGCGCCGGCCAGCGTGAAGACGACCGGAATCTGGTGCCGTTTGACCGAGATCGACTGGTCGCTCGCGACCTCGTCGATGCTCACGACATCACCACGTTCTTGCCGAAGAGACCGCGGGGTCTGATCGCGAGCACCACCAAGAACAAGATGTTGCCCGCCAAGACCTGGTACTGCGGGTTGAAGTGCGCCCCGAACTGCTGGGAGATGCCGAGGAGGATCCCGCCGACCAACGTCCCCCACAGCGATCCGATGCCCCCGATGACCACGGTCTCGAAGGCGAAGAGCAGATACACGCCCCCGGCCGTGGGCGTCAGCTGCGAGTACATCCCGTAGGCGATCCCGGCGAGCGCCACCGTCGCGAACGCGAGCGCCGAAGCGATGCCGAAGATGTGGCGATAGTTGGTCCCGCAGAGCTGGGCCGCTTCGCGGTCGTCCGAGACCGCGCGGATCTGTCGGCCGGTACTGGTCTTGGAGAGGAATAACTGCAGCGCAGCGAGCACCACGATCGAGACGATCAACACGGTCAAGGAGAGATAGGAGACATAGATCGTGTCGGTGACTTGAAAGGACTTCGAGATCAACGAGCCGATATTGATCGACTGCGCGTTCGCGGTGTAGATCTCGAGCAGCAAGTTCTCGATGACGACCGAGAGTCCGAAGGTGACCAGCAACGTCGTGAAGGGGTCGCGGTCGATGCTCTTTTGCAGCAGCGTGCGCTGCACGACGTAACCCAAGAGCGCGAAGACCGGCACGACGACGAGGAACGACCACACCTCGGGCAGGTGGAACTTCGGCACCAAGAAGACCGCCGTGTAACCGGCCACGACGGCCATGTCGCCGTGGGCCAAGTTGATGATCTTCATGACCCCGAACATCAAGGACAGTCCGCAGGCGAAGAGCGCGTAGAAGCCGCCGAGGAGTACGCCCGAGACGATCACGTTGAGCCAGATCACGCCGACTCCGGACTCGGCGATGCATGCATCGCCCCGAAGTACGCCGCTTCGATGGCCTCGGCGCTCAGTTCACCTCGGCGTGCCGGTCAGCGACGTCTTGCCCTCGAGCAGGCAGTGCACACGCGTCGCGACGGCCAGCGCCTGGCTGACGTCTTGTTCGACCAGCAGTACGCCGATGCCCTGGGCCACGATCGTCGGCAGGAACTCGTAGATCCGCTCGATGACGATCGGGGCGAGACCGAGCGAGACCTCGTCGATCATCAACGACTTGGGATTGGCGACCAGGGCGCGCGCGATCGCGACCGACTGCTGTTCGCCGCCGGAGAGCTGTCCCACCTTCTGGCGACGACGCTCGGGCATCCAGGCGAAGAGTTCGTAGACGGCAGCGATGTTGAACGGTCCGTCGGCCGCCCTCTGCGCACCGACTTGGATGTTCTCTTCGAGCGTGAGCGACGGGAAGAGGCGTCGCCCTTCAGGGACGAGCGAGATCCCGCGACGCACGCGCTTATAGGTCCGCAGTTTCGAGATCTCGACGCCTTCGTTGATGATCGTCCCGGACGTCTGGATATGCAGTCCGGCAATCGTTCGCAGCAACGTCGACTTGCCGGCGCCGTTGGCACCGATGATGGCGAGCACTTCGCTCGACGTCGAGATGGAAACTGATGTCGTCGTCGGCGAGGAGCTGGCCGTGGTGGATCGTGAGGTTCGCCACCTCCAACAGTCGCGGCTTCGGAGCCGCGCGACCCGGAATCGCTCACGCGACACCACTCTCGTTGATGATGCGCCCGCCCAGATAGACGCGGTCGCACCGCCTCCGACGCCAAGACCTCGCGCGGCTCACCGTCGGCGACGAGCGCGCCGTTCGCCAGACAAAGCAGTCGGTCGACGGTCGAGAGCAAGGCGCGCACCACGTGCTCGATCCAGAGGACGGCGATGCCCTCGCCCTGCAGGATGCGGATCACGTCCGAGAGTTCGACGACCTCGGCGTCGGTCAGCCCGCCGGCGATCTCGTCGAGGAGCAGGATGCGCGGATTGGTCGCCAGGGCGCGCGCCAGTTCGAGGCGCTTTGCGATGCAACAGGCGAGTGAGCCGGCAGGTCTGTTCGCCAACGCGGCGAGTCCGGCGCGTTCGAGCGCGCGGTAGGCCGCGTCGTAACTCTCTCGGCCGCGAACCCGTGCGCCCTGTTGGGCGGCGAGCAGCGCGTTCTCGAAGACGGTCATGTGTTCGAAGGGCTGGGGTATCTGATACGTGCGACCGATGCCCATGCGACAGCGCTGCGGCGTCGCGACGCGCGCCAGGTCATGGCCGTCGAATCGCAGGTGACCGGAGTCGGCTTTGACGTCACCCGAGATGATGGCGAACATCGAGGTCTTGCCGGCGCCGTTGGGACCGACGACCCCAACGGACGCCCCTTCTTCCAACTGGAAGGTGATCTCATCGGCTACGACGACCTGTCCGAAGCGCTTGGATACACCTTCCAGTTGTAGAAGCGGCATGAAACTATTTAATACCTAAGCGTTGGTGGGCTCGAGTGTCGCCTGCAACGGGATGTGCTTGTTGAGTGTGTTGTCGACGACCCACGGCGACCACGCGAACTTCTTGTGGCCGACGAGTTCGGTCGATCCGGGCTTCCACTGGATGCCGACGGGCTTGATGATCCCGACGCCCTTGGCCGGGTTGGCCTTGGCCGAGAAGTTCAGCGGACCACAGATGCCGTCGTAGTTCACTTCCTTCAACGCATTCGCCACGGCCTTGCGGTCGTGCGGGTTCTTGACCTTCTTCAACGCCTCGACGACGATCTCGAAGAAGCGAGTAGGTCGAGCCCATCGACTGCACCCACTGCTGCTTCGTGACCTTCTGGTAGTTCGCGGCGAACGTGCTCGCCTTCATACCGGTCAACGACGACTTGTAGGGCGCGTTCGGCGAGAACCAGCAGTCGGTCGCGACGTTGTTCGACAGGTCACCGAGCGCGTAGACGTCGGTCGGGAACAGCATGACCTTGGCGACGGTCGCGAGCTTCGGGTTCCAGTCCTGCTGGGAGGCCTGCTTCCAGAACGTGTTGAAGTCCGGCGGCAGCGGGCAGTTGATGAAGAAGTCACACGGACTTCCCACCGGAGCCGGCCTTGAACAGGTCGATCATCGCCGTGTAGTCCGTCGAGAGGTCGGTGTAGGCCCCGCCGTCCACGAAGGTCCAGGGCGTTCCGCCCTCGGCCGAGGCGATCGCCCCCAACGTCGGGGGCCACGCCGCGCGGAAGGCGTTGCCGTCCGAGTCGTTCGGGAACATCCCCGCGTAGACCTGGTTCGCGCTCGTCTGCTTGAGCACCTTGTTCCACATCGGCAAGAAGCACTCCACGAACTCCGGAACGCCGAAGAAGAACATCGTGCAGTACTCCGGTGGCGAACCGACCGCGTTGCCCGCCGGTCCGATCGAGTTGCCGGTGAAGCCGCCCCACCAGGCCTCCCACGGGCAGACCGTCGAAAGACAGGGAACGCCCGCGCCTTCGCACACGACGCTGACCGGGATGGTCGTCTCGGGTGCAGACGAGGTGACGATGAGGTCGACGCCGGTCTGCTGGATCAACTCCGTCGTGACGGTGCTGGCGATCGACGGGTCGGACTGGGAGTTCTTCACCGTGACTTCGATCTTGTACTTCTTCTTGCCGATCGTGATCCCCTTGGCGAACTGACTCGCGCTTCGAACGAGACTGAGGACGAACTTGTCCGGTCCCGCGAAGTCCGCGAGTGAACCCGTGGAAGGAGTGACGTAGCCGATCTTGATCGTGCCCGACTTGGTCGCCGCGGCGGCCTGTGACGCCTCGGCGAGCGCGGCCATGCCGCCGACGAGCGCCGTGCCGGCGATCGCCTTCAGTACCGAGTCGGCGTCCGAACTCAACGCTGCCCCAGCCCGGAATGGTTCTCTCTTGTGAACCAGTCACCGCTAGATTCTTCAATCCCCATGTATTCCCCCTCTAGTGACTGCACTGATGTTTTCATTACATTACGTCGCGGCCGTCGCGGATTTCGGGCACAAGGCGAAGCGAATGTCTACATTCTGCGCCCCTTTGTTCGCTATGCGGTCATATGAGGCTGGTGCGTCAACTCCTCTTCGCCTAACTCGACCAACATGCGTCGCGCGGCGAGTCCGCCGCGGTCGATCTTCACGCTGACCTCGGTCATCTCGCGTCCCGAATCGATGCGCCGTTGGATGATCGTGAGCGCGTCGACGTCTTCTTGCACGACGCCGACCTGCATCTTCTCCAGCGCCGCGTCGATGTCGCCATCGCCGACGCAGAAGTCACGCGACAGCGCCCAGAAGTCGTAGACCGAGTTCTCGGTCGACGGCGTGAGGCCGTAGAAGATCTTCAAGTGGAAGGCGTGGTCGTCGGTGCCGTCGGGCAGCGGCGGTTGCGCGACCGGCGCGATGCGCGAGTTCAACTTGTAGAAGCCGGGTGCGAAGTACTCGATGTCCTGCCACCGGTCGATCGTTCCCGACAGTCCCGTCGTCGACGCGTAGAACGGCGGACACTCGACGTCGGCCATGTGGCGATAGACGTTGACGATCCGCGACGCGTCATCGACCTCGACCTCGATCGGTGTCGACGCCACTTCGGGCGTGCCGATCGAACTGTTGTGCAAGAACGTCTCGTGTGAGAGGTCGAGGAGGTTGTCGACCAACAGGGCGAAGGAGGCTTCGATCTTGGCGACACCGGCGACCACCGACCACTCATTTGACGCCTCTAACCAGGGAGTTTCTGGCAAGAGCGCGTCATCGGGTTCGCCGTGGCCCATCCAGATCCACGTCCAGCAACCCTTCTCGACGACGGGATACGTGCGCACGGCCAGCTTCGTGGGAATGCGGTCCTGACCGGGCACCGCGACGCACAGTCCCTCGCAGTCGTAAGTGAAACCGTGATAGCCGCACACGAGCACGTCGCCGACGACGGTGCCGAGGGACAACGGATAGCCGCGGTGCGGACATTGATCGGCGAGCGCGACGACACGTCCGCTCGCGTTGCGATAGATCGCGACCGGCTCGCCGAGGATCGTTCGCGCTATCGGACGTTCGGACAGTTCCGACGTGAGCGCGGCGACGTACCAGTGCTGACGAAGAAACATGTTCCCCCTCAATCGGCACCGCGTTGCGTCGCCAAAGAGTCACGTGCTGACACCACTGCCAACTTCGCGAAGGCTAACTCTGGTGTGATAAGACGTCAAGACATAGCAACCGATGCGGGGGAACCATGGGACTCTTAGACGACGCCGGATGGCATTCGAACATCTTTCTGGGCGAGTGGTCCAAGGGAGGAGCCGGTGACGCCGCGGTCATTGAACCGGCGACCGGTGAGGAGTTGGGACGCGTCGGACGCGCCAGCGTCGAGGACGTCGCGCGCGCCTCGAAGCGAGCCCACGAAGCCCAGCGCGAGTGGGCCGCGCTCCCCCACAGCGCTCGCGCCGCGGTACTGCGCAAGGCCGGCGACCTGTTCAACCAGTACGAAGAGGAGATCTCTTCGTGGATCGTGCGCGAGTCGGGCGGCATTCCCTTCAAGGCCGGTCTCGAAGTGCACACCGCCGCCGAGGAGTCCTTCGAAGCGGCCGCCATCGCGTCGCACCCGACCGGTGAGATCCTGCGCAGCGAGATGCCGCGACTCAGCTTCTCGCGGCGTATTCCGGCCGGTGTCGTCGGCGTCATCGCCCCGTTCAACTTCCCGCTGATCCTCTCGATTCGCTCGGTCGCGCCCGCCCTCGCTCTCGGTAACTCGGTGATCTTGAAGCCCGATCCGCGCACGGCGGTCTGCGGCGGCGTCGTGCTCGCTCGCGTCTTCGAAGAGGCCGGCCTGCCCGCCGGCGTCTTCAGCGTCTTGCCGGGTGGTGCCGATGTCGGCGAAGCGCTCGTCAAGGATCCCCTCGTTCGCATCATCGCCTTCACGGGTTCGACCGCGGCCGGACGCGCCGTCGGGGCCCTCGCCGCCCAACATCTCAAGCGCGTACACCTGGAGCTCGGCGGGAACTCGGCCATGATCATCTTGGACGACGCCGACCTCGAAAAGGCCGCCATCGTCGGCGCCTTCGGCTCCTTCGCCCACCAAGGTCAGATCTGCATGACGACCGGACGCCACCTCGTGGACGCGCGCGTCGCCGATGAGTACGCCGCGATCCTCGTGGAACACGCCAACCACCTGCCGGTCGGTGACCCGAAGAGCGGTCAGGTCGCGCTCGGGCCGCTCATCGACGCCAAGCAGCGTGACCGGGTGCACGCCATGGTGAGCGACTCGGTCGCGGCCGGTGCGACATTGGCCGCGGGCGGCACCTTCGAAGAGTTGTTCTATCGACCGACGGTGCTGACGAACATTCCCACCAGCGCCCCGGCCTACGCCGAAGAGGTCTTCGGGCCGGTCGCGCCGGTCGTGAGTTTCGGATCGCTCGAAGAAGCGGTCGCCCTCGCCTCGGCCTCGTCCTACGGACTCTCGCTCAGCATCATCTCGGGCGACGGACTACGCGCCCTCGAGTTGGCCAGTCGGATCCCGTCCGGGGCCATCCACATCAACGACGCGACGCCCGCCGACGAGGCCACGATCCCCTTCGGCGGCGTCGGTGACAGCGGTAACGGATCGCGAATGGGTGGTCTGGCCAACCTCGACGCCTACACCGAGACCCAGTGGGTGACGGCCCAGGCCGACATCGCCTTCTATCCCTTCTGATCGCCTACAGACTCGACAGATTGACGTAGTTGCGCGCGAGGGCGCGCGCCGTGTCTTCGGACTCCACGACCTGGCGCAGTCGCGCGCGACTGCACGCCGTTCTCGAACTCGTCGCTCGGATGCGGATGCAGCATCTGGGTCATGTAGGTCGAGAACTCTTCGGCACGCCACACGCGACGAAGACTCTCCTCGGAGTACGAGTCCAGAGCGCGGTCGTCGCCCTTGAGGCCCGCGACGAGCGCCGGAGCGAGGAGGCGAACGTCTGCGAGCGCCAGGTTCATCCCCTTGGCCCCGGTGGGTGGCACGATGTGCGCGGCGTCGCCCGCGAGCAAGAGCCGACCGAAACGCATCGGCGCCACGACGACGCTGCGCATCGGCGTGATGCCTCGCTCCACGATCGGACCCTGCGAAAGCGACGCACCGCCCTCGGTCGAGAGGCGCGTCGTCAGCTCGTCCCAGATCCGCTCGTCGGACCACGAGTCCAATGTCTCGTCGGGACTGACGCCGAGGTAGAGACGACTCAGCGTCGGCGAACGCATGGAGTACAGCGCGAATCCGCGCGGGTGACGACAGTAGATGAGCTCCTCGGTCGCGGGTGGTGCTTCGGCGAGGATGCCCAGCCAGGAGAAGGGATAGACCCGTTCGAAGCGCCGCAGGACGTCGCTCGGTACCGAGGCGGTCGCGACGCCATGACTGCCGTCACAGCCGACGACGTAGTCGCCGGTGATCTCCATGTCGCCCTCGTTCGTTGCGACGACGACCGCGGGATGCTCCGTCGCGTGACCCGAGACGGCGGTCACCGTCGAATCGAAGTGCAGCGGCGCACCGGTGGCGAGACGGGCCGCGATCAGGTCCTTTACGACCTCTTGTTGGCCGTAGACGGTGATGGCGCGACCGTCGTAGAGGTCGCTCAGGGCGATGCGGTGCGAGACGCCGTCGAGGCGGAACTCGATACCGTGATGCACGAGTCCCTCGGCACGCATCCGCGAGCCCACGCCGGAGTCCTCAAGGAAATTAGCGATTCCGTATTCGATGACGCCCGCGCGCACGCGCTGTTGGACGTACTCGAGACTCCGGGTCTCGACGATGACGGTGTCGACACCCTCTCGCTGGAGGAGATGTCCGAG
The DNA here is from genome assembly GCA_963764095.1 of uncultured Acidimicrobiaceae bacterium. Taxonomy (GTDB): domain Bacteria; phylum Actinomycetota; class Acidimicrobiia; order Acidimicrobiales; family RAAP-2; genus RAAP-2. The sequence goes on along the minus strand of CAVXRB010000027.1, from coordinate 8,976 downwards.
CAGGAGACCGGCGGGCCCGGCGCCGATGATCACCACCTGCGTGCGAACTGACTTCACGTTCCTCCAACAATCCGGCACACTTCGTCGACGATTGGGAGGCTACTCGACAGTCCCGAGAGTGGCGTTTAGTGTGGTCGCAGAACGACCGGCGCACCTTTCGCGTCGATCGACCGGATCGATATCGATGACGAATGACTGTGGGGGCTGATGGCGGTAGTCGTGAGAAACACCGAACGAACGCCACTCGCGACCGTCGACGCGTTCGCAAACTTCGGTGTCGCGACAATTCATGAGGCGCAAGCGCGCACCGGACTGTTCGCGTCGCGGCTTCGTCCGATCTATCGACCGGCGCGCGTCGCGGGAAACGCACTGACCTGTGAAGTCGCTCCGGGCGACAACTGGTCGATTCACGTCGCCGTCGAGATGGCCGAGCCCGGCGACATACTCGTCGTCACGCCGACGAGCCCGTGTGACGACGGCTACTTCGGAGAGCTGCTCGCGACGAGTCTCGTCGCACACGGTGTGCGCGGATTGATCATTGACGCTGGTGTGCGCGACGTCGCCGAGTTGACGGCCATGGGATTTCCCGTGTGGTCCAAGACCATCAGCGCGCAGGGCACCGTGAAGGAGACGCCCGGCAACGTGCAAACGCCGATCGTGTGCGCCGGCGCCTTCGTGCGACCGGGTGACGTGATCGTCGCCGATGACGACGGCATCGTCGTCGTCGCGCGCGAGAACACACAGACGGTGCTCGCGGCATCGGCCGCGCGCGAGGCCAATGAGATCGACAAGCGCCAGCGACTGGCCAACGGCGAACTCGGCCTGGATATCTACGAGATGCGAGAGCGTCTGGCCCAGCACGGGCTCACTTACCGAGAGGCCGGTGATACGTGAGTTCGCAGATGGCCATTCGATGCGCCGTGATGCGCGGCGGTACCTCGAAGGGTCTCTATTTTCACTCCGGCGACCTGCCGCACGACAGTCCCACGCGCGACGCCGTCTTGCTCGCCGCGATGGGATCACCGGACGCGCGCGAGATCGACGGCATGGGTGGTGGGCACCCCCTGACCTCCAAGGTCGCCGTTATCCGCCCGTCCCAACGCGACGACGCCGACGTGGACTACCTGTTCTTGCAGGTGTGGCCCGATCGCGCCGAGGTCTCGGACTCCCAGAACTGCGGCAACCTCCTCGCCGGCGTCGGACCGTTCGCCATCGAGGAGGGACTACTCGACGCCACCGGCGACACGACCAAGGTGCGCATCTGGATGGAGAACACGCACAGCCTCGCGGTGGCGAGTGTGCAGACACCCAACGGCAAGGTCCGCTACGACGGCGACACGCACATCGACGGCGTACCCGGCACGCACGCCGCCATCGCCGATCGAGTTCCTCGACGTCGCCGGTTCGTCCTGTGGGACACTACTGCCGACCGGTCACGTCGTGGACGTCATCGATGGGATCCGCGTCACGTGCATCGACAACGGCATGCCGGTCGTCTGTCTCAAGGCCGAGGAGGTCGGACTCTCGGGCTACGAAGACCCGCTCGCGATCGAGAGCAACCGCGAGGTCTGTGAGATCGTCGAGCGGCTTCGTCTCGCCGCGGGACCGATGATGAACCTCGGCGACGTCACGACCGCGACCGTGCCCAAGATGTGTCTGCTCGCACCGGCCCAGCACGGTGGCATCATCAGCACGCGAACCTTCATCCCCAAACGCGTGCACGACGCGATCGGCGTCTTCGGCGCCGTATCGGTGGCGACGGCGTGCCTCATCCCCGGAACGGTGGCCTTCGAACTCGCCGACGCGGCGCACGACGATGTCCTCAACGTGGAGCACCCGACGGGCTACTTCTCGGTGACCCTGGACGTGAACGTGAACGGGAGCGAAGTCGTCGTCAACTACGCGGCGCTATTACGCACGGCGCGGCTCTTGATGCGCGGTGACGTCTTCGTCCCGTCGGCGGTGTGGCCCGACGCATGATCATCGACTGCCACGGTCACTACACGACGGCACCGGAGTCCCACAACCAGTGGCGAAAGGCGCAGGTCGCGGCGTACGAGGCGAACGAGTCGCCGCCCCCGTACCCCGATATCTCGGATGACGAGATCGCCGAGAGCATAGAGGCGAACCAACTGCGCATTCTGCGCGAACGCGGCGCCGACATGACGATCTTCTCGCCACGCGCGTCGGCCATGGAGCCGCACATCGGCGACGAGGCGGTGAGCCAGCAGTGGTCTCGCGCCTGCAACGACCTCATCAAGCGCGTCGTCGACCTCTATCCCGACGCCTTCATCGGCGTCGGACAGCTCCCCCAGTCACCCGGCGCCGGATTGGACGGTTCGATCAAAGAGCTCGAGCGCTGCGTGGAGCTCGGCTTCGTGGGTTGCAACCTCAATCCCGATCCCAGTGGCGGGATGTGGAGCGGTCCCCCGCTCACCGATCGCTACTGGTACCCGATCTACGACAAGATGGTCGAGCTCGACGTCCCGGCCATGATCCACGTGTCGAGTAGTTGCAACCCGAACTTCCACGCGACCGGCGCGCACTACATCAACGCGGACACGACCGCCTTCATGCAACTGATCCAAGGCGATCTCTTCGCCGACTTCCCGACGCTGCGCTTCATCATCCCCCACGGCGGCGGGGCCGTGCCGTATCACTGGGGGCGCTACCGCGGTCTCGCCGACATGCTCGACAAACCGCCCCTAGCCGAACACGTCATGGGGAACGTCTACTTCGACACCTGCGTCTACCACCAGCCCGGCATCGATCTGCTCTTCGAGGTGATCGATCGCAAGAACATCCTCTTCGGCTCCGAGATGCTCGGCGCGGTGCGCGGGATCGACCCCGAGACCGGCAACCACTTCGACGACACGAAACGCTACGTCGACGACCTCGAACTCACGAGTGACCAGCTCGCCGAGGTCTTCGAAGGCAACGCGCGCCGGGTGTACCCGCGCCTCGACGCTGCGCTGAAGGCTCGGAGCTAGGCGGTGGCCACGTTCACCATGGACCCCGATTGGCTCGTCTTTGACGAGAATCCGTCGCGACCTACCTTCGTCCTTCCGCCCGGGGCGGTCGACGCCCACTGTCACGTCTTCGGCCCGGGCGACGTCTTTCCCTTTGCCGACGAACGAAAGTACACGCCATGTGACGCCAGCAAGTACCAGCTCTTCGCGCTGCGCGACTACCTGCGCGTCGACAAGAACGTCATCGTCCAGGCCACCTGCCACGGTGCCGACAATCGCGCCATGCTCGACGCACTGAACTCCGCGAACGGACGCGCTCGAGGCGTGGCGACCGTGCACCCCGACGTGAGTGACGACGAACTCACCGAGATGCACGCCGCCGGCGTGCGCGGTGTTCGCTTCAACTACGTACGACGACTCGTCGATCCCGAACCGGACGCCTACTACCACCGCATCGTCGAGAAGGTTGCGCCCTTCGGCTGGCACGTCGTGGTCTACTTCGAGGCCGCCGACTTGGCCGAACGGATGGACTTCTTCACGTCGCTCGAGACCGACGTCGTCGTCGATCACATGGGACGTCCCGACGTGACCCAGTCGGTGGACGGACCCGAGTTCGCGCGCTTCGTTCGCCTCATGGACGAGCACGAGAACTTCTGGTGCAAGGTCACGTGTCCCGAACGAATGAGTGTCGAGGGACCGCCGCACTACCGCGACGTCGTGCCCTTCGCGCGCCGGATCATCGAGCGCTTTCCCACGCGCGTGCTCTGGGGAACGGACTGGCCGCATCCCAATCTGCACGAGTACATGCCCGACGACGGCTCGATCGTCGACTTCGTACCCGAGATTGCTCCGACGCAGGACCTGCAGCGTAAACTCCTGGTCGAGAATCCGATGCGACTGTATTGGAGGGACGACGCATGAACGACCACGAGGAATTCGACGACATCCCCGGCACGACGGTCTTCACGACCAAGCGCTCGCGACAGGGCTTTCAACTCAACCAGTTCTGCATGAGCCTCATGAAAGAGGAGAACCGTGCGCGGTTCCGCGAGAACGAGCGGCTCTACCTTGACGAGTGGCCGATGACCGAGGCGCAAAAGCAGGCCGTGCTGGACCGCGATTACAACGCCGCCATCGCCGAAGGGGGCAACATCTACTTCCTGGCCAAGATCTTCGCCACCGACGGACAGAGCTTCCAGCAGGCCGCTGCGTCGATGACGGGAATGTCGAGTGACGAGTACGCGCAGATGATGCTGTCGGGCGGTCGCTCGCCCGAGGGACAACGTTCGATCAAAGAAGGACGGTAGTCCGTGGCGCGCATCACGGCCGGCGTGGCCACGAGTCACGTGCCGGCGATCGGCGCAGCGCTCGACCTCGGCAAGTCGGGCTCGGACTACTGGCAGCCCCTCTTCGACGGCTACGACCGGTCCAAGGAGTGGATCTCGAACGAGAAGCCCGACGTCGTGGTGCTCATCTACAACGACCACGCTTCGGCCTTCTCACTGGCGGTGCTGCCGACGTTCGCCATCGGCTGCGCCGAGCGCTACGCGATCGCTGACGAAGGATTCGGTCCTCGACCGGTGCCCGAGGTGATCGGCCACGCCGACCTCGCCTGTCACATCACCGAACGACTCATCCTGGACGAGTTCGACATGACGATCATCAACGAGATGACGGTCGACCACGGCCTGACGGTGCCGCTCTCGCTGATGTTCGGCCAACCGGACGCCTGGCCCGTCAAGGTAGTGCCCATAGCGGTGAACGTCGTCGAGTACCCCCAGCCCACTGGCAATCGCTGCTTCGAACTTGGTAAGGCCTTGCGCCGGGCCATCTTGAGCTACGACGAAGACCTCAACGTCCAGGTCTGGGGAACCGGCGGTATGAGTCATCAGCTGCAGGGTCCGCGCGCCGGACTCATCAACGCCGGGTTCGACCACGAGTTCTTCGACCAGTTGGTGCAGGACCCCGACACGCTCAAGAAGGTGCCGCACATCGAGTACCTGCGCGAAGCGGGGTCCGAAGGCATCGAGATGATCATGTGGCTCATCATGCGCGGCGCACTCGGCAAGAAGGTGAAGGAGCTCTACCGCTTCTACCATGTGCCCGCGTCCAACACGGCGGTCGGCCACTTGATACTGAAGCCGACCAAGTAACGCTCGTTGCGTCGAAGGGATCACATGCGCGTCGCCCTCGCTGGAGCCGGAGCCTTTGGCATCAAACACCTCGACGCCCTCGAGCGCATCGACGGCGTCGAGATCGCGGCCGTCGTGAGCCGCCGACTCGAACAGGCCCAAGAGGTCGCCGACCAATACGGCGCGCCGCTCGCCACGACCGAGTTGGGCGACGTCTTGGACTCCCCCGACGTCGACGCCGTCATCTTGGCGACGCCCACGCAGATGCACGCCCAACAGGCCATCGACACGATGCGCGCCGGCAAGCACGTGCAGGTCGAGATTCCGCTGGCCGACTCCTGGTCCGACGCCCAGGCCGTCGCCGCGACCCAAGAGGAGGCCGGACTCGTGTGCATGATCGGACATACGCGTCGATTCAACCCGTCGCACCAGTGGGTGCACCAACGTATCCAAGCCGGTGAGTTGAACGTGCTCCAGATGGACGTGCAGACCTACTTCTTTCGTCGCACGAACATGAACGCACTCGGTCAGCCCCGGAGTTGGACCGACAACCTCCTCTGGCACCACGCCGCGCACACCGTGGACCTCTTCGCCTATCAGTGCGACGCCGAGGTCGTCGACGCCCACGCGTTGGCCGGCCCCACCAACCCGGACCTCGGTATCCCGATGGACATGTCGATTCAGTTGAAGACGTCCAAGGGCCAGATCTGCACGTTGTCGTTGAGCTTCAACAACGAGGGACCACTGGGCACCTTCTTTCGCTACATCTGTGACAACGGGACATACATCGCGCGCTACGACGACCTGATCGACGGTCACGATGAGGCGATCGACGTCTCAAGCGTCGACGTGTCCATGGACGGCATCGAACTGCAAGACCGCGAGTTCATCGCCGCGATCAGGGAGGACCGTGAGCCGAACGCCTCGGTCCGTCAGGTGCTGGCCTGCTACGAGGTGCTCGACCGACTCGACCGACAGATCCGAAACTAAGTGGCCTTCGTCACCTCGCGCACGGCCAAAGCGGTGGTCGCCGGCGCGCAGGGGGAACGCTACGAACCGGCGGTGGGCTTCGTCATCACCGGCGTCATGGCCGCGGGCAAGTCGACCGTCGCCGAACTGCTCGCGCAGCGCTTCGACCGTGGCGTTCACGTGCGCGGCGATGTCTTTCGCAAGATGATCGTGCGCGGTCGCGACCCGATCACCCCCGAACTGGGCGACGAGGCCCTTCGCCAGCTCGACCTGCGCCAGCGCATCGCCGCGAGTGTCGCCAACGACTACTGGCGCGACGACTTCACGGTGGTCCTCCAGGACATCTACGTCGGCGGTGCCCTTCCCAACGTCGTCGGGCGTCTCGAGATCTCGCCGCTCTACGCCGTGATCCTTCATCCTCGTGCCGACGTGGTGGCCGAGCGGGAACGGGCTCGCGACAAGAGTGGCTACGGCGAGTGGGACGTCGAGGCCTTCTGTGCCTCGTTCGAAGACGAGACCCCCCGTATCGGCCTCTGGCTCGACACCTCGGCGATGTCACCCGAGGAGACGGTCGACGAGATCCTCCATCGGCGCCACGACGCGCGTGTTCGCTGACGCCGCCGCGGCCAACTACGGCGCCGTCTTCTCGTAGAGTCCGAATCCGCCGCTGCTCTGCACCAACCGGTAGTCCCTGGCGATCCGGTTGAACACCCCGATGTCCTCAGACGAATTGAGAGGTATCGGCAACAAGAGGTACTGCACTTGGCTCGCCACCGGCAGTCGCTGACCGGTGTCATTCATCAGTCCCCAGTTCGCCGCCGAGAATGGCGTCGGCCAGACGTAGACCTGCGCGCGGTGATCGACGTGCGCGACCAGCGGGTACCACGCGCTGACGACGGCGTCGGGCGACAGCTCCTTCTCAAGGGTGTTGAGTCCCTGTACGCCCGTCGATGAGACCGTGTAGTTGACGACGTGGTTCGAGGACCACGGCGCGTACCCCCACATGGTCCCCGTCCAGATCGCCGCCGCGAGCGCCACGATCGTCAACGCATTGCGTCGCCAGAGCGTCGTCTGGTGGGCGACGGCGAAGAGCGTGCCGAGCACGAGGATCGGCGCCAGCGCCATCGAGTACTGGTACAGGATCTGGTGCATGTAGCCGTCGTTGCTGACGATGTTCTCGAGCACCAACAAGACGCCGATGGCCGCGATCTCGGGAGCGAGGAGAAAAGCGAATCCCACGGTGGCACCGAGCTGCCACAGGTAGAACGGCCTCCCCTGGGAGCCGAGGTAGGAGACGAATTGATTGGGACGATGAAAGATCGTGCTCGAGAGACCGGAGACGCCGCCAAAGGGGATGCGTCCGCTGTAGATACCGGGCGCGCCGAGAAATGCCGGGATGATCAGCCAATTCGCGACGACCGCGTAGAGGACCGAGCCGGTGATGATCGAAAGACCCAGCCCCCGGCTGCGCCGCGTGGCGACCCACACCCCGAGCGGGATGACCAGTACGGCAGCGTCCTCTTTCACCATCAACGAGAAGACGACCATCACGATGAGCAGCGCGTTCTTGCGCTCGATCGCCGCGTAGATGGTCACGCTGATGATGAGGACCTGGAACGCCTCGGGATGGAACTGATCGAGGTTGCCCTGCTGGACGATGGGATTCAGCAGGTAGACCGCGACCAGCGTCGTGGCGACGAACGTGCTCTTGATGTGCTTTCGCGCCAGAACGTAGATCGGCACCGACGGCCCCGCGATCAACAGTGTCTGCAAGACGAGGAGGCCCTGCGGTTCGGGAAACAGTCGGTAGAACGGTGCGAACAAGAAGAGCACGAAGGACGTGTGATCCCCGAAAAGGTTGCGCCCCATGACCGTGATGAACGGGACGTGCAGGTGCGTGATGAGCCACATGCCCTGATCAAAGATGGCGAGATCGAACGGGGGTTCGCCGTAGGTGTAGTACGACACGAAATTGAGGTGGATGAACCAGACGACGTAGAGCACGACCAGGACGATGACCGCGATGTTTCGCGGATCATTGAACGAACGCCACCCGCGTTGCATGCGCGACCTAAGCGCGCCGCCCTCCGTTTCGGGCATCGACGATGGCGCCGACTCGTCGTCAGCGACGTAGAACGCGCTCGTCGCAGCGGGCCGTTCGCTCATTGGCGAACGGTCTCCGGTGGTGTCCCATGCCAAGACGACAGAGTCATGAGCCGCACTTTCCTGGACCGATGTTCGAGTCACAAAATCCTACAAAAGTATGTTGTAATAAAGGTGTTTTAGAGGGAGCTCCATGGGTCTGCGCTCGATGATCGTTCACGGGAACCAACGACACAAGCGTGAACTCGAGTGGCAGCGACGGGCCACTACCCAGTGGAACGACGAGGGCGCGCACAATCTTGGAGCTCGTCTCGTTCTCTCATCGATCGACCAGCGCGTCGCTTTTTACGAAGACCGTTTGGAGTATCGCCGTCGACTCGGATCCAAGCACGGTGTCGTCCCCTACGACACGGTGCGTGCGGCGCGCCTGGCCAAGAAGACGGGCCTCACGATCGAACGGCCATCGGGCGAGACGTTCGAATCGACGATCCTGTTCTCGAAGAAGATGGTGCTTCACACTGCGTCGCGTCGGCGACCGCTGACCTTCGACTTCCGGAGCGAACCGTTCGAGTCCGTTCGCGAAGCGCTCGCATTCGTCGAACGAGGGATGACGCGCCGCTAGTTCTCGCGTCGCGTCCCGTCGAAGCGACGAACTCACGAAACGCCTGAACCTCAAGGACGCCGGCATCCTCACTGACGAGGAGTTGGAACGAGGAGAGAGCCCGTGTTTTCGGCGCCTACGTCGTCGCAACGCAATCCGATTCGATTCAGTACAGCCAAAGGCCCCCACCGAAGTGGGGGCC